>CBFHOK010000084.1:0-1008 GCA_965657575.1 Microbacteriaceae bacterium | reverse complement strand
CCTTTCTCTCCTTTGCATTTGCGATGCCATTTGTCTTGGTGCTTATCAACTCATTTAAGCCAAAGGTAGACATTCTCAAAGACCCTCTCGCCTTACCGCTCGAGTTCTCATGGGAGAACTTTGAAGAGGCAATACGAAAAATGGAGTATTTCCAGGCTCTAACGAACTCGATAATTGTCACAGTTTTTTCGGTGTCTGCCTTGATAGTCACTTCTTCAATGCTTGCTTACTTTCTCGCAAGGTCAAATACTAAATTTTCAAACGGAATATTCCTGACCCTGGTGGCTTCAATGATTGTTCCTTTCCAAGCTCTAATGATCCCTTTTGTGGGTATGTACGGCTGGTTCATAAACATCAGCGAAATCTTCTCGTTGATCGTATTTTACATCGGATTCGGTGTCGCACTATCTACCTTTTTGTATCACGGATTCGTCAAGACAATCCCGAGAGAGTTGGATGAAGCTGCCGCAATTGACGGAGCCGGAGACCTTGGAATCTTCTGGAGAGTGATCTTCCCAATGCTAGGTCCCGTCACTGCTACCGTTGCAATTATTAATGCCCTTTGGATTTGGAACGACTTCTTGTTGCCATCGCTAGTTTTATCCCAGGAGACCTACACATTACCTCTTTCGACCTACCTCTTTTATGGACAGTATGCGAGAGAGTTTGGGCAAGCTATGGCAGGCTTGCTGCTGGCAATCATCCCAATAATTGTGTTCTACTTCTTTTTGCAAAGGCAAATCGTGTCCGGCATAGCCGCCGGGGCAGTGAAATAGCCTTCTAAAGACATAACTGATCCGTAATAGAGGGAAAGATCAGAGTGGGTCTGCGTTGGGTGAAAAGCCCCTGACAAGCCGATAGGTTAATTTACGGTTTTCACTATTGTTGTCGTTAGTGTCCTGATTCGTGACGGGGCGATAAACTTGCAACCTAGACGATGAAGAAAAAGCGATCCTGGATAAAAATCTCCGTGGCAGTTGTGTCAACGGTTCTATTGGTCGCAGCTGG
>CBFHOK010000083.1:0-1043 GCA_965657575.1 Microbacteriaceae bacterium | reverse complement strand
GGACGGTGGTTTAGCGCTGACTGCTGCACTACGTCTGCGTAGTCCTCTTTTGTCGAGCCGAAACCGTGAAGGAAGACAATGGGAGGACCATCCCCTTGTCGGCTAAGGCCGGCAATCTGCACCCGCGTGCCATCGAGGTCACGAGTGAACGAAAACTTTTCGAGGCGACGGATTTGGTTCATGTCAGCTGCGCTTCGGGAGATCATCGCCGTCCAGGTTGTACAAATCAATGCTGGTTCGCCCAGCACGCAGCTCGTTAATAATTTCCTGCTCCTTGAGAACTCGATTGTCGGCTTCATCTAGGACTGCTTCAACGCGGTCTCTTGGAATTACCACAACCCCGTCGGAGTCTGCCACCACAAGGTCACCGGTCACCACTCGAACCCCAGCCAGCATAACTTCTGTGCCCAGGTCACCTCGGTCCGACTTAATTGTTCCCCGAACTGAATTGTTTCGTGAGAAGACGGGAAAACCCAGGGCACGAAGTTCGTCTGTGTCTCGTACTCCTCCGTCAACGACGAGTCCTGCAATGCTGCGGGCTTGAGCCGCTACCGCTAGGACTTCGCCCCAGTGGCCGTGCTGGCTACCCTGCAAATCGACGACCAGGACTTCTCCAGGCTCGGCGCAGAGAATCGCACGCTGTAACGCCAGGTTGTCCCCACCTGTCCCCCGAACGGTAAAGGCCGGACCAGCTGCCCGCGCTCCATGCCATGCAGCTTTGATGGCAGGGTCTATGGCATATTCTGGCATTTCCCCTTGGTCACCTCGCGCCCATTGGGCGGTTGCCGCTTCAAACAGGGTTGCTGTGCTGTGTCCCCTGGCTGCATCAAGTGCCACGAGCTAACCTCCTGCTCTTTTCTGAAGCGAGTGGTACCCCTCGGCCGCACGGGCTTCGGCAAGGGTCGCACCATGTCGAACACGTAACACTATGCGGTCCTCGGCCTCTTCGATCGCACGCGCTAGGTCGGCAACTTCTTCGGCTCTGTCGACAGGAACAACGACAACACCGTCCACGTCAGCTCGCACTATATCGCCAGGACGAA
>CBFHOK010000082.1:0-1044 GCA_965657575.1 Microbacteriaceae bacterium | reverse complement strand
TTCTCCAGAGCCTCACCAAACTGCTGATCCAGCTTTGCTCTGTTTTCAATTGGTGCTGATTGTTTTGAAGACCAAGCTGCAACCTGAGACTCGTGTGGTCTTGAATGGAAATACTGCTCTGATTCTGTATCTGAGATTTTTTCAACTTCGCCTTCAATCAACACCTGCCGATACATCGCATACCAACCAAACACGGCACTCACGTGAGGATTGTTCTCTATTGCAACACCTTTGCGAGAACCGAAGTTAGTGAAGAAAACAAAACCCTCATCATCGATGCCTTTGAGAAGAACTGTTCTGGAAGATGGGGTCAGGTTTTCATTGATGGTGCTCAGAACAAAAGCGTTTGGCTCATAGATGGAATTCTCTTCTGCTTCAACCAACCATTCACCGAATTGCTTGATTGGGTCATCGGACAGATGAGTTTCATCCAAAGATTGCTGACCGTAATCCTCATGGCGGTTTAGTGAGTCCATGGGATAACCCTAGGTCGAAACGAGGCTCTTACCAACACTTAGAACCCTAAGTGTTGGCATAAGTCATGCCAACCAACACTTAGCTGGCTATTCGGCCTATTTTGAGTTGTAGTCGATTAGAAAAGCTTTTGTAAAATCTGTATGAACACACATATTCAGGTGATTCCAGACATAAAATCGTGAATTTATGACAACTTATGTGTGAACGCACATAATAAATACCAAAATGTCCATAATGCGAGTAAACTTGACCATATTATGTGTGAACGCACATTTTTCAGAGAGGTGAAGAATGAATTCAACAGCCGCTGTTGCCGATGCTCTGCGAGCTCGCCGGAAGCAGCTTGGTTTGACTCAGCTTGAGGCGGCGGAGCTCGCAGGGGTTTCAGTCCGGTTCGTTCATGACGTTGAAAATGGCAAGTTAACAGTTCAACTGGATCGCGTGCAGGCATTGGCGGAAGCTCTAGGGCTGTCACTCAGTCTCAGTCTTCGAAAGCCATCCAATCAAACACAAGAAATGTATCCGTCATGAGCAATTCATTTCAGATTCCTCCAATGCCAGCCAAGG
>CBFHOK010000081.1:0-1079 GCA_965657575.1 Microbacteriaceae bacterium | reverse complement strand
CCCGAAAACCAACGTGAAAAGTCAAGCTCAGAAGCAGCTGAAAGATTCATTTCTCTGAGCGAAGAAGTTTCATCAGGGTCAGACCTGCAGTTTCAACTGGTGAAAGGTGCGGCATTGTTATCAACCCCAGCGCAGGCTGGCTGGCTAAAAGATGTTCTGAGCGGAGAGAAAACAATTGCTGGACTTGTAATAGACCAGGATTTGCGTTGGGAATTGATGGCCGCCCTCGCAACCCTGGGTGAAATCACCCTAGAGGAGCTCGAGAGTGAGCTGTCTAAAGACAACACCGCGAATGGTCAGAAGGCTTTCGCTTTGGCAAAAGCTGCCTTGCCGGATGCCAAGAACAAAGCTTTGATGTGGGAGGAGATGGTGCATCAGGACACCATGTCAAATGCCATTTTGGAAAGCGCATCGCGTGGATTCACTCGAGTTAGTGACCCAAGTGTTCTCCATCCATATGCCGATAAATACCTAGAAAGCGCCCTTGAGATCTGGGAGACCAAGAGCTTCAGCATCGCCGAATACTTACTGCTGAACCTCTACCCAATCGAGATTGCGAACCGGGAGCTCCGCGAGAAAACTGCAAAGGTTTTGGAAAATCCAGAAATTCAATCCAAGGCGGCTCTTCGAAGAATTCTGGTTGAGCATCTGGCAAACTTAGACCGAGCGCTTGCCTGCCAAAGCCGAATGGAGAAATAAATGGACTTCCAGCAATTCATTCAAGATTGGGAACCACTCATTCGAATTGTTTTCATCATTGTTGGTGCGATAACTCTTGCGATAGTTCTTCGACTGAGTTCCAGAAAAATAGTCAACGCGATTATTAGTGGTGTAAACACTCACGCTCGTGAGGTTGCCGACAAAGTAGTTGAAGAGCAGCGAATCCTGCAAAGAACCAGGACCATTGCAAGTGTTTTAGACAACTTTATTTTGTGGGGCATATCTATCACGGCAGTTGTCATGGTGTTGGGTGAACTTGGTGTGAACATTGGTGCCCTAATCGCCGTCACATCAATTCTGGGTGCAGCAATTGGTTTTGGTGCGCAATCACTTGTGAAGGACATCCTCAGCGGAATCTT
>CBFHOK010000080.1:0-1093 GCA_965657575.1 Microbacteriaceae bacterium | reverse complement strand
GAGCTTTCATCAAGACAGCTCTCCATCAACTCACTATTTATGATTGCCATTGGTGCCACCAGCTGGTGGGCAATCACGATCCTGTCCTACTACAGCAATCTTTTCTATGACGATTACAGATATGAACTGGTTGAGCAGGACTCCCCGATGAAAGGCGAAGAGCCGTTTCGCGACTTCAACTTGATTTACGATCCTCAAATATCTCCCGGTGCCTATTTGTACATCACCAGCATTTTGGTGTTTTCGATGACGGCTTTGTGGGCGAGAAGAATTGCCCAGCGAGCAATTACTTTGTATGAGCCAAAAAGACTTTCAAAGACAGCAGCGGTTTGGAGTTTTATCGCGGTGATAATTGCATTGCTAATGGGCGTTGTGTTTATTCTTGCAACCTTTATTGAGTCCTTAGATAAATCGCAAGACATGGAGATAGTCGTGAGACTGATGAAGACCTATGTCCCAATTTTGTTGACCGCTGGAATAGTCCTATTTGTGGTACTGAAAGCATTTGTCGTGAAAACAGAGGTGAAAAATGACTGAGCAACAGGCAAGGACAGCTTTAGCGTTCGGCTACGCATCTCCAATTGTCGGTATCGTACTCGGCATCATCATTGGATTAGCCATCTTTGACATCTTTGACGCCTTTGAGCAGTGGACGGGAGTAATCCTGTTGGCGCTGCTCGGCTTTTCGATTTGGTTTGGTGCAAACAAATCAGGAGCTGCACTGAGTTATAACAATGGCGAAATTGGTGGTGCCAAGGGAGCTGCGAATCTCAACAGCGTCCTAGCAATTGTTTGGATGGCAGTCAGTTTCATCGTTTCGCTAACTATGGCAATCGACGGACTCAATAGCTTTGATGAAAGACCAGAGCCTAATGAACTTGGAATCGATAATCCCGGCGAGTATGTGGTGTCCTTCGATACGACCATTTTCATAGGTGAATTCTTGCCTGCAATTGTGATTGTTGCGATGGCCATGTTTGGCTTTGTCTTCCAGTTGGTTGCTACCAGCAGGGAAACTAAGTGATCCTAGAAGGTATCCAAGCCTGCTTATTTGATAATGACGGAGTGCTTGTCGATTCCAAAGAGGCTGTTG
>CBFHOK010000079.1:0-1103 GCA_965657575.1 Microbacteriaceae bacterium | reverse complement strand
TTCTCCAGAGCCTCACCAAACTGCTGATCCAGCTTTGCTCTGTTTTCAATTGGTGCTGATTGTTTTGAAGACCAAGCCGCAACCTGAGACTGGTGAGGTCTTGAATGGAAATACTCCTCAGATTCTTTAGCTGAGATTTTTTCAACTTTGCCTTCAATCAAAACCTGCCGATACATCGCATACCAACCAAACACAGCACTCACGTGAGGATTGTTTTCTATTGCAGCACCTTTGCGAGAGCCAAAATTGGTGAAGAAAACAAAACCCTCATCGTCGATACCCTTTAGAAGCACTGTTCTGGAAGATGGGGTGAGGTTTTTGTTTATGGTGCTTAGAACAAAAGCGTTTGGTTCATAGATGGAATTCTCTTCTGCTTCCACCAACCATTCACCGAATTGCTTGATTGGGTCATCGGACAGATGAGTTTCATCCAAAGATTGCTGACCATAATCCTCGTGGCGATTGAGTGAGTCCATGGGATAACCCTAGGTCGAAACAAGGCTCTTACCAACACTGAGAACCCTATATTTCTAGCGCCTGGATCCCCTGGCTTCCAAATACATCTGAGTGAACTCCTCTGGGTTCAATAGAGAGACAGCCCATCCCAGCGTTTCCAGGTCAGCTTGTTCAAGGGATCTAAACCTGACACAAGACTTGCCCATGTCCAGTTTTTTTCCGCTTTTTTGCCAACGAGCGTGAAACTCATTGGTTAGCTCTTTTGATGCGTAAATCGATGTTAGGTAAAAAGAGATGTGGTTTTTCTGGCTTGCTAGAGCGACCGCCATCAGAGGCTGCTTGTTATAGGTAGGTCCTGATAACTCCAGGGGAACTTGAAAAACGATCATCCCCCAGGCCATAACTTCATCAAAACCATCCGGAAGGTTCTCTCGAATCAGGCTTAGAAGTTGGGCGATTTCTGTCTTTCTGGGTTCAGGAAGCTCCGATATGTATTGCTCGACAGAGTCTGCAGCTGAGTAAACCATGCTCCTCCCGTCTTAGATGACCATTACGGTAGCAGTCACGGGCTAAAAAGAAACCACGAGAAGTCGTGAAATTCTTCTCGTGGTTCGCACGCTTGGAGGGACTCGAACCCCCAACCTTCT
>CBFHOK010000078.1:0-1104 GCA_965657575.1 Microbacteriaceae bacterium | reverse complement strand
ACACTGAATATGTTGCCGGGAATATGTGGGGGGTTGAAAGTGGGTTTGGATCAAATGCAGAATCTGCATGGGCCAACGGCTTCACAGGATCAGACAATGTTTATGTTGCTGTAATTGACTCTGGTATCGACTACACCCACCCTGATCTTGCCTCTAACATGTGGACAAACTCTGGAGAGATCGATGGCAACGGGATCGATGATGATGGAAATGGTTTCATCGATGACGTCCACGGATACGATTTTGTCAACAACGACGGTTCAGTGAAAGACGCTGATGAAGATACCCACGGCACTCATGTTGCAGGAACAATTGGTGCTGTTGGAAACAATGGCATCGGCGTGACAGGTGTTGCTCAGAATGTGAAGTTGATTTCTGCAAAAATCAGTGACCCTTCTGGTCGGTCCAAGCTTTCCGATGCGATTAGGGCTATTGACTACGTAACTCAGCTGAGAACCCAAAAGGGACTGGACATCATTGCAACCAACAACTCCTGGGGCGGTGTTGGTTACTCCAAAGCTCTTGAAGAAGCTATCCAGCGCGGGGGTGATGCAGGAATCGTCTTCGTTGCAGCTGCGGGAAACAACTCTTCAAACAACGACGGGTCTGAGCAGTTTCCAGGAAACCTCGATTGCCGAACTGAAATCCGTGATTGGGATTGCCTAGTAACAGTCGCCGCGTTAGACGAGGACGGCTCACTTGCTGAGTATTCGAACTATGGACCAGCAAGTGTTGATATCGCCGCACCTGGAACAGGAATTATTAGCACCGAGTCTGGTGGAGGATACGTTTCATTCGATGGAACATCTATGGCGGCTCCACACGTAACAGGTGCATTAGCTCTTTGTGTTGCAGCAAACAGGGGGACTGGGGGCGAGCGAGCGATCTCCAACCTGTTTTCAACCGCTGCAGCTACCTCATCAGTTTCTGGCAAGGTTGCGACTGGTGGAAGAGTTGACGCCTCAGCCCTGGCGTCTCTCTGTGCAAGTCAGTCCCAGAGCTTTTCTGGTGACCCCTCGGAGCACATCGCAACCGCGCTTTATACAGACACCGGAAAAGTTGAATGGACCGACAGCGTAAGCGGTGAGTACGAATACAAGATTG
>CBFHOK010000077.1:464-1137 GCA_965657575.1 Microbacteriaceae bacterium | reverse complement strand
AGATGCTACCCAGGTGCCAATGTCGTCATGCTGCCATTTTGGTGCTGGCTCGATTGGTTTCTTGGGCTTCTTCGCAACTGGAACTTCGTTGCCTAAGTCCATAACTTTGCTTATGAAGTGCTCGACAACTTTATGAGACTGGGAGACAACGCCTATCTTCCAGCCTCTCTTGGCAAGTTCATAGACAGCCCTTGAACCAACGTAGGTCTTTCCTGTCCCCGGAGGGCCTTGCACGGCAAGATAGCTGTCATCGCATCTGGAAAGTGAATCAACGAGTTGCTCTTCTCTCTTGCCAACGAATGAAAGCCCACCCTCAATTTGTGGCGGTCTTTTCGCCAGAATGTCGGCCCAAACGGCCTGTGGCAGTGAATCACTGTCGGCGAGTTGGTTGCCAACCTCCATTAGCTTCTCTTGGATTTTTTTATAGTTCACCTGCGGGGGACCGGGGAGGGCAGCTATTGGCAAGTCATGCCAGGGAGCGTCAGCAGGTTTTACCTGCTCTTCAACAATTGCCCCATCTTGGGTGAAATCTACTATTTCGACTGTGGTGCTTCCGCGCTCTGAATCGCTGAGTGTCTGCATGCCGATTGATGCAAATTCATAAAGCAAATCAATCTTGTCGCCTTTCGCAAACAAATCCGCTGGATGCTGACTCTCACCAACAATCTCGATG
>CBFHOK010000077.1:0-454 GCA_965657575.1 Microbacteriaceae bacterium | reverse complement strand
CTCTCTTCTGAGGTTTCGTTGCCTTCCCTCTTTATACCAATCCGAAGCTCTTGCCTCGGCGATGACCAAGCCTCCGGAAGACTGGTCGATCTCATCTAAATCAGATTTCTTAGCATCAAAGATCTGCCACCAGGTTGGACGCATTTCTCTGGTCACAAATAATACGCAAGCTGCCATGGTTGCCCTGGCCTGTTCTAGTTCAGTCCTTTTATCAACATCAACTGGAACGCCTTCCAGAAGTCTTTCTGCGAGGAGGGAATCATCCTTTTGTTCAATATCGTTTTGGACTTCTTCAATTGCTGGTGCTGCCGGCAAAATACCTTGCTCATCACAACGAGCTCTTATCCATCGGTCTAGGTCGTAGGTGGAATCGCAATCGAGCTTGTTGTATTTGCGTATACCGCTTAGAACCTTTGCAGCTTCCTTGATCTTGCACTGCTCCATGAAGGCGATA
>CBFHOK010000076.1:0-1200 GCA_965657575.1 Microbacteriaceae bacterium | reverse complement strand
ACACTGTTCACCAAATCAATTCTGAGTGGTTCGAGAGTTCTAATGGCCCTGTCCCCTTTGGTATTGATGTAATCGCAACTGATTTGCTTGGAAGAAGACACGGCTTGTCTAAGCACGGATAGCTTCTCGCCATTGACACTCGGTGCAGCTTGCTTAGTCTTGTTAGCACCGAAGATCGTCATTAGTTTTTGAAGGTCCTCATCCTCGGCCAAACCTTCAAAACTTGAAAGGTATTCAAGACCCATTGCTAAAGCCGAAACCTGTTGATTTGAAAGTCTTGGGGGCTTACCGATTATGGCCTTCTGGTTGAGCCTGAGAATTCCATTCTTGTCAAATGCCTGCAGGTCAAAATCAAAGTAAAAATCGGTAGTTTTGAGATTTTCCAGGGTGAAAAGTGTACTGATGAGTTTTCTCAGCTTCGGCTCACTGATTTCGAAGTGCTCGCAAGCTTGGCTCACGCTCACCTCGTTGTTGTTTAGGTGCAGGAACCCGGAGATCGAAAGCGCAATTCCAAAGAGGTCCTGATTAGTTAGCGAGACGCTAGGCATGTGCTCTCACCACCTTTTCGATTGCATCTTCAATCCTTTTCAGCAGCGATTTCGGCTCAAGCACCGAAACATCCCCCGCCACATCAAGAATGTCCTCACTCAGAAGTTCTTCATCCATGTAATTGATTGTGATTTCACCACTTTTGCCATATTTGAACTCCGCCTCGGAGTCAGGTCTTATCCAAAGTGTTGCCTCGTTACCAGCAATGTATTCATCTAAACCTGCCTCAGCGGAGTTGATCTCATCAATCGATACTTCCAGAGTCGAATCAACTATTACCGCATCTGTAACTATTCGTCTGAGCAGGTAGTTTTTGACTTGCAAAGTCGCTGCATCTTTGGCTAATAACACCCACTCCCCCTCAATTCCCCTGATTCGAGCGGGCAGAACAGATTTGGTTTCAGCCTCCAAAGCTCCCAGCTTTTTATACTCAAAGCTAACCGCCTGTCGTGAAGCTATCGCCTCGGACAAAACTTCGAAGTTGCTATCGGCAAGAGTAATCCTTGGGGCGATCCCGATGATTGAGTGGTCAACGTTGTGTCCGAGCGCTCGGAGCTTGATTAGACCAAAATCGGCCCAGTTCTTGATTGAGGTCTTGGACCAAGCCATAGAAGCTAATTCCAACAGTTCCAATTGCCTGCCGGTCAGTTC
>CBFHOK010000075.1:0-1206 GCA_965657575.1 Microbacteriaceae bacterium | reverse complement strand
GCGAAAAAGTATGGACAGGGTATGGATCCAAGAGATTGGATTGCCGAGGCAGTAGCCCTAAACAACCTTCAAAGCACGAATTTGCAGGCTGGACAGCAGTTGGCCCTTCCTTAATTGGTAGTCTTTGCAGGTGACCAGCTTGGAAGATTTGCCACTACGCGATGATTTGCGCGGGAGTGTGCCCTATGGTGCTCCGCAGCTTCCAGAAGGAATACAGCTAAACGTCAATGAAAATAGCTTCGGAGTTCCAGAATTAGTGCAAGCGGCTATTTCTGAGGAGATTCAGAATGTCCTTGGAAACCTCCACCGCTATCCAGATAGAGAATTCCTAGACTTAAGAAAAGCTATCGCCAACTATTTGCCCGGAGAACTGAAGCCAGAACAGGTATGGGCCGCTAATGGATCAAATGAAGTTTTGCAACAGTTCCACCAGGCATTTGGAGGGCCCGGTCGGCTTACGCTCAGCTTTGGGCCAACCTATTCGATGTATCCAATAATCGCCCAGGGGACACTTACAGATTATTTGGAACTTCCCAGGGAAGATGACTACACCTTGAACGAGGGTCGCGTGCTTGAGGCTATCGATCAGCACAACCCAAATGTTGTGATTTTGTGCAACCCGAATAACCCAACTGGGACACAGATAGATCTGGATCTTATAGAAGCCGCATATGAGGCCACCGAAGGAATGCTTTTGGTTGACGAAGCCTATGCTGAATTTTCGGACCAACCCTCGGCAATCACTTTGTTGGAGGGCAGACCACGTTTGGTTGTTAGTAGAACCATGTCTAAGGCATTTGCCTTTGCAGGCGTGAGACTTGGATACCTACTTGGTGATCCTGCTGTTGTTGACGCCATGAGGTTGGTCAGGTTGCCCTATCACTTGAGTACCCTGACTCAGGCCGCATCGATTGCAGCCTTGACTAATTCCCGGCTGATGCTTTCCAATGTGAAGCAGATTTCAAACGAAAGGGATCGGGTGGCTAAAGGGTTGGCGGAGCTGAATTTGAAGGTATTGCCATCGGAATCGAATTTTCTGCTGGTCGAGGGATATGTAAATCCTCGAGGGGTTTTCGATTACCTTTTGTCTGAGGGATTGATAGTTAGAAAAACCACAATTCCTGGTGCCCTGAGAATAACTATTGGAACACCTGCGGAGAATGACAAATTATTAGAACTAATGCCTAAAGCACTCGCATCGCTAGA
>CBFHOK010000074.1:0-1214 GCA_965657575.1 Microbacteriaceae bacterium | reverse complement strand
TCAAGCCGGTTTGTTCTGTCATCAGGTTAAGCAGGGATGTGCTGATTTTGGTAAAGAAACGCCAAAATTAAAGTTACTGATTTTCCTCATTTATTGGACCGAATCTCAGGATGTGGAATCGATCAGTGAAAATTGGGGCTAGCTTGACTTTGTCGCCGGGCTGCGGAGCGTGATAGAAATTTCCATTTCCCGCGTAAATTCCGTTGTGTGAGTAATCGTTGAAAACCACAATGTCACCTGGAACGGCGTCCTCCAGAGCAATCTTCTCTGCGAAGGGGAGTCTTGACTGCTGAGTAACACTGTGTGGCATTTCAATGCCGAACTGAGCGTAAACAAACATCACATAACCCGAGCAGTCAAGCCCAGCTGGGGTCTGACCACCCAAAACATAAGGTGTTCCAACAAGCTCAGCTGCTGCCTTCATGACATTGGCGCTGTTTAGCTGGTCAAATCTTGGTGATGCCAGGTAGTCGGTATAGCGAGGACCTGAATAACTGGAGCTGGTTGTTAACACGCTGACTGTGTCCTCAGTGGCACTAAAAGAACCGCGGTCATAGCTAACTCCAGCTTCTGACTGAACCTGCAAAGACTGCGATTCGCTGTCAGCTTGCTCGGCTTTTACCAATCCGGTGCGAGCAGTGTAGGCAGGGTTGTAACCAAAAGAGGGAAGTGCGAAGGTGGCCATCAAACCGGTAGCAGCCATCATGGTTACCATTTTGGTGATTGGCCGAAGCTCTCTATTTTTCTTTCGAGCGGCCTCGCGCGCCTGCCTGCGGGTGGTTGGCTTTGTCATAAAAGTCCTCTCAACAAAAAGCTCGTAAAATTCTATTTGTTATTAGCGAAAGTCTAAACCCCTGAGGAGAGGAATATATGTCTTGAGATGTCGAATTCAACCAGCAAACCTTCATCCTGTTGTTGAGAGATGAGGAACTTGTCAACACCCTGATCTTCTATCTTGACCCTCGCACCTGGAATTAATCCAAGCTCATCCAACTGCGTCAAGAGCTCCTTATCGACCTGCAGCGGCTCGCCTATTTGGGTCAATGTGTAATCACCGTCGGAGAGTTCGCTCGCGGGAATTCCTAAACTTATTGCCTCCGACTGCAGTCCCAGTTCAGCCAAGCCAGGAATGGCCAAACCATATGGTGAAACATCGAGTGTGGAGACCAGCCCGGCGATTTTTCGTTCAACCTCATCACTCATTACGTGCTCCC
>CBFHOK010000073.1:0-1258 GCA_965657575.1 Microbacteriaceae bacterium | reverse complement strand
GCAATCCCCGGTCCTAGACTTGAACTAATGCGCATTTTTTCTTTATTTCTAATCTCAGCCTTTGTTCTGACTGGCTGTTCTCAAGCCACTTTCGATTCTTCAATGAACGAAGAGGCTCCAGAACAATCAGAACAGCAGGAATCTTCAGATACCAACACACCCAATGAAGACTCAGCTGAAGAACTGACACCAGATGCCCTGCCGGATCTTGAATCAAATGAGTATGTCACTGTTGAGACCATTGAAGATGCGGACATCATTGTCGCTCGAACTTTTGACAAATTCATCAAGGGGGGCATAGTGGAGTCCTACGTGGATGCTGGCCTGGTGATGGTTCATAACCCTGACCAGAGGGATCAATACAAGGCAGCACTAATCAACACAGCGGATGACACCGCAGAGCTAATTTTCAACACAAGGGATTTCACATCGGCTTGGCCATTCTTTGTTCTCAGTGATCCCGAGTATCGGGCAAACGCCTTCTTTGGAAGTCATCCAGCAGGTTTCACGATTGAGTACGAAGACCCAAGCTTTGGTCGCTATGGCTATAACTATCTAACGGATGGTGAGAAGCTGGTTGGTTCCTGGTATTACCCGGACCCAGACAACGAGGAAATTGTGGCTTTGGTGACATACAACTACGAAGTTGATCAGAAATGGATCGACAGACTAGATGTTGCAGTTGATGATTTCCTAGCGGAAGATTCTGCCGAATAGCCAAAAGCTTCCAAGGGCTATCAAGACGATGCCAATCAAGGTAAGTGCTATGCCAGCAATTGAAACCAATGCGGCTATAACAAACACCAGCCCAAGGCTCGCTATAACAGCTCGGGCGTTGTAGTTATTTGGGTATTTTCTAATCACCCAGATCATCAGCCCAAGGGCAAGTCCCGCAATCAACATCGCCAGCAGGTTTCCAAACAGCTGACTAAAAATGGCAACCAGGCCAATTGTGAGTCCTGCGACGATTGCGATTGCCAGATATTTGTTCATTCTCCAATTCTCTCAACAAATCTTCGGCTGAAACGGCGTCAAACTGCAGAGCTTTGAGTCTTTGCCTGCTTAGACTCAAAGGTATGAGTGCGGTGTGGTTTATTGCAGCGGGAGCGCTGTTGGTGGTTGAGCTATTCACCGCCGATTTGTTATTCGCATCCCTTGCAATCAGTGCTCTGGCAGCAGCTGGTGTTAGTGCAATGGGGTTTGATTTCATCTGGCAGGGGCTTGCCTTTGGCCTGACAGCCCTGTTGTCTTTAGCGCT
>CBFHOK010000072.1:0-1302 GCA_965657575.1 Microbacteriaceae bacterium | reverse complement strand
ACACCAACCTGCGAGCCAGAGTCGGAGTAAACAATCGCGTTTTCAATCAGGTTTCTGAGTGCTGTTGCCAGCATGTCGTAGTCACCTTTGACGTGAACGCTTTCGTTGGTGTCCGCTAGAACCTTTATCCCCTGTTGCTCGGCAAGGGTTTGGTTTCTTTCAACCGCGTCGGTAACAACCTGTCTGAGGTCCATTTCGATGGCATTTTCCAAAATCGGTCCAGACTGCATCTTTGAAAGCTGGATCACCTCTTGAACCAGGTTCGAAAGCCGTTTTGATTCTTTCGAGAGGTTCTGAGCAAATCGTCTGGCGGTATCAGGTTCGTCAAGCGAATCCTCAATCGCTTCAGCCAAAAGACTTATTGCACCAATTGGGGTTTTCAGCTCATGCGACACATTGGCAACAAAATCTCTCCTGGTTTCCTCTAAGCGTTTGGATTCGGTTCTGTCATCCACCAACAAAATGACCAAGTTCCTACCGAAGTGTGCAGCCCTTGCTCTAAGCCAGATCGGGTTTTTTCTTCCACCAGATTCAATCTCAACGTCTCGCTCAACAACGTCTTGCTTTTCCCGTGCCTCATCCACCAGATTCACAAGTGCCGAGTGAATCAGGTGTCTGTTTTGGATAAGGCCGAAAACCTGTGCTCCTGGTGAGTAGCGAAGCACCTGATTATTTGCATTCAGCACAACGCCTGCGTTTGCAATGCGGTCAACGATTTCTGCAGCAACCTCTTCAAAAACATTCACGCCAGAGGTGGACTTGATTCGTGAACGACGGATTGCTGCAACTCCCGCCACTAGTCCCAGGACCAAAAAGGCGATTAGAAGCCCCAGCGCTATCTGCTCAATTGTGTTCACTTTATTAACAATATCTCCACTCTGGTCAAACACTACCCTCGTTGAAATCCCAAGAATGTTGCTATTCCGTAGTAGTTTCGACAATGTTCAGCTTGTGTTTACCAAGCACTGACATTGTCGGATGAGCAAAGAATTTAGGAGAAATAATGCGCGAGGTCTTCCAACAGGAACTTTCAGAGGTTCAAGACCGTCTGGTCACTATCGCCAGTGAAGCGACTGAAACCATGAAGCTAGCCACCAAGGCCTTTTTGACCTCTGATGTCGCACTTGCCGATCAGGCAATCCAGAAGGCCGATGCCAATGAGGCAAACGCCGTTGAGCTGGATGAGTTGGTAATCAAGGTTTTAGCCACCCAGGCTCCTGTAGCAAGAGACCTGAGGATCCTAGTAAGTGCACTTCGCATGAGTGCATCACTTGAGCGCATGGGTGGTCTTGCCGGTCACAT
>CBFHOK010000071.1:0-1302 GCA_965657575.1 Microbacteriaceae bacterium | reverse complement strand
ACACCAACCTGCGAGCCAGAGTCGGAGTAAACAATTGCGTTTTCAATCAGGTTTCTAAGTGCTGTTGCCAGCATGTCGTAGTCACCTTTGACGTGAACGCTTTCGTTGGTGTCCGCTAGAACCTTTATCCCCTGTTGTTCGGCAAGGGTTTGGTTTCGTTCAACCGCGTCAGTAACAACCTGTCTGAGGTCCATTTCGATGGCATTTTCCAAAATTGGCCCAGACTGCATCTTTGAAAGCTGGATCACCTCTTGAACCAGGTTTGAAAGCCGTTTTGATTCTTTCGAGAGGTTTTTAGCAAACCGCTTGGCAGTCTCTGGTTCATCAATGGAATCCTCAATCGCTTCAGCCAACAGACTTATTGCCCCGATTGGGGTTTTCAGCTCATGCGAGACGTTGGCAACGAAGTCTCTCCTGGTTTCCTCCAGACGTTTGGATTCAGTCCTGTCATCAACAAGGAGAATGACCAGGTCTTTTCCGAAGTGTGCGGCCCGGGCTCTGAGCCAAACAGGGTTTTTTCTTCCACCCGACTCAATCTCTAAATCTCGCTCAATAACATCTTGTTTCTCACGAGCCTCATCCACCAGATTCACAAGTGCCGAGTGAATCAGATGTCTGTTCTGTATAAGACCGAAAACCTGTGCTCCTGGCGAATAGCGAAGAACCTGATTATTTGCATTCAGCACAACGCCTGCGTTTGCTATGCGGTCAACAATCTCTGCCGCAACCTCTTCAAAAACATTAACTCCAGAGGTGGACTTGATTCGTGAACGACGAATTGCTGCAACTGCAGCCACCAGTCCAAGGACTAAAAAGGCGATTAGAAGCCCTAGTGCTATCTGCTCGATTGTGTTCACTTTATTAACAATATCTCCACTCTGGTCAAACACTACCGCCATTGAAATCCCAAGAATGTTGCTATTCCGTAGTAGTTTCAACAATGTTCAGCTTGTGTTTACCAAGCACTGACATTGTCAGGTGAGCAAAGAATTTAGGAGAAAAAATGCGCGAGGTCTTCCAACAGGAACTTTCAGAGGTTCAAGACCGACTGGTCACAATCGCCAGCGAAGCTACTGAGACCATGAAGCTTGCCACCAAGGCTTTTTTGACCTCCGATGTCGCACTTGCCGATCAGGCAATCCAGAAGGCCGATGCCAACGAAGCTCACGCCCTTGAACTGGATGAGTTGGTAATCAAGGTTTTAGCCACCCAGGCACCTGTTGCTAGAGACCTGAGGATCCTAGTAAGTGCACTTCGCATGAGTGCATCACTTGAGCGCATGGGTGGTCTTGCCGGTCACAT
>CBFHOK010000070.1:0-1315 GCA_965657575.1 Microbacteriaceae bacterium | reverse complement strand
TCGCCGGCAACTAGCAGCTCAGAATCGAACTTGTCAAAATTAGGGTCTTTGGTCGGGTCGCCTTCATATGGCCCAACACCCCAGGTTGGTTGCTCGGTTGGCTTTATTGGTTCGGTCACTAATGAAGTTTATGGCTTAGAGGGTGAAGTTTGACTCCGGGAATTGATTCAAATTGCGCTTTGCGGTCGGTGCTAACAAGTTGCAATCCAAGGCTTGCGGCTGTTGAGGCGATCAATAAATCCATCTGCGAGCGGGGTTTTCCGATATCCGCCAGGGAGCTTCTGAGCTCTGCATATTTTGAAGCAGCCTTTAAGTCAAACGAAGCTATTTCTGACACCGCAACCATTGCTTCAAGTATTTGCCACCCGCGTCTGGCTGCATCAGCAGGCACTCTTCTTATACCGTATTCAAATTCAGCGAGAACTAGCGTTGGAATCACAAAATCAAGCTCCTCTAGTTGCTCAACTTTGCTGCCTCGCTCAATTGCAATTAGCACCGAGGTGTCTAAAACAACCCTTTGGGAGCTCAATACCGGTCTCTGTTTTCTTCCTCAGAATCACGAGCAGACATGACCGCTTCCCAAATAAGGCCAATTTGAGGGTCCTTATCGGGGTCACTGGCACCGGAAAGTAAATCGGCAAGTCTTTTCCCAGAGGTTTCGTTCCGAACCTGTTCAAACTTGGCAATAACTTTCTTGCCCCTCGTTATGAAGACAGTTTCGCCATCTTCAACTAGGTCAAGGACATCGCTGAAATTCCTTGAGACCTCGGTGGCGGTCATTGTTTTACTCATAGAAATCAGATTATCTGATTTTATTTGTTCTATCAACACAATTCTAGAATGGCTGAAGTTAGTGTCAATAAGCGACCTTTATAGGTATCTGTTGAAAACCCTAGGCCAAACCCAGATCTTCAAGGCTTATCAGTGTCAGGTATTTATACCCAGCCTTTTCAATAACTTCTCGGGCACCGGTGTCTCTGTCAACAACCGTCGCCACGCATAAAATCTCGGCCCCTGCTTCTTTGACTGCTTCGGCTGCAGTCAAGGGACTTCCTCCCGTGGTGGAGGTGTCTTCAACCACTACAACCTTGCGACCAGCTATTTCCGGGCCCTCAACCCGTCTTCCCATTCCGTGCTCTTTGGCTTGCTTTCTGACAACAAAGGCATCGATGTTTTCTGATGCATTCATAATCGCTGCAGCAACTGGGTCTGCGCCCATTGTCAGCCCACCAACCGCTTCAATATCTTTGATGCCGTTGTCATTGAGCATCTCAAGCATCAGTGTTCCGATTAGCTTTGATGCCTCGTGATGAAG
>CBFHOK010000069.1:0-1328 GCA_965657575.1 Microbacteriaceae bacterium | reverse complement strand
CACTCAGGTGCTTCAGCATCGGCTGCGGTACTCATGGCCTTGGCTAAACCGGGGGATAAGATTCTGGGTCTTGATCTTGCTCACGGTGGTCACCTAACCCACGGCATGCACCTGAACTTCAGTGGAAAGATGTATGAGGCACACTCCTATCAGGTCAACGATGAAGGTTTGATTGATATGGATCACGTTCGTGAACGTGCCAATGAAATTAAACCCGCGGTGATTATTGCCGGCTGGAGCGCATATCCAAGACATTTGGATTTTGCCGAATTTAGAGCGGTAGCCGATGAGGTTGGGGCAAAGCTTTGGGTTGATATGGCTCATTTTGCTGGATTGGTCGCTGGAGGGGTTCACCCATCTCCGGTTCCCTATGCAGATGTTGTTTCAACAACCGTTCACAAAACCCTTGCCGGGCCAAGATCAGGTTTGATTTTGTGCAAAGAGGAGTATGCGAAAAAGATTGACAGTGCTGTCTTCCCGGGTCAGCAGGGGGGACCGCTGATGCACGTGATTGCAGCCAAGGCTGTTGCTTTCAAGGCGGCCATGAACGATGATTTCAAAGACCGTCAGCAGAGAACGGTCAGGGGTGCGGACATCATCGCCAAAAGATTGGTTGAACATGATGTTGCCAACGCTGGAATCGGAATTTTGACCGGGGGAACAGATGTTCACCTAGTTTTGGTAGATCTTCGAAACGCCGAGATTGATGGAAAAACAGCAGAGGATCTTTTGCACGAAGTCGGCATCACCATCAACAGAAACTCTGTGCCCAACGACCCACGACCTCCGATGGTGACAAGTGGTATAAGAATCGGGACTCCAGCCCTTGCAACTCGTGGATTTGGCGATGAGGAATTTTCTGAGGTGGCAGACATCATAGCCAACTCCATCAAGCCAAATCCCGACATTGCTGCTTTGCAGGCAAGGGTAAAGAAACTCACCGAAGCTTTTCCTTTGTATGAGGGACACGAGAGCTGGTAGAACTTGACCGCTGAAATAATCGATGGCAAGGCAGTAGCCAACGAGATTAAGTCTGAATTAGCAGTTGAAGTTGCTGAACTCAAAAGGCAAGGAATTAGTCCCGGTTTAGGAACGCTGCTGGTTGGCGAAGATCCTGGCAGTAAGTCCTATGTGGCCGGAAAGCACCGAGATTGTGCTGAGGTTGGGATTGAGTCAATCAGAGTTGAACTTTCAGACAGCGCAAGCGAAACAGACATTGCCAAAGCCATTGAAGACCTGAATTCCGCGAAAGAAGTCTCGGGGTTTATAGTGCAGCTACCTCTTCCAAAAGCTGTCAACACCAACAGACTGTTGGAGCTAATTGATCC
>CBFHOK010000068.1:0-1328 GCA_965657575.1 Microbacteriaceae bacterium | reverse complement strand
GGATCAATTAGCTCCAACAGTCTGTTGGTGTTGACAGCTTTTGGAAGAGGTAGCTGCACTATAAACCCCGAGACTTCCTTCGCGGAGTTCAGGTCCTCAATGGCTTTGGCAATGTCTGTTTCGGTTGCGCTGTCTGAAAGTTCAACCCTGATTGACTCAATCCCAACCTCAGCACAATCTCGGTGCTTTCCAGCCACATAGGACTTACTACCGGGATCTTCGCCAACCAGCAGCGTTCCTAAACCAGGAGTAATTCCTTGCCTTTTGAGTTCGGCAACTTCAACTGCTATTTCAGACTTAATCTCGCTGGCTACTGCCTTGCCATCGATTATTTCAGCGGTCAAGTTCTACCAGCTCTCGTGTCCTTCATACAGAGGAAAAGCGTCGGTGAGCTTTTTCACCCTTGCCTGCAAGGCGGCAATGTCGGGATTTGGCTTGATGGAGTTGGCAATGATGTCTGCCACCTCAGCAAATTCTTCATCGCCAAATCCACGAGTTGCAAGGGCAGGAGTTCCGATTCTGATACCACTTGTCACCATCGGGGGTCGTGGGTCATTGGGTACAGAGTTTCTGTTGATGGTGATACCGACTTCGTGCAAAAGATCCTCTGCTGTTTTTCCATCAATCTCAGCATTTCGCAAATCAACCAATACCAAGTGAACATCGGTTCCGCCGGTCAGGATTCCTATTCCGGCGTCATTGACGTCTTGCTGGACCAATCTTTGGGCAATGATGTCTGCGCCTCTGACTGTTCTTTGCTGACGATCTTTGAAGTCATCATTCATGGCCGCCTTAAAGGCAACAGCTTTGGCTGCAATCACGTGCATCAACGGGCCGCCCTGCTGACCCGGGAAGACAGCACTGTCGATCTTTTTCGCATACTCTTCTTTGCACAAAATCAAACCTGACCTTGGCCCGGCAAGGGTTTTGTGAACGGTTGTTGAAACAACATCTGCATAGGGAACCGGAGATGGGTGAACTCCTCCAGCGACCAATCCTGCAAAATGAGCCATGTCAACCCACAGCTTCGCCCCAACCTCATCGGCTACCGCTCGAAATGCGGCAAAATCCAAATGTCTTGGATATGCGCTCCAGCCGGCAATAATCACCGCGGGTTTGACCTCGTTTGCACGCTGGCGAACGTGGTCCATGTCAATCAAGCCCTCATCGTTTACCTGATAAGAATGTGCCTCATACATCTTTCCACTGAAGTTCAGGTGCATGCCGTGGGTTAGGTGACCACCGTGAGCCAGATCAAGACCCAGAATCTTATCCCCCGGTTTAGCCAAGGCCATGAGTACCGCAGCCGATGCTGAAGCACCTGAGTG
>CBFHOK010000067.1:0-1372 GCA_965657575.1 Microbacteriaceae bacterium | reverse complement strand
CCCTCAGGAATTGTTGCTCCGTTTGACTTAGCACTCCAAACCTCGCCGGAGAGCTTCACCTGACCCTTGTATTTATCAACATCGGTTATTGCTATTGCTTCAACTCCAATCAGGGCATCGATGCCGGTGGCCATCTCCGGTGTTGATTTCTTTAGATGCTTTAGCGCAATTGGCCTCAATAGCGCTAAAGACAACAGGGCTGTCAGCCCAAAGGCAAGCCCCTGCCAGATGAAATCAAACCCCATTGCACTAACACCGGCTGCTGCCAGAGCACTTATTGCAAGGGAAGCGAATAACAGATCGGCGGTGAATAGCTCAACCACCAACAGCGCTCCCGCTGCAATAAACCACACCGCACTCATGCCTTTGAGTCTAAGCAGGCAAACACTCAAAGTGCTGCAGTTTGAGGCCGTTTCAGCCGAAGATTTGTTGAGAGAATTGGAGGATGAACAAATCCTTGGCAATCGCAATCGTCTCAGGACTCACAATTGGCCTGGTGGCAATCTTTAGCCAGCTTTTTGGAAACCTGCTTGCGATGCTGATTGCGGGACTTGCCCTTGGTTTGATGATCTGGGTGATTAGAAAATACCCAAATAATTACAACGCCCGAGCTGTTATTGCGAGCCTTGGGCTGGTGTCTGTTATAGCCGCATTGGTTTCAATTGCTGGCATAGCAGTTACCTTGATTGGCATCGTGCTTATTGCCATGGGTAGCTTTTGGCTATTCGGCAGGCTGTTCCGCTAGGAAATCGTCAACTGCAACATCTAGTCTGTCGATCCATTTCTGGTCGACCTCGTAGTTGTATGTAATAACAACAGCACTCTCGGGGTTTCCCTGCTCTAGATACCACCAGGAACCAAGAAGTTTTTCACCATCTGTTAGGTAGTTATATCCATACCGGCCAAAGCTTGGGTCTTCGTATTCGAGTGTGAAGCCACCTGGTTGAGGACCGAAATAAACATTTTCCAGGTTGCCCGGCTCGCTTAGAAGCAAAAATGGCCAGGCAGAGGTGAACTCTCTGGCATCAAAGATTAGCTCTGCTGTGTCATCAGCGGTGTTCACCCAGGCCGCTGAATAGTTATCTTCTTGATCTGGGTTGTGAATCAAAACCACATTGCCTGCTTCACCGCGAAGAGTCTCAACGATGCCTTCTTTGTCGAAGGCGTCAAAACTGTTGGCGGCAATGATTGCTGCATCTTCGATGGTTTCAACGGTGACATACTCATTTGATTCAAGATCCGGCAGTGCATCCGGTGTCAGTTCCTCAGCCGAGTCAGACTGGTTCAGTGAAGACTCGACAGTTGCTTGAGAGCAGCCAGTGAGAACAAAGGCTGAGATTAGAAATAGTGAAAAAATGCGCATTGGCCCAAG
>CBFHOK010000066.1:0-1402 GCA_965657575.1 Microbacteriaceae bacterium | reverse complement strand
TTATTGATTGTGATTGTCGGAACAATCCTGGTTGATGCAATCTCAGGTGCTGCAAGGAAGCAGATTATTAAGGGATCTAGTGCTAAAACACTGACTCCGGTCGAAGTCTAGATATCGAGACAAAGCGTTTTGGGAAGCGTCAAGAGGAGGCGAGGTTGAACACAAGTATGAAAATATCTTCCCCAGCTGGTCTCTTTAGAATCGTCGCCACCGCCGAGGCAATTACCTGGGCACTATTGATCTCATCACTGATTGCTCGAGCCGTGGATGATTCTTTGGCAGGGCTCGTGAGTATTTCTGGAGCCATGCATGGGTTTACCTTTCTTAGTTATGGCGCTATGGCACTGGTGGTTGGAATCAATCAGCGTTGGCCGGTAATTAGGCAGGGCTTTGGTGTGTTTTTGGCAATTGTTCCGTTTGCAACAATTCCATTTGAAACCTGGCTTCGAAGCAAACAGCACCTTGAGGGTTCTTGGAGAAAAGAGCCGACTGCAGACCCAAGAGACAAAAAACTGATTGATAAAGCTTTTCGCTGGGCGATCAATCATCCAATTTTGATGTTTGCCGTGGTGTTGTTGGCAATCGTTGTGGTTTATAACGTGCTTTTGATTCTTGGTCCACCAACTAGCTGGTTTAGATAAACATGGACGAACTTCGTCAGTGGTTACTAGAAGCTGAAGATGATGTCGTTCAGCTCTCGGAAATAGCCTCATCGAAGGATTCTGAAGGACTGATTGAAGAGATCTTGGATCTGATTCAATCTGACCCGGAGACCCAGAATTCCAGCACCTGGATACTCAAGCACCTGGTCGATTCCGGAGTGGATCTGAATTCTGACCAAGCGTTGCGATTATCCAAAACACTTAGCGGGCTCAATCAATGGCAGTCCAGAGTTCACATCCTGCAACTATCCTCCAAATCAAAGACTCTTCGACCTGAAACGATTGTCGACTGGGCTCAAGAGTTCACGGCTTCCAACAATAAGTTTCTAACCGCCTGGGCTATATACATTTCGGTTCTTGGATTGGCTGAAAAAGACCCAAAACTTGCCCAAGAAGTGCTGAGCAGAGGGCTTGCTAGCGAGAGCGGTTCAATTCGAGCAAGAGCTAAAAAAGCTGCCGAACACTTATCGAAACTGAATACTCACTGAAAGTTAGTTGAACCCCATACTGGGGTCGGTGGCCGTTGTTAGAGTTAGAGCAATCAAGACGTTTGAAAGGTTTTTTATGTCTGAACAAGATTCCTGCCCAGTAGCTCACGGAGCCCACACATCAATGGGAGAGACCGCCACAGAGTGGTGGCCGAATGCACTGAATCTCGATATTTTGCACCAGCACGACACCAAAACTGACCCTCTAGGGAGAGAATTCAACTACCGCGAGGAGGTCAAGAAACTTGACTT
>CBFHOK010000065.1:0-1422 GCA_965657575.1 Microbacteriaceae bacterium | reverse complement strand
GAAGACATTGTTTTCAATCAGCACATAATCGACGTTGTTCACATACAAAGCACCACCGTCACCATAGTAGCCATTGGGGCCATAGTAGCCGTAGTAGCCGTAGCCAAGGTAGCCATCATATTCCCGATAATATGTTGAAGCTTGGTTATCGGTGAAAACTGAGTTAGTTAGATACAGCCGTCCTGTATCTTCAAAGTTTATGGCGCCGCCTTCTTGCCCCGCAGTGTTTGCGTCAAAGAAAGAATAATCGATTGTGAGTGTGTCGCTATCTGAGGCGTCGAAGTAAACTGCACCGCCTTCATCCTCTACAGAGTTGTTTTCGGCAAACTCGACACCTGTGATGGTTGCATTCCCGTCTTCAATGTTGACGGCTCCACCATCGTAGTAGGCAGAATTTTTGTAGAAAGTGGTGCCCATCTCCTCATTTTCGTCTCCGAT
This sequence comes from Microbacteriaceae bacterium, assembly GCA_965657575.1. Taxonomy (GTDB): domain Bacteria; phylum Actinomycetota; class Actinomycetes; order Actinomycetales; family Microbacteriaceae; genus CAJXVY01. Next base: position 984 of record CBFHOK010000065.1, on the reverse strand, counting down.
GATGAGGTAATCACCATACTCAAAGTTGACAGCTCCGCCTTCGGAGTCTGGTGCTTCGTTGTAAGCAAAATAACTGTCAGTTACTTTTAGAGTGCCTCCGCCCTCGTTGTAGAAATCAATAGCACCGCCACCTGAATAATCGCCATCACCATAGGTTTTGTTTCTCAAAAATCTGGCTTCGTCTATAAGTGCATAGCCCACACGCGATAAGTCAACTGCACCCCCTGAGTAAGCTGAAGTATTGCCCGTCAGCTCAGAACCGCCATAAAGTTCGAATTCCGCTACATCTTGAATATCAATAGCGCCTCCACTGGCGTCACCACTGGAATTATCAATAAAGTCTGTATTGTCTATGAAGACGCCGTCGTAGCCTTCGTCTAGCCACAAGGCCCCGCCCGAACTGTCTGTGGACTCGTTTTCGTCAAACGTGCTGTCTTTGACGGTAAAGCTATAAAAATCGAAAAAGTAAATTGCACCACCCGTGTCAAGAGACTGGTTAGCATAAAACTCGACATCTCTAATTGACACAGTGGATCCGTCGAGACCATAGACGCCCTCGCTGAAGATTGCCCCTCCAGAAAATTCTGCCTCGTTTCCGGCAAACCTGCTGTTTTGATTAATCGTGAGACTGTCAGTCCTCCACAAGTAGATAGCGCCACCTGCGTTGGCCTCGTTGTACCCAAAGTAGGTATTGGAGATGGTTACAACTGATCCACCGTCGATGTGCAGCGCACCACCGTTACTACCATCGTCGTTCACCTGATCGTAGGAGTCATTGAAACTGAACGTCGAGTTTTCAATAGTGACGGTGTAGTCGCCCTCTACTCTGATGGGTGAGTCACTGGAATTGCCATTCAGAAGAATGTTGTTACTGAAGTTGACATTGTCCAAATAAAGGTTCGACTCAGCAGTTATCAGTGATGTGGAGTTTGAGACGTTATCCTCCCAATTCGAATTATTGATTGTCAGAGATCCCGCAGTTGA
>CBFHOK010000064.1:0-1443 GCA_965657575.1 Microbacteriaceae bacterium | reverse complement strand
TCGGTGATGCCTCGATCAGTTCGGGCATCGTTTCTGGCCATGATGATGTTCGCCCCTGGTGCCACCCCACCGGGAGCCAAGCTGTTGATTTCACCGGCTGCAATACCTGCAACCATGTTTCCGTGGTTGATGTCTTCGATGTTCACAGAGAAGTTATCGGGTGGCGCTTCAGCTGCAGCCACGCCCTCTTGGTAATTACTTCCATTGGGGCAAGAAAAGTTGTTTGAAACACATACCCCGTCAACAACCCGTCCCCCAAAATAGGGATGGCCGCTAGTGATTCCAACGTCAATAAAAGCAATTGACATGCCAGCACCGGTGAGTCCCAACTCTCTTGCATCACCGAGGTTTACCAAATCCAAACCAGCATCGCCGGTGGGGGCCGCCAAGGCCGCTGGGGCCAGCATCATTGCTGAGGCGAAAGTAACTAGAAAACTTCTTATCTTCAAAAACATCTCCAAAGTCTTTCCCTAAGCCTATGTCACCTTGGTAAACAAAAAGGGTCACGAGTGGATGTGGCTAACAGTTTGAATAAGAAGATTGTGATTATGGTTGAGTTATTCATATGAAAAAAATCATCTTCCTGCACGGTTGGACCAACAGGCGTCCCGAGGGTTCGTGGCACCGGTTGGCGGCAACAGAGCTAAGAAACAAGGGTCACCAGCTGTGGTATCCGCAGTTTCCAACTCCTGACACTCCAAAGACCGAAGAGTGGCAGGAATTACTTGCTCAGGAATCAGCCATGATGGACGAGGCTGAAGGGGATGAAAAGATTGCTATTGCGCATTCCCTTGGTTGCTTGAACTGGCTGGTTGCGGCGTTGACTGAGAAAATCACGCCTTTTGACAGGGTTCTGTTTGTTGCCCCTCCCGATACCCAGCTGACAGACAGCGCAGAGGGTATCGAGGGAGAACCCGTTGATCTCACCCATCCAGCCGTTTTGCCAGCAATTAAAAATTACGCAGGGAATTTCAACATAATCGCGGGCGATAACGACCATTGGCTTCCTAGAGGAATCCAAGAAACCTACGGGGATGTATGGGACATGAAGCCAATAGTCTTTCCAGGTGCTGGGCATTTCAGCATTGATGACGGCTGGGGCAGGTGGCAAGGACTTGTTGACTGGATTGAGTCAGCAAACCCGGAGGATTTGTTGAGGCGGTAGATGAAAAAGGCACTAATCACTGGAGGCTCCTCAGGCCTTGGGCTTGAGACAGCCAAAGAGCTTCTGTCTATGGGCTACGAGGTAACTATTACTGGCAGAAACACCCAAAAACTAGTCAATGCCGAGAACAAACTAAATTCGAGCAACCTAAATTGGATCGCTAACAACATAAGTGATCTTGAACAGGTCGAAACGCTTGCCTCCCAAATCAAAGAAATCGATTTACTAGTAAACAACGCAGGTCAAATGGGGCCTCCGTTTGAATTGACCAATCAGGG
>CBFHOK010000063.1:0-1444 GCA_965657575.1 Microbacteriaceae bacterium | reverse complement strand
CCCTCAGGAATTGTTGCACCGTTTGACTTAGCACTCCAAACCTCACCGGAGAGCTTCACCTGACCCTTGTATTTATCAACATCGGTTATTGCTATGGCTTCAACGCCAATCAGGGCATCGATGCCGGTGGCCATCTCCGGTGTTGATTTCTTTAGATGCTTTAGCGCTATTGGCCTCAATAGCGCTAAAGACAACAGGGCTGTCAGGCCAAAGGCAAGCCCCTGCCAGATGAAATCAAACCCCATTGCACTAACACCGGCTGCTGCCAGAGCACTGATGGCAAGGGAAGCAAATAGCAAATCGGCGGTGAATAGCTCAACGAGCAATAACGCTCCCGCTGCAATAAACCACACCGCACTCATACCTTTGAGTCTAAACAGGCAAAGACTCAAATCTCTGCAGTTTGAAGCCGTTTCAGCTGAAGATTTGTTGAGAGAATTAGCGAATGAACAAATCTCTGGCAGTTGCAATTGTTGCAGGGCTGACGATTGGCCTGGTTGCCATTTTTAGTCAGCTCTTTGGAAACCTGCTTGCGATGTTGATTGCGGGACTTGCCCTTGGGCTGATGGTATGGGTTATTAGAAAATACCCAAATAACTACAACGCCCGAGCTGTGATCGCAGCCCTCGGATTGGTGTTTGTTATTGCCGCATTGGTTTCAATTGCTGGCATTGCAATAACACTGATTGGCATCGTCTTGATAGCCCTTGGGAGCTTCTGGCTATTCGGAAGAATCTTCCGATAGGAAATCATCAACTGCAACATCTAGTCTGTCGATCCACTTTTGGTCGACCTCGTAGTTGTATGTAATAACAACAGCACTCTCGGGGTTTCCCTGCTCTAGATACCACCATGAACCGAGAAGCTTCTCACCATCAGTTAGGTAGTTATATCCATATCGACCAAAAGTAGGATCGTCATATTCGAGTGTGAAGCCACCTGGTTGGGGGCCGAAGTAAACATTTTCTAGGTTGCCTGGCTCGCTTAAAAGCAAAAATGGCCAGGCTGAGGTGAACTCTCTGGCATCAAAGATTAGCTCTGCTGTGTCATCAGCGGTGTTCACCCAGGCCGCTGAATAATTGTCTTCTTGATCTGGGTTATGAATTAGAACCACATTGCCTGCTTCACCGCGAAGAGTCTCAACGATGCCGTCTTTATCGAAGGCGTCAAAACTGTTAGCCGCAATGATTGCTGCATCTTCGATGGTCTCAACGGTGACATATTCATTTGACTCGATATCCGGCAGTGCATCCGGTGTCAGTTCCTCAGCTGAGTCTTCGTTGGGTGTGTTGGTATCTAAAGATTCCTGCTGATCTGATTGTTCTGGAGCCTCTTCGTTCATTGAAGAATCGACAGTTGCTTGAGAGCAGCCAGTCAGAACAAAGGCTGAGATTAGAAATAAAGAAAAAATGCGCATTAGTTCAAGTCTAGGACCGGGGATTGC
>CBFHOK010000062.1:0-1485 GCA_965657575.1 Microbacteriaceae bacterium | reverse complement strand
GCCTCGATTACATGACCATCCCGGTAAGTGGCCTCAAAGGTCACAACGTAGTGACTAAATCCAAGCGACTTGAATGGTTTCGGGGGCCAACCCTGCTGGAAGCTATGGATGCAATCCAGATTCCAAAACCGACAGCTGATGAGGGTCGACTGCCAGTGCAATTGGTTCAAAGAATCCACGGTGGCGGAAGAAGATACCTAGGTACGGTCATTGATGGAAGCCTGCAAATAGGGCAATCGGTTTTTGTTGGCAAAAATAAAACTGAAATCAGAGATATCTACCTGTCCGGCCAAAAAACCAAACAAGCCGAGCCCGGCGATGCAGTTGCTATTGAGCTTACAAATGATCTGGATATTGAAACTGGTTCAATCATCTCAGCGACAGAGCTGGAATCGAACCTTCAGTTCGAGGGAGATATTATTTGGCTCTCCGAAAAGGAGTGCATAAAGGGAAGAAGGTATCCGCTCAAGAGTCTTTCTGCCTCAACAAACTGCTCGATAACGAAGATTTCAGAAATTGACCTAGATACAGATTCAAAAACTGGACTGCGAGATAATCTCGGCAGCAATGAAATTGGAAGAGTCAACCTGTCGCTGAGCTCATCTGTTTCCATGACCGCTTTTGGCTCGAACCATTCACTTGGAAGATTCATTTTGATTGACCCCATGGATGGGCAAACGGTGGCGGTTGGAACAATTAATTTCCCACTCAGGAGAAGCCAAAACATTACCCAGCATAGCTTTTCAGTGACAACTAGCGACCATAGCGCGCTAACGAACAATATACCGAGGGTCTTATGGCTATCAGGTTTATCTGGTTCTGGAAAATCTACAATCGCCGATCAAATCAGTGCTGAGCTGTTTGGGAGAGGAAAACCCCACTACATCCTTGATGGTGACAACTTGAGATTTGGACTCAATCGAGATCTGGGGTTCACGGAAGCCGATCGGACTGAGAATATTCGCAGAACCGCAGAAATTGCCAAACTAATGGTGGATGCAGGGCTGATTGTTCTCGTGACGCTTATCTCGCCGCTGGAGGCAGACCGCCTAATGGCGAAGGAAATCATCGGTGAGGAAAACTTTCTTTTGCTTTATGTGGACACGCCAATAGAGGTTTGTGAAAGTCGCGACCCCAAGGGGCTTTATGCTCGGGCAAGAGCTGGAGAAATCCCTAACTTCACTGGCATAACAGCCGCCTTTGAACAACCCGGAGAATCAAACTGGAAGTTGTCTGATTTCGACGACAGCTCAGAACTTGTGCAAACTATCTCAAATCAGCTCGCCAGTAAACAGGACACGACGTAGTGAGACTCCTGCTCAAGCTAAAGCGGGGGCTGGAGAACTATCCGAATAAGAACTAGCGGTTGTACCTAACCTGCAACACTTCACTGTCATCGACTGTGATGCGTAGACGATTGATATCCACCAAGTCAATGGTCCTGACGATGTATCGCCCAAATTCATTGAACACCTGAACCGTGTC
>CBFHOK010000061.1:0-1505 GCA_965657575.1 Microbacteriaceae bacterium | reverse complement strand
CGATACGCGATTGTCACCCAAGCAAACTTTTTCGTGATATTTTCAATTGCAACCCGCTGCACTCTTTATAAATCCTGCAAATTTCCCGAGCACATAGACTGGCCTTAGTATATTCAAGGAACAGAAGCTTGGTCCTGAGGGTAATCATTGACGTAAGGCCATTATCGACAGAACAGAGGACGCAAGTTTTTGCTTCAGAATCGAAAAGGACTTAGTCGAAAGACTCAGGCGAGACATGAATGTCACTGATCAAGTCCGACATTAATTGAGACTGTAGAACTGGATTCCTGTCTCTAGTGGCGGGCTAGAGTGCTCTATAACCCAGTTTATCAGTTCGATTGAGAGTTGGCACAGGCGGTGAAGCCCTAGACATAGCGCCATAACAAATCCGTGGAGTCGATTTCTAGAATCTCAGGCGGAACCAGATTACGAAATGCTGATACTAATTCCACCAATCCATGGAAATGCTCGATTCCGAATGTCCTGAAGAGCATTTTCAAAGGTAAAAACCTCACCACCATGCTCGCAAACCATGCCTAGACTCTCCGGAATGTGATCAATCATGTATTGTTCAGCTTCCCTAAGAGTTTCGAATCGCAAGTTCCCACTTGTTGTGAAGACTAGCTGCTGAGTCAAATGGTTTGCCAGCGCTACATATTCATCAAGGTCTGCGTCATCTTGGTATATTGGATCCTCCAGGTCGCCAATCCAAGATGAAACCATCGCGCCCTCCGGCTCGCCGAGATTGGACTGCCAGTCCAAGATTGCAAAATGAGTGCTTCTTGCTTCATCGAGAAATGATACGAGTTCATCAAGCAATTGGTTCTCATCGGACGGAAAATCGGGATCGAAGTAACTACTTGACGAGTCAAAATCGATCCAAATCTCGTCTTCCTGATCCTCATCAAAATCCAACTGCGGTTTAGGTTCATAATTAATGTACTTTCCTTCCAGGAAGTCACTAATCCTTTGGCGATTCAGTTGCGTCTGTCGATTGAGTTTTCCAACACGCATGCGCAGAGATCCGAGGTTGGCTCCATCTTCTGTCCTGAAGACTGAAGCGACAAACCTCTGCTCGAAGCCCCCTAGTTCGAAAATGCAAATGGATGCTCCATTTTCAAGCGTCTCATTGCTAATGGTCCTCAATGAATCTTCAGGATTTGTCCCACCTGCATAGTTCATTAGCGACTCGAGTAAGTGTTCCATGTTCCCCTTTTTACGGTTGAATTACTATTCCCAACAAGAAAGATATCAGAACGACCATCCGAGTAGTTTTGGTCAAGCGAGTTAGCAAAAACCCAACCAACTCATCCCTGTAACGCTCTGTTTCTGTGAGCATTCCTTCTGTGTGGTCGGCGTTATTGAAAGTTATTAGTTCAACATCTGTTCCAACACTGTCTGCGTAATTCTTGAAGTTAACACTCTCTTGGTAATCAAGCCTCACATCACTATCCCCATGCAGGATCAACATTGGTCTGTCTCCTGCAGCCTCAATTGATTCAGGG
>CBFHOK010000060.1:0-1601 GCA_965657575.1 Microbacteriaceae bacterium | reverse complement strand
ATGGATGCTTGCGAAAACGTAACAGATTAGCAAGTCTTCACGGTTATAGACTGAGAGCAATGCAAAACGAAGATGAACTGGAAAAGGCATTTGACCTAGAGTCCGATGATGAGTTCGGTATGCCCGAATTCAATGACCCGCTTCATCACAATGCAGACTCAAATCTTGATGGAAATGTTGCTAACTGGACTGCCGAGAAGCTATCAAGTGCTTTCATTCGTTTTCGTCCCCACCTAGAGCGTCATGCCAGAAGATATCTCCGAGACCCATATCAAGCCGAAGAAGTTGTTCAGGATGCGTTTCTGTATTTGATGACTGCAACCCCAGAGCTAGATAGTGAACTCGGGGTCTTGAAGTTTTTGAAGTGGAAAGTAAGGCTTTTGTCTTTGGATGTCATCCGAGCCAAGGCAAAAAACTCTGCTGCAACAGATCCATCACTGATGGAAGACTTGGCATCGGAGGATGAGTTTGAAAACGAATTTGCCAAGGCGGATGAGTTGGCAGTTGTTCGTATGGCACTGTCGCAGTTATCTCCCCGCCACAGAGAAGCGATTATTGCAAGCGTTTACCAGGAGAAGTCTGGACCTGAACTTGCTGAGACCCTTGGACTAAGTGAGAATGCCTCCAGACAGCTTCTGTTCCGTGCTCGGGCGGCATTCAAAAAAGCTCTGATTGGCGAGGCCGCCACAAAAGACCTCACTCTCTCAGAAATTCTTTCAGTGGCTGCCAAGCGGGCAGGTGCTCAGGCGCGCAAGGGTTCAACTGTTGTTGGAGCACTAATTGTCCTAGCGGCAATCGGCATAGGTGTTTCAGGAATCCAGACGACTCCTCAGGAAAACGTGATTGCAGAACCTGTCGCCCCAAGCCCTAACCTGACAGAGTCTTTGCCAGCACCAATCGATCCCGAGCAAAGTGAATCTGAACCCCAGATAACAGCACCAGAAAACCCCGTTTCGGAGACAGAAATCAAAACCGAGGAGTCTGTGGAGATCACTGTTAGTGACCCCGCAGAGGCCACCACCATTGAGACTGTTGCCGAGATTGAGTCCCCCCCGGTCGAATCCGAGCAGATCCAATCCGAACAAAACGAAGTTGAAGATAGCTTTACTAGACCTGTGACTGCAATTGCCAGTGTGGACCTGAGACCTTCAATGGAATACCTCGGTGCCTACAGCGACAGAACCTTTGGATACAGATCGTCGGCAAACAGCGATGTTGTGAACATTGAGGCAATCAATTCAGACGGAACCCAAATTAACTTCACCTGGAATCCAAGTGCCGAGGTTCCCATCCAGCAAATCCGACTTTCCTTCAAAGTTGCTGGAGAGACAGTCGTTGTCTATCCAAGAGATATCGAATACCTATCCGAAATCGTTGCCAGTGAGGGAAAAATTCGTCACACTGCAATCATCCCAACGGTTTACTCGGTGGATAGATTTGGGAACGTTTTAGACACGACAGAGTTGGCTAACGGAAGCTTTATCCTCACTGGTTTATCTGAATTCGATCTCAATCGAGGGCTTGACACATTTCGTGGGGAATTTAGTTTCTCGCAAGGCTTATAAATTCCCGATATTTCTCCGTAAAAAAACCTCTTATCT
>CBFHOK010000059.1:0-1651 GCA_965657575.1 Microbacteriaceae bacterium | reverse complement strand
CGCCACTTACTCCCTTTGGGTTGATAGTTAAAGGAGAGTTGGAGGTAAGTGAGGATTCAGTCGTTGACTTTGTTCTACCAGAGTTTAACACCGTCACCTTTAGGGTCTTTGATGAGGACACCGGTGGTCCAATTCCAAATGCCGAAATCATGTCGAGCAGTTCCTCGCAAGCTTGCTCTAGGGGCGCATTTGTTCCGTTCTCCGGAGCAACCGAGTCGACCTGTCTGAATTGGCCAACAGGCTATTCACACTCAAACCCAACGACCGACTCTAACGGTGAACTGCAAATAGCCATGATCGATAGTCAATACGATTTGAGGGATGCTCAGTATTTAGATTTTGCAATCACTGATCCGATTTCCCAAAGGTCCAAAACAGTAAGTGTAGATCGTTCTAAGAGCCAAGTAGTTGAAGTGAGCATTGCCTCAAAGGTGACATTGAGTGGACGTGTGGTGACGTCTGAGGGAACCCCTGTCAATGGCATTGAGATGAATTGGCTGATTGCTTCTAAAGAATGGTCTAGCGCAAATGACAACGATGCATTGACTGATGTTACTGACGTAAATGGCTTTTACAGCTTTGAGATTGCCGCTGGATCTGCGGGTCAGCTTTATGCGGAGACCCCTAGACTCGCGGCCAGGTCAGCAAACACTGCGCCCTTGACTCCTTGGGGGCTGTTGGCTCTAGGAACGACAACAATTAGCGACGATACAGAGATAGAGTTCGTGCTTCCAGAGATAGACATTGTGACAATTAGAGTCAAAGAGTGGGCATCAGATGAGGCAGTAGCAGATGCAGAAATACTCTTCCCGAAGTTGGCAGATTATTGCCGCAATGATGATTACGTCCCTTTTGCAGGTGCGACAGAAACACGCTGCCAATATTGGCCTACGGGTTACTCCTGGTCGAGCCCAGTGACTGATAGTAATGGCGAAATTGAACTAGCCCTCCTGTCTGCATCCAATCAGGGAATTGATTCAACATTGGAGTTCAGTATCACTCACCCAGACGACGTTTCCAGGGTCAAGGACGTGACGATTCAAGTTGAAGACGGTGGAGAGTACGACGTTATTATGCCTGGAACTCCCAGCAAACCCGAACAGCCTGAGGTGACACCACTCACTGACAAGGTGATTCTCAACTGGGATGAGCCCTGGGACGGAGGAGCGTTCATCGACTATTACAAAGTTTGGATGTCTTTGAATGCTGATGGTCCCTTCTTGCCGGTTCAGACGGGCAGCTGCAAGGGCGAAATATCACCGAGTCTCAGGGCGTGTGAGGTCGAGGGTCTTGAACCAGGAACAACCTATTATTTTGCAATCATCGCTCACAATGTTTATGGCTATAGCGACCTCTCAATAGCGTCGATGGCTACCACCAAGCCTCAAACCAACTCAGAGGAACCCAGTGATCCTGAGTCACCACCAGAGGAGGAGCAAGAATTAGAGCCAGCTCCCGAGCCTGAAGTGACTGAAGATCCTGAAAGCTCACCCGATGCGGAATCCGATGAAGAATCTTCGGAGCAAGACCAGGTAACTGAAGAGGAAACCTCGGAAGAATCAGCTACCGAGGAGGAGGAAACAACGGAAACTGATTCCACCGAAGAGCAGGACTCCACTGAGGAAGAATCATTAAGAACCGTTGAAAATCT
>CBFHOK010000058.1:0-1871 GCA_965657575.1 Microbacteriaceae bacterium | reverse complement strand
GCGCTTCCATAGACAGCTACGATTCCAGGACGGTCGTCATAGACCATCACCACAAAGTTGTCATCCATTGGAACCTCAACGTCATAGCCGTTGATATTGACAATCTTCTGAGTGAGCTTCGGGCCGGTCACTGTTCCAGCAACACTGACAGTTGAACCATCACCTAGGGTGGCTCTGATAATGGTGACGTTTCTATATTCTTCGCTGTTGGTGTCAGTGATCAGCTTGACATCAACTCCGCGACCTTCAGCAATCAGTGGTGCGTTGACGTAGCTAACCTGATCGGTGACCATGTTTTGGAAAATTCCCTTTAGGGCTGCAAGTTTCAATACCGTCACATCGTGCTCGGCTATGTAACCACGAACCTCGATTTCAATCGCAGTCAAAGAAGCGTGAGCGATTCCGGTGAGTAACTGACCAAGTTTTTCAGCCAACGGAATTCCAGGTTTGACCGATGCGTCAATCAGTCCACCAGCTACGTTTACTGCATCTGGCACCAAGTCTCCAGCAAGTGCCAGTCTCACACTCTTGGCAACACTGATTCCGGCCTTTTCCTGCGCTTCACCGGTGGATGCACCAAGGTGTGGGGTTAGCAGAATATTGTCGAGCTCCAAAAGCTTCGATCCGGTAGGTGGCTCTGAGTTGAAAACATCTAGCCCAGCACCAGCAATCTTGTTTTCGCTGAGCGCTCGATAAAGGGCATCCTCGTCAATGATCCCACCTCTGGAGCAGTTGACGATTCGCAAATTTGGCTTCGCCAAAGCGAATTCATCATCACTAATCATGCCCGTGGTCTCAGCGGTTTTTGGAATGTGTATGGTGATGTAATCGCTTCTTTTCATAAGCTCATCCATCTCCACTAACTCAACACCGATTTGCTCTGCTCGAGCCTGGGTCACATATGGGTCATAACCAATCAATTTGACATCAAATCCCACCAGGCGATTAGCCACCAAGGTGCCAATGCGACCAAGTCCAACTATTCCGATGGTCTTTTCATAGAGCTCTACACCTGTGTATTTCGACCTTTTCCACTCACCCTGCTTCATCGAAGAATGAGCGTCTGCAATATTTCTGGACATTGCGAGAATGTGTGAGACGGCCAGCTCTGCAGCACTAACGATATTTGAAGTCGGTGCATTCACAACCATTACACCGTGTTCAGTGGCAGCTGGAGTGTCAACGTTATCCAGGCCGACTCCCGCCCTTGCAATCACCTTCAAATTGGGTGCTGCCGCAATTGCTTCACGGTCCATCTTTGTTGCAGAACGAATCAAAACTGCATTCGCCTCTTGTAAAGCAGGTATTAAAGCATCTCTATCCGCACCATTGGTGTGTCGGATTTCAAATTCGTCTCCAAGTGCCTCAACAGTGGCCGGAGACAGCTCTTCTGCGATCAAAACTACTGGTTTTGCCAATTTATCCCTCAAAATCTGTTTATATGTGAAAGCCTAGCGGTTATACACCAACCAAATACTGGAGAGAAAATGAATAACACCACAAGCTTTTCAATCGCCACTCTTTCGGCGGTGATTACCGTTTACGCCCTGTACTTTGTTGGGGTTTTACTGGGAGCTGATTTCTTCGCACCCGCATTAGATCAGCAGATACCAGTGTTTGCCTTTGCTGGGCTAACTATCTTTTCAGGAGTAGGAGCTTATTTAGTAGCGAGACTATTGAAGAAAACCGCTAACCCTTCAAGAAACGTTTGGATCGCGGTTATCGTTGTCTTTGCTTTTTTCCTGGTTCCAATCCCCAGTGTTACAGACCCAATCGCTGCAGCGCTACTACTAGCAATCCACTTCGCAGTGGCGATTCCGCTAACGCTTGCGATGCAGCGATTGGTCCGTGACTAATTAGCGAGCAGCGCT
>CBFHOK010000057.1:0-1871 GCA_965657575.1 Microbacteriaceae bacterium | reverse complement strand
AGCGCTGCTCGCTAATTAGTCACGGACCAATCGCTGCATCGCAAGCGTTAGCGGAATCGCCACTGCGAAGTGGATTGACAGTAGTAGGGCTGCAGCGATTGGGTCCGTAATACTTGGGATTGGCACCAGGAAAAAAGCAAAGACGAAAATAACCGCAATCCAAACATTTCTTGAAGGGTTAGCTGTTTTCTTTAATAGTTTTGCTACAAAAAAAGATCCAAGCCCAGCCGAGATCGTCAATGCCGTGAATGCAATAGCGTCTATCTGCTGACCCACTGCGGGCGCGAGGAATTCAGCTCCGACTAATACTCCAACAAAATACAGGGCGAAGACAGTAATCAGCGCTGCGAGGGTAGCAATTGAAAAACTTGTCGTGTTATTCATTTTCTCTCCAGTAATTGGTTGGTCTATAACCGCTAGGCTTACACATATACACAAATTTTGAGGGATAAATTGGCAAAACCAGTAGTTTTGATCGCAGAAGAGCTGTCTCCGGCCACTGTTGAAGCACTTGGAGACGAATTTGAAATCCGACACACCAATGGTGCGGATAGAGATGCTTTACTTCCTGCTTTACATGAGGCAAATGCAGTTTTGATTCGCTCGGCAACAAAGATGGACCGTGAAGCAATTGCAGCAGCCCCCAATTTGAAGGTGATTGCAAGAGCGGGAGTCGGCCTGGATAACGTTGACACTCCAGCTGCCACAGAACACGGTGTGATGGTTGTGAACGCACCAACTTCAAACATCGTCAGTGCTGCAGAGCTGGCCGTCTCACACATTCTCGCAATGTCCAGAAATATTGCAGATGCGCACGCTTCGATGAAGCAGGGTGAGTGGAAAAGGTCGAAATACACAGGCGTAGAGCTTTATGAAAAGACCATCGGAATAGTTGGACTTGGTCGCATAGGCACCTTGGTCGCTAATCGTTTGGTGGGATTTGATGTCAAGCTGATTGGTTATGACCCATACGTCACCCAGGCTCGAGCAGAGCAAATCGGTGTTGAGTTAGTGGAGATGGATGAGCTTATGAAAAGAAGCGACTACATCACCATTCACATCCCAAAAACCGCTGAGACCACGGGCATGATTAGTGATGATGAATTCGCTTTGGCGAGGCCAAATTTGCGAATCGTCAACTGCTCCAGAGGTGGGATCATTGACGAGGATTCCCTTTATCGAGCCCTGAGTGAAAACAAGATTGCGGGTGCTGGGCTAGATGTTTTCAACTCAGAGCCACCTACCGGATCGAAGCTTTTGGAGCTCGACAATATTCTGCTTACCCCACACCTTGGTGCATCCACCGGTGAAGCGCAGGAAAAGGCCGGAATCAGTGTTGCCAAGAGTGTTCGACTGGCACTTGCTGGAGACTTAGTCCCGGATGCGGTAAACGTCGCTGGTGGACTGATTGACGCATCCGTCAAACCCGGAATTCCCTTGGCTGAAAAACTTGGTCAGTTACTCACCGGTATCGCTCACGCTTCTTTGACTGCTATTGAAATTGAGGTCCGAGGTTACATAGCCGAGCACGATGTGACGGTATTGAAACTTGCAGCCCTAAAGGGAATTTTCCAAAATATGGTCACCGATCAGGTTAGTTACGTCAACGCACCACTGATTGCTGAAGGTCGCGGAGTTGATGTCAAGCTGATCACCGACACCAACAGCGAAGAATATAGAAACGTCACCATTATCAGAGCCACCCTGGGTGATGGTTCAACGGTCAGTGTTGCTGGAACAGTGACCGGCCCGAAGCTCACTCAGAAGATTGTCAACATCAACGGCTATGAAGTCGAGGTTCCAATGGATGACAACTTTGTGGTGATGGTCTATGACGACCGTCCTGGAATCGTAGCTGTCTATGGAAGCGC
>CBFHOK010000056.1:0-1920 GCA_965657575.1 Microbacteriaceae bacterium | reverse complement strand
CCTTTTTACAGATTCTTTAGCTTCCCGGATGTGCTCGAACTCAGAGAAGCTGGATACGAAGTTGATCGCTTTGTTCCACTTATGGACCTTTTAGATGATGCAAGATACCGCCAAGCTTTGCAGGTTAGCTATTTACTCCATATCAAAGGAGCAAGTCCAAGTTTCAACCCAAGAAGAGCTAGAGAGCTGGATTTGGAAATCAGGTCTGTTTTGCATGACCTTGGCAAGTCAGAGATTCCAACCCTTATCAGAAGACTTCTGGGCAAAGCCTTCCCGGGGGATTCAATGAACCACATCAGTGTAGATCTGATCAATGTGTTTTATTGGGGGGCAATGGCCGAGGTTGCCAGAGACCATGCTTGGAGAAGACCCGAATTGGCTTGGAAGGCTGAGTACTTATGGCAACCAATGAGGATGATCTTTGGTGCAGAGGGTGAGACTTACGATGCTGAGTAGTGTTCGGAAGTTCTCTCAAAACTGGGTGAGAATCATGGAGCTTCCGATGATCATCCTGGGCTTTGTCTTCCTCGGTCTCTATACCCTCGAAGTTCTATCCGAACCAGGTTCAACCGCTTATAACCTCGCTATTACCGGAACAGTAATTATCTATTTGTTCTTTGCATTCGATCTGTTGACGACCTTGATTGCCGAAGCTCCTTGGACCGGCAAAGAAGATGGTTGGAAGGGGTTTCTTGGTAGGCACTGGCTGTTGATTCTGGCAGTAGCGCTTCCAATGTTTAGGCCTTTGAGGATCTTCAGACTGCTATTGGTTTTATCTGCAATCGAAAGCCTCGCCAAAACCAGGGCAAGTCAGGCAAGCATTTTTGTTGCAGTGGCCTTGCCACTGGTTTGGTTTACTGGAGCCTTGAGTTTGTTTGATGTTGAGCGGGGAGTGAATGCGAGTTTTGAATCCCTCGGAGATGCTTTGTGGTGGTCGGCTGTGACAATAACCACCGTTGGCTACGGTGACTACTCACCAATCACTCTTGAAGGACGCATCGTTGCGATTTTCCTAATGCTTTTGTCCCTCGGACTTATTGGCTCCGTAACAGCACTGTTAGCCAACTGGGTGTTTGGTGGAGACAGAGAAAGTAAGTGATCTTTCCCTTCGAACCAGGTGAGCGAATATCTCGCTTTCATATACATAGTCTTTTGGGCGGAAGCTTCAGAGGTGGCATAGCACCCTGTTCAAAAACAGCGAATGTTCTTTTGTTTTCGGACCCCGAGCGAGGAAAGCCCTTTGGCTATGACGTTCACGAAGGGCTCAGACCAGATGGCAATTACAACTTCACCGGTGAGGGCAAATCTGCTGATCAAGAGCCCATTCGTGGCAACAAGGCAGTGTTAGAACACATTCAACAAAGACGTTCCTTGAGACTGTTTGTTCCCGAAGGGGACTTGCAGGCTTATGTCGGTGAGGTCTCTCTTGGAAGACCTGAGTATTTTCTGCTCCCAGCACCTGACAAACATGATTTTGAAAGACAGGTGTTTGTATTCAATCTGGTTTTGCCAGAAACCAAAGGCCTGCCATTACCCGTTTCATCCAATTCACCAAACATTCAGAATCCCCCAATAGGCTGAACACATGAGACTCAAAGCACTGGCAATAGGAATTGTTGCGGCTATTTCGCTAACCGGTTGTGTTCAGTTCACCGCTGATCTAGAAATCAATCGCAGTGACCGAGTCAGCGGTGAGGTAACGGCAGCGGTTTCAAAAGATTTACTGAATCAACTTCGGATGGCAGGGCTTGGGGATCTAATCCCCGATGTTGACAAAGATTTATTTAGCTCCGATTCAAGGGTCACCGAAACTGAAGTAAATGACTCTAGGTGGGAAGGAACAAGGTTTGGTTTTGAAAACCGAGACCTCTCGATTTTGAATCTGACCGACGGAGATGAAAGTTTTCTGAAGGTTTATCG
>CBFHOK010000055.1:0-1934 GCA_965657575.1 Microbacteriaceae bacterium | reverse complement strand
CCACCCGGTCCTGCACACATATCCAGCCAGTTACCGTCTTTAGTTGCTTTAGCAGCAATTTCAGTAACCAATTGACTGCCTTGGTCTTGGTAGCGATAACTTACTAGGTCAACAGCGTCATTAGATTCAAAACCAAATTCTGAAAGCTCAAGTTTTTGAGCGCCCTCTGGGATTTGTGCCGGCGGCAATGCGACCATTTGCGGGGTTGGGCTTTGGTTGTTCCGTGAGAGTAAATCAACCACAGGACCCGCCGTGTCTAGTTCCCTTGAAGCAGCCAGGGCGTCAATGATCCATCGAGGGTGTGAGTAAACGGTCTCAAGGTTTTGACCGTTATCGGTTGCCTTAGATACCAGCTCTTGGTTTTCGCGGGTCAGTCGTCGTAGTAAAGCGTTTACCAGTCCACTCGCTCTAGGTTTTATTGATTTTGTAAGTTCAACATATTGATCAACTACCGCGTGGTCACTTGTTCTCATGTTCTGATACTCGTGAATTGCCAGCCTCAAAACGACCAACACGTCTGTGTCTAGATCCTTGACCGAAGTCATTTGATTGATGATTGCATCGTATTGAATCTGCATTCTCAGTGTTCCATAGGCAAGTTCCTGCAGGAAACCGCGATCTTTTTTATCTAAATCTGATTGTTTCAGTATCTTAGGCAGCAATATGTTCGGGTAGGTTCCATCTACCTCTACAGCCATCAGCAGTTGATGAGCTAAAAGCCTTGTCTTAGTTACCAAGAACTGCCTCTCCGACCCCGTTGAACCAATCTGAGGCGGGCATTGGTTTTTTTGAGAACGGTTGCACTTCAATCAGCTCCAGTCTTGTCGAATCACCACAAGCAACGTAAACCCTACCCGCGACCTTCTCAACGGTCCCAGGCTTCAATTCTTCCGCGATTTTCAAGCCGTTCGTTTTTGAGTTGATGACCTTTAGCGGTTGGCCTTTGTGTTCAGTCCAGGCGACAGGTTCGGGAAAACTTGCAAGAACCAGTTGATTCAAAACAGTTGCGGGCTTATTGAAATCTAATCGGCATTCATCTCTTGACAGCTTTGGTGCCGCAGATGACTCTCCCTGCTGTTTTGTCAGCTTCGGGCTTTCATCAGTGAGCAACCTTTCAAGTATGGGTATTGATTGATCTGCCATGAGCGTCAGTGCCTCAGCTGTATTCAGACCGCTGAGGTCAATGGGTTTTTGGGCATAGATTGCTCCGGTGTCCATACCCATATCGATTCTGAAAACGCTTATGCCAGTGTCAGTCTGGTTTTCCATTATGGCTCTCTGAACCGGCGCAGCACCCCTGTATTTCGGCAATAGAGAGAAATGCAGATTGAACCACTCTAGGGAATCTAGGACCTCTCCTTTCAGAATCGCACCGTAGCTCACTACTATCCCCCGTGGTGCGCCACTTGCACGAATCAGCTCAAGAGCCTTTGTCGGATCATTAGCTTTGGCCAAAGTCATACCTCTAGCTATGGCAATCTCCGCAACCTCGGTTTGCCTTAGCTCCTTTTTTCTGCCATAGGGAGCATCCTCACGAGTTATTACAAGCTTTGGGGGGTGAATCATACACAGTTGAGCTAAAACGTTAGCTGCTGTCGAGTCACTTCCGGCAAACACGAAGTCAATCAAATCAGGGCCTGCCCATCCATTATTACCTTGAGCCCACGCTTTCTGCGATTACCTTCAAGCGGTGGAGTCGATAGTTGTTCTCGATAAAGTATCTCAGCCACCCGAGGACCGTCTTTGTATTGATAGCTGAAAACCAATCTAGGATGCGTTGCTATCACGGTTGCAAAGGTCAGAGAGTCAGCAATCTGATTCAATCTAGTCGAATCCCCCTCGACAATGCCCAGTCTTTTCCAGGGAGACAACCCAAGGGCCCTCCTTTGTTCAGATTCTGTTTTCACCAGTTCCGTGATTTGTCCGATGGAGAG
>CBFHOK010000054.1:0-2051 GCA_965657575.1 Microbacteriaceae bacterium | reverse complement strand
GATCCGTTGGATATGGATCTCCTCCAGCCATCCAGTATCGATGTCAGGCTAGACAGGTTTTTTAGGTTGTTTGATAACCACCGGTATGCATTCATTGATCCCGCAACCCAGCAGGATGACCTCACCAGGTTTGTAGAGGTTAGCTCAGACGAGCCCTTTATTCTCCACCCAGGAGAGTTTGTTCTCGGCAGTACCTACGAGATGGTTACCCTTCCAGCCGACATTGCAGCAAGGCTTGAGGGAAAGAGTTCCTTGGGTCGCCTCGGTCTGCTCACTCACTCAACAGCAGGCTTTGTTGACCCAGGGTTTTCAGGACATGTCACCCTGGAGCTATCCAATGTTGCAACCCTGCCGATTAAGCTCTGGCCTGGAATGAAGATTGGTCAGTTGTGTTTCTTCCAACTCAGCAGTGAGTCAGAAAATCCTTATGGAAGTGCTAAGTATGGATCCCGGTATCAGGGACAAAGGGGACCGACTGCTTCAAGGAGCTACAAGAATTTCCACATCACCGATGTTGGAAACACACCTCTAGCTGACTAGTTCGTCTGTATGCCGGGTGTCTTTGATAAACAGCATCAACACAAATCCAACGGCCAGCACAATCATTAGACCCAAGATTCCATAGATCGCCCCGAAGCTTCCAACGAATAAACTCCAGGCTGCAGGCGATAGGAAACTCACAGACCTTCCAGTCGTCGCGTATAAACCAAACATCTCACCCTGCTCGTCATCTTTGCTAAGCCTTGAAAGCATGGTTCTTCCAGCTGCTTGCGCGGGACCAACGAAGGTGCAGAGCAAAAGCCCAAAAATGAAAAACGCAGGTGGTCCCCAGCTGGCGAATAGGAAGACCAAGAAGCCTCCAATGATTACACCCAGGATTGAAAACAGCATTACTCGCTTGGACCCGAATCTGTCTTCTAGCAACGCAGCCGCAAAAGTTCCAGCACCAGCAACCAAGTTCGCAGCAATTCCAAACAGAATCACACCTGTCAGGTCAAGACCGAAGGCGATCGCTCCCAAAACAGCACCAAAGGCGAAAACGCCGTTCAGACCATCTCGATAAACAGCAGAACCAACCAAGAACAGCAACATGTTTTTATCGGTTGAAGCTAGTTTTCTGATCTTTCTAAATAGGTCCATGTAACTTGTCAGGACAGAACTCTTCTCCATTTCCCTTGCAGGAGGTGTCTCTGGGACATTGATTAGAAGCGGTATTGAGAAGATAAACACCCAAAGCATCGATAGAAGCATTACCACGCGAACTGGCAGAGCTTGCTCGTCTGGGATTCCAAGCAGCTGCGCCCCACCAAACTGAATGATGAACAGCGAAATCACCAGCAGCAATATGCCACCCATATAACCAAGACCCCAACCAAACTGACTGATCTTGCCTCGGTTAGCGGGGGTGGTAACCCAGGAGAGCATGGCGTTATAGTTCACGCTGGCGAATTCAAAGAAGATTCCACCTAGGGCGAGCAGCGTCAACCCGAAAAAGAAGAAACCTCTCTCCGGGGCGACAAAAAACATCAAACCGACCATGATCGCAAACAGATAGGTGTTCACAAACAACCAGAGCTTTTTGCGACCCATCGCATCCGAGCGCCTGCCCACAATTGGTGCAATCAGAGCGATAACAATTCCAGCAATGGTGCTACTAACCCCAAGCCAGTAGCTGGTGTAATTACCGGCCTCTTCAGTTGAGAGTCCTGCGGGGGCAAAGAACTCGCTTGTTATGTATACGGAGAAGACGAATGAGGTGATGACGGTTGGAAAGGATTGGCTTGCCCAATCCCACATCGCCCAACTGAGGGCGCCTTTTGGTTTCTTGACTACGTTGTCTGTGTTTGCCATGCGAAAAGACTAGACCTGGATGGCCGAAAACTAGCCATAATTCACCAATACTTAACTTCAAAATCAAACTTGAGTCACATCCACTCAAGTTTTTGGAATAATCTCTTGACAAGTTTGTTCTATTTAGTGAAACTTGAGTGCAGAAGACTCAAGTCTGAAGAATTTTCAATAAATAGAAGGAGAAGCAATGGGTCGCGCAG
>CBFHOK010000053.1:0-2051 GCA_965657575.1 Microbacteriaceae bacterium | reverse complement strand
GATCCGTTGGATATGGATCTCCTCCAGCCATCCAGTATCGATGTCAGGCTAGACAGGTTTTTTAGGTTGTTTGATAATCACCGGTATGCATTTATTGATCCCGCAACCCAGCAGGATGACCTCACCAGGTTTGTTGAGGTGACAGCAGATGAGCCATTCATTCTCCACCCAGGGGAGTTTGTTCTCGGAAGCACCTACGAGATGGTTACCCTTCCAGCCGACATTGCAGCAAGGCTTGAGGGAAAGAGTTCCTTGGGTCGCCTTGGACTACTCACTCACTCAACCGCAGGCTTTGTTGACCCAGGGTTTTCAGGACATGTGACATTGGAGCTATCCAATGTTGCAACCCTGCCGATTAAGCTCTGGCCTGGAATGAAGATTGGTCAGCTGTGTTTTTTCCAACTCAGCAGTGAGTCAGAGAATCCTTATGGCAGTGCTAAGTATGGATCCAGGTATCAGGGACAAAGGGGACCGACTGCTTCAAGGAGCTACAAGAATTTCCACATCACCGATGTTGGAAATACCCCTCTAGCTGACTAGTTCGTCAGTGTGTCTGGTGTCTTTGACCATCAGCATCACTAAGAAACCAGCTCCCAGGACAACCATCAGTCCCAAGATTCCATAAATTGCCCCGAAGCTTCCAACAAATACTGTCCACGCTAGGGGTGCTAGGAAACTGATTGATCTACCGGTTGTCGCATATAAACCAAACATCTCGCCCTGTTCGTCATCCTTGCTGAGCCTTGAAAGCATTGTTCTTCCGGCTGCCTGAGCTGGACCAACAAAGGTTGATAGCAACAGACCAAAGATGAAAAAGGCAGCCACTCCCCAGTCGGCAAAAATAAACACCGCGAAACCGCCAATCATTACTCCCAGGATTGAAAACAGCATCACGCGTTTTGAGCCGTATCTGTCTTCAATCAAGGCAGCCCCAAATGCGCCCGCCCCAGCTACCACATTGGCAGCGATTCCAAACAGAATTACCTCGGTCAAACTCAGACCAAAGGCGAGTGAGCCCAACACGGCTCCATAGGCGAAAACGCCATTTAGTCCATCCCTATAAACCGCTGAGCCGATCAGGAAGATAAGCAGGTTTCTATCGTGGCGGGCCAGATAACCAATCTTTTTGAAAAGATCCAAGTAGCTCTGAATGACTGAAACCTTCTCCATCTCTCTGGAGGGAGGGGTCTCTGGAACGTTTATCAACAGAGGTATTGAGAAGATCAAAACCCAGACCATGGAGATCAGCATCACTACTCGAACTGGCAGAGACTGCTCGTCTGGGATTCCAAGAAGCGCTGCACCGCCAAACTGAATGATGAACAACGCAATTACGAGCAGCAGGATTCCACCCATATAACCAAGTCCCCAACCGAACTGGCTTATCTTCCCTCTGGAACCGGGGGATGAAACCCACGAGAGCATGGCGTTATAGTTCACGGTTGCAAATTCAAAGAAAATTCCACCAAGGGCAAGTAGGGTCAATCCGAAAAAGAAGAAATCATTGCTTGGTGCAACGAAGAACATCAGCCCAATCATGATTGCAAACAGGTATGTGTTCACAAACAGCCAGAGTTTTTTTCTTCCGGTGGCATCAGATCTTCTTCCGACAATCGGTGCTATCAGGGCGATGATTACGCCGGCTATTGTGCCGCTAAGTCCCAGCCAAGTTCCGGTGAACTGCTCAAACTCACCCTCGCTCATGCCTTCGGGTGCAAAAGCCTGGCTCGTTATATAGACAGAAAATACAAATGAGGTGATGACGGTTGGAAAGGATTGGCTTGCCCAATCCCACATCGCCCAACTGAGGGCGCCTTTTGGTTTCTTGACTGCGTTGTCTGTGTTTGCCATGCGAAAAGACTAGACCTGTCGTGGCTAAAACCCGGCATAATTCACCAATACTTAACTTCAAAACCAAACTTGAGTCATGTTCACTCAAGTTTTCGGAATAATCCCTTGACAAGTTTGTTCTAATTAGTGAAACTTGAGTGCAGAAGACTCAAGTCTGAAGAATTTTCAATAAATAGAAGGAGAAGCAATGGGTCGCGCAG
>CBFHOK010000052.1:0-2083 GCA_965657575.1 Microbacteriaceae bacterium | reverse complement strand
GGCATCCACGGTGTTGTCTCTCGGATGACAGAAAGATTTCCATTCGGACTACTAAGCAGTTCAGGAACTCGGAGGCCAACAACTGTCGCGAGAGAAGCCAGTCCAAATGCAGCCAGCCAGCCGGCGTTGCGACCCATAAACCTGGTAGCGAGCATAGTGATGCCGACTAAAGCAAAAGTTGAAAAAAGAAGTGTCGAAAGGGTCAAGCAACCACCTGCTTGATAAGCGAGGATGGCACCATCAACGAGATCGTCATAATCTCCTCAGTCTCGACCTATTCTCGGTCATTCAGATACGAGAATTCGCTGAATCCCAAAATAATTGAACCCAACAACGCCGACCAGGCTTCCCGGCTCTCCAGCTAACAGTCTATCTTGAGTGCATCCCTCTTGCTATCAGGCACTCAAGGATCTCCCGCCCCCCAGAAACAATGACACTGGGGTTTTTGTCCTAACTGCACTAGACTAAGGGCAAGCCAGTTTTATTTCACTGACTTGCGTCGCAGAACGTCAGCCGCGAAACTCTCGCGAAAATCTTCCTTCGGCGAACGGGTACATCAGTTCGATGTCTTCGCCATCCGCTCAAATATTTGGGCTCAAGCGTGATGCATTCCATCACATGAAAGTAATTCAAACATGTCATCAAAGACTTTTTTAGATCTTGGCGTACCTGCCAAGATTGCAGACGTGCTTCGCACACAGGGTATTGATTCACCATTCCCCATCCAAGTTGATTCGCTGCCAGACACCCTGGCTGGATTAGATGTTTTGGGAAGGGGTAAAACAGGTTCAGGCAAGACCCTTGCCTTTGGAATCCCACTCGTTGCAAGGCTTGCCAGTTCTCCTGCCAACAAACAAGCTTCACGCAAGCCAAGGGGTCTAGTATTGGCACCAACCCGCGAGCTTGCCACCCAAATCAGTAAGACCTTAGAGCCTTTAGCTAAAGCTATGAATCTTAGGGTGATGACAATCTTTGGCGGGGTCTCTCAAAACAAACAGGTTCAAGGCCTTCGGGATGGTGTCGAGATTATTGTTGCCACCCCGGGCCGGTTGGAAGACCTTATGAAACAGGGTTTTTTGAAACTAGATGCAATTGAAGTAACGGTATTGGACGAGGCTGACCACATGGCAGATCTTGGTTTCCTGCCGGGAGTCACTCGAATTTTGACCGCCACCCCTCGAGGTGGGCAGCGATTACTTTTTTCAGCAACATTGGATAACGGCGTGCAGACGCTTGTAAATAAGTTTTTGCAAAACCCAGTAACTCACGCTGTTGACAGCGCTGACTCACCTGTTAGCCAGATGACTCACCATGTTCTAGAGGCCTCCGACGCCGAAGCTAAAAAACGCTTGGTGTATGCCCTGGCATCTGGAACGGGAAAAAGAATCTTGTTCATGCGAACCAAACACCATGCCAAGAAACTTGCCAAGGCCCTCACTCAGGCTGGTATTCCTTCAGTCGACCTGCACGGAAATTTGTCGCAAGCCGCTCGTGATCGGAACCTCGAGGCATTCAGCGCTGGACGGGCGAAAGTGCTAGTAGCCACCGACGTGGCAGCCAGGGGTGTCCACGTAGATGGCGTGAGTTTGGTAATTCACGTTGATCCACCCGCTGAACACAAGGCATACCTTCACCGCTCTGGCAGAACCGCTAGAGCAGGAGCAGTGGGTGATGTGGTGACCATCTCCCTACCCACTCAACGAAAAGATTTGGCTAGTTTGCTCAGCAAGGCAAAAATCAACGTCAAGCCCCAATCGGTAACAGAGCACTCACCCGAGGTAAAAGCGCTGATTGGAGAAGTTGCGGAACTTGTAAAGCCAGTAGTCCCCAAATCCCAACCCAAGCAGGGTGGACGGCCTGGTGCTCGAAGTGGTCAGCGCAAGCGACCGCAGGGGGAAGCTGGGGCGACTCAGTCTCGGCAATCAAGACCTTCAGGTTCAAGACCGAATTCACGACGTTCAAGTAGAGGTAACAGACAGCCTCATGGCTCTAGATAGTCAGCTGGGTTGGTAAAAGAATAAATCTGGCGCCCTCGGCAGGAATCGAACCTGCGACCAAAAGATTAGAAGTCTTCTGCTCTATC
>CBFHOK010000051.1:0-2107 GCA_965657575.1 Microbacteriaceae bacterium | reverse complement strand
AGGGGGCAGCTGAAGCACTCCGTGGCCAAGGAGCCAGGGTAATTGTCACCGAGATTGATCCGATTTGTGCTCTGCAGGCAGCCATGGATGGATACCAGGTTTCCAAAATTGAATCCGTTATTGATTCAGTGGACATCTTTGTCACCGCAACCGGTAACAAAGACATCTTCACTGTCGATCACCTGTTGGCCATGAAGCACCAAGCGATTGTTTCTAACGTTGGTCACTTTGATAACGAGATTGACATCTCTGGTCTAGAGAGACTCCCAGGCGCCAAGCGCATCGAGATTAAGCCTCAGGTTCACGAGTGGGTATTACCGAATGGCAAATCAGTGCTTGTTCTCAGCGAAGGAAGACTTATGAACCTTGGTAATGCCACAGGCCACCCAAGCTTTGTTATGAGCACCTCATTTGCCAATCAGGTTTTGGCTCAGATCGAGCTTTACTCAAACACAGAGAGTTACCCTCTCGGAGTTCACGTGTTGCCAAAGATCTTAGATGAGAAAGTTGCCAGACTGCATCTGGATGCCTTGGGTGTTGAGTTAACAGAGCTGACCGATGACCAGGCTAATTATCTAGGTGTTGACAAAAACGGGCCTTATAAACTCCCTCATTACCGTTATTGATTATTTGATCTTGGGAACAAAAACCGAAGTTTTTGACTTCTGAGATTAATGAGTCCAGAAGAAGTTAGAACTAGAAGCTTCGTTCCCTCACGGGCTGCGGAGTTGATGGAAGAAGTCTTCCACGTTGTCCTGGGGGTATTCCTCTTTGGCATTGCGGTTGCCGCCTTGGTGTTTTCCGTGATCAGAGTTTTCACCACTGATCCCTTTTTCCCTTCCGGGATGATTCAGGCGATCAATGACATTCTGTTCATAATCATTATTTTGGAGATTCTGCGAACAGTCATCGCTCGATACACCGATGGTGTTTTCCAACTGCAGAACTTTTTAATTATCGGCATCATTGCAGCTGTTAGGCATATTTTGACCGTTGGTGCTTACATGACTCTTTCAGAGAAAACCCAAGAGGATTTTGACAGGGCTGTCATCGAGTTAGGTATTAGCTCAGCAATCGTAGTTGCCCTCGTGCTGGCGATATTTTTAGCCAAGCTTGCGGAATCATTACCCCAGAAGATCTCTTCGGGCAAAAAATAGCTCTAAGGCTGAAGTCTTTGGATATCCCAAGCAGATGAAGTGCCCTCTCGGGAGAAGGCAATTCGGTCATGCATCCTGTTTGATCTTCCCTTCCAGAATTCAATTCTGGTTGGGATGATTTTGTAACCGCCCCAGTAGTCGGGCTTTGGAACCTCTTTGTCACTGAATCTTGTCAAGGCTTCATCAAACTGCTGATCTAGTTTGGTTCGGTTTTCGATAGGTGCTGATTGTTTTGAAGACCAAGCAGCAACTTGGGACTCATGAGGTCTTGAATGGAAATACGTCTCTGATTCTTCGTCTGAGATTTTCTGCACTGTGCCTTCAATTAGCACCTGCCGATACATCGAATACCAACCAAACACAGCACTAACGTTTGGATTGTTTTCGATGGCTTGACCTTTGCGAGAACCAAAGTTGGTAAAAAAGACAAAGCCAGTTTCATCGACACCTTTT
Organism: Microbacteriaceae bacterium; assembly: GCA_965657575.1. Lineage (GTDB taxonomy): Bacteria > Actinomycetota > Actinomycetes > Actinomycetales > Microbacteriaceae > CAJXVY01. Next base: position 497 of record CBFHOK010000051.1, on the reverse strand, counting down.
AGCAATACTGTTCTGGAACTTGGACTGTTGTTTTCATTTACGGTGCTCAACACAAAGGCATTTGGCTCATAAATCGAGTTTGCTTCAGCTTCAACTAGCCATTCTTGAAATTGCTTGATTGGGTCATTCGACAATTCGGTTACATCAAGTGACTCTTGACCGTAGTCTTCGTGGCGGTTTAGTGACTCCATGGGATAACCATAAACGATTCAGGTTTGATAAACCCTCACTTGTGGACCGCCATTACACGTACATTGCAGCTTTGGTAATTTAGGAACCTTGGTCCGATGGCAGTGTCTGATGATTTGTCTTAGTAACTTCGCATACTCGCATACAAGTTTTGCACTCAATTTCGAACATCGAGCGGAAAATTAATGTTTTCAGCTGACTTTTGACATCAGGCTGGAGATTATTACTTCTAGAGATGGAATCGAAAAATTCACCTGAACGGTTGCCATTCCCCGCTCAGAAAGGTTGTGCCACAGCGCTTTGTTTGA
>CBFHOK010000050.1:0-2172 GCA_965657575.1 Microbacteriaceae bacterium | reverse complement strand
CGGTTCGAGCCCGGTAGGGCCCACGCATTGCAAAAGAGAGCGAGTATGACCAACTACTCCTTCGAACCTCCAGCCAAGAAGGCGATGGATGAAGCAGAGTTGAGCGAGCTCATTTCTGGGCTATCTGCCGACGAATCTGGCATTGAAAAGGCAATGGAAATCCTGCAAGAACAGGAAAATCTTCGTGCGGATGACGAACGGAATTTTCGGGAATGGCGGGAAAACCTCATACAAGAAGGTTCCGTGGAATCTCTTCGCGCGATAGAAAGAGTTACCGGTGAGGTACTGGTTGAACCAGAACCAGAACCAGAGCCAGAACTAAATTCTGAGCCAACTGATCAGATGTCAACCCCAACTGAATCAAGCGACTTGGCTGCAGAGTCGGCTGCCGAAGAGGTGGATCAAGAGCTTAGCGATTCTGATAACGAGGCTTTTGAGCAGGAAGATGAATCTGGTCAGGAGCAGGACCAAGAGTCGGAAACTACACAGTCATCGGAATTTGAACAGAATGATGATGAAGCTGAAGTGCCTGTAAGCGAAGCTGTAGAGTCGCAGGAGTCAGATTCAGAGGTCGTTGAAGAAACTGTTCTCGAAGTGGTCGAGGAAGAGGTTGAAGTATCAATCCAGGGCGATGGTGTCGAGGTTGACTATCGTTCTATAACCACAACTGTTTCAATTGCCCCCGTTGCAGACTCGCTCGAGCAGGCAGTCAAAGACGGGGTTCAAACTAAACCAAAGAAAATTCGTCAGCTGTTATCAAGCAAATTTGTCCTGGGGATCTCGCTCGCTACTGCAATATTTTCTAGCCTAGTTCTCATTGGTGGTACCTATTTCGATGGAAATCAATGGTCAAATCTTGGTGCTTTAGCAGGTGTTTTGCTGGGTTTTGGGCTGTTCGCATTGCACGGATTTCAAAAAACTAGTTTTTCAAGTCTGGTCTCTCAAAGCCTTGGGCGGTTTGCGCTTGTTTGGCAGCTGGGGGTTTTGGTCTCTGGTTCAATTCTGCTGGTGTCCGTCAGTAATTTACTCAGGGATGGGTCGTTTTTTAGCAATCTCGAGGTTCAGCCCGCTCGGATCAATGAATACCTACTCGATGAGGTCTCGCTAACAGTTGTCATTGCAACATTGCTAGCTGCTGTTATCGCTTGGCAGCCAATGTTGAGATTCGGATTGCTGCGATTACTCGCCTTAGTTGGAGTTACTTCTCTAGCAGTGATGTTTTCTGGTATTTCTTCAGCCGAGACCTCCCTCGGAGAATGGCAATATCAAGAATTCCTTCTTGGTCTGTCAATCGGATTTATTTTGGTTGTTTCGCTAGCTCTTGTTTTGCAACCAAGCTTCGCCTCCGACCATGGGCGGCCCTCATGGGCAGTTGGTGAGTTTGTTGCTCGCAAGAACAGGGTGTCTGTGTTGCATAGCGTCTTGTTTGTGCTGCTCCCAGGCTTATTGGCCTTCACGGTATTGTCCTCATCCGAACTTGGTGATTCAGAATGGACTCAGGCTGGATTATTGATTGCCGCTGGCATGAGTATCTTTGTTGTGCTGTTGGGGCTTTTGAATAACGTCAACGTCTTCCTGAAGCTAGCGTCGCTGGTGTTGGTATCAGCTGGCCTAATAGCTGGGGAGTATTTTTCGAATGAAACTGTTCAGGGCCTCGCTGTCATTGGCTCGGTGTTGCTCGCTTCGCTAATTGGTTCGGCTTTGGTAATCCGCTTTGTTTTGAAAGATATGCAGTATCCGTGGTTGATTATGGTCTCATCGATACTCGGATTGGTCGCTGGATGGCTGATTGAGAACCCGTTTGGGCTTCTGGATTTGGGATTCAGTGGTTATCAGGATCTTTCGGGAGCCGGTCTTGGTCACCTGGGCGGGCTGTTGTTGGCCGGCATTGTCACGCTTACTGGTGCCAAGAGAGCTAGGCCCAATGAAGACAGCTGAGTTTCTTTCGTGGGCAAATAAAACATGGCCAGAGAGTGAAGCTGAGGATTGGGATAACCCGGGGCTCATCACCGGTGATTTGGCCACTGAGCACTCAAGAGTCTTATTAGCCGTAGATATCACCAACGACGTCTTGGACGAGGCAATAAAAAATGACTGCAGCTTGGTCGTTGCTCATCATCCGCTTTTGCTTGGCGGAGTTGATAGCTTGCGCGAAGATCTATTCAAGGGGCA
>CBFHOK010000049.1:0-2231 GCA_965657575.1 Microbacteriaceae bacterium | reverse complement strand
GAGGTAATAGGCGATGTGGGTGTTTTGCATTGCTTTACTGAGGACATCTTCATCATTGGCATCACCCTCGATGATCTGCACATCTGCCTGCCAGCTGTAGTCGTGCAATCGGCTTGCGTTTCTAACAAGCACCTTGACTTTGTAATCGTGACTGAGCAGTTCGCGCACCAAACGCCCACCGACATAGCCAGTTGCACCGGTGACCAATATGGTTTTTGGCTTACCCTTTTTATCCTTGGCGGTTGGCAGATCGGTGGTGACGGTTTCAATCATGGTTAGACACTAAAACAAAAAACCGCGGACGTGTAGCCCGCGGTTTAGTTTGTTTTGGAATTTATCCGAATCTTCCAGAGACGTAGTCCTCGGTGTTTTTCTCTTTCGGATTAGAAAAGATGGTTTCTGTCTTGTCATATTCGATTAGCTTTCCAGGCTTACCTGTTCCAGCAATGTTGAAAAATGCAGTCATGTCGCTAATACGTGAGGCCTGCTGCATGTTGTGGGTAACGATTACTACTGTGTAGTCCTTCTTGAGCTCAACCGCCAGGTCTTCAATAGCTTGGGTTGAAATCGGGTCCAAAGCACTTGTCGGCTCATCCATCAGGATCACCTCTGGCTCAACCGCAATCGCTCTGGCTATGCAGAGTCTCTGCTGCTGACCACCTGAAAGACTGCTTCCCGGAAGCGCTAGACGGTCCTTCACCTCTTCCCAGAGGTTTGCTCCACGGAGTGCTTTTTCGGCAATGTCGTCGGCCTCTGATTTGTTCATGCGACTGTTGTTGAGCTTGTAGCCAGCAATAACGTTGTCACGGATTGACATGGTGGGGAAGGGGTTTGGGCGCTGGAAAACCATTCCGACGTTTCTGCGAACTGTTACTGGGTCGATTGCAGGTGCGTACAGGTTTTCTCCGTCCATTAGGAGCTCTCCCGTGACATAAGCACCTGGGATTACCTCGTGCATGCGGTTTAGAGTTCTAATAAGGGTTGATTTTCCGCAACCGGATGGTCCGATGAACGCAGTGACGCTCTTGGGTTCGATTGTCATGTTGATGCCCTCTACAGCAAGGAAGCTTCCGTAGTAGACATTGAGGTCTTTTAGATCAACGCGTGTGGACATAGTTAGTTGCTCCTTTGTTTAGAACTTTGGTGAGAAAATCTTGGAAATAATTCGGGCGACCAGGTTTAGCACCATGACAATAAGCATCAATGTGAGAGCTCCCGCCCAAGCCCTGTCAACATATGACTGAGCGTCGGTTCCCTGGATTGCGTATGAGGTGTAAACGAAGACAGGAAGGGTCATCATCTTTTCCTCTAGTGGGTTGAAATTTACTGAGGTGGTGAACCCTGCTGCAAGAAGAAGCGGTGCGGTTTCTCCAATTACACGCGCGATGGCGATGATTACTCCAGTGGCAATTCCAGCCAGGGCGGTTGGGATTACAACCTTCAGAATGGTCAGCCACTTGGGCACTCCGAGGGCGTATGACGCCTCCCTGAGTTCATTAGGAACAATCTTGAGCATCTCTTCTGTGGCTCTGGTTACAACTGGTGTCATAAGAACTGCCAAAGATACTGCTCCCGCCAAACCGTTTATGGCTCCGGCTGGACCAAACAAAATCAAGAAGAGTGAAAAGGCAAACAGTCCAGCCACAATAGATGGAATTCCGGTCATGACGTCAATGAAGAAGGTCACGGCGTTCTTGAGGCGCCCCTTGCCGTACTCGACCAAGTAAATGGCCGTCAGAAGACCCAGCGGCACAGAGATAGCGGTGGCGATGCCAGTTAGCTCTAAAGTTCCAATGATCGCGTGATAGGCACCTCCTCCTTCACCTAAAACATTTCTCATGCTGTGGGTAAAGAAAGTGACATCCATTCGGTTGATGCCGTTTGAAAACACCGTCCAGATGAGAGAGCCCAAAGGAATTAGAGCCAGCGTGAAGGCACCAGTAACCCACCCGGTGACCATGCGATCGGCAGCTTTTCGCTTACCCTCGACTGCCCTTGAAGCAATATACGAGGAGGTCATATAAAAAATAAATGCCAGCACCGCAACGCCGACCATATTGGGGAGGCCAGTCTCTGTGGCGGTGCCAGCAAGTGTAAAGATGCTAAAGCTGACGACAGCCGATCCAGCCAGAGCCATCAGGCTGAACCTCCTGGGGAGCGTGTTTGAAGTGTCGATTATCGGTGCTGTTGCGGTCATTAGTTAGCTCCTGAGAACGCGGCTCGACGGCTAA
>CBFHOK010000048.1:0-2302 GCA_965657575.1 Microbacteriaceae bacterium | reverse complement strand
TTTTCAATGAAGAAGCTGGAACAAGACCCGAACATGCATATCTACCACTATCACAACCCAGAGCCCATCAGGATGAAGAAGATGCGTGATAGATATGACTACCTCCACACTGAAATAGAGTTATTACTTCCAAGAATGATTGATCTAAAGAAGATTGCCAACCAGAGCATTGAGCCTGGCAGCGGTTCATACAGCATCAAAAAACTTGAACGCTATTACGAGGCTGATAACAAACTAAACCGCGAAGGTTTAGTTGCTGCCGGAAGCGATGCACTTTTGCAATATCACATGTATGCAGAGGCCAAGAAGGCCGGCAAAGACCACGAGGCCAAGGACATCATGAAGATGATCCTGGACTATAACGAGGATGACTGTTTGTCGACGAAGCTGCTGGCCGAGTGGCTGCATTCAATCAGCGTCTAATTTACGTTTTATTTACACTCTGGTAGTCACGATATTTAGTGTTTTTTCTCGAAAAGAAGGAGAGAACAAATGGTTTTATTACTAGCCCGCCACCCAGTCCAGGACGTCAACAAGTTCAAGGACGGTTACAACACCGAGACAGCAAAGGCTGTTCGTGAGCGTCACGGACTCAAAAACGACGTCGTTTACAACACCTCAGAGGATGCAAACGACGTTTTGGTTGTCCACTACTTTGACGCAGTAGAGCAGGCAGGCGCATTCCTCGAGGACCCAGAGCTTGGAGAGGTCATGCAGAGCGTAGGAGTTGCCGGAGAGCCAATGATTCAGATCTTCAACGAGGTCTAAAAAATCAAAAGCAGACGAAACTAAACCCGGGTGACACAATCACCCTGGTTTAGTTTTATTCGCTCGGAAATAGATCTTCCAGCAAGAAAGCTAATTCGATGAGGTCAAAGCCAATCGTAAGAAGCACAAAGGCCTGAAGGGACAAAATTACGACAGCGGTAATGTTTGCCGCTACCACCAGGTTCACCCCACCAACGTTGGATTTGGCCAGAGCTATTTCTCGCTTGGCGATTGCAGCTAAAACAAGCCCACCTATTGGGAACAAGAACGCCAAGAGGACGGCAATGATTGCCAACGGAGAGGTGTGGTCAAAGTCTTCAGAGTCCTTCACTATTTCAGCACCCTTTTTATCCATCCACGCAATAACTCCGTTGCGATACCAACCGGTGAAGAGCCAAATTGCCGTGAGTGCTACTAATACACCGATAATTCCTTGGAGCTGTTGGATTGCGTTGTACGGGGCAGACTGGCCAAAGAAATCCCAGACATCCTCTTCACCGAGAGAACCCTGAATAATCGAATTCAAGAAAACCGCCCAAAGCCAGTGAATGACCAGCAGCCACTTAAGTAGTCCTCTTGTTCCAAAGAAAGTCAGCAGACCAAGCACCGCAAGTAACCATGCAAGGATCAAGCGTCCCTCTGCTGTAAAGAGTGTTTCCTCAACTCCGTAGGCAGCCCTCCAAAGGGGCACATCAGTGTTCATTTGGTTGAAAAAGAGTTGATAGCTAAGAGCGTTTGCCAGCAGAAGCACTATCGCCAGTTTCTCTCCCCCGGTGAGTGACTGAATTTTCTCACCGAGGAGGTCTCTGTTGGGCCAAACGGCCAGCACTACACCCGCAATAATTACCAAACTGGTAAGAACGTTCAGGGGCAAAAGGCTTGCTGGCCCCCCTTCTTCAAGTCCTGCAAACGCGGGAAATGGGTCCTGTCCACCGGTAATTGACAAAATCAACGAGTCAAGGATGGTCACCCAGGAAGCAAAGACCAAAAGCGGTAGTGCCACAGCCTCGACGTAAAGAAAAAGAAGTAGGAGAGCAATGACAGCAATCGCCCAGAAAAACGCCACTCTTCCATCGAAAACGTAAACGCTTCCTTCCGCGGCCGAATCCTCTCGCCAGTTAGGAGAGTCAGCTTCAAACTCCCCGACAAAAATCTGAAAAACAACTGCGTTTGCCCAGGCGAGGATCACTCCAATAACTGCAGCAATCAGGCTTAGGTCTATCTTCCGGCCCTGTAAAAGTGACAAAACCCCAAATCGCAAAAATTGCATTCTTCCCCCGAGTATCTTTCTCTCATATGAATGCTATAGGTTCGAACCCCAAAAAGTGAACATAAGCTAAATGTCCCCCGAATCGCCCACTCTTTTCTCTCAATGGGGGATTCATAAAATCTGATGCACTCATAACAGGCTTCTTTTGGTTTTTCATCACTGTAGGGGTATTTGCTTTGACTGGAATCTATTGGCTATTTGTCGTCGCTGTCCCCAATATGCGGCCTTGTTTTAGCTGCAATCGCCAAGCGAGAAATAGCTTTG
>CBFHOK010000047.1:0-2319 GCA_965657575.1 Microbacteriaceae bacterium | reverse complement strand
ACAACCGGTCAGGTTATGCTAAGCGCAGTCGCGTTGATACTTGGCTTCCAGCTAATCCTTGCATTCCTCTCTAGCGACATTGTGGCCGAGCCGTCAAGAATCCGACATTTGGACCTTGGAACAAGGAGCTAGATTGAAGAGCACGCGTGCAGTTGACCTTAACGTCTGGAGAGAGATTTTCAGGCTTGGCTGGGTCATGGGCTACCAAGACTACAAAATGTCAAACGCTGGGAGCAGGTTGGGTCGCTACTGGCCGACTATCGGCATGGCTTTGCGAATAGCCTTTATTGGAACAGTTTTTAGCGTTCTCTTTAATTCCTCACGGGGTGACTACTTGCCCTGGCTTGCATCCGGATGGATTGTTTGGGGGTTTTTATCCTCTGCTTTTCAAGGCTCGGCTAATGCTTATATTTCATCAAAATCGATGATGTTGTCTCTCCCAATCGATAGGAGGAGCTTTGTTCTAAAGGTGATTTTTCGAGAGGCTCTTTCACTTGCCCAAAACCTTCCGCTGATGTTGCTAGTTGTCTTGTGGTACTCGATAAACCCCGGTTTGCAGATTCTGCTTTTCGTTCCAGCGGCGTTTGTAACCCTGGTGTTTTTAATTGGCACAGGCTTGATGCTCGGTCCACTCCTTGCCCGCTATCGGGATATTGGTCCTTTTTTTTCCTCAATTCTTGGTGTGATGTTTTTTGCTTTGCCGATAATTTGGAGACCGGAGGACCTAGGTGACGGACTCACTAGAGTAATCGTTGGCTTCAATCCCTTTTATCACTACCTTCAACTTGTAAGGCTCCCTCTGATAGGAGACTTCCCAACCCTGATCAATTGGACTTTGGCAATTACAGGAGCACTAATAGCAATCAGCATCGGCCTTTTTGTTTATAAGAAAACCATCGACAAAGTTATTTATTGGGCGTAAACCATGAAAGTTGAGCTAGAAGGCGTTTGGATTGAATATCCTCTGAGAATAAACGGGAAGATACAGCCTGAAAAGAGAGTTGCCATCAGAGATCTAAATCTGAAGCTAGTAAGTGGAGATAGATTAGGAATTTCAGGCCCCAACGGTGCAGGCAAGTCAAGCCTCCTTAGGGTCATAGCAGGAGTTCAGCCGACATCTAGGGGGAGGATAACTGTTGAGGGAAGCGTTGGTTCAATGCTCAGCATCAGCTCAGGGTTTCACGCGAAGGCAACCGGGGTCGAAAACATAAAATACCGCGCAAAACTTTTGAACTTAAGTGTCAAACAGGTAAACGAGGCTACTCAGTTTGCAAGAGATGAAATGGGACTAGGTGATGCTATCGACCTGCCGATGGAGACTTATAGTTCAGGGATGAGAATGAAACTGAGTTTCTCTTTGGCAACTTCCTTCTCCCCAGAAATTCTCGTTATGGATGAGTGGCTATCGGTTGGCGACAAGGCTTTCCAGAAAAAAGCGAAAGCTCGAATGAGTCAAGTATTTGAGAATGCTGGAATTGTCGTCGTTGCCAGCAATAATGAGGCCACATTGAGGCGTCTAACCAATGCCAGTCTGAATCTAGGTCAAAAATGAGGGTTAGCCCGCTAGAGCCTTCTGAATGCCATCCATGGGTAAGTTCAGATGAGGTAATTGCCAGGCCCGATAATCGATTCTTTTCTCTCGCTAAAAGCGGAAACGGATACTGGATAATCCAGCCGGAAATCGGACTTCTCGGGGGCATCCTTCGAAGGACAGCCTCAGGGGTTGAAATTTTGATTCAACACAAGAAAGAACCAGGAAATTTTCCACTATCTCAAATTGCACCAACCGTTCAGGCCACTCAGTCCAACATAGAAAGAGTGCACGGAGGAAAGCCTCAACCTTATTTAGATTTCTTTTCAGACGAAAAACTTGGAGGCATGTATCCGGGCGCCTTAAACTCCGAGCAAGGTCTGAGGTTCTGGAAAAAACGAAACCTAAACAAAACATTTTTTATAGAAAACGAGATTCATTTAGTTGAAGATTTTGAGTGGCTTGCTTTTGACACCTTTGCAAGCCTTCTGCTTAGTGACTTTCAGGTTAACACCGACCTAAGGTCTGTGATATCGTCGTCTGACTGGAACAGCCTCGTTACTCCAAATTCTTTGAACATGGAAATAGACGATTCCAGTGACTTCTTTCAAGCTCAAAAAAAGCTACAATCAAACGCGTTTCGACTAAAACGCAGTTCGTCTGCGAACGTGAGCGTATCAAGTAGTACAGAGGAGTCGCCGGAATGGAAATCTTATTCACCCAAAGAATGTCAAGTCGGTTTTTACCACATTGAGGAGGCGGAACGTGAGGTTACCTCGTGGAGGCAA
>CBFHOK010000046.1:0-2330 GCA_965657575.1 Microbacteriaceae bacterium | reverse complement strand
TTTCGTCGTAATCCCAGCCCTGTTGTTTCGTGAACCAAGACAGGACCAGATTTTGGGCTTGTTTTCGCAAGCTGATTGGTTCAGGCTCTTCAAGCCAATCAGGTGCCTGAAACCCACCAGCTTTATCGCTCTCATAAAAAAGTATGTTTGCTTTTTCGTTGTTGCCATTTGCTCTTTCAATGAGACCAAGGATGAAAAGAGCTTCAGCTTGGTTACCGCCATCTTCGGCATCGCGTGCTTCGGTAAGCAAAGAAATCGCCTCATCGTATTCACCAATTAGGTAATGGGCGGTGCTTAGGTTACACATGGCATTCACTGATTGTTGACCAACCCGCATATTCATTGCAGTTGTTGCAATTGTTGCAATTGTTTCGAAAACATCCTCATCCTGGGCAAGCTCTGGAAGGAGGGATGAGTAAATCATCGTATTGATGGCGTCAGCCAGAATCTCTCCTGCACCATCCGCAATTAATTTCCAGAGATCACTCTTGAACTCTTCCAAATCTCCCTGCTGCCTTGAGACATATGCCTCTTCGTAAATCCACTTTGATCGAAGGGCGATATCGCCAATAGCCGTATTTGGAATCCACTGTGGCGCGCCAAGTCTGCTGCCCCTGCTCTCATAGCTGACCAGTAGATTGCATGGGCTCCCCAAAACGTCATCCCAGGGTGCTGGGAAATCCAGATCGCGAAAGTTCTCAAAACCATCGTGAACAATGTTCATGGCTTTACTGCACCCGTTCACGATTACTGGAAGCAACTTGTCTAAATGCTCCAGTGATTCGGCTGTAAACCGCCAACCGAAATTAATTACATCGGGGTAGTTATTCTTGAGGTATTCGATGTCTGTATCGCTTTCATCAGTCGCGAGCTCGGAAAAGGCCTGGATGGATGAACTTTTTCTATGTGCGAAGAAGGGAGCTGGTCTCGCGGATTCGGGAACGTCTCCGAAGGCCAAGTCTCTGCTAAGAGTCATAAGCTGACTGCCCGGGAGGGGGGTCTCACACATATATGCAAGATTTTTTAGAAAATGAGGTATTTGAACTCTGGTGGAAAGCTCCCCCACCGTGAAAGCCCCCTCGGAAATAGCCAGGTCGCTTATCGTCAGCTTGTCAACCCCTGAGTCTTCGTTGGTGGTTTCAAACTGGTTGTATGGTTCCATGGGCACTGGTGAAACAACCAGATTTACAAACCAAAGACCTGTGACGTTTCCAGAAGAATCTATGTAGGTCTCAAAATTTTGCTTGAACGGAGTTTCATCAGCTGTCGCCCAATCCCCTGAAATTCGAGAATAGGGGACTACTTCAAAGTCTCTGTTGTAGTCAACACCCGAAGAGGACACTGAGTCCATTTTCACTCCAAGTGAACTCAATGCACTCAATACAGATTGACCCAGATTTGTCTCTTCAGGCTTGATGCTCTCACCAATATTCAGCAAATCTAAATCAAACCTAGGAACGATTTTCAAATCATCTCGAGCCGCAACAGAAAGCTCTTTTGCTGCACCCAGAGCATTCATTTGTGACTCGAAATATTCGGACGGTGGAACAGGATTGAAGTTTTCAAACCACTTGTTGGCGTTTCCGTCCACCTGAGCAACCACAAGCTGTTCCCAGGTTGGTGCTGCTTGGTCTTCCTGGTTGCCTGTGTTTTTGAAAATTCCCTTGTCTGCCAAAATTCCCCCTGAATTCTCTGTTTGGTAGTTTAGTTCGAGATGTAATCCTTGTGCATAGGGGGAGCAATGGAAAAAGCTGAAACCATGGGAGTCTATCCATCTGGATGGAAACAGATCTTTGAGCTACTCGAACCACACAGCAGTCTGCAGATACCAATTGCGAACTTTGGTGTGAAGTTTAGACTCACTCATGAACTTACATCCTCGGCATTTGCGGGAGATTCCACTTCTTCCGATGCATACTATGTGATGTTGAAAGCATCGCTTCTTTACTCAGCAATTGAAGCCTGGGAATTGGTTGCGGGAAAAGGCACCCTAGCTGTCTCTTCGTCTGATATGGCGGCAGAATTGAGATCGGTCCCCAAGTGGACGGGACTCCGAAGAAAACTGCAAGAATCCCTCACTTCAAAAAAACTCTTGGCTAAACTCGACGAGTTTTCCTCTGGGCAAAGTGATGACTTGTTGCCAGTTATTGGCGCCATCCGACATGGCTTTTTTCACCCAGCATTGACAGCAAGCAACAGTTCAATGTCAAATACCCAACTCAGAAAAACTGTTATGAGAGTTGTTGAGAATGTTCGAGACTCGCTGGATGCCAATTTCAAGAAATATGTGGATGAGGTCGCAAATTGGAATGAGCTGTGCAGATTATATG
>CBFHOK010000045.1:0-2452 GCA_965657575.1 Microbacteriaceae bacterium | reverse complement strand
GGTTGGGGTGTTGATTGTTATTTCACCATTGGTTTCAGTGAAGTCAACAGCTTCACCGTCAATGATTACCTCGGTTACCTGATCAAGGTTTTTTCCTTGCAGGACTGAACTGTCTCCATCGGGACTGAGGATTGTCTTAGAGATATCTGTTACCTCAATACGTGCTTCAACTGGTACTGGTTCAGAGTTGAAGGTATAGATAGATTCAAAAGCACCTGCGTCTATGGCATTTCCATAGTTAGCACTACCTGAACCACCTTCAGCGAAGGTTGCTCTGACTACACCTCTTTGGTCAGTTAGGTTTCCTTCACCAAAGAAGCTAGAAGCAACACTCATTGGAACAAAGTCAATGGCAACACTGTCTGGTCCCAGAGCGAATGTCTTAGTGGTTCCCTCATTGGTTGGGTTAGAGGTATTCAGAGCAAGAGTCTGAAGGTCAAGTTGATCGAGGGTAACTACTGCGGAGTCACCTGGTTCTGCGTTATCGAATGTTGGGAGATCGACGAACTCAGCAGGTTGATCGCCATCTGGGTGCATCACACCTCCCTGGAAAAGGTTAGCTGCTTCATAATCGACGGGCTCGTTTAAATAGAACGCATATCCAGTTTCCTGGGAGAAGATGTTACCGACAATCGTCAAATCGCTAGCAACATATTCGACGTAAACGGCGGAGTAATCATAACCATCAAGGTTATTGACAAAGGTAGACGTTGATAGCTCTAGCTCAGAGCCATCAAAGTAAACCGCTCCACCAACATATCTCGAATAGTTGTCCACAAATGTTGAATTATAAATTACCAGGTCTGATACGCCATCTGATCCTTGATTGTAAATAGCACCGCCAGCGGAATTTGCCACGTTGTCAACGAATAATGACTCAAAGATGAAAGTGTCGTTGTCAATTGCTGAAATGGCACCTCCGACGTTGGATTCGTTGTCTTCAAAGACCGAATCTCGAATTTCAACATCGTCATTATCTCCCAGATAAAGCGCCCCGCCCTCATCTACTGCATAGTTAGATTTGAAGATTGAACTGGTAATAAACGAATCATTGGCCCACTCATCTGCATAGATTGCCCCGCCATACGCTTGTGCATAATTATCGAAGAAGTAGCTGTCTTTGATGTCCCAATATTCTGCATAGTCTAGGAAGACAGCCCCTCCGTCATCACCTGCATAGTTGTATTTGAAATCAGCATCCTCAATAGTGAGCGAATAGACGTAACTGGCATAAATTGCTCCGCCATCAGATCCTGCTACGTTATCTATGAATTCAGTGGTTTCGACAACTACCGAGCCGTATGACAATACCCCAATTGCTCCGCCGTCATCATTCAAAGAAACATTTCCATCAAAAGTAGAGTTTTTGATAGTCAAGTCATAAACCGTGGCATTGATTGCGCCTCCGTAGCTGGACGCGGTATTGTCCTCAAAGGTTACGTTGTCTATGTAAACTTCTTGTGTGGAACCGTCCGAATAATAGTCATTAAACGTGTAGACCGCGCCTCCCCGCTTACCAGAGTTATTTGAAAAAGTGCTGTCAGCCAGTGTCACTAACGTGCTTTGGTATGCAGAAGCGATAAGTAAGACTCCGCCATGGCTACCCGTGTTGTCGGTTTCATCATAAGAGTCATTGTCATCGAATGTAGAATTCTCGATTGTTACGTATTCAGCATCATAAACTCTGATAGGTGAGTGTGATTCGTCGCCATCTAGAAGAATGTTGTTACTGAAGTTGACATTGTCCAAATAAAGGTTCGACTCGGCAGTTATCAGTGATGTGGAGTTTGAGACGTTATCCTCCCAATTCGAATTATTGATTGTCAGAGATCCCGCAGTTGACATGTAAATGAATGGAGTGTTAATGGGCAAAACGGCTTGTGTCTCGGTGTCGTAATAACCATCGAAGTCAATACCTTCAATCACGAGGTCACCGACTGTAGTTACAATCGAGTAGCTAGAGTCGCGGTTAAGAGTGACCTGCCCCGCTCCTGTGCTCTGAATGGTGAAAATGTCATCAGCACTGTCGTTTGGAATGTCGAGATCTCCGATACCGGAGGAATCCATAGTGATGGTGCAATCAGTGGTTTCTTCGAATGTGACAGTTCCTCCGGCACCAGCTGCAGTGATTGCTGCATCAAAAGCGCTAAGTGTGCACTCTGCAACTGTTGCATCTGCAGCAAACGCAGCAGGCACAGCACTCTGGGTTGCAATCAGTGTTGCTGCACCGGTTGTTGCTAGGAAGTTACGACGGAAGTTAGTCATCGATAGTGACTGCAAGAGGTTCTCCTTGTTTAGACCAAGCTGGGTCTATTTATAGACCTAGCTAATGTTAGCTCCCAAACAGAGATTGTCTAGCTTATGTTTTAGTAATTAGCCATTCCAAGTTGGTGAGTCATAGGTATAGGTTGCTCGCTTATAGCGTTCACCATCCACCTGGATCTCCACTCTG
>CBFHOK010000044.1:0-2895 GCA_965657575.1 Microbacteriaceae bacterium | reverse complement strand
TTCCAACTTTGCTCAGCGGGTTAGTTAGCTCCTGATAGGGAACACCCAAAACGCTGGTCTCTCCTTCGGTCGGGGCTGCCAGGCCAACCAGACAGCGCAGCGAGGTGGATTTGCCGGCCCCGTTGGGTCCGAGAAATCCAGTTATTTTTCCAGTGCGGATTTCAGCACTGAGGTGATCAACAGCTAATTGCTTGCCGTATTTCTTCACCAGGTTTTTGAACACTATTGCGCTCATTTTTCTCCTGTTGTTTGGGGTGCGTAAACACCGTTTGTGTATATCTCAAGATTTGCCTGCATGAACCCTTGGGCGTATTTGGGGTCGGTGAATTCGCCACCAAGTTGGTCGCGAATGTAGTCACTGAGCAATATCGTGCCCAGCGAATTCACTGCTAGCACCAGATTTGTCATATCTAGGTTGCTTGGCTTTTTTATTAGGCCATTTTCGACCCCGTCCTCTAAGACTTTCCTTGAGCCGGCCAGAATAAGTCCAAACAACTGTTTTGAATACTCAGAATTAGAAGCCATCACTGCTTTGAAAAACCTCAGCGGGGTTTTATAAAACTCAGGGTTTGATTTCCACTTCTCAAGCTGCGTATTCATATCAAGCGGGTTTGGCTCAGTTTTGAATGACAGCACCTCTCCAAAAACCTCTTCAATGCAGGCTTTGATAAAAGCCTCCTTGGATTTGAAGTGGTGAATGAGCAAACCTGGGCTAACACCAGCAGCACTGGTGATTTCTCGGACTGAGACAGAGTCAAATCCCTTTTCACTGAATAGCTCAACGCCTTTTTGAATTAGCTCTTGAGCAGCCACTGAACGCATGTTTAATAAACTAAACGTTTGTTTAGTCTTTGTCAAGAACTATTGCCTCCAATCTCTGGCACAATAGTGGGATGACTTCACCAACATCTATCGCAACAATCAAAACAAACCACGGCGACATCAAGGTAAACCTCTTTGGTTTGCACGCTCCTAAAACCGTTGAAAACTTCGAGGGCCTAGCCACTGGAAGCATCGAATGGCGCAGTCCAAGTACCAACGACATCCAATCAGGGACTCCGCTCTACAACGGCGTAATCTTCCACCGCGTCATTGCTGATTTCATGATTCAGGGTGGTGACCCAACTGGAACCGGTATGGGCGGACCGGGCTACCAGTTCGAAGATGAGATTCACCCAGAGCTTGATTTCAACGCCCCATACAAACTTGCTATGGCTAATGCTGGCCCCGGAACAAATGGAAGCCAGTTCTTCATCACGTTGGCTCCAACCACTTGGCTGCAGGGTCGTCACACCGTATTCGGTGAGGTTGCGGATGAGTACTCAAAGGAAGTTGTTGACAAGATTGGTGCTTCAGCAACCGATGGTCGCGATCGTCCTGTTGAGGATGTTGTAATCGAGTCGATTTCTATCGAAAAGGTCTAATCATGGCTGTTCGGAGCCGTTTTACCGCTCCGGTAACCACATGGTTGCTAATAATCAACGGTCTTATTTGGCTTGGTCAGATAAGCCCAATTGGCTCGTTATTTACGAACACCATGTTTTATGCACCATTGTTCACCCCTTTTGAACCGTGGAGGATGCTGACCGCAGGGTTCGTCCATGACTGGAGTGGACCAATCCATATCCTGTTTAACTCCTACGCTATTTATATCTTTGGTTCTCAACTGGAGCCAATGTTAGGCAAATACCGATACCTACTGCTTTATCTATTGAGCATTATCGGCGGATCTGTTGCGGTGTTGCTTCTCTCTGACCCAAGAGTTCCAGTTGTTGGAGCAAGCGGAGCGTTTTTTGGTTTGATGGGGGCGTTTTTTGTGGTGTTGAGAAGCCTTGGTCAGAATCCTCAACAGCTGTTGCTACTTATTGCCATCAACCTCGGTATTGGCTTCTTTGTCTCAGGCATTAGCTGGGAGGGTCACCTAGGAGGCTTGATTACAGGTGCTGCGATAGCAGCTGTTTATTCAAAAACCAGAAAGCCCAATCAGAAATCCGCTCAGTTGCTGGGGATAGCAGCAATCATTGGAGCTTTAGTTGTTTTGACGTTGTGGGGAGTAGAGAGAATCTACTGAGTTATTTCCACCTGGTGGTCATCATGAATCCAATCATGGCAATTCCAAAGCCAACCAGTATGTTCCAGTTACCAATGTTTAGTCCAGGAACTGCTGCACCCAGTGGGTAACGAGCACTGGAGATATAGAACACCAAAATCCAAGCAAGCCCCAAAATCATGAAGCCAAACATGACAATCTTGAACCACATCGGGTTCGGGTCATTCTCGCTGTCCGAAATGATCTCTGGTTTTAGTCTGTCGCGGTCATCTACCATGAGGAAAAGTCTAACGGGATAATTGAGGGTTTGCCATCGCCCAAAAGATTATTCGGTTAGCTGCCTCACTGAATCCCTAATGATTAATTTGGTTTCAATCACCGAAACTGGCTCACCTTCCGCTCCCTTTATCAACCGGTCTAGAGCCTGCACTGCCCGTGTTCCTATTTGCTCGACGCTTCGACTTATCACCGTGAGAGGGGGATCGACTGACTCGGTCCATGGACTGTCGTCAAAACTAATAACGGAAACGTCCCTGGCCACCTTCAGCTTTAATTTACCCATGACCTTGAGCAGCACGGTTAGAACGTCGTTGTTCGAAGTAAATAAGATGGTGGGACGCTCATCGGATTCAAGCAGTTTTTGTATTGCAACCTCAGAATCCAGAACATGCTCATGTAAAAAAAGAAAGCGGGAACTGACACCAGATAATTTCCTGCTCTGCAGAAATCCCTCCGTGCGCTCCCGCACGGTAGAGATCGGTATTTCAGGCTGGACCTCACTTGCTTCAGTTAGACCCGGAACTGAGATCAAAAACCCCATCTTTCGGTGGCCTCGTTCGTGAGCG
>CBFHOK010000043.1:0-2912 GCA_965657575.1 Microbacteriaceae bacterium | reverse complement strand
CCTGCGGTTTTGGGTGGTGCAATGATAGCGACCGGAAGAATTCGCTAGCTGTCACTTAAGAAGACATTTCCGTGAATAATACCCACGCGACATATGATGACCAAAAGATGCCCTTACAAGAAATTCAAGTCATCTTTTAGCCAAAGGTCTTGATTAAGATTCCACCAGCGGCAAAAAGAAGAGCTATCGAGATTAATCGTCTGAGAAACAGGGCGGAGAACCGATTACTCAAAACAGTGCCGAGCATCACACCGGGAATTGAGCCCAGCAACATAGTGGCCAACAGGCTGAAATCTAGAAACCCCAAAAAGGCATGGCCGGTGCCGGCTATAAGCGCAATCGGTATAGCGTGAACTAGATCGGTTCCAACAAGTCGCCTTGGGTCCTTATCGCCAATAAGTGATCTCAACAAAGCCATGCCTAGAGCCCCGGCGCCAACACTTGTTGTGGCGACTGAAAATCCGATGAACGCACCCCCTGCAGTTGCAGCACTGTTCCTCCGAACGGCCAAACTCTTTGTCTCCCGTTGAAGCATGGTCATGGACGTAAAGACAAGTACAAGCACCAACACGACCGAGAGAGCCATTTCGAGAGTCTGCGACAGAAGGTAAGCAACCAAGACTCCAATTATGGCCGCTGGGATGCTGCCGCGCCAAATAAGCCTGGCGGTGGGCCAATCAACGGTTCTTTGGCGAGAATGAAAAACTGTTGCCACCATTTTGGTAATTGTCGCAAATAGTAAATCTGTAGCAATTGCAGTGATTGTTTGCACCCCAAAGAAAAGAATCAGAACCGGTGTCATCACTGCACCGCCACCCACACCAGTGAGGCCGACAAGCACACCTATTGCAAGGGCCGTGAAAATCAGAGGAATTTGCTCAAGCACCCAAGCATTTTGTCACAATTCGCAAAAAAATACACAAAATATTTGATTTTATGAAAAACTTGCAAATATCATTAAAGATTATGAGTAATGGGACAATCGCAAGCGCACTCAGCAGTATTTTGGCTGATAACAATTGGCATGACCTGGCCAGCATTGAGGCGGCAATACAGCCCGTGAAATTATCCAGGCGTCAGCTACTCAGAGAGCTAAAGCTTTGTACCGGTGAGACAGTCAGTTCGCTTGAAGAAGTAACCGATGGGCAAGGTCGGCCCTTGAAGGCGAACATTCTTCCGCATCTCAAAGATTGGATTCAGTCAAAAAGATTCAAGGTCAGAATCTTACAAATAAATGAAGACCGCAAATTAGTTATCCTTGAGGATTTTCGGGGGCATCAAACAATAAGATCGCTGGAGTCAATCACTCAATCTTCAGTTGTTGAAGCACTCAATCAACTGACCGAGAATCTAAAAATCATCCCGCATGCGCTAGCTCACCAGTTACTCCAGGGAACAAAATTAAACTCCAACCTCGAGATTATTGAGGCCGCACACTATCCGCTCCCATTCGTCCCCTCCGCAAACTCTAAGACAGGATATGGTGCCAACTCTCACCTCAAACAGCTCGAGCAGGAGAGTATCCACATCATCCGAGAGGCTGTTGCTGCAGCCAAGAATCCAGCCATGCTCTTTTCGCTCGGTAAAGACTCAATGGTCATGCTGCGACTGGCGGAGAAGGCATTTGCACCAGAAAAGATTCCGTTCCCATTGGTAAATATTGATACACAATGGAAGTTTCAGGAAATGAACACTTTCAGAGAGTGGATTAAGAATCGTTCTGATTTTGACACCATTCATTACATAAATCCCGAAGCAATTGAAAACAACATAAATCCCTTTGATCAGGGTTCTGCCCTTCACACGGAGATCACAAAAACAAAAGCACTAAAGCAGATACTTGAAGAGCAAAGCTTTGATTTCGTTTTTGGTGGCGCAAGAAGAGATGAAGAGAAATCCAGGGCCAAAGAGAGGGTGTTTTCTGTTCGGAATAGCAATCACGGCTGGGACCCGAGAAACCAAAGGCCAGAGCTTTGGAATTTCTACAACACAACACTGACCGAGGGTCAATCTATGCGCGTTTTTCCTCTGTCCAACTGGACTGAGATGGATATATGGAGATATCTCCAAATTGAAGATGTTCCACTGGTGCCGCTGTATTTCTCCAAAACTCGGCCTTGTGTCGAACGCAATGGAGCACTAATCATGGTTGACGATGAACGCTTTCGACTCGAAGAAGGTGAAAAGGTTCGGTTTGAGAAAATTCGATTCCGTTCTCTAGGTTGCTATCCACTCTCCGGGGGCGTGCTCAGCGATGCAGGGGATATTGGTGATGTCATTAGTGAGCTTGAGACAACGAGAGTGAGTGAGAGAAGTTCAAGAGTTATTGACTTTGATCGTGGAGCAAGCATGGAGCAAAAAAAGAAGGATGGTTACTTCTAATGCCCAATGAAATTTTCAAAATTACCTCAGCAGGCTCAGTGGATGATGGAAAGTCCACCCTTCTTGCAAGGCTTTTGTTGGACACTGGCAGCATTTTCGATGACCAGTTGACTAAGGACTTTTCCCCGGAGAACCTCGCTGATTTGCTGGATGGCCTTGAAAGTGAGCGAGATCAGGGAATCACTATCGATGTCGCACATAGGTTTTTTGATTCAGACAAAAGAAGATACCAAATCGCCGATTCACCCGGTCACGAGCAATACACACGTAATATGGCAACAGCGTGCGCGGGCAGTCAGGCTCTGCTTCTTGTCCTAGATGCAACCGTTGGAATGAAAAACCAAACACGACTTCATTTGGAGATAGCACTTCGCCTGGGGATTAGAAAAATTCTTTTTGCAATCAACAAGATTGATTTGGCAAGCTTCAGCGAAAGAAAATTCTCGCTAATTGCAGCTGAAATTGACCAGCACTTATCATCAAGGGCTAATCATTTTGAAGGCGTCGATTACACGATTATCCCGGTAAGC
>CBFHOK010000042.1:0-3106 GCA_965657575.1 Microbacteriaceae bacterium | reverse complement strand
GAAACTAGTGGGAAAAACGCACTTGTGATCACACCTAGTGCCGATTTGGACCTGGCAGCAAAAGATCTTGCCTACAGCGCCTTTGGTCACGCCGGTCAGAAGTGCTCGGCGGCGTCAATTGCCATATTGGTTGGGACAGTCTCTGAATCAGAAAGGTTCAACAGGCAGCTACTAGATGCGATTGAGGGTTTAGTTGTTGATCACCCCACCAATCCAAATGCAAACATGGGGCCGATCATTGAACCACCGACTGAAAAGCTTGCCCACGGGCTAACCACTCTTGACAACAATGAACACTGGGTTGTCAAACCTGAAGCTATGAATCAGGAGCAAACACTTTGGTCCCCAGGAGTCAGAGGCAATGTTGAACCTGGTGCCCCCAGTCACCTAAAAGAATACTTTGGCCCGGTGCTGGCAATCATGCGAGCTAGCAACTTGGAAGAGGCGCTCAAGATCCAGAACGCGGTAGATTACGGACTTACCGCTGGTATTCACTCCCTTGACCCCAAGGAAATCAACTACTGGCTAGAAAACGTTCAGGCTGGGAACTTGTATGTGAACAGAGGAATCACCGGTGCCATTGTGCAGAGGCAGCCATTTGGTGGCTGGAAGCGAAGTGCTATCGGTGCAGGGGCAAAGGCAGGTGGCCCGAGCTATCTTCTAGGTTTTGGAAGCTTCGAATCAAAACCTGCATCACACACTTCGAAAATGTCCGAAACTACAAAGTCGCTCATCAAAAGACTAAATAACTCTGACCTTGATCGTGTCGCTGGGGCTTATGAATATCAATTACAAGAGTTTTTCCTAAACCCAACGGACAAAACTGGACTCAGCTCAGAGAAAAACATCTTTAGACACATTCGCGATGAAGACTCCTTGATTTGGATTGATTCCACTGCCACGGAGCAAGATGCTGAGAGAGCTCTAGTGCTTGCAGCGACCCTGAAACAAGTCACAGTGTTTGCTGATGAGAAGTGGTCCAGCAAGAGCACCACTGAGGTTCCTCTGCAGCTTGCCAACCAAGACGCCCTCGAGCAAATCATCGCTCAGTATCCACTAGGCCTGACAATTCGATGGGTTGGCTCAGCGCCAGACTTGAGCCAATCAAAGATTCTATCCAGTCCAGATGTTGCCATCTACACCGGTGAGATGACTGAGAGTGGGCGGAGGGAACTAATGCCGTTTTTCAAAGAGCAGGCAGTTTCAATAACCGCTCACAGATTCGGAAACCCATTACCAATGTTGGATGAAGTGTTTGCAACGGTGATGAAGTAATAAAACTGACACCCATTCAAAAATTGGCATATTCTTGGTAAACATGAGTGCTGCGGTATCGGTTGAGTCTTTGAGCATGACATACGGTCAATTGAAGGCTTTAGATGGCGTTAGCTTTGAGATCAACCAGGGTGAGACGTTTGTTCTACTGGGACCAAATGGAGCTGGAAAGTCAACCTGTGTTGAAATCCTCGAGGGATTCCGAAAAAGAACTTCTGGAGAGGTTTCCGTACTCGGCAAAGACCCCGATAAGTTCTCAAGATCCGATCGAGCTTCTCTCGGAATTGTCTTGCAGCAGGGTGGGGATTTAGGAAAGCTAACCGTTCGTGAAACAATCTCTCACTTCGCCTCGATGTATCCAGACCCCAGAGACGTTGACGAGGTCATCGAGGCGGTTGACCTATCCTCAAAAGCTGATCAGCCAATCAAGAAACTATCCGGTGGCCAACAACACAGAGTCGATGTTGCACTTGGCATCGTTGGTAACCCACAGGTTTTGTTTTTAGATGAACCAACGACTGGTTTTGACCCAGAGGTCAGAAGACAGTTCTGGGGAGTAATAAAAAGGCTTCAGCAAGACGGAACCACCATCATGCTCACCACTCACTACCTTGATGAAGCTGAAGAACTTGCAGAGAGAGCCGGGATAATCATTGGTGGCAAGTTAGTGGCGGTTGACACAATCGACAAAATTGGTGGCTTGGAAAAAAGAAGAACCAAGATTAGTTGGCGTGAGGGAAACGTTCGCAAAGAACTAATAAGTGATAACCCTGCTAAGACTGTCAGCGAACTATTTTCAACGCACGGTGAACTTGTTGATTTGGAAATTAGACAGCCCTCGCTTGAGGCGATTTATCTTGATTTTTTGGAGGAGTATTCAGGTGAACGAATCAGTTAGGCTCCCCTCGGTTCTGAGCGTTGGTTTCTCAAGAATTGGCTACGAGGTGAGAAATTACTTCAAAACCCCAGATTCGATGATTTTCAACTTTGCCTTCCCGCTTTTGATGCTGAGCATTTTTACTCTGGCCTTTGGCAATCTAGAGATCGAAATTCCTGGAGTCAGAACCGTTTACTCAGCTGATTTCTATCTCCCAGCAATGCTGGCCTTGGGAGTGTTCATATCAGGAGCCCAAAACCTGGGTGTTGATATCGCCATAGAAAGAAACGATGGAACGCTAAAAAGACTCGCTGGGTCGCCCATCTCTCCAGTTTCATATTTCATTGGCAAGTTCGGTCAGGTAATCATCACTGGCAGCATCCAGGCAGTTCTGATTCTCGCCCTAGCCGGAATAGTGTTTGGTGCAGTGCTTCCTGACAGCCTTGATAACTGGTTGATATTTGGCTGGGTCTTCATTCTGGGACTTATAGCCTCTGCGGTTATTGGAATCGGCATCAGTGCGCTTCCTAGAAGTGCTAAATCTGCAACCAGTGTTGTTTTACCACCGGTTCTGATCTTGCAGTTCATGAGCGGGGTCTACTTGGATTTCAACGATCTGCCTGAGTGGTTGCAGGGATTTGCAAGTTTCTTTCCCCTGAAATGGATTGCTCAGGGTATGCGTGCTGCTTTCTTGCCCGATGAATTCAAAGCAAACGAGGTAGGCGGAGAGTGGTTTTTAGACCAAACAGCCACCGTCCTTGGCATATGGCTAATCGTCGGAGTTGTAATAGCTCTAGCAACCTTTCGCTGGATCAAGCGATAGAAATCTTCAGCTAATTATCAGGAAACTAGACAAGCATTGAAAAACAAACCTGCTGAAAGTGAGCTAAATGGATAGCTATCTGCTGAGTGCAGCAGTAGTTCTTTTCTTCATCTTCCTTGGAGGGCTGTTTG
>CBFHOK010000041.1:0-3221 GCA_965657575.1 Microbacteriaceae bacterium | reverse complement strand
CATCGGATATTACAGACAGCATCAGTGAACTGAAATACGCCTCCGAGAACTACCTGGGCCATAAACGCCTTGGCTCGTTGGGAGCCGAGGGAGGTCTGGTTTCATCAATTGAAGACACACTGTTATTTTTCGATAGCTTGTTTTCTGGTCGAATCATAGATATGCAGTCATTGCGTGAACTAACCTCCGAGACTAAAAAGCTCAGGTTCGGACTTCGGTATGGAGCAGGCGTGATGGTCACCAGTTCTTCGATCTTTGGCCAGAAAGGCTTGATAGGGCATATTGGCGCCACTGGTCATTTTGCTTTTTATAGCCCCAAAACTAAAAACTCTTTTGCTGGCACCATAAACAATTTCAACAGCCCAAAAAACCTTCTAAAGCTAATGAGAAATACGGCGAAAGCTAGTTAGCTTTTGCCGCACGGTTACGTTTGCGTATGTATTGCTGTCTTTCTCTGATTGCCAAATAGCTTCCAAGAATTATCAGTGGGAATCCGACCATCATGCCGATGGTGAATGGCTCTCTGAGGATGACTACCCCCAATAACACCGCTACCGCAACGTTCACAAACACTATTAGCTCCGCCCGGGCGGGACCAATTTCTTTGACCAGGGTGAAAAAGACAACAAAGGCAATCGCGGTTGTTATCACTCCCAGGCCCAATACTCCGACCCAAGCAGAGATATCAGCTTGCGGGATTTCAGTTGGCAGGGTGGACCATGCGGGGATTGCGTAGATAACACTGACCATCGCAAGCGAGAGTGCGATAACGGCAAACATCGGAACATCTCGAAGCTTGTCGCTGACAATGATTGGCGCAATCGCGTATCCAAGTGCTGCTAACAAAAGCATGCCGATTGGCAATAAGTTCAAATTGTCCCTAAAGACATCGATTCCAACCAGGCCTATAACTCCAATGCCACCGAGCAATAAACCGAGAATGGTTTTTGGGTGCCAAACGGATTTGTCTCCCCTGAGTCCCACAATCAAAATTCCGAAAAACGGCACGGTGGTGATAATCAGAGACGCCAAACCAGAACTGACGCTTCTTTGGGCCTCCGGAATCAAAAACCATGGACCAACCATCTCAATAGCAGCGAATGCTAAAACCCAGGGCCAGTATTTGATTGCTCGTTTCAGATCTCCCGAGCGCATCGCCAACGGGATTAATACCAGTGCTCCAATGGTCACCCTCAGCCAAATGATGCTGGGTGTTGAAAAGCTTGCCAGGGCGAATTCAGTGAAGAAGTATGGGATTCCCCAAATGACCCCGGCTAGAAGAAATAACGTCAATCCCTTAGAGCTCACCGATGCACTCTAGCAGAGAGAAGCAGGACAACTTAAGGCAACTGGTTTTATGAAAAATGTAAAAGTTGTTTTATGAATTTCACAAAATTCGGTTTTCATTTTTCACCTAAACAAGCAACCAGGTTCTCAGCCGAGGTAGGTTATTACTCGTGTCAATAAGAGGCTTTGCAAGCGATAACTATGCAGGTATTCATCCAGATGTCCTAACAGCAATATCTGAGGTCAACCACGGTCACCAAACCGCCTATGGCGATGATGAGGTGACCGCTGAATTCAACCAACTGGTAAAAAAACTCTTCGGAGCCAATGCCGTTGGTTTCCCCGTGTTCAATGGGACAGGGGCAAATGTTGTTGCCCTTCAGGCAGCCATCCCGCGATGGGGTGCAGTGATTGGTGCAGCAACATCTCATCTCAACCTGGATGAGGGTGGAGCGCCTGAAAAAATGGGCGGGATCAAACTCTGGAATGTTGAGATTCCAAAGGGTGATGGAAAGCTAACACCTGAGCTTATTGAGCCAGAGTTGATTGATTTTGGCTTTGTTCATCGCTCGCAGCAGGCAGCTGTCAGCATCACAAATTCCAGCGAATACGGAACTGTTTACTCGCTTGATGAGATCAAAGCGATTACCAAGCAGGCGAAAAAACACGGACTTTTCACCCACATGGATGGAGCAAGGCTTTCAAATGCCAGTGCCGCACTCGGGCTACCCTTCAAGAAATTCACAACCGATGCGGGAATTGATCTGGTTTCTCTTGGTGGGACCAAAATCGGAGGCTTGGCCTGCGAGGCGGTGATTGTCACTAACGCATCCAGCGCACCTGGCAAGCGTTTGGCTCACGATATGAAGTATTTGCGAAAGACTTCGATGCAGCTTGCCAGCAAGATGAGATTTATCTCAGCTCAATTGATTGCCCTCTACTCTGGCAAAACACCCTTGGCAATTGAGCTTGCGAGGCATGCGAACTCAATGGCTGCAGAATTAGACAAAGGATTGAGAAAACTGGCCAAGGGAAACAAACAAAGACTTAGCCTGCCGGTGAAAACTGAGGCAAATGCGGTTTTCCCAGTGATGGATAAAAAGCTTGCCAAGAAACTGCAGGACAAATGGCACTTCTATGACTGGAATCAAACCATTGGTCAGTATCGATTGATGTGTGCATGGGACACCACCGAAGAAGATATCCAGAGTTTCTTAAGAGATGTTACGGAAGCTTTGAGCTGAGGTTGTAGTTTTAACGCACATATGGAAAAAAGACCGATAACCACAAAAAAAGCAGGACCACTTCTCCCAGAGATTCTCGATAGATGGTCACCTAGGGCATTCAACCCCGAACGAGTGCTAACAGAGTCAGAGAAGTTTGGAATCTTGGAAGCTGCCCGCTGGGCGCCGAGCAGTGGTAACAACCAGCCTTGGAAATTGGCCTGGATTGACAGAACAGATGGAAGATTCAACGAGTTTGTTGAAAAAGCCCTTATGCCAGGAAATGCGGTTTGGGCAAAAAACGTTTCTGCGCTTACGGTAGTGATTACCCAAATTGAACAAAACGGGAACGTTTTGGATCGGTCAAGGTATTCAACCGGAATGGCTGCAAGCCAATTGGTTTTGCAAGTTCAGTATTTGGGTCTTTTTAGCCACCAGATGAGTGGAATCCACACAGATGAAATCCAAGACTTTTTGGGACTTGATGAAAATCAGGAGGTTCAGGCAGTTATAGCTATCGGTGAAATTGCTGATGCAGACACTCTCCCCGAGGAATTGGCTCAAAGAGAAAAAGCCGATCGGGAACGTAAAGACATGGAAGAGATTGTCATTTACGGACTCTAAGTAATACTCGAGTTAACCAGTTAGCCAAACCTAATTTAGACTTATGGGTGTGAACCCAACAATTTATCTCTCAGTTACCGATGACAT
>CBFHOK010000040.1:0-3299 GCA_965657575.1 Microbacteriaceae bacterium | reverse complement strand
CCTTTTTACAGATTCTTTAGCTACCCGGATGTGCTCGAACTCAGAGAAGCTGGATACGAAGTTGATCGCTTTGTTCCGTTGATGGATCTATTGGATGACGCTAGATACCGCCAAGCTTTGCAGGTTAGCTATTTACTCCACATCAAAGGAGCAAGTCCAAGCTTCAACCCAAGAAGAGCTAGAGAGCTTGATTTGGAGATCAGGTCTGTGTTGCATGATCTTGGTAAGTCAGAGATTCCAACCCTTATAAGGCGCCTATTGGGCAAAGCCTTCCCTGGGGATTCAATGAATCACATCAGTGTTGATTTGATCAATGTGTTTTATTGGGGGGCAATGGCAGAGGTTGCCAGAGACCATGCTTGGAGAAGACCCGAACTAGCATGGAAAGCTGAGTATTTATGGCAACCAATGAGGATGATCTTTGGAGCAGAAGGTGAGACTTACGATGCTGAGTAGTGTTCGGAAGTTTTCTCAAAACTGGGTAAGGGTCATGGAGCTTCCGATGATCATCCTGGGCCTTGTCTTCTTAGGTCTCTATACGCTCGAAGTGCTATCTGAGCCAGGCTCAACTGCTTATAACCTCGCTGTTACCGGAACGGTGATCATCTATCTGTTCTTCGCATTCGATCTGTTGACGACCTTGATTGCCGAAGCTCCCTGGACCGGTGAAGAAGATGGTTGGAAGGGTTTTCTTGGCAGGCATTGGCTGTTGATTTTGGCAGTAGCGCTTCCAATGTTTAGGCCCTTGAGGATCTTCAGACTGCTATTGGTTTTATCTGCAATTGAAAGCCTTGCCAAAACCAGGGCAAGTCAGGCAAGTATTTTTGTTGCAGTGGCCTTGCCACTGATTTGGTTCACCGGAGCCTTGAGTTTGTTTGATGTTGAGCGTGGAGTCAATCCAAGTTTCCAGGGACTTGGAGATGCTTTGTGGTGGTCTGCTGTGACAATAACCACCGTTGGTTATGGAGACTATGCACCAATCACCCTTGAGGGTCGTATCGTTGCGATTTTCCTAATGCTTTTGTCCCTCGGACTTATTGGCTCCGTAACAGCACTGTTAGCCAACTGGGTCTTTGGTGGAGACAGAGAGAGTAAGTGATTTTTCCCTTTGAACCAGGTGAGCGAATATCTCGCTTTCATATACATAGTCTTTTGGGCGGAAGCTTCAGAGGCGGCATAGCTCCCTGTTCTAAAACACCAAACGTGTTGCTGTTTTCTGACCCTGAAAGAGGAAAGCCCTTTGGCTATGACGTTCACGAGGGGCTCAGACCAGATGGCAATTACAACTTCACCGGTGAGGGCAAATCTGCTGATCAAGAGCCCATTCGTGGCAACAAGGCAGTGTTAGAACACATTCAACAAAAACGTTCCTTGAGACTGTTTGTTCCCGAAGGCGACTTACAGGTCTATGTCTGTGAGGTCTCTCTTGGAGACCCAAAGTATTTTCTGCTTCCGGCACCTGACAAACATGATTTTGAAAGACAGGTGTTTGTATTCAATCTGGTTTTGCCAGAAACAACAGGCCTACCTTTGCCTGTTTCATCTAATTCAACAAACATTCAGAATCGCCCAATAGGCTGAACCTATGAGACTCAAAGCACTGGCAATCGGAATTGCAGCAGCTATTTCCCTAACCGGTTGTGTTCAATTCACCGCTGATCTCGAAATCAATCGCAGTGACCGAGTCAGTGGTGATGTAACGGCAGCGGTTTCAAAAGATTTACTGAATCAACTCCGGATTGCAGGTCTTGGAGATCTAATCCCCGATGTTGACAGAGATTTATTTAGCTCCGATTCAAGGGTCACCGAAACTGAAGTAAATGACTCTAGGTGGGAAGGAACAAGGTTTGGTTTTGAAAACCGAGACCTCTCGATTTTGAATCTGACCGACGGAGATGAAAGTTTTCTGAAGGTTTATCGCGAAGGCGATTATTTGATTACCGACGGTTACATTGCCGATCAGGGTATTGAGCAAACTGATTTGCCGGCAAATGTTCCAGACCCTGATATTTGGGTGAGGATTGATTATCCCGGTGTTATTGAATCAACCAATGGTGACCAGATCGGATCGGTTGTTGAGTGGCGATTGGAACCGGGACAAGATCTTGTAATTGAAGCACGCGTTCTCAGTCAATACATCGAACCCAGCGAACCAGCTGGACCACCGCTGGTTATAAGTGAAGATTTTATTAATGCGGCCCTGGATGACATCGGCGAACCAATCTTGAGGTTTCTTGCTCCGCTGTTTACTTTCCTAGGAATCTGGGGAGCATTGTCGGTGGTAGTGATTATCTTCAGTGTTATCAGGCATTCGAGAAAGCCGGGTCAATACCGACCACCGGAAGTGTTTGGAAGTTTGAATAAAGATCTATTCGATAAAGACAAGGATGAGTAAATGAGTATGTGGACAGTAAAGATGCCAGGGGAACCTGAGCGCGAGATGGACACCATGACCCTGCAGGCCTGGGCCAATGCAGGAAAGGTCACCGGCGACACAGTGGTGATTGAAAACAGCACCCAGGAGCGCTGGAATGCTAAACAGATTGCTGGTGTGTTTTCAAAGCGTGACTGGTTGGTTGCGCTGCTCCTATCAATTTTCTTAGGAACATTGGGAGTCGACAGGTTTTATCTGGGCAAGGTTGGAACAGGCATAGTGAAGCTATTGCTCAACCTGGCCACCCTCTTCACCTTTGGTCTGATCTGGGTGGTTATTGACATCATCCTGGTTGCCACCAAGAAGCTGACCGACAAAGAAGGCTTGAAACTGGCCTAATGGCAGAAGTTTCTGGCAAGCCAGTCAAGTTCCAAGCGAGTGCTTCAACCAAAGCAATCGATAGGGTCTGGTCTTTGTGGACAGATGTCGACACTTGGCCCGATTGGGACAAGGGCTTGAAATCAGCTGTCCTCGATGGCCCCATGCGAGTCGGTGCTGTTGGAACAATCGTTGATAACAACAATCGAGCATCACGGTTTCAGGTTGTCCAGATCAAGCCCGGTGAGAGTTTCGTTTATGAAATCAGACTGCCCGGGGGCCGGATGATAGTTATAAGAGAAGTAGATGAAACAAACATCACTCACCGAGTGATGTTTTCTGGTCTCAGCAGGACATTCTTTGGGGCCTTGGTTGGCAGACCAAACATGGAACTAATTGGTGACACGGTTGATGCGATTATTGAAAGAGCTGAGAATCGGCATTGAGAAAGAGTTTGGCATTCACTTTTTGCAATCCCCGGTCCTAGACTTGAACTAATGCGCATTTTTTCTTTATTTCTAATCTCAGCCTTTGTTCTGACTGGCTG
>CBFHOK010000039.1:0-3352 GCA_965657575.1 Microbacteriaceae bacterium | reverse complement strand
TCTGCAACTACGTTGACTCGTGAGCTAGAAATGCTGAGCGAAACATTTGGCTACGAGTTGGAAGACATCCACCAGTTCCAGATAAATGCAGCTGAAGCTAGTTTTCAGTCTTTGGACACCAGAGAAGAGCTGCTGGAAATGATCGATCGTGGCTTCAGTAAATTTGAATGAATTCATACCCGAGGGGTGTGTTCAGTTTTCTGATGCGGAGTCTTTTTTGGATGCCGCATCATTGGCCGCGGAACTTTTGGTTACGGCTGGGATTGCTCACAAAACTTATCCATCAGAGGTGGTTGAGATAATCAATCAGCAGGGGCCGTACATGGTCATCGCACCTCATCTTGCCATTGTTCACGGCAGGCCCTCTGAACATTCAAGCTCGACAGCAGCCTCTATTTTGATTGGCAAATCCGGTTGGGTGAGTGGCAATGAGAAAAACGACCCGGTTCAGATAGTTTTTGCCATCTCTGCGACTGACGATGAGCAGCACATAGAGATGCTCAGGACCCTTTCAGCATTTTTGGTCATTCCATCAGTTATCAGCGATTTGCAAAAATCTTCCACTGTCAGCGAAGTTAGACAAATACTGAGCCAGAGTCTGCGATGATTTCGCTATGAAGCTTTTGGCTGTTTGCGGAATGGGTATTGGCACCTCTGTTCTGCTAAAGATGAACGCTGAGCGCGTGCTGGAGCAATTGGATATCGAGGCGGAGGTTGATGCCACTGATTTGGCAACGGCACTGCTCCCTGAATCACCAGCACAAATAGTCCTTTGCACTCCAGAACTAAAAGATCAGCTGAAGGGAATCAGAGCAGAGATTGTGACAATCGATAACGTCTTTGACCTAAACGAGCTCAGTCAAAAACTGGAAAGCTCACTGCTCTAAAAACTTTTTCATCATTTTCTTGAGTTTTTCCAAACCTGCGACGGCAGTTTCTCTATCATCCGCCTGAACTTCCAAGTAGCACTTCAGTTTCGGCTCTGTCCCACTTGCTCTGATTAGTGCTCGGGAGTTTTGGTCGGGGGTGATTTCCAACATGTCCAGTCTTGGGTCTGTATCGGCCAGATTCCTCATCGATATCTTTTTGCCATCTACTTCAAATTCGGTAGATGACTTTATTTTTGAAAGTAGCACCTGCACCGACTCAAGTGATTCAAGCCTGATTGATATTTGGCCGGTCTCGAAATAGCCGGTCTCTGAGGCAATCAGATCAAGCTTTTGTTCTATCGACAAACCCTGTTGTGAAAGCTCCTCTGCGATTTGGCAGGCATAAAGGGCAGCAGTTAGGCCATCCTTGTCGGGAGTGTGTTGAGGGTCAACGCAGTAGCCGAGGGCCTCCTCGAAACCAAAGACCAGGTCCTCAACCTTGGCAATCCACTTAAACCCAGTAGGAGTTAGCTCACTGTCTAGACCGTGTCTTTCTGCGATCTTGATGATCTGCCTGCTGGAGACAAAGCTTGCGGCCATGGTGCCGGATTGGTTTTTGTTAGCAACGAAGTCGGCCAGTAAAATGCCCAACTCGTTGCCGGTTAGCATCCGGTAGTTATCACCTGAGGGAATTCCGACCGCTAAACGGTCAGCGTCCGGGTCGTTGGCAATTATCAAATCCGCTGATACTGCTTTGGCCTCGGCAATAGCCAAATCCATCGCCCCCGGTTCTTCCGGGTTCGGGAAATCAACGGTCGGGAAGTTTGGGTCAGGTTGAACTTGTTCCTTTACGGGATAGATATTTTGAAACCCAGCCTGTTTGAATATTTTGCTGACGGTGTTCCAACCAACCCCGTGCATTGCGGTGTAAACAATTTTTAGATCCGATGAAGCTTTTGCGGATAACTCTTCGCAGCGTTTGAGATAGAGCACTATTTCTTTGTCGCCAATAAGTTTGTAGTTTTGTGATCTGTTGGATGGGTTTATCTCCGCAGTTTCGCTAATGGCCTGCGCTATCTCAGCATCCTGCGGTGGGATTATTTGACTTCCCCCGTTGAGACCACCCAGGTAGACCTTATATCCATTGTCATTGGGAGGGTTGTGGCTGGCAGTGACCATAATTGCCACTGAACTGTTCTGTCTCCTCGCGGTGAAGGCAACTACAGGTGTTGGAACCTGCTGATCAAAAAGCGCAACCTCAATACCCTCAGCTTGCAGTATCTCGGCTGAATCTTTTGCAAAGATCTCAGAGTTTTTTCGTGCATCAAAACCTATAACCGCCGAAAGATTGCCGGCACTATCTAGGTATGAGTCACGGTTTCTGTTTAGAAAATCGGCGATGCCTCTAGCTGTTTGGCTGACAACCAACCTGTTCATTCGCATTGGTCCTGGCCCCAACTCAGCCCTCAGCCCAGCTGTTCCAAAGCTGAGCCTTGAGGAAAATAGCATTTCGAGAGTTTTGAAATCCTCTTTTTCTAGAAGCGCTTTGAGCTCAGCTCTGGTTTCGTCATCTGGATCACCTGCAATCCATTGCTCGATGTATTTCTTATCCATTAGATCTTGTTGATTATCTCTGCTAGCAATTTGGCAATCACCGGTTCTGCCTCAGCTCCCGCTTCCAGAACCTCAGCGTGCGATAGTGGGGTTGATTGAATACCGGCAGCAAGGTTGGTAATTAGACTCATCCCAAACACTTCCAGTCCCGCCTCCCTGGCTGCAATTGCCTCCAAAGCTGTCGACATCCCGACAATATGACCGCCAAGTGCTTTGGCCATCTGTACCTCAGCGGGAGTTTCGTAGTGGGGTCCAGGGAACTGGACATAAACGCCTTGATCGAGGCTTGGGTCCACCTGTAGGGCAATCTCTCTGATTCGGGATGAATACAAATCAGTCAGGTCTACAAAGTTCGCACCTTTCAAAGGTGAAGTTGCGGTGAGGTTGATGTGATCTGAGATCAATACCGGTTGCCCAGGCTTCCAGCTTGGCTTGATGCCACCGGCACCGTTTGTCAGCACCATTACCTTCGCCCCAAGACTTCCGCAGACTCGCACACCGTGAGACACCGCATCGACACCGTGACCCTCATAGAAATGTGTTCTTGCTCCAACCACCAAAGCAGTTTTGCCTGATGAAAGCTCAATCACTCTTAGTTTGCCGGTGTGGCCAGAAACACTTGGTTTATGAAAACCTGAAATTTCAGAAGCATCTATGCTGGCAATCTCTTTTCCCGCAAGATCTGCCGCTTTGGCCCAGCCGGAGCCGAGGGTTAGCCCAATGTCGATTCTTTCGATCTTGGCTAGTTTTTTTATTTGGCTGGCTGCGTCTTCAGCAAGCTGCTTGGGAGTATCCATCTGAGTAGTTTATTTGCAATCATCCAAGCCAAGATGCGATAAGTGTTAGACAATAGAGACGTGGCTCAGAAA
>CBFHOK010000038.1:0-3352 GCA_965657575.1 Microbacteriaceae bacterium | reverse complement strand
TCTGCAACTACGTTGACTCGTGAGCTAGAAATGCTGAGCGAAACATTTGGCTACGAGTTGGAAGACATCCACCAGTTTCAAATAAATGCAGCCGAAGCTAGTTTTCAGTCTCTTGACACCAGAGAAGAACTGTTGGAAATGATCGATCGTGGCTTCAGCAAATTTGAATGAATTCATACTCGAGGGGTGTGTTCAGTTTTCTGAAGCAGAAACCTTTTTAGTTGCGGCTTCTGAAGCTGCCGAGCTTTTGGTGAAGGCTGGTATTGCTCCCAATACCTACCCCGCAGAGGTGGTTGAGATAATCAATCAACAGGGGCCGTACATGGTGATCGCGCCCCATCTCGCTATTGTTCACGGGAGACCCTCTGAGAGCTCAATCTCAACAGCAGCCTCAGTGCTGATTGGTAAGTCAGGTTGGGTCAGCGGCAATGACAAAAATGACCCGGTTCAGATAATTTTTGCAATCTCTGCGACTGACGATGAGCAGCACCTAGAAATGCTAAGAACGCTGGCAGCGTTTTTGGTGATCCCATCAGTTATCAGCGATTTGAAAAAATCTTCCACTGTCAGCGAAGTTAGGCAAATACTGAGCCAGAGTCTGCGATGATTTTGCCATGAAGCTTTTGGCTGTTTGCGGGATGGGTATAGGCACCTCGGTTTTACTAAAGATGAACGCTGAGCGCGTGCTGGAGCAACTAGATATCGAGGCAGAGGTCGATGCTACGGATTTGGCAACGGCACTGCTCCCTGAATCACCAGCACAAATAGTCCTCTGCACTCCAGAACTAAAAGATCAGCTGAAGGGAATCAGAGCTGAGATCGTGACAATCGATAACGTCTTTGATCTAAACGAGCTCAGTCAAAAACTGGAAAACTCACTGCTCTAAAAATTTTTTCATCAGGGTTTTCAGTTTTTCTAAACCAATCACAGCGCTTTCCCTATCCTCGGCCTGCACCTCCAGATAGCACTTGAGTTTTGGTTCCGTCCCGCTAGCTCGTATCAACGCTTGAGAGTTTTCATCTGGAGTGATCTCTAACATGTCGAGTCTTGGGTCTGTGTCAGCTAGATTTCTCATCGAAATCTTTTTGCCATCTACTTCAAATTCAGTTGATGACTTTATTTTTGAAAGCAGCACCTGAACCGCCTCCAGTGATTCAAGCCTGATTGGTATCTGGCCGGTTTCGAAATAGCCGGTATCGGAGGCAATCAAATCGAGCTTTTGTTCAATAGACATACCCTGCTGTGAAAGATCATCTGCGATTTGGCAGGCATAAAGGGCAGCTGTCAGGCCATCTTTGTCGGGCGTGTGTTTAGGGTCAACGCAGTAGCCGAGAGCCTCCTCGAACCCAAAGACCAGGTCCTCAACCTTGGCAATCCACTTAAATCCAGTGGGAGTGAGTTCACTGTTCAAGCCGTACTTCTGGGCAACCTTGAGAATCTGTCTGCTGGAAACAAAGCTTGCCGCCATGGTCCCTGGCTGCTGTTTTTGAGCCACATAATCAGCGAGCAGAATCCCCAGTTCATTCCCGGTTAGCATTCGGTAATCGCCCCCAGAAGGGATTCCAACTGCCAAACGATCAGCGTCTGGGTCATTTGCAATAATCAGATCTGCCCCTACACGTCTGGCCTCGGCCATGGCCAGGTCCATCGCACCCGGTTCTTCGGGGTTTGGAAACTCAACGGTGGGGAAGTTTGGATCTGGTTCAATTTGTTCTTTGACCGGAAAGATGTTTGCAAATCCAGATGCTTTGAATATTTTGCTTGCCGTATTCCAGCCAACCCCGTGCATTGCTGTGTAAACAACTTTTAGATTTGAAGGAGTCTTCTCGGATAACTCTTGGCATCGTTTGAGATAAAGTGCTATTTCTTTGTCGCCTATCAGTTTGTAGTTTTCTGATCTGTTGGACGGGTTTATCTCGCCAGTTTCGCTAATGGCCTGCGCTATTTCCGCATCCTGCGGAGGAATTATCTGACTCCCCCCGTTTGAACCACCCAGGTAGACCTTGTAGCCGTTATCGTTAGGCGGGTTGTGGCTGGCGGTGACCATAATTGCCACTGAACTGTTCTGTCTCCTCGCGGTAAATGCAACCACAGGTGTTGGAACCTGCTGATCAAAAAGCTCAACTTCAATACCCTCAGCTTGCAGTATCTCGGCCGAATCACGAGCAAAGATCTGCGAGTTTTTTCGTGCATCAAAACCTATAACCGCCGAGAGATTGCCGGCGCTATCTAGGTATGAGTCACGGTTTGTGTTGAGAAAATCAGCTATGCCCTTGGCAGTTTGGCTTACAACCAATCTGTTCATTCGCATCGGTCCTGGCCCCAACTCAGCTCTCAGCCCAGCTGTCCCAAAGCTCAGTCTTGAAGAAAATAACTTTTCTAAAGTCTTGTGGTCTTCCGCTTCCATTAATGCTTGAAGTTCAGCCTTGGTTTCGCCATCTGGATCGCTTTCAATCCATTGCTCGATGTATTTCTTATCCATTAGATTTTGTTGATTATTTCTGCGAGCAGTTTTGCAATTACAGGTTCTGCCTGAGCTCCAGCTTCTAAAACCTCAGCATGAGACAGCGGGGTTGATTGAATACCGGCTGCCAAGTTTGTAATGAGGCTCATACCAAAGACTTCTAGACCTGCTTCCCTTGCAGCTATTGCCTCTAAGGCAGTTGACATACCGACGATGTGCCCACCTAGGGTTTTTGCCATCTGCACCTCTGCAGGGGTTTCATAGTGAGGTCCAGGGAATTGAACATAAACGCCTTGATCGAGGCTTGGGTCCACCTGCAGAGCAATCTCTCTGATTCGGGATGAATATAAATCAGTTAAGTCAACAAAGTTCGCACCCTTCAACGGTGAAGTTGCAGTCAGGTTTATGTGATCTGAGATCAATACTGGTTGTCCTGGCTTCCAACTGGGCTTGATACCACCCGCGCCATTTGTTAGCACCATTACCTTCGCTCCCAGGCTTGCACAAACCCTCACACCGTGAGCTACCGCATCAACCCCATGACCCTCATAGAAATGTGTCCTTGCTCCAACAACCAAGGCTGTCTTGCCCGATGAAAGTTCAATTACCCGCAGTGTGCCGGTGTGACCAGAAACACTGGGTTTGTGAAAACCAGCAATCTCTGAGGCGTCTATGCTGGCAATCTCTTTTCCAGCAATATCGGCAGCCTTTGCCCATCCGGAGCCTAGTGTCAGTCCAATATCGACTCTGTCGACGTTTGCGATTTGTTTTATTTGACTGGCCGCGTTTTCAGCAAGCTGCTTGGAAGTTTCCATCTGAGTAGTTTATTTGCAATCATCCAAGCCAAGATGCGATAAGTGTTAGACAATAGAGACGTGGCTCAGAAA
>CBFHOK010000037.1:0-3487 GCA_965657575.1 Microbacteriaceae bacterium | reverse complement strand
ATGAATTCCAGCTGGCAGATAGCGGGTTCTGGCAGGTTCATAAAAACGCAGCAGAAACTTTATTCAAAGCAGTCAGCGAGCTAATCGACGAGAAGTTATTTGACCCCAGGGCCAACAACCATGATCTTTACGGTGGCGTTGGTTTATTGGCTGCAGCGGTTGCCAATAAAGACCCGGAAACCAAAATCATTAGCGTCGAGAGCGATTCAAAAGCCGTGGATTATGCATCTAATAATCTCTCTTTCGCCCCGCATGCCAGAAGCGTTGAAGACAGAGTGGATAAATACCTCAAGCAAACTCTCGATAACGGCGGAAAACTCACCGGGGCAACAATTGTGATGGACCCACCAAGGGTTGGTGCAGGACGCGACACCATGCAAAACCTGACCGCCATGAAACCTTCTCAGATCATTTATGTCGCATGTGATCCTGTTGCACTAGCCCGTGATGTTGAGTACGCAACCCAGGCTGGTTACCAGCTAGCTGAAATCAAAGGCTTTGATTTATTTCCAAACACCCATCACTTCGAAGCAGTCGCCAGACTTACGCTCTAAAAGCTGGCTGGTCTATTAGCTCCCAGTGAAGATCTTCTGATTCAGGAAGAGCTTCCGCAATTGCTAGCTTCTGTTCTTCAGTCAGCACAACCTCGCTGGCAGCCAAAAGATCCTTTATGTTCTCACTTTTTGTAGCCCCTGGAATTGGGATGCAACCGGGGATTGTCAGAAGCCAAGCAATAACCGCAGCGTGAGGGCTGATTCCAAGCTCGGTTGCAACATCTTCAAAGACTTTGGTGGTTTCAGCATCCTTGGCTCTGTTTGAACCACCAAACGGTGACCAGGGCAAAAACGCAATGTCATTGACCAAACAAACTGATAGAACTTGTAAGTCTTGACGGTAATAGGGGTTGAACTGATTCTGAACAGAAACAATCTCACCGCCAGTAATCTCAATCGCTTTGGTCAGCTGCTCGGCGTTGTAATTACTGACTCCGATGTGTTCAACAAAGCCTGCTTCTTTCAGCACCATCAGGTTTTCAACCTGGGTTTCAAATTCCATTGATGGATCAAGCCTGTGATGTTGCCAAAGCTGGATTTTTTCAACTCCCAGTCTCAGAGCACTCGCTTCAGCCGCTCTCAGCAGGTAATCAACACTGCCTGCTCTTCCCCAGCTCTCTCCAGGACCGCGGGTAATGCCAGCTTTTGTTGCAATTACCAGACCCGATTTATCTCCCTGGTAACTACTAACCGCTTCGTTGACAAACTTTTCATTTCTTCCAAAGTCATCCCAAGACGGAGCGTAGATATCGGCTGTGTCGAGAAAATCGACTCCTGAATCCAATGCGTCATGAATGGCTTTGATGCCAGTTTCAGGGTCAGTAAGGCCAACGCCACCGGGGATGGTGAAGTTCATGCAGCCAAGTCCAATATTGCTAACCCGCCAGGGTCCGAGATCGATTTTTTTCATGGGTCTATCTTGAACTAATTGATTTGAACTTCCTAATCGATAGCGGTATGAAGATAACCAGCATCAGCACCAGCGCTATAAACACTGTTGTGATTGGGTTTTGCTGCAACCAGCTATCCCCTGCAGGAACCCCTGCAGGAACATTGCCAAACAGTTCTCTGGTTGCTTGAATCAAAGCACTCACCGGATTCCACTCAGCAAAGATCCGCAGAGGACCCGGAAGAGTTTCTGAAGGAACAAAGGCATTGGACAAAAATGTCATTGGAAACAAAACCAAGAAACTTACGTTATTGATAATTTCTGGGCTTCTAACACTCATTCCGATAAGCGCCATCACCCAGCTAAACGCATAGGAGAAAAACAGCAATAGCAATACCGCTAAGGCAGCCTCAGGCAGTGAGCTATCGATCCGCCAACCAA
The DNA here is from genome assembly GCA_965657575.1 of Microbacteriaceae bacterium. Classification (GTDB taxonomy): domain Bacteria; phylum Actinomycetota; class Actinomycetes; order Actinomycetales; family Microbacteriaceae; genus CAJXVY01. Next base: position 1,603 of record CBFHOK010000037.1, on the reverse strand, counting down.
TGACATAACCGGTGATCATCATCACAATCAACGAAGATCCGTTGATAACTAAATCCCCAAAGGTTCTTCCAATCAAAACTGCAGCACTACTCATGGGCAATGTTCTGAATCTGTCGATGATGCCATCTTTCAAATCCTGCGCCATGGCGGAGCCTGAGTAGGTGCTTGAGAGAACAATCGTCTGCGCGAAGATTCCAGCCATCAAAAACTGGGTGTAATCGCCACCCTCAACTTGGATAGCTCCAGCAAAGACATAGTTGAACAGCAACACAAACATGATTGGCTGAATCAAAGAGAAGATGAAGATCTCCGGATCCCTGCGGAGCTTATAAACATTTCTTCTGGTGGCAATCCAGCCATCAGAAACTGTTTTGGCAATTGGGGATGTGATTGTTGGTTCAATTACGCTCATGCCTCTACCTCCGCTTTGTGACCGGTGAGGTCCATGAACACATCATCAAGTGTTGGCCTTCTCATTCCTGCGTCATTCAGCTCAATATTTTCCTCAGCAAAGACCTTCAGGCTTTTCTGCAAAGCACTCGGTGCATTCTCAACTGGAGCAGAAATAGTCCTTCCGTCGTTCCCTACTGAGATCTCACCCTGAGAGATGCCTGCAAGCAGTTCGCTTCCCCTGGAGACATCTTCGATGCGGACAAGTGAGAGCTCAACGCGCTGTCCGCCAATCTGCATCTTCAGCTCATCGCTGGTTCCCTCGGCAATTACTTTCCCGGAATCAATCACCGCAATCGAATCGGCCAGCTGATCAGCTTCTTCCAAATACTGAGTTGTTAGCAAAACTGTCGTTCCATCACTGACAAGATCTTTGATCACCTGCCACAGTCCCAATCGGCTCCTTGGGTCCAAACCAGTTGTTGGCTCATCCAAAAACAAAACTGGTGGCTTAATTACCAGTGCACCCGCCAGGTCGATGCGCCTGCGCATTCCACCACTGAATCCCTTGACGGGTCTGTTGGCAGCCTCAACCAGGTCAAACATCTCAATCAATTCAGTCGCACGCTGCTTGGCTTTCTTGGCTCCCAGGTGATAGAGCCTTCCAACCATTTCAAGGTTTTCATAGCCTGTTAGCTTTTGATCAACGGCGGCGTATTGACCACTGACCCCAATCATTCGTTTGATCTGTTCGGGGTTTTCTAAAACATTGACCCCGTCAATAAAGGCCTCACCCGAATCAGGTTCAATCAAGGTGGTGAGGACTTTCACGGTGGTTGTCTTGCCCGCACCATTCGGTCCCAATAGACCCTTCACGGTGCCCTTCGGAACTTCCAGGCTGAGTCCATCCAGGGCTTTCACCTCGCGCTTATTGGCGGTATAGGTCTTTCGGAGATTACTTGCTGTTATGAAACTCAATTGACACTCGCTTTCAGCAAACCCAACACGCAGAACCCCCATTGTGTTCCCCTAGTCCAGTGGGGCGATAAAAAAAATTTTGAAAAAAATGTCCAAATTGCGGAATTGTCAGCAAATCTTAAGGTTGGATTATGGCGTAGTGCGTATCGAGGGCGATCAAGCTCCCGGCAGACTGAGCGAAATTTTCCTCGATCGCCCTGCAGCTAAAGTCAATTGATGAAAGGCATTACAAATG
>CBFHOK010000036.1:0-3831 GCA_965657575.1 Microbacteriaceae bacterium | reverse complement strand
TTCCTACCGGGTCGGCGCCTTTTCTGACGCCTTCAATCAGTCCCGTCAAAGCAAATGCGATCACTCCGATGATGTCCAAAACCAGTAAAACGTTCAACGCGACCAGATCCATCACCCTCGCCTCTCAGCAGACACGTTTAGTTGCCGAAGCTAATTTGGTCCAACATTGTCACTGTTTGCTCATAGTAATCGCTGAAATCATCACTGAGCTTCACAATCACTGTGTCGGTGTAGGGGTTTATCCAAATAAACTGCCCTCGATAACCCTGAGATACCAACTGCTCCTTTGGCTTATGCCACATCCCCGCGCCGAAGTCTTCACTTCCAAAGCCTCCGAACCAAACTCCGGCAGGTGTGGTCATCCGACCAAACCAATTCTCACTGAGAACTGTTTGGCCTGTGTTTGGTCCATACGCGACCTGGCCTGAATTTAGAAATACCGAACCAGCAAGTGCTAGATCTCGAGCTGAGGCGTTGAAGCAGCAGAAGGATTTCTCGTATCCGTCCTCTTGATCAATAGCCCAAGAGGCTTCGTGATTAGCCCCAATTGGTTCCCAGATGTTCTCAGCAAAAAACTCACTCAGTGATTCACCAGTTACAGATTTGAAGACCATCCCCAGAAGCTGTGAATTAGCACTCCTGTATTCATACTCTTCACTCCCTGGCTGACAAGCAAAGGAAATGTTGTTCTCCAGAACGTATTCGACATCAGTCGTTGCAAACAACTGGGCCACGGGCGTGAACCATCCCTCTGGTCCTGGTGGGTAGTCCTCGGGGATATCTAGGCAGGACTGCATATCTAATAAATGCTTTATGGTGACGTCTTCCATGCCTGGATTATCTTCAAACTGCGGAAGGTGATCGGTTATCGAATCGTTTTCTCTGATCAAACCTTGGTCAACAAGTTGCCCAACCGCCATTGAAAGCATTGTCTTGCCAACGCTCATGACATTTTGTTGTCGGGATTCATCCCACCCTTCGGCGTAATACTCGTAAGTTATAACCCCTCCCCGCATAACAACCAGCGCATGGGTGCCGGTGTCATCAATGAGTGTCTGGGTGTCAAACTCTGTTCCCTCGTGATTGATAGTTTGAGGAAGCGTTTCAGGGATATCGCTGACTGGAAATAGATATGGCTCACTACTTGCAGGGATTTGATTTGTCTTGAATAGCTCTGGCTGTTCCGATGGAACAGCAGTTGCCAATTGGTAGGCAGTGATTGGTTCTGGGTAGCGAATAAACATTAGAAACACGAACACAGCAATGAACGCCAAGGTGACAGGCGCTATCAGCCACTTTGTTGCGAACTTGATTAGCTTTCTCATTTGAACGCCAAGCCTAGGCGTTTGGGCGGTTCATAACAATTAGGTCTCTGCAAATAATCACCCCCAACACTTGAAGCCCTCAACAGTCCCCTGTACCACCGCATCACCTGCAATTGCTTGCAAGCAAGCATTCCGCCAACTCTGCACTACAAAAGGCATTCCTGCTACAATTTAAACTTTATTCGGTTACCCGGAGCGAGTCGGCAAACTAACCAGGAAAGTGGAGGCTGACATGATTGAATTTCAGAACGTTTCTAAGCGCTTTCCTGACGGAACTTTCGCGGTCAAAGATTTCTCACTTGTAGTCCCCTCCCGCAAAGTCACAGTATTCGTTGGTTCTTCAGGGGCGGGCAAGACAACACTTCTCCGGATGATAAACCGGATGGTAAACCCAACCAGCGGCAGGGTGCTTATTGACGGTGAAGATGTTGCCGGTCTGAATCCAGTTATGCTCAGACGGAAAATAGGCTATGTATTGCAAGCCACCGGGTTATTGCCACACCGACGAATCGCTGACAACATCTCCTCGGTCCCAAGACTGAATGGGGTCCCAAAAAAACAGGCCATGGAGGATGCTTTGACTTTGATGGACACCGTTGGACTGGATAGAGATTTGGCAAGTCGGTATCCAGATCAACTCTCGGGAGGACAGCAACAGCGTGTTGGTGTTGCCAGAGCGCTTGCCAGTGATCCAAACATCATGTTGATGGATGAGCCTTTTGGTGCAGTTGACCCCATAGTCCGACTAGAGCTCCAAGAAGAAATAAACCGCCTTCAGCGTGAACTGCACAAGACCATGGTGTTTGTTACCCACAACATCGATGAGGCTTTTGCGATTGCCGACCAGGTGGTCATTCTGCGTTCTGGCGGCGAGATTGCGCAGGTGGGCACCCCCTCTGAGATTCTTGCAACCCCCGCAAGTGACTTTGTTTCGACATTCATAGGTGCCGATAAGGGCAAGCGCACCCTGCACCTAGAGCGCGGAGAAGATGGTGTGACTTTGATTGTGGATGAAGAGGGCAGACCAGCTGGCATTCTCAAGGGTGACAAATGAGGATTTTTGAATGAGCTGGCTGTTTGAAAACTTCGAGTTGGTCGCAAGCCTGACTGCCAATCATGCGGCCCTAAGTGTTGTTCCAATTGTTCTTGGGTTTTCCATTGCGGTTCCCTTGGGCTGGATTGCCAATAGGTGGCTAGCACTTAGGTCTTGGATTATTGCTGGTGGAAGCATTCTCTATACAATTCCCTCGCTGCCGCTGTTTGTGATTTTGCCCTACATAATTGGCACCCAAATCACCGATGAGCGAAACATCATTATCGCTCTGACCATTTATGCACTTGCAATTTTGATTCGCACCGTGGCGGATGCGTTTGCAGCGGTGCCCACAGATTCCGTTGAGGCGTCTCGAGCTATCGGCTATTCAGCGTGGAATCGATTCTGGAAGGTGGAGCTACCGCTAGCAGGTCCGGTGCTGCTTGCAGGCCTGCGCGTGGTCTCAGCCAGCACCATCGCCTTGGTGTCAGTGGGCGCAATTATTGGTTCTGCAAACCTCGGGTATTTGTTTACCAACGGTAAGCAGCGAGACTTCTTGGAAGAAATTCTGATTGGCATTGGGGCAAGTTTTTTGATTGCGCTTGTTTTTGACATTGTGCTGGTCTTGTTGGGCCGATTGCTGATGCCATGGAATCGTCGCAATTCGCTTATTGCAAATGGCCGCATGGTGCTAGCGACGCAGGGGTCATAGTCGTGCAATTTTTCTTAGACGCCTTCCGCTGGCTAACTGACCCCGCAAACTACGTTTTGGGGTCCATAAGTCCGCTTCCCATACAGGAACGTATTGCTGAGCATTTGTGGTACACCTTTATCTCGGTAGTGATTGCAACCCTAATTGCGCTTCCGCTGGGGTTATATATTGGCCACACCGGACGTGGTCGACAGCTTGTTATTGGATTCACCGGTGCGATGCGTGCACTTCCCACACTTGGGCTATTGATGGCCCTATTCCTTATTGTTGGAGCAACGGTCCCTTTCACCCAAGCGGCATTCGTGGCTTCAATAATCGCGTTGGTGATTTTGGCAATTCCTTCAATTTTGGCCGGAGGATACGCAGGTATTGAGTCAGTAGATCCGCAGACCGTCGACTCAGGAAGAGCAATTGGGATGACTGAGATGCAGATCCTTCTGCGGATTGAGATTCCACTATCACTGCCACTAGTCATCGCCGGCATTCGGTCTGCCACGCTGCAGGTGATTGCAACTGCCGTGATTGCCTCTTACATCTCGCTAGGCGGATTGGGTACCATTATTGCTAGTGGTATTGGTCTCAATGACAATGAGCGAATCCTTGGTGGGGCGATTTTGGTCACCGCACTTGCACTAGTGGTTGATGGCTTTTTAGCGATTATTCAACGTCTGGTAACCAGACGTGGCTCCACGCAATCTAAACCAAATAAAAAACAAGAAGTCCGTAGGCGATCAACAGGGTCGACTGCGGTGGCGGAACCA
>CBFHOK010000035.1:0-4611 GCA_965657575.1 Microbacteriaceae bacterium | reverse complement strand
GCTTGGTCTTCAAAACAATCAGCACCAATTGAAAACAGAGCAAAGCTGGATCAGCAGTTTGGTGAGGCTCTGGAGAAATTCAAAGGCAAACAGGTTCCAAAGCCTGACTATTGGGGCGGTTACAAAATCATCCCCACCAGGATTGAGTTCTGGAAGGGAAGGTCAAACAGGATGCACGACCGGATTGCCTTCTCTAGGCAAACCCCATCAGAGCCTTGGAGCATCCAAAGGCTTCAACCATAGCCCCAACAATTAATGACTTGTCTGAATTAGGCTTGGGGTTCACGCTAAGCAGTTTCTTTGGAGAGTCTTTTTGATATCGGTGCAGGACCTTGAGATACGCATCGGCGCCAGAACACTAATGTCGGGTGTTAATTTCCGAGTTCAAAAAGGCGACAAAATCGGCCTTGTAGGTCGTAACGGTGCTGGTAAGACAACCATGACCAAGATCTTGGCAGGTGAGGGCCAACCTACAGATGGAAAGGTAAGTCACTCAGGTTCAATTGGCTACCTCCCGCAGGACCCCAGAGCGGGGGACCCCGAACAGCTAGCAATGACCAGAATTCTCAACGCCCGAGGTTTGGGAAGCATCATAGAGCGACTCAATCAAGCAGGGCTTGATATGGCAAGTGATGACGAGCAGGTTCATGATGCAGCCATGCGCAGATACTCAAGATTGCAGGAGCAGTTTGAATCTGCTGGGGGTTATGCAGCGGAGGCAGAAGCTGCCTCAATTGCGTCAAACCTGGGAATTGAAAACAGAATCTTGCAGCAGCCGCTAAAAACTCTCTCCGGTGGTCAAAGACGAAGAGTGGAACTTGCAACGATTCTGTTTTCGGGTGCTGACACATTGTTGCTGGACGAGCCAACCAACCACCTGGATGCCGACCGAGTTGTTTGGCTCAGACAATTTCTGAAAAATTACCCTGGGGGCACCATCGTGATTTCTCACGATGTTGACCTGGTTGAAGACACCGTAAACAAAGTGTTTTATTTGGATGCCAACCGGCAGGTAATAGATATCTACAACATGGGCTGGAAGCAATATCTGAAGCAACGCGAACAAGACCAGGAGCGTCGCAAGCGCGAACGTTCAATTGCTGAGAAAAAAGCCAGTGTCTTGCAAATGCAAGCAGATCGCTTTGGCGCCAAGGCATCCAAGGCATCAAGCGCTCAACAGATGCGCAAGCGCGCAGAGAAGATGCTAGATGGCCTAGAGGCAGTCAGAGAGCAGGATCGCGTTGCCAAGATCAAGTTCCCTGATCCAGCACCTTGCGGCAAAACTCCATTGATGGCAACCAACCTCTCCAAGAGCTTTGGTTCCCTTGAGATTTTTACAGCAGTCGATCTTGCAATCGACAAAGGCAGCAAGGTTGTCGTCATTGGTCTAAACGGTGCCGGAAAGACAACCTTGCTGAGAATCCTCGCAGGTGAAGAAACCCCCGACACGGGAACCTTGGAACCAGGCCATGGTCTCAAGATCGGCTATTTCGCCCAGGAGCACGAGACCTTGGATGTCAACAAAAGTGTCTTAGAGAATATGCAGTATTCAGCACCGCAGTTGGCTGACACAGATGCCAGAAAAGTCTTGGGGTCGTTTTTGTTCACAGGCGACGATGTTGATAAACCTGCAGGGGTGCTCTCCGGTGGTGAGAAAACAAGGCTTGCTCTAGCAACGCTGGTGGTTTCAGGTGCAAACGTGTTATTGCTCGACGAACCAACAAACAACCTTGACCCAGCAAGCCGTGAGGAAATCTTGAGAGCGCTGGCGACGTTTACGGGTGCTGTGGTGCTTGTCAGCCACGATGTTGGTGCTGTCACAGCGCTGAATCCAGAAAGAGTTCTCATTCTTCCTGATGGTGATGAGGATCACTGGAACGAAGGGTATGAAGAGCTGATTGCGCTTAGTTAGCTCATAAAAAGTGCCCAGTGACACCTTCGCCAGCCCAACGGATAGAGCATAAGACTCCCCGAAAACAGGTGGCAGCGGTGAATACCAAACTGTGTTTGTACACACCACTGCATCAGAAACCGATTCAGCTTTGATCACCAATGCCAATGGTCTTATGTTGTCAGAACCATTGATCTTGATCAGATAAACCGCATCAGGATGATTGTTGGTGATAGCACTGAGGTTCAAGTTAGATGTTACCGCTAGCAAAAGATTTCTTCGCGAGCCTAAGCGATTGGGGGGCATCGGGTCAAACTGATGCTGCGATAGCATTGGACCGAATCCTTGAATTTTTGTTGTTGTCGGGCTGAAGGGGTTGGAAATGTCTCTGTTCGTTAAGAAAAAGGCCAATTTAGAGCATTTCAATATCATCTTGAGTTTGAGTTTGAGTTTGAGTTTGAGTTTGAGTTTGAGTTTGAGGTTGATCGAACATGGCTAGACTCGGGAAATCAGATGTGCTTTACTTAGAGAATCGATCTCTCATCCTATAAGGAGTACCAGTGGAACCTTCTCTTTTGAAGCCATTCGTAAGTCGCTTGTTGACTGTTTTGTTGATCAGCTCATCGCTTGCAGTGATTGCTAGCAGTGAAGTTGCAAATAGTGCCACTCTTTACGATGCAGATGGGGAAACACTCAAATTTTCTTCTTCGCAAGTAGTTCCGCAGAGTGCAGTGAATTCAACCTCTTCTGACACCGGGGTTAGAGCCCCAAAGGGAACAAGCGTTTTATACACCAACGTTGTCAGCCTGGGAGGCCAGAATATTGACGCCAGGGTAAAAATCGTTGAAGCACTTAACATCGAAGCCAGTGATGATGTGAATGGAGTTTCTCAAACTTCGATTTGTGAGGCCATGGAAGAGCTCGATGATCACTCGTCAACCCCTTCAAGGGAAGACTTCTTACAGCCAGAGATTGATATCGACACGGACTGTGACAGCGACGGCAATGGATCAAGTTTTGGTTATGCGGAAATTTACATTGAGTTCCTCAAAGGCGGCACTGACGATGCGGTAGTGCTAGAGAATGTCACCATCAGTGTTTATGACGTTGATGACAATCAGTTCGTTGACTTCAGCGGAATTGCCTCCTATAACCTTTCATCGGACACCATCCTTACTCCAACAGAGACACCGGCCAATTCGGGTAACTGGAGGTTCAGCGAGGACAATGGGGTAAGTACTTCTACGAGTGTCGATTCTTACACCAAGTCCAGGGTGACTGTGAAATACGACACCTTGTCTCAGATCACTCTTAAAATGGGAGCGACTGCAAACGGAAACGCCAACTTTGAATTCGACTTCAGTGCTGGTGAGTTGTGGCTAGACGGCACCAGCACTGACGTGAGGCGCACTGAAGTGCAACCACCTGCAAGAACCTTTGACATTGATTACGACCCCAATGGTGCTCAGGGTAGTGCCCCAGCTGCAACTTCAGGCACCGGTGTTGTGACACTTGCGTCAGCTACGTCACTGACCAAGCCTGGATATAACTTCGCATCATGGAACACTGAGCCAGATGGCTCAGGTGTTTCTGTGGCGGCAGGTGGAAGTTTTGCTCCAACAGACGATGTGGTGATGTACGCCAATTGGGTAGCCCCAGTCGCTTATGAAGGTCCAATTGTTAGAGACGTAGGCGCTGACGGGTCATCTGTTCCATTTGTGACATCTAGCTCTCAAGAAGTGAGAGTTGATGGAGAAAGGCTCTCTAGCGTCACTTCCGTGTTTGTTGAAGACAAAGAGGGAACCGTTGTTTCAACAGCCGATGACCATTTTGTGATGATCACACCAGAGAACTTATCGGTGGGTATTCATGATCTTGTTGTGAGAAGCTCCATAGGAAACCTAAGGTTTCTCAGAGGGTTTGAAGTCACTGAAGGTAGTGCCAACTTCAGCGCTGCAAATGCAGTCTGTGACGGTGTTGAGCCAAGCTGGTGGACCCAACGTATTTCTGACACTCAAGCCAAGGCATACATTAAATGCCCAGCAGTCGGAGAGAAATACCGCATCCTCCAACAAACCGGAGGAAGTGGTTCCTATGACAGCATCTTTGTCAAGACGTTGACTGATGAAAATGACACAACCCAGGTATTCAATGAGTTTGGTCGTTACATCGTAAGAACCATAGATCTAGAAGACATCAACAGAATTCGAATTACGGTTGATGATGTTGAACTCTGGAAGGTCAGATACAACAATCCTCCATCAGGATTGGTTACTTACTAGTAACAAAAAGCCCCGTCAAATTGACGGGGCTTTTTGTTTACGTGAGTACGATCTCCCGAGTCCCGATGGATCTTTTAACGCAAATTGGCAGGGGAGTATTCAGAGTGGCTGCCCACCAAGGTCAGCATGAGAGCCTTTCTGCCTGGCTTGAAGAAGCCCTGTCTGACTAGTTCAATCAATGTTGCAGTTCTCTAGGTTTCTTAGACATGCCCTGTGATGGCACCGTCGAGAGTGTTTTCTGAGGCGAAGCCATAGGTCCCGTAGTGCAAACGGTCCCCAAGAGCAATTGCTTTATCTGATATTTCTCGCACTAGGTCAATTGTCCCTGCACTTCTCTGAGTAAATCTTGCAATCATGCCAATTGGCGAAGAACTCTTAGCCGAGAAATAATGAAGCTGTCAAATTTGCTACCCGGATCGTGCAATTGTTCCTTTGGTT
>CBFHOK010000034.1:1113-4694 GCA_965657575.1 Microbacteriaceae bacterium | reverse complement strand
CAAAATCGCGTAGGCAAAAAATGCTAATAAATTCCTTGCCAACATTCCGAAAATGTTTAGAACCCTCATTGTGATACCCAAGTCCTCCTGAAACGAACTTATCTGAGGTTACGGACATCTATTTGGGAGGGCTTAGTGCGTAATAGCCTTCTTTGCCGAGCCAGAGATGATCCCCGACAAAATTGCTAGAAATGCAGGTGCTGCTATGAGGTACCAATAGTCAGTAGCGATTCCGCCAAGAATTAGACCAGCAGCTGCACCTAGGGCTAGTGACGCAAAGGTCAACATCGTGGCCGGTGGGAAGTTCTTGCTTGCCTGGTAAAGACCATCCAGCAAAGCCAGGCCAATCACTATACCGGCATTGGTAATCATTGCCCCAATCGAAATTTGCCAAGCGAGAGAGTTCATATCCCAGGCCAGCAGAATTGTCGGGAGGAATGAAATCGCTGCTCCCACAGCGAAGAACATATAAAGACCTCTGTAGAAGGCTGAACCCATTTTTTACTCCCCATCCTTTGAACTGTGGAAATACTCTCCACGCCTCTGAATCTTGCCATACTGAACAGCTTTATCTAAAACTGTTTCTAAGCGAGCTTCAATCTTGTTAGATAGTTTATTCGCTCCAAATACTCTTGATGTTTCCTTCAGTAATTCAGGCTTGCTGATTCCTTGGAGTTCAGAACAGATGGCGGACATTGCATTCGAGATCTCCTCATAAGAGATTTGTTCAACATCCCTTGGTTCTGCCCCAGCCTTTCTCCACTCTCTGAAACCGTCCGGTTCATCCGCGAAGTAGAAGCCATCCTTACCAATTCTGCCTGCACAGATTTGTTGTCCGGCGTAAGTTAGCTCCGCTATGCGTTTCGGAGCTACTTTTTGAAAGCCGTAACACGATGCCGCAAACCTGGCGAAGCGTTCAGGGCTTACAGGACCTTCTGATTGATACAAGTGCACAAACAGGCGGACCATAGCTTGTCCATCGGTTAGGTCATAGTCAAGATCAGCCGCAACTCCTGCTCTAAAAGGTTTTGCCTTCTGCCAGCTTGGGGTCTCCGCTAAAAGATTTTTCAACGGGTCTTCTGAAGCAACGTCCTTGGTTGTTATTACTGGTTCGCTTGTGTTTGTTTTCGATGCAAACTCTGGTTGCTTGACTTCAACCCGTCTATGGGAGTTCTCCATAACCAAATTGATAATTTTTTCAATCTCGCCATTTCGATCGCGAACCCAATTTGGCAACCAAAGCGTATGCACCTCAGGCCATCCCATCTTGCCTCGCAATAGTGCCCTTGGCATGATGTCTCTATCTAATGCAGTGGCTCTCTCCCCCCACTCGGGACCATCAAGATTTAGCGCGATTAGGTACTGAGATTCGTCCTCAGGGTTACGAATCGCGAGGTCTACTCGGAATCCACTCATTCCCACGCTCTGATCAACCTTCAGGGCTGATTCAGTTAGGGCATCAGCCACCTGCTGACGGTAGATGTCGTGGTTTGAATCCGATGCGCTACCCAGTCCAATTGCCTCTGGGCCATACCAAACTAGAGTCAGAAATTCTCTTAGCTGCCGAAGCCCCTCAGAACCGGTTCTGCTTAGGTCGATATCTGAAGGTTTGAAGGAGGTGAATACCTTCATCTCCTTGCGGGCTCTTGTAATTGCCACGTTTAGTCTCTTGGAACCCCCTTGACCGTTCAAAGGTCCGAAGTTCAATGGCAACTTGCCGTCTTGCAGGGAGAAGGCGGTCGAGAAAAGAATTACGTCCCTTTCTGAACCCTGGACAGTCTCGAGGTTCTTAATGAACAGGTATTCTTTTCCATCTTTGGCATCCATTGCCTCCTCGACCTCTTTACTACCCAGGTCCTGGAGTTTTTCACGTATCTCTTTTTGCTGTTGGGTGTTGAAAGTAACCACTCCGATTGACTCATCGGCGCGCGCCGGGTCATTCAGTCTCGCAACGATTTCATTGACAATCGCTTGGACTTCTACCGAGTTAGTTCGGAGCGGTCCACCACCACCTTTACGGGAACCTCGGTTGAATTGGCCATTGGGAAAGTACTCGTAGGAGAGAGCCATTTGTTTGTTGTCAATCAGCGGGCTGGGTAGGGTTTTGAGTGAGCCTCCGTAATAGGTCCTGTTCGAATACGCAATTAAGGATTCATGGTTACTGCGGTAGTGCCAATTGAGCATTACCTCGGGAACACGGCTAATCTCACAGAGACCAAGAATGCTCTCTTGAACAAAAAAGTCCAAGGCACTCTCGATTTGCTCCTCGTCCACCTCGTTACTTGTTTGCGCAACCGACGTAGGAGGCATTTGCTTAGAATCTCCGACCACAATGGAGCTGTGACCTCTACCCATAGCGCCGATAGAATACGGAACCGGAATCTGGCTGGCCTCATCAAATACAACCATGTCAAATTTCTCATTTTCGGCATCAAGGAATCTCACCACTGCATCTGGGACAGCCAGCACGCAAGGGGTGACTGAAGTAATGACGTCCCAGTGCTTTGTAAGCAGACTCTTTATAGATGTTCTAGATTTGGTCATGTTTACTGCTGCAACCAATTCGCCAATGCGACCCGATTTCGCAGAGCTATCGAACCCTCTCCTGGAAAGGACTTCATCAGCCATCACTGCTGGTGTTAGGGATCTGATGTCGAGAATGATCTGGGAAAGCTTGTTTATGGCCCTGTTTACGTTTTTATCATCAAAGGTATTTAGCCCTTGCTCAAAGATCAGCCTCTGGACAAGCGCTTCGTAGTATCCGAGTCTGAAAGAGGCCAATGCCTCTGAGTACCCAATGCCACCCGCAGTCAATTCATCTGCAGCTTTTGATAAGCCCAGGTTGTCCAAATTTGAGCGTATTTCATGCAGCTCTGCCCATCGAACCAACTGGATTAGAGAGAGGTTTTCCAAATCGTCTTTGGCTCCGCGAAGTCGAATTTTGAATGCAGACCCAAGGGTGCCGTCACCTTTATACATTTCTAAGGACGACTCATTTGCTTTGACTATTTCGAAGAGATTCTTCAGTGAGACAGACAGGCTAAGCACCCTTTCCATCTCTGAGGAACTTAGCGAGGACGCCTCGTCAGAAAACTTTTTATTAAATTCAGAGAAAGAATTAAGAATCTCTAGGTCGCTGACAATTTTGCCTAGGTCTTGAGAGTTATTTGAATTCAGCGCTGCTCCATCAAAGCCCTGAATTTCCAACACCTTGCTTTTTATGGAGTCAGTTACCGTCTTCAGCGTCTTGAGTTTCTCAATGGTCTCTAAGACCCCTGTAGCTTGCACAATCACAGCTTCAGAGAGGCTCTTAGAGAGCTCTTTTGAAATGCGGTTTTGTTTCCAGGATTTCAGGAAGTTCCCACCCGCTTCCACCTTTATCGCCTTGGCGTATAGAACATCAAGGGCAACTCTGTCTAAATTGGTGGGGTCAAGGGGAAGGGACTGAATGATCTCCTTGGCCTTATAAACAAGGCTATTCAATTCGGATCTTTTTTGACCTTCATATTCACTGGCCACCTGACTCAAGGAGCTTGTGTTTTTCCCTGAGTTAGCTATCGAAGCCAATGCTATAAAGTCCG
>CBFHOK010000034.1:0-1103 GCA_965657575.1 Microbacteriaceae bacterium | reverse complement strand
TTTTCTATAAGCGCATCTGCGGCATCAGATTTTCTTTGGGACAGCGATACAGCTTCGAGCAAAGGTCCTTTGAGTGCCATATTGTCCTGCAGATCAACTGCCTCTGCCTTAGTCAGACGACTGAAGCTCCATGGGTTTGTGCTTGCAGAACCGGAGTCTGAACCAATGGACGCCAATTCCTTAATGTTCCTCTCGGCGGATGCTAGCTTTTCATCCGTCCAGTCGTTCATGAAATCGCCATCTACGGTGACTGGTTGATCTGTTTGTGACTGATAATTCAGAGCTGCGTTCAGAGCACCTTGGATTGAGACCCCATACTTTGTGTCCTCGAAGAGTTTCTTCTTATAGGCGATTAGTGGCTCAACTGAGCTCTGATATTCACTAAGCGAGGTTTGTAAAGCAGGTTTGTCCGCTTTTATTTGTATGTCTAAGACATTTTTGATTTGCTCTTTTACCGCTTTGGGAGTCATGCCCTTGTCATGTAAGTCCAAAACGAATGGCCCGAGGTGAATGCGGTCGAGTCGCTCCTTGACAACATCTAAGGCATCTTTCTTTTGAGCAACGAATAGAACTCTTTTGCCGTCATGAAGTGCCTTAGCTAACAAGTTAGTAATTGTCTGAGACTTGCCTGTGCCCGGTGGGCCCTGCATAACAAAAGTTTCTCCAGAAATAGCCTTGGCTATGGCTTTGGCTTGTGATGAATCGTTTTCAACCGGAAGCTCTGCCTGGAGAGCATCGAGGTCGATGTTGTCAGCCTCGCTATCGGCTTGTTTGAATTCCTCGTTCGGGGTTCTAATCAGATGCTTTACTAGTGGGTTTTCCTCGAACACCTCCCAGTTGTCTAAGAGGTCTCGCCACTGTCTATAAGAGCTGAAGTTGAAAAAGCCCAACACGGCTGTCTCGTCAACCCTGAAGCCTTGCATGTTCTTTTTCTTGAGCTCAGACCGCACGTATTCGAAGGTGCCATTGACATCAATGCCGAAATCATCAGCTGCGAGATCGACCAGCCCGGTCAACTCAATACCTTCGTCAGCTCTAAGCTTCTCAACCAGTGAGAAGTTGGGTGTTACCGCTGAAGACTCATCAAGTTCTATATGAAACTG
>CBFHOK010000033.1:0-5154 GCA_965657575.1 Microbacteriaceae bacterium | reverse complement strand
TGACTTTTACTGGAGATAAGGCAAAGGAGCCAATAAATGGCAGCTGTTGTTGAGGCCAAGAACATCTCAAAAGCCTTTGGTGGAGCCAAAGCTGTTGACGATGTTTCGGTTTCCGTTTCTGCCGGCGAGATCCACGCTGTTGTGGGTGAAAACGGAGCCGGAAAATCAACTTTGATGAGGATCCTGAGTGGAATCGAATTCCCCGACAGCGGAGCTGTCCTGGTTGACGGTAAAGAAATTGAAAACTCTGCGAAGGCGTCGATTGATGCAGGAATCTCGCTCGTTCACCAGGAGCTTTCACTTGTTCCTGAGATGACCGTTGCAGAAAACATCTATCTTGGAGGTTTCCCAACCACAGCAGGATTCACCAAGCAAAAAGAGATGAAGAAGTTTGCTCGCGAGACACTGAAAGAAATCGGTGTTGAGGTAGATATTGACGAGCGCATCTCAAGACTTTCAGTGGCCCTAAGGCAGTTCGTTGAAATTGCACGTGCCGTTGCCAGAAAGCCAAAAGTTCTGATTTTGGATGAGCCAACTGCATCTTTGACCCCTGCAGAGACCGATTACCTCTTGAAGATGTTGGAAAGACTGGCGGGACAGGGTCTGGCGATTATCTACATCAGCCACCGCATTCCCGAGGTTTTCAGAATTTGTCACAACGTCACCATCTTGCGTGACGGCAAATTGGTTTATGTCAACGAGATCAAAAAGACCACTCCGCAGGAAGTTATCAACCAGATGGTTGGTCGCGAGCTGAAGCTTGACCTTGAATCCCGCAGAGATGCAAAGCCTGGAGAAGTTGTTCTGAGTGCGAAGGGCATCAAGGCTCCCGGCGTGAACAACGTCTCTTTGGATGTTCGTGCGGGAGAGATTGTTGGTCTTGGCGGATTGGTTGGAGCTGGAAGAACTGAGTTGATCCGAGCCATTATTGGTGCTGACAACAAAACCGCAGGCAATGTCACCATCACAATTGATGGCAAAAAGCAGCAGATCGCCAGCTATATGTCAGCCATGCGCAACGGTGTTGCCTACGTTCCTGAGGAGCGACGAGTTGATGGTTTGGCGATGACCATGACTGTTATGGACAACATCTATCTTCCAAACCGCAAGGATCTAGCAACAAGCGGAATTATCAACCCAGGCAAGGTGGCGAAAATTGCCAAGGAGCTTGCCGACAAGGTTGGTCTTCGTCCACCGGAGATCAAGCGTGAAGCTGGTCAGTATTCAGGTGGAAACCAGCAGAAGATCGTGATTGCCAAGTGGCTTCACAAAAACCCACACTTTGTAGTTTTGGATGAACCAACACGTGGTGTTGACGTTGGAGCAAAGGCTGAAATCCACAGACTGGTGAAATCTCTTGCAGATCAGGGAACAGCAGTTTTGGTTGTAAGCTCTGACCTTCCAGAACTGCTAGAGCTTTCAGATGTTATTCACGTGGTCCGTGATGGAAAGATCATGGGAACTTTGGATGGAAAGACTGCCGATGAGAAGCAGGTCATGGGCCTTGCCGCCGGCGAGAAGTTGGTGGAGGCGTAAATGTCGAAAAATGAACCCATAACCCAAATCAACGCCATGGCACAGGCACCGGCGGAATCACCCAAGAAAGATTCCAAAAAACCAATCGAATGGTTTGCCGAAAATGGAATCTTTGTCTTTACGGCTCTGCTAATTGTGGTCGCCGCAGTCTTTGTCGACGGCTTTGCTTCTTTGCAGAACATCACTGATGTCTTCCACCGAGCAGCTCCAATCGGAATCGTTGCGGTTGGAATGACTTTTGTGGTGATCAGCGGTAATTACCTGGACCTTTCAGTGGTTGCACAGGTCGCCACAGCTGGTGTGATCCTGCTGGGAATCGGGCCTGTATATGGATACCCAGTAGCAGTTGCAGCTGCATTGCTGGCCGCTCTGATTTTTGGGGTTATAAACGGTGTTGCAGTTGGATATTTCAAGGCGAATGCCGTGATTGTCACTCTGGCCACAACATACATCGGAATCGGTTTACTTCGTTTCCTTTCTGGTGGATCAATCTTTTTCGGACCTCCCGACTCTGCAGTTGCCCAGTTCGGTCAGGGAAAGCTCGGTCCAATTCCCTATTCCGCAATTGTTTTGGTGATAGTCACTCTGATCCTTTCTTTTGTATTGAACAGAACCAACTTCGGCTTCACTGTAAAAAGCTTTGGAGTGAATGAAAGAGCCACTCGCTTAGGTGGAACCAACACCGGACTGGTTGTTGTAGGAGCCTTTTTGGTGACCGCTGTAGCGGCAATGGTTGCCGGATTCGTTCTGGCAGCATTTTCAAACACCGCGGTTAGTTCAATGTCCCAAGGGTTTGACTTCCGAGCACTGGCAGCAATCATCGTCGGTGGCACCAGCGTTTTTGGAGGAAAAGGATCAGTACTCAGAACACTTCTGGGAGTGATTTTTGTGAGCGTGCTCACAAATGTGTTGGTGATTTTGAACTTCTCATTCGGTGTCCAGCAAATGGCACTGGGATTCTTGATCGCGGCAGCGGTATCTATTGACGCTCTAGCTAGAAGGGCAGGAAAGAAATCATGAGTCAGACCACTATTCAACTGGGCTCAAACTCATCAGGCCCATGGGAGAAGTTCAAGGTAACACTTGCCCGCAGAACTGAGGGCCGCGGAGTAGCATTGCTGGCCATCGTGGTGGCAGTTGTTGCCATCATGGAACCGCTTGTTTTCACTGCTTACCCTGTAACGCTTGGCCGTATCGCCCTGATTGGCTTGGTTGCACTGGGACTCACCGCAGTGATTTTGATGGGTGAGCTAGACCTAAGTGTTGCCAGCACTCTTGCCCTTGCTGGAGTTGTCACCGCCTCCTTCCCTGAAATTTGGATGGGCGTTACCGCAGCTCTATTAGTGGGAGTGGTGGTTGGAATCATCAACGCTTTCTTTGTTGCAGTAATAGGAATTAATAGCTTTATTGCCACCCTGGGTATGTTGTTCTTCCTTCGCGGACTCGCCTTTGTTCTTTCAGATGAAGAGCCGGTTCGACTGACAAACATTGACTTTGGTTTGGCATTCAGTCAGCCAATCATTGGCCCACTAACCCCTAGAATTCTGATCTTCATTCTGGTGTTTATTGCCATTCAGGTATTTGTTTCACGCATTCGTGCTGGAAGAGAGTTCTACGCAGTTGGTGGCAACAGACAAGCCGCCAAGGATGCTGGAATTCCTGTGAAGCGTCGCATCTTGACTGGATTCATCATCAGCGGTGTTGTAAGCGCCGGAGCCGGAGTTATCAACACTCTGGAAAGAACCACCGCTGACCCAACCGCCGGGTCAACCGTTTTGCTAGCAAGCTTTGCTGCAGCAATCATCGGCGGTAACTACCTCAAGGGTGGTCGCGGATCAATTGTCGGAACTCTAATCGGAGCATCTGCTTTGGGAATCCTTCAGGTAGCACTAACAATTTCTGGTGTACAGGTTCCTGTGCAACAGATATTCATTGGATTGGTTCTGTTCATTGCAGTCACCACCGATCCAAACAATCTTCGTGCGGTTGTATCGAGCATTAGGTCTGCTCGATCCTCCCGCTCGAAAGTTCAGGAATCCGTTTCTGAACCCAAAAAATCAACCGCAAGTTGATGGCTAAGGAAAGAAAAAAGAAAGAGGCAAAAATGAGAAAGTCTCGTTTGATACTAGCTCCAGCAGCAATGCTGGCAGCATCTGCGCTAATCCTGACTGGTTGCGCTACTACTGATAGCGACACCTATGAGGTATACGCACTGCTTCCACAGGGTAGCGACCAGCCATATGGAACAGAGTACGTTCCATTCATGCAGAACAAAGCAGATGAGTTGGGCATGAACCTAACCATCACCAACAGCGAGTATGACGCTGACAAGCAGGCCAGTGAGTGTGAAGTTGCAGTTGCAGCTCAGCCAGACGGCATCATCTTGTGGCCAGCAGTTGCTTCAGCTGTAAGGCCATGTCTAGAGGCTGCTGATGCAGCAGGCATCCCTGTTTGGGTAACCAACAGTGATCTGTTGGCAGAGGACCAGCCACTAACCGCTGGATACTCAGGACCAAACACATACGGTCAGGGTGTAGCTTCAGCACAGTTGATGTGTGAAGAGGCAGCCGGAGCCGAGATCGGCATCATCCAGCTAAACGGTGCTCCTGGTAACACCACTGCAATCGACCGCGACAATGGTTTCACTGACACCATCGCTGCTGAGTGCCCAAACATCACCATTTTGGCTGAGGACTCAACTGACTGGTCAAAGGCTGTTGGACAGCAGGTTGCATCTGAGCTAATCACATCAGTTGGTATTGAGAACATCGGTGGCGTTTACGCAGCTGACGACTCAATCGTTGCTGGTGCAATTGACGCTCTAAAGGCAATCGGTGAAGACCCAGCTGGATACGTAATCACAGCTATTGGTAACACCTTCCTAGGTAACCCACTAGTTATCTCCGGTGAGCTTGACGGAACAGTATTCCAGTCATCCTCATGGGATGGTGAGAACGCAGCTCAGGGTATGTATGACGTACTTACCGGCGAGATCTCAGGAGACCGCGTAGTTCGCTTCATGCCTGATGCAAAGGTTACTGCCGAGAACGCAACCGACCCAGAGGTTGCACCTGAGTGGTAAACCACTTCTAAACCTCTCTGCTGGGCCCGAAAGGGCCCAGCAGAGACAAAAAACTTCACAAACCAAACCCCAAGATTTACTAAGCAGGAGAGACATGAGCATGACAGAATTCCAGCCCAAGCCCCTAGTTCCAGCGCTGGATTTCGACAATCGACAGATTCCCGCCCACGGTTCAATGGGTGTTGACTTCGAAGAAAGAGTCGATTTTCACCGCTTGCGCGAATACCGCCTGTCTCGAGCAAAGGCTGCCCTAGAGGCAACCGAATGCGGCGCCTTCTTGCTATTTGATTTTTATAACATCCGCTACACAACACAGACCTGGATCGGTGGAGCACTGGGAGACAAGATGTCTCGTTATGCTTTGCTAACCCGTGGAGCCCAAGCACCACATATTTGGGACTTTGGTTCAGCTGCTAAACACCACAAACTGTTTGCCTCCTGGCTAGGTGATGACCATTCCCACGCCGGCATGCTCGGTCTTCGCGGAGCGATTCACCCAGAGGTTGGTTTGATTGCCGATGCAGTCAGCACCATCA
>CBFHOK010000032.1:0-5379 GCA_965657575.1 Microbacteriaceae bacterium | reverse complement strand
ATGAAGGCGATTCCTGATGAGATTCAAGAGGCAGCAATGCTTGATGGTGCCGGACAGTTCAAGAGATTCTTGCAAGTCACCGTGCCCATGATTCGAGCAAGCATTGTGGTTGTAATCACAACCACTCTAATCGGAACACTGAAGGTATTCGACATCGTTAGAACTATGACAGGTGGTAATTTCTCGACTTCGGTTGTCGCCAACGAGATGTATACCCAAGCTTTCAGGCAGTTGAATTACGGAACAGGTTCCACCCTTGCGGTATTGCTATTGATCGCAATCATTCCGTTGATTTGGTACAACATCCGTCAACTGCGTTTGGAAAGGACTGAGCGATAATGGCAAATACAGTCAAGGCAGAAAAGCCAGCGCCACTCTTCACCTCCCGCTCCAAGAGGAAGGTGAAAGACGCTTTCGCCTCACCGTTCGCCTCAGCAATCGCTATTGTGATTGCAGTCTTGTGGTCGATTCCCACCTTTGGGCTTCTAGTAAGTTCCTTCCGCCCGGCTGAACAAATCAACACAACTGGTTGGTGGACAGCTTTGACCAACCCAGAGTTCACCTTGGATAACTACACCTCGGTGCTAATTGAAGGAACCACCTCGGTTCCCCCACTCTGGTATTACTTTTTCAACAGCTTCGCGATTACACTTCCTGCGGCGATCTTCCCGCTCACGTTGGCTACCTTTGCTGCCTACGCGCTAGCTTGGTTTGATTTCAAGGGGCGTGATTTCCTTTTCTTTGGGATCTTCACTTTGCAGGTAATTCCTCTGCAGATGTCGCTCATTCCGCTGCTCCAGCTGTTTGCAAGAGGTCTGACCATCGGGGATGTAACGATCATCCCCGACCTCGGTATCACGGGAACCTATATTCCGATTTGGATAGCGCACACGATTTTTGCTCTTCCGCTAGCGACTTTCTTGCTTCACAACTTCCTTCGTCAGATACCGAGGGAATTGATTGAGGCAGCCCGAGTTGATGGAGCCGGCTGGTTCACTCTTTTCAGACGCGTTGTGTTCCCGCTTTCAATCCCAGCAATCGCATCTTTCGCAATCTTCCAGTTTCTGTGGGTTTGGAATGACCTTTTGGTTGGATTAACATTCGGTGGTGGCTCACAGGACATTTTGCCGTTAACTGTCCGCTTGGCGGAGATGGTCGGAACCCGAGGTTCTGGACTAGAAGCGCTTATGGCCGGAGCGTTCGTTTCAATGATTGTTCCACTCATAGTGTTCTTTGCACTTCAGCGCTACTTCGTCCGTGGGCTGCTGGCCGGTTCAGTAAAGGGTTAGCGAGACGCTAAAAGCTCTTTGATGAACTTGGCTGAGTCTTTGCCAGTTCGCCTTTGGGTGCTGTGATCGACATAGAAAAGTCCGAAGCGTTTTTCTAATCCTTCTGCCCATTCAATGTTGTCCATCAGGCTCCAGCAGTAATAACCCCGAAGGTCAATGCCCTCATCGATTGCATCAGCACAGGCTGAGATGTGTTGGTAGTAGTAGTCGGTCCTTTCGGGGTCGTGGACGTTTTCGCCATCAATCTCATCAGGGAAGGCTCCCCCGTTCTCCGTGACCATTAGAGGAACCCCAGGCAGAGCTTTGGCGGTTGCACGAAGAGTATTGGTGAGGCTCTCAGCCCTGACCTCCCAGCCCATCAGTGACTTTGGCTCGCGGGAAACAAACCTGACGCCTCTGGTGCCGGGGTAAACCTCTGGCTCTTGACCCACGATGAAATCTTGGGCATCCTCTGCAGGTTCAATGCGGTTGGGGGTGTAGTAATTGATGCCAAGAAAATCGATTGGTTCGCTGGCTAGTTTGAGCTCGTCTTCTTTGACAAAACTCCAGTCGATGAATTCTTTTGTGGATTGCTTGGTGAATTCGCTGATTCCTTTTCCCGAGAGCATGTCTAGCCACATTACGTTTTGCAAGTTATCAACGTGCCTAACAGCGTCAGCGCAAGATTCGTAGTCACTTAGAATCTCGGTCATATTCAAAACAGTTCCAGCCTGGCTGACGTTGTGTTTTCTCAAAACTCGCATGGCTTTGCCATGGGCAACCAGTTGGTAGTAAGCACTTATAAACCCTGCCCTTGGGTCACCAAGGCCTGGTGCGTGGATCTTGGTTGCGTGTCCTAGGAAACTAACAACCCAGGGTTCGTTAAGTGTGGCCCAGGTGTGGACACGGTCAGCGAAGTTTGAAGCCAATAGCTCAGCGTATTTTTCAAACTCGTCGGTTATGCCTGACCACTGCCATCCACCTTTTTCTTGCAGCTCACTTGGTAAATCCCAGTGATACATAGTCAGTGTTGGCGCAATACCAGCTTCAATCAGCCCATCAATTAGGTTGCTGTAATAATCCAAGCCCTCCTGGTTGGGCTTGTCGTTTTGAAAGTCATAGACCCTGGGCCAGCTAACACTGAACCTGTAGGTGTCAACGCCCAGGTATTTCAATAGCTCAATATCTTCTTTATAGCGATTGACTGAATCACAGGCGGGATCAGCAACGGTGCCGTCTTTGATGTTTCCAGCAACACTTGCAAAATCATCCCAAACACTAGAACCTCTAGTCGCGCTAGAACCCTCGATTTGCCAGGATGCGGTGGCGGAGCCGAATGTGAAGTTGCTGGGAAAACGATTGGCCAGTTGCTTGATTTCACTAGTGTTATAGGTCATGTCCTTAAGTGTAATGGGGCTATAAACTTGCAAGTTAGACGATGAAGAAAAAGCGATCCTGGATAAAAATCTCCGTGGCAGTTGTGTCAACGGTTCTATTGGTCGCAGCTGGATTTGTTGGCTTCAACGTCTGGCAGCTGAACCAGGCTTTACAGTCCTCAGCGATTGAGGTCACCGATATCCGAGGTGAGCCATATGAGCCACCAACATTTGCTGAAATCAACGGAGCGTTGAACATCTTGGTAATTGGTTCCGATGACCGTGAGGGTCAAGGGAGTAGTTACGGCGAATCAGACAGGGTGCTGGCCGATGTGATCATGCTGGTGCATGTGGCTGAATCAAGAGAGAATGCTGTAGCAATCTCTTTTCCAAGAGATTTACTAGTCCCCGCTCCTGACTGTGTTCCGGAAGGAACCAGATTGCCCTATGGGGATATGGTGCAGATCAATCACACGCTTGACTACGGAGGGCCGAACTGTGTTCTGAGTGCCGTTCAGGAACTCACAGGATTGGAAATACCTCACCTTGGAGTGATTGATTTCCGCGGCGTAATAATGATGAGCAGGGCTTTGGGTGGAGTTGAGGTTTGTGTTGAACAACCAATCAATGACCCCTATACCGATACTTATCTTGATGCCGGATTACACACCCTTGAGGGCACCGAAGCCCTGCAGTTTCTGAGAACCCGTTACGGAGTTGGTGACGGCAGTGATCTCAGTCGAATTTCTAATCAGCAGGTGTTTCTAACCTCCATGGTTAGAAAGATTAAAGAAGAGGACGTTCTAACAAACCCGGTCAGACTATATTCTTTGGCAACCGCTGCAGCTGAAAATATGCAGCTAAGCGAGGCGTTGACGGAGCTAGACACCATGGTTGCCATGGCCAGGACACTCAACGATGTTGATTTGGGAAACATCAGTTTCATTCAGCTGCCAATTGTTGTTTTGGAAGATGAGTATTTCGGAAGAGTTGGGCTAGATCAGCAAAGTGCTGATGAGCTTTTCGGGCTTATCTCTTCAGGAACAGCCTTTGCTGTTAGTGATGGAAAACTGGTCGTTAGTGAATCTGGGGCAAACTCTTCTGGATCTTCTGACGAATCAGAAAACACCACAGCACCTGCAAGCCCTTCTCAGGGCTCCGCTGACATTCAAGGCGTGACCGCCGATGAGTCAATCTGTTCTAACTGAGCGGACCTAGCAGAAACGACTGCAGACGAGATTCTGGGTTTGATTGACCTGAGTGCATTGCGTTGAAGGATGCAGAGCCATCTGTCCCGCAAAGACCTAAAATCCTCGAAGGTCCTCCACGGTGTTGGTCGATCCAATCAGTCAGGTCATAAACGTTTCCATTGATGGCACTCCAACAACTGCTGGCGTCATCGTTTTCGGAAACCATCGCCATGGTGAATCCTGATGGCTCTGACTGAGGCTCTTCAACTTCTTCTTGAGCTTCCTCTTCCGTCACTTCTTCGACTGGCTCAGATGAATCAGTTTCGTCTGACTGGTTTTCGCCACTTGAGGGCGCGCTTGTTTGAGGCTCATCAGTATCCGATTCGCTGCTTTTAGATTCAGAGGCCTCGGCTTCTGCGGACTCCTCCTCTTCCGTGGATTCATCCTCGGTTAGCTCTTCACTCTCAGTCTGTTGAGTTTCCTCGGGCTGTTCAGAGTCTTCAGGTTGTGTTGACTCCTGTTGAGATTGGGTGTCGACATCCTGAGTGGCAGGTTCGACATCAGTTGACTGAGCACAGCCAACCAGCAACAGGCTTGCAAAAACTATCGAGAGGTAGCGCATGAATGAGAAAACCAGAGGTTACGAAGTTCAATTCCTAAATCAATTAATTCCTAATGGATGAAAAGCCTGATTTAGGTTAGGCTTGAGCACGCATTTGGAGACGTCGCATAGTCCGGTCGAGTGCGCCCGCCTGCTAAGTGGGTAGACAGTTTATAGCTGTCTCGAGGGTTCAAATCCCTCCGTCTCCGCGTAAAAAACTCCCCCGTCCTTACTGGACAGGGGAGTTTTTCTTTACTAATTGAGTTGCCTTATGCCATTTGTTTAGGCAATAGAACAATCAGCATCTAGTCAAGAAGACCCTCTGCTTCCAGCCAATCCTGCGCTGCGGTGCTGGCCTGAGCCTTCTCGTCGCCCTCTACTCGTGTGCGAAGATCAATCAGATCCTCAGTTGAAAGAGCCGCTGAGATTTCATTCAACACAGCTGCTAGCTCATCGCTGTAGATGTCTGAGTTCAATAGAGGAATCACATTTTGTGATGCAATCAAGTTCTCTGGGTCATCCAGTACAACTAGGTTCTCTGCTGTCAAAGCAGGAGAGGTTGTGTAGATATCAGCAACCTGCACTGCATCGTCAACGAGTGCTTTCACAGTGTCTGGTCCACCGAAGTCTTCGATTGGAACGAAGTTCACGTCAGTTACTCCGTAGACAGAAGCTAGACCCGGTAAACCATAACCAAGTTCAGCGAACTGTGGGCTGGCACCTAGGGAGAATGGTTCTAGTTTTGAAAGGTCGCCAATTGTGACCAAACCAAACTCGTCAGCCTTTGCCTGAGTTACCACATAAGCATCTTTGTCCTGAGCTGGAGAGGAGTCCAAAACCTGGAAACCAGCTGGAGTCTTTGTTGCAAGCTCAGCATCTACTTCAGCGGTTGAACGTGCGTCGCTCTCGGTGTCATAGAAAAACAACAGGTTTCCGTTGTATTC
>CBFHOK010000031.1:0-5536 GCA_965657575.1 Microbacteriaceae bacterium | reverse complement strand
ATGGAAAGAGAGCACGAGGGAATATTGGATTTCCTCTGTCGCCAACTTCCCTCCCAGTTAAAGGCGATTCGAACTTCATTGCCGCCATGGTCAGTTTTGACGACGCCCCACCCTCCGAATTGACCCCTGAAAATTATCTTCGACCACAGCTAGACAAGATAGAACAATGGGGGGATTTTTGGTCACAAGGAAAACTGAACTTCAACTTCCAGTTGGTTGACGAATGGGTAAATATCCCGGTGAATCAAACGGATTACCCAGTAAATCGCAGGTTGCCCTTTGAACAGCGTCAGGGCAATGCCAACGAGATAATGAAAAAGATAGCGGCAGCCTTGCCAGCCGATTTGGATTATCAGAATCTTGATGGTGTCTTAGTGTATTGGGCTCCGGGGGTCGATGCATTCGAAGGGGACCTTGGACTTCAAGGGTTCGAGGGCGTGGCTTTACCGTTTCCAACAGGCGCTCAGGAGGTTTACTTTTGGTCAGGAAACGAATGGTGGTATCGGGACACGGGACAGCTGACCACCGAGGTCAAAAAGCAATACACCTGGAGCTTCTGGATTTATCTAATGCTCGATTCCATGGGGCTTCACAACCATGGTCCTGGAAATGGTTGGCCGAATGGCTTGCAGCAAATACAGGTAAATGAAAAAGAAGTCTCAGGGGCAGTGATTGGTTGGGATGAGTTCAAACTCGGCTGGACGGATGACTCACAAGTCCACTGTTTAGATCCCTCTTCAATTGAAGGCGTGCATGAATTCATGCTCAGTCCAAGAGAGATTAGAGGTGGAGACAGAAGGCTAGCGGTGGTGCCCTTTGAGGGCCAAGGCGCATTGGTGATCGAATCCAGAAGACCAATCGGCTGGTCCGAGACTTGGAGTGATGAGAAATCCGGACTTCTTGCCTATTTCGTCGATACCGAACTGGATATAGAAAGAGTTGATTCATTCACCCAAGCTGGTTGTGGAAATGATTCAGACCAACCTAAGTGGGCTTATCACCTATTCAAAGACGGTTTCTCGGGAGACTGCAGAGAGTTTTCAAATGCCTTTATTCGAGAAGGTGAAACACTCACCTACGAATCAATTCAAATAGAACTGGTTCATTCCGCCGAAGAGCTTGATTACGTGAGGATAACTCATACCGAATGAAAGTGGCTCAACCTTCCTAGTTCAATTAGTTTGAGTAAGCAGCTCTCTTCACACGAACCCCATTGTGGTAAACCTCAATCACGTTTTTCTGGCCAGCAACCAGATCCACCGTTCTGACCAGATAATTTGCCTCATTGGCTATTCTCAACTTCGGATCATCTAGGGATAGTGCATTAACCCATGCAATCTCTTCGCCATTGACAATTATCTGAACTTTGCCCGCAGACACTACATTCTTCGCATATACCTTTACTGCCTCCGGTGAAATGCGCTTGGTCCAAGAGCTCATGTCTCCATCTTCGATGGACTGATTACTCGATACCGTGAGTAAATTCAAGGCCCTCAAAAGTCCATAGTCTGAAACGATGTTTACGTCATATTTTCCAGGCTCCAATTGAACCGGCAAGGCCATAACGAGATTGCTGTCACTCACATTGACCATTGATAGTTCGTGGCTCGCAATCGTTACAGAAGTGATCGAATCTAGCTGTGTTCCACTGAGAGCAACTTCAATATTGTTTTCACTAATTACCGCAGAGTGAATAATTGGACCAAAATATTCAGTGCTTCTCCACACGAAATTCACCGCAGTTGTGGGGATAGCGGCCCTCGACCATTCCAAATATGGAAGTCCATCATTTACATCGTCGTCAAAAGCCCACACATTATCAAAGTCCCACCCGCTAAAAGTAGAACGTGTCTGCATCTCAGCAAGCGTCCTATCTACGCTGAGACCGTCTCCAAGTTCTATTCCTGCGGTGTCGAGAGAATAAGAGTTAGTCTCGGTACCTGAGTTACCGGTCACTCCGCCGGAAGAACTTTCGTCGAAGTCAAAATAGGTTCCGGCAGCATATGAGTTAATCACCATGCCGGATGAGCTATCCCCGACGATCCCCCCTACTTCATCGTATCCAGAGATTACGCCGGTTGAGTAGGAATTTAGCACGGTGCCGTCGTCGTTATTACCCACAATTCCCCCTACTTCGTCTCCTGTCGAAATCAATCTGCCAGTGAAGTAGGCTTGCTCTACCTGACTATCACTGCCGACCAGGTGACCCACAATCCCACCATTTTCATTGTCTTGTACAACTATCGTCATGTCTGAGTGTGCCTTTGACATAGTGCCTGGGCCCTCAAGGTGACCGGCTATCCCTCCAGATTCGTAATAGCCAATCAGGACTCCGGAGGAATACAAATACTCAGCAATGCTGTCGTTGTCCATCCAGCCCACAATTCCACCCACATAATCACTGTCTCCAAAATCACCGGCAATTAATCCTGAGAACCTCGCGTGAGATATTTGGATATCACCGTCGATTTCTCCAGCGACCCCACCCAGTTCATCCTCTCCCGACACGTAACCCTCCAAAACTAGGGTATCTAGCAGGTGGCCTACGCCCTCAAAATCCCCAATAAGCCCGCCGACTTGATCTCTTCCTGAAACTGAAATTGCTCGAGCCTCAATCTGGCTCACTTCGCCATCATCGATGTACCCTGTTAGGCCGCCGACGTAATCGTAGGCAACTACAGTTCCGGACAATTCGATATTGGTAAGCGACCCTCCATACATTGCTCCCGCCAGAAGACCGACACTGTCTGAACCTTCACCGTCATCTGAGACAAAACCCTGGAGTCTGAGGTTTTTTACCTCCCCGTTGTGGATGACGGCAAAAAGACCCAGATAAGAATAATCCCCTTGTTCAAAGCCTTCAGTTTCAACGGTTCCGTCTTGCTCTACCCAAAGATTAGAAATCTGATACCCCTGACCGTCGAAAACCCCAGAGAATTCATGGGCAAAGTCATTTGCTAAATCTCGACCAATCGGATTGAAGTCACAACTCTGAAGATCGATATCCCTAGCAAGAACAAAATCGGCTGAAAGGACGTCCTGGGTATACTGAGTACTCAGCCAAACCAGATCTCCGGCGGAGTCGATAACCCAATGCTCACCCGCGACCCTGCTCGGTTTTGTGGGCGCTGCACATTCTCCCCCACTGGACAATCCACTTGGTTGAAAGTCCAAACAATCAGCATTGTCGTCCATGATGAACTCGAGGTTGGACCCAAAATCCTCATCCAAGGCATCTACCGCATGCAGTTCAACTGCACAGTCCAGGACTGAAGATGACTCAAAGCCAAGTAGGAAAAGTTCGAGCTCTGCTACAAGCTCTGGGGCGTCGCTTCCATCCAATGACTTCTCAGAGGAGATGTTTGCTACATCTTCAAGTGTGTCCACTGTCTCTCCGTAGGGGAGAAACAGGCCCGAGTCGCCGAAATCTGTGGTGGATTGAAACGAAGAATCTTGCGCACCCCTATAGCCAATGACAGGGTCCGAATCATTGAGTTCGTGAGAAATCAGGGTTCCATCTGGTAGGCCCGATTTCTTATAAGAAGAATCAGAGTCTGATCCGAGGTTTCCATGAATCGCTGCTTGAAGAGTGGAAACTGGGGTATCACTGCTGGCTTGGACCTCCCATTTCACCCAACTTCCCTTGAAGCTGATTTTGACCTGAGACTCGAGAGTTTCTCCTGAGTCAAAGGTTATGGGTGACGCATCACAGGTTGCGGTGAACTCATCATCTGTGAGTAAAACATTTGAGCTTGGAAAGGTAATGGAGCTGCCACCGAAGTCGTCATAGCAAGAATCAGTTATTTCCAGTTCGTGACTGGTCTGCCATGAGTCCAGGGTGACGTGGATATATCCGAATCCGTCAAACGCATCGGGGTTTTGGTTTTCATCTGCTACGTCCCGCACTAGTCCTTCGTTAATAACGAAGTTGTTGACTCCAAAACCGGTCCAGTCGACGCCTGAATTAGTTCCGGTCACCTGAACCTCGATTGATGAATCGAGAGGACCCGCTATCGCAGTTTGCGGAAAAATAAGAGCTAGCGACAGTGACACACTAAAGTACTGGAGAGCTTTTTTCATCGCTTTAGTATAGCTTTGACTACAAATTAATAGACACAACTTCTCACGAGCTTTACTGTTTGTTTAGGCGGTCTTGGTGCTTAATGCCTCCTGGAGTAATGAGGAACTTAGTAACTGCGTAAGGTGAAGACTGAAAAGACTCTAACGACTGAGGATTTCGAGTAACCAAGCTTCAAAATTTTTGGATGCTAGTTTTATGAATCTTAATCAAAGCCCACTATCCCTGCGCAGTGCAACGAGTAGTGTGGGAACGTGTCCGCTGCATCTTTCGCCCTGTTTTCAGGCCCATTCAAACATCGAGCCTTGAACTTGACCGCAGTCGCAAGTCTCGTTGGGGCCTTGGCAGCGCTTATGCTTTACGTCTTTGACCCCCGCGAACTTCTTGGAGTTTCAGTCTGGGAGAAGCCCCTGAAGTTTTTCCTTTCGTCTTTCGCCTACACCGCTACCTTTTCCTGGCTTTATTCTTTTGTGGATCGGCGTAAGAAGTTTGCAACTCTCATGGGGAATCTAATAGCGGCACTCTTGATAGTTGAGCTGATTGCGATAGTCTCAATGGCTTCCGTTGGCCTAACCAGTCATTTCAATGTCTCTTCACCCTTCCACATCGGAATCTGGTCACTGATGGCAACAGCCATTTCTGTGGTCTGGGGCGCAACCTTTATTCTTGGCGCAAGCCTGTGGAACTCTCAGATCATGTCCCGAGATTTACGGCTAGCAGTTCGCTGGGCATTGGGTATCGCATTAGCGGGAATGGGCATAGCTTTTACTATGACACCTCCTCAGCCCCAACAGATTGAGCCAGAGAACTGGTCTGGTATAGCTGGCGCTCACACCGTAGGAGCAGCAGACGGTGGGCCAGGTTTGCTATTTTTAGGTTGGTCAACTGAAGCAGGTGACCTTCGAATATCCCATTTCTTTGGGCTTCACTCAATCCAGGTGCTGCCGCTACTGGCAGTTGTTTTAGTCCTAATAGGAGCCAGCTATCGCCTTCGCATTTCCATAATCACAGGTGTTGCAGTCAGCTACTCAATGTTGGTGGCCCTCACATATATTCAAGCTCTAATGGGACAAAGCATTTTGCATTGGTCTTCGCTAGTGGGTGCTCTCTCACTAATTATTTTGGCAGCCAGTGCCACCGCTTTCACTTACCAACGCAGTACCTTGTCAAGCGGTTCTTCACAGAGCCCCCAAGCGGAATCGAACCGCTGACCCGCTCCTTACGCGAGAAATATCTACCCCCGAAAACACGGTGTTTTCCCCGTCATCATAGGGTTTGCGGTCTTGGTGGAGCAACCTGAAATCGCATGGTGAAAAACCAAATTGCTTGGGATTTTGCTTGAGATCGGTAGGATTAACGAAAGATAAATCAACTCAGAGGGAGAGGGGAAAAATGGCTGGAAACGATCAGGCGTATAACAATGACACGAGTCAGAACAAAGAGGCCAACCCACTCTCC
>CBFHOK010000030.1:0-5582 GCA_965657575.1 Microbacteriaceae bacterium | reverse complement strand
AACATCTGACTGGACTAGGTAGCAACTGAGTTCAACCTCCCAGTCAGGAAGAATCGTTGTTGAGTGATCAAACAGCTCGAGGTTGTAAATATCGATGTTCAGTTCTTCTTTGATCTCTCGAATTAGCGCTTCATCGGCTAATTCATTTTCTTCAAGTTTCCCGCCAGGAAACTCCCACTTGCCTGGAAGTGGTTTATGAGGAGCACGGCGCATAGCCAAAACCAGGTCACCTTTGGTGAAAATGGCGGCTGTCACTTTGATGTGTTTCAAGCCTGGAAAACTTCTTGTCTGTGGTGTTCCAAAAAGTAGTTTTGGTCAGCATTGAATTTTCCATACTTTTGAGTCGGATCAATGGACCATTTCTTCAAAACGTCTGGGTTCAGAGAGTCGGCAATCATCAACCCTCCAGTGCTTTCGAACGATATAAAACCTTTGTCGAAGAGTTTATCCACGTGAGGGGCTAAGAAAAGGCCATTATTTCCATTCAGCCTCTCTTCATTGTCAGACTTATCCCACGGCTTTATGTGACTTGCGACTAGCAGCTTCTCTTCCGAAACATGTGTGATTCGGCACTCTCGCTCAACAATCTTTACCCTGTTTCTAAAGGTCCCCTGACCTCGTCTAGCCTGGACCAGCTGCACCTTCTGGGTTTCCCTCAAAGCTTGATCAACAATGATCTCTTGCTCTTCGGCTCTAAAGTCGATTTTCGAAAGCTCTAGAACCGGTTTCTCGGGAATCAAAGTATTGGTGAGCGTAATCAGCCTCATTGCAAGTGGCTCACCTATTTTGAACAAGTAAGCTTGCGCGCCTTTTCCGTCCTTGTTGAGGGGCGAGTACTTGTTCGGAAGAAGCTTAGATATGTGATCCCAATCCTCTTTTGGTGAAACCTCGATCAACACCTCTTGGTAGTCGATGTCAACGCGCCAGCCCTCTTTGTTCCAGACCTGTCCCCGGTTACCGAATTCCTGTGGTTTTTGGCTGGTGTATGCACCACTTAGGGCTACACCGATGGACTTGATTTTCCCTCCGACGTAGGAAAAGACAAGATCATAGGGCTGAATCTCTCTCATGAATTCATAATGCTGATTCCTGCTTCCATCAGCATTTCTCTTGGGCGCCCACAGGTAACCACCTGTCGCCTCTGCGCGATAGGTCTGGTTCTGACTTACCCACCAATAATTCATCAGATCTCCAGGTTACTACTAGATGGGGCACCCTCTCTTTTTATACCCAAAACCTAAAGGTCTCAGAAACTGTTAACTTTCGGTATACCAAAAGACTGTATTGTGAAAAATGTGACCAAATTACGTGAGCTTCTACTTGCAGAGCCCACCGCTGATGATCACAAGTACTCAAGGGGAGTGGTTGGTTTCATTTCTGGCTCCACCAGATTCCCTGGTGCTGCTTTATTGGGGGTCACAGCAGCCATTCAGAGTGGTTGTGGTTATGTGCGGTTTGTGGGTAACGATCGCCTGAGCAATTTTGTGCTGAGCCAAAGACCCGAGGTGGTTTGCGAGGATGGCTACGCCGACGCCTGGGTGGTTGGAAGCGGTGTCCCAGAGGACGACCTGAACAGAATTTATGACCTAGCGACAAAGTTTCGGGATTCAAGACCAATGGTTATTGACGCTGGGGCAATATCGCACCTCCACAAACAACGACCCCTTTCAGATTTCATAATCACTCCCCACCACAAAGAAGCGCAGGGGATATTAGAAAAACTAGGTGTTGTTTTGACACTTGATGAGATTGCAGCTGACCCTGAGTCAGCTGCAATGAAGCTTGCTGAGCTCACGGGTGGGGTTGTAAACCTCAAGGCCAATGTTTCGGTTATCGCCGCTACTGGTGAGAAGCCAATCATCACTGACCCATTGAACACTTATTTGTCAACAGCTGGAACCGGTGATCTTTTGGCTGGTGTCACCGGTGCTTTGCTTGCTCGGCATGTGAAGCAGATTGGTGTGCCGGATAGAAAACGGATGATGAGAATTGCTGCCCTGGGATTGAGGGTGCTATCCACCGCGGCCGAAATTTCTTCAACACGGACAGGCGTTGGAGCGAGCGATATTGCATCCAATATTCACTTGGCAGCGCAAGAGCTAGGTGAATAATTCAGGAAGCGTCTTCACATAAGCCGACTTGAGCTCAAGCAAATCAATGTCTGCGACGTTTTGAATTTCAAGGCTCGGACTTTCCAAATCTGTTACACCAATGCGAACTACCGGAACCCCTCTTGCCTCGCATAGGCTTACGAATTTGACGTCATCCTCGCGTCCTACGCTGACAATCGCTCTTGCTTGAGATTCGCTGAACATGGCTGCTGTCAGGTCAATGCCATCTCGCTCCATAAGCTCTCCAAGCCAGATGCGAGCACCGTTGCCAAATCTAAGACTGCTTTCAACCAACGCTTGGGCAAGGCCGCCCTCGGACACATCATGCGCACTCGCAATCATTCCCTGAATGTTTGCTCCGTGAATCAGATCAGCAAGTTCAATTTCTTTTTGAATATCAACCACTGGAGGCTTGCCACCGAGGTGACCGTGAATTACCTCAGCCCAGGCTGAACCATCTAGTTCGTCTTTGGTTGTGCCAAGCAGATAGATGTTATGACCGGTGTCTTGCCAGCCGGATGGAATCCTTCGGGCAACGTCATCGATAACACCCATGACTCCAACAACAGGTGTTGGATAAATAGCTACATCACCAGTTTGGTTATAAAAACTTACGTTGCCTCCGGTCACCGGGATGCCTGCTTCCATGCAGGCATCTGCCAAACCTTCGGTGGCGCGCTTGAATTGCCACATCACCTCTGGGTTTTCAGGAGAGCCGAAGTTTAGGCAGTTGGTCACAGCCCTGGGAACAGCTCCGGTCATTGCCACGTTTCTATAGGCTTCTGCAAGAGCAAGCTTGGCGCCGTTATATGGATCAAGCTGACAGTATTTGCCATTGGCATCGGTTGCCATTGTGATCCCAAGACCTGATTCTTCGTTGACTCTGATCATGCCTCCGTCATCAGGCATCGACAACGCTGTGTTGCCGAGTACGTAGCGGTCATATTGAGACGTAATCCAAGACTTATCTGCTTGGTTAGGACTTGATGCAATTTCAACAATCTGACTTGCAATCTCACTTGGGTCAGTTGCCCTTGGGAGATTCTTTGTTGAATCAGCGTTGAGCTTGTCAATCCAGGTTGGGTATTCAACTGGACGTTCATAAACGGGACTATCAATGGCGACTGTTTTTGGCGGGACGTTGACGATTTCCTCGTTATCCCATTTGATGACAAGTCTCTCGTCGGCAAGAACCTTGCCAAGGATTGAATACTCAACTTCCCACTTGTTCATGATCTCTTCGAAGCGTTTGAGGTTTTTCTTGTTGACGATTGCCATCATCCGCTCTTGAGATTCACTCATGAGAATTTCTTCGGGGGTTAGAGACTCGTCTCTAAGGAGTACATTCCGAAGTTGAATCTCCATGCCGCGGTCACCGTTGGCTGCCAGTTCACTGGTTGCGCATGAGATTCCCGCACCACCAAGGTCTTGAATTCCTGCAATCACATCGTTTTCATATAACTCCATGCAGGCTTCAATCAAAACCTTCTCAGCGAATGGGTCACCGACCTGAACTGCAGGGCGTCTTGAAGGACCTTCATCATCGAATGTCTCACTTGCTAGAACACTCACTCCGCCAATGCCATCAGCACCTGTTCGGGCTCCGAAGAGAATCACCAGGTCTCCAGGGTTGGTGGCCTTGGCTAGTTTTAGATCTTCGTGTTTCAGCACTCCAACAGCTAAGGCGTTCACTAGAGGATTACCTTGATACCTGGCATCAAAGACTGTTTCTCCACCAATGTTTGGTAATCCCAGGCTGTTGCCGTAATTGCTGATTCCATCAACAACACCGTGAACAACACGTGCGGTGTCAGGGTGATTGACATCACCAAAACGTAGTTGATCCATCACAGCAACTGGCCTTGCTCCCATAGACAGAATGTCACGGACGATTCCACCAACACCGGTGGCGGCTCCCTGGAAGGGTTCGATGTAGCTTGGGTGGTTATGGCTTTCGACCTTGAAGGTCACTGCCAGACCCTCGCCAACATCGACAACACCTGCGTTTTCACCCATACCCACCATCAGGTGTTTTTTCATCTCTTCGGTTACTTTTTTGCCGAATTGACGTAGGTAGATCTTGGAGGATTTATAGCTGCAGTGTTCACTCCACATCACCGAATACATCGCCAGCTCACTGCTGGTGGGGCGACGACTTAGGATCTCTTTGATTGACTGATACTCATCCTCTTTGAGCCCAAGCTCAGCCCAGGGCTGGTCTTTCTCGGTGGTCTTTGCATCCTTGGTGGTGTCAACGCCTGAGGCTGTTTTCTTTTTGAACATTAGCCAACCACCTGACCAATCACACTTTGGAAAAACCTAAGTCCATCGATGCCGCTTCTGGTGGCAACAGGGGTGTCAGGACCGAAGCCTGGCTCAACTGCGTGTTCGGGGTGGGGCATCAGCCCAACAACGTTTCTTTGGGCGTTTGTTAGCCCTGCAATTTCATTCATTGAGCCATTTGGATTTACATCCAAATACCTAAAGGCAACTAGATCTTCGCCTTCAAGGTATTTCAGTGTTTCATCATCAGCGATATACCCACCCTCGCCGTTTTTCAGAGGAATGGTGATCTCTTCGCTTTGCTCAAACATGTTTGTCCAGCGGGTGTTGTTGTTTTCAACTCGGAGTCTTTGATCACGGCAAACAAAATTCTGCTTTTCGTTTCTAATTAGCCCGCCTGGTAATAGATGCGCTTCAACCAGCACCTGGAAACCGTTGCAGATACCAAGTACTGGCAATCCTTTTTCGGCCTTTTTGATTACCTCTTTAGTCGCTGGTGCTTGGGCTGCGATTGCGCCACAGCGAAGGTAATCGCCATAGCTAAATCCTCCCGGGAGAACAACCGCATCAATGTTTTTGAGGTCATCACTTGCATGCCATAGCGGAACTGGAGTTGCACCCGCTAGTTTGATTGCTCTTTGGGCGTCTCTGTCATCTAAAGAACCCGGATAGGTGATAACTCCTATTTTCAATTTTGTTCCTCGATGAAAACATCGACAACATCTTCGATGACTGAGTTGGATAGAAAGTCTTTTGCAAGCTCTTTGGCTTTTTCTAAATCTTTTTCAGTTGGCTGGTTTTTGTAGTGAAGCTCGATGCGCTTACCGATTCTTGTGGTTTCAATGTCGTTGCCTGCGCGCTTCAGCGCATTGGCAACTGCTTTTCCCTGCGGATCCAATAGATCCTGTTTCGGCATGATTTCAACGATTATTTTTGGCAATCTAGGCCCCTCAAAGATTTCTTGGCTTCAGTTTAGTGGTTGGAAGTTGCTGCTAGAAAAGGCTGGCTGTTCTGATTGAGTTATACACATGTTCCAAAAAGCCCTAGTTATTCTATGGGCCGTTTAGGGGATTTTGCTATCAGCTTGATACCATTACATTTATGGCTATGACATTGAG
The DNA here is from genome assembly GCA_965657575.1 of Microbacteriaceae bacterium. Classification (GTDB taxonomy): domain Bacteria; phylum Actinomycetota; class Actinomycetes; order Actinomycetales; family Microbacteriaceae; genus CAJXVY01. Next base: position 70 of record CBFHOK010000030.1, on the reverse strand, counting down.
ATTAAACACTGAACTAGAAGAAAAGCTAAACGGCATCGCTTCGGAGCTGGGTTGTTCAAAACAAAAAGCC
>CBFHOK010000029.1:0-5683 GCA_965657575.1 Microbacteriaceae bacterium | reverse complement strand
TGCAGGCTTTCAAACTGCATGGGTGGTGACCAATAACCCCAAGTACCTTCAACTGACAAAGTTTTTTGGAAAGATATTTCTGATCAATTTTGCCATGGGCGTCGTCACTGGAATAGTCCAAGAATTCCAGTTTGGAATGAATTGGTCGGATTACTCGAGATTTGTCGGGGATGTATTCGGAGCACCGCTTGCGATGGAGGGGTTGCTCGCTTTCTTCTTTGAGGCAACCTTTATTGGTCTGTGGATTTTTGGATGGGACAAGCTACCCAAAAAAGTTCACCTAGCCACGATCTGGATGACTGCACTCGGAGTGCAAATGAGTGCCTATTTCATCCTGGCAGCCAATGGGTTCATGCAAAACCCAGTTGGCTTTGCAATCAACGAGGAGCGTGGACGGGCTGAATTGACTGATATTGGTGCAGTTTTGACCAACACGGTTGCGGTGAACCAGTTCCCGCATACAATTTTTGCCTCCCTTATGTTCGCTGCTGCCGTGATAATCGCCGTTACCGCATATCACCTGCGCAGAAACCAGCAAGTTGAAACCATGCGAACAGGTATGAAGGTTGGTCTTTGGACCGCTCTGTTCAGTGGTGCCGGAACAGTTATCAGCGGTGACAGTTTGGGTATTGCCATGGTGAATACGCAGCCAATGAAAATGGCGGCTGCCGAGGCTTTATACGACACAACAACTGAAGCTTCTTTTTCCATATTCACCATTGGAAGCCTTGATGGCGCCCAAGAGCTATTTAGCGTTCGTATTCCTTACCTGCTGTCTTTCCTATCCACTCACACTTTGGATGGTGAAGTTGAGGGAATCAATGACCTGCAGGCTCAGTATGAGATTCTCTACGGAGCTGGGGATTACACCCCGGTGATTTGGATTACCTATTGGAGTTTCAGGCTAATGATTGGCTTTGGAATGCTTTCCACGCTTCTTGCGGCTGTCGGTCTTTGGTACATGCGAAAAAAGAGCAAGGGCGTTCCAAGCTGGTTCTACCCAACAGCTATCTGGGCTGCACCGCTTCCATTGATTGCTATGAGCATTGGCTGGATCTTTACCGAGATGGGCAGGCAGCCATGGGTCGTGTTTGGACTGATGCGAACGGAAGACGGTGTTAGCCCCGGTGTCACAGGCTTAGAGATTCTCATTTCTCTGATCGGCTTCACGGTTATTTATGGAGTTCTGGCGGTGGTCGAATTCAAGATTCTGCTGAAGGCAATCAAGGAAGGTGCTCCTGAAGAGGATGACACCGAGCAGGACAAGTCAAAACTAGCGGTCGCCTACTAGGAGGAAACAGATGGAACTCAATGTAATTTGGTTTGGAATAGTTGCCTTCTTCTTTGTTGGCTACTTCGTACTCGACGGTTTCGATTTCGGTGTTGGAATGTCTTTACCGTTCCTATCAAAGGACGACACTGATAAAAGGGTGTTGATAAATACCATTGGCCCTGTTTGGGATCTAAACGAGACCTGGGTGATTGTTGCTGGAGCAGCATTGTTTGCATCCTTCCCCGAGTGGTATGCGTCGTTGTTTAGTGGCTTCTATCTGGCACTGTTCCTTCTGTTGCTGTCTTTGATAGCGAGGGGAGTAGCGTTCGAATACCGCGGAAAGGGAGACAGCCAGAGATGGAAGTCGACCTTTGATTGGATGATTGTTATTGGCTCCTTCACCCCTGCACTTTTGTGGGGAGTGGCTTTTGCAAACATCGTTCAGGGTGTTCCGCTAAACGAAGATCACATCTTTGTTGGAAATCTGTTTACTCTTTTGAACCCATATGGACTGCTTGGAGGTTTGGTAACCCTTGGCTTGTTCTGGACTCACGGATTGATTTTCATCACCCTGAAAACTGATGATGAGATGAAATTCCGAGCAAGAATGCTGGCAACCAAAGTCGGTGTTGTCACAACCGTGTTGGCAGCAGCGTTCTTAGTCTGGACGCTTTTCGCCCACCACATGGACGGAACATTCCTACTCGGTCTGATTCTCAGCACCGTTGCCGCATTAACGTTGATTTCAGCACTGGCGGCCAACTGGTTCAAGCGTGAGGGAATAGCCTTTGGGTTGATTGTGGTGACAATTGTCTCTGCCGTGTCTTCTTTGTTTGTTGCACTGTTTCCAAATGTGTTGCCATCAACTATTGATCCGGCTTTCGGTCTGACAATTGAAAACGCATCTTCAAGTGAATACACACTTCAGGTGATGACCTGGGTGGCAGTGATTATGGTGCCACTGGTGATCGCCTACCAGTCTTGGACTTATTGGGTGTTCAGAAAGAGGATTCGTCGCGAGCAAATCCCTGCTCACTCTCACTAGAGGTTAGATTTGCGTCCTTTTGACAAAAGGCTTTTGAGTGAGGCGAGTGCCCGAGGTTATCTAATAGCTTTGGTTGCAATTGCCTCGCTCACGCTCCTGGCGACCGGAAGTATCGCCTATTTCACGGCGAAGTTCATCACTGATGTGTTTGTCCTGGGGCAGGGGTTTGGTGAGGCCTACGAGAGCATCATTTGGCTGGTTCTGTCTGGATTTTTCCGGGCATCGTTGGTTTGGTTGCAGGAATTCCTCGCTCAGAAGTCCGTCTCAAGACTCAAAGTCGGTCTTCGGGAGCGCTTTTTGTCGGCAAATCACGATAAGCATGCATCTAGCGGCAAGCTTGCCACCCTAGCTTCGCAATCCATGGATGCTCTGGAGCCTTATTTTGGGAAATTTCTTCCGCAATTGGTTTTCACCGCAATCATCACCCCGGTATTTGTGATTGTAGTTTGGGTTTTGGACACCCCTAGTGGGATTGCACTGATTGCAACAATGCCGCTGATACCGCTGTTTATGATCATGATTGGTTTATTTACCAAAGATGTTCAAGAACGTCAGCTCGATGCACTCCAAAGGCTTAGCGGACATTTTTTGGAAATTGTCAGTGGCTTGACCACCTTGAAGCTCTTCAGGAGAACTCAAAAGCAAATCGAAACTCTCAAAAAGGTGAGTGAGGATTTTCGTAAGCGAACCATGCGGGTTCTGAGTGTCTCTTTTCTTTCTGGATTTGCTCTTGAGCTAGCGGCATCGCTTAGCGTTGCGCTGATAGCCGTGTCAATTGGATTGAGATTGGTGGATGGAAACCTTGACCTTTTCACGGGGTTATTTGTGCTTTTGCTTGCTCCTGAGGCGTATTTACCGCTCAGGCAGGTGGGAGCTCAGTTCCATAACTCAACCGAGGGCGTGGCGGCAAGTCAAGCAATCTTTGATGAAATTGATAAGCCAACCCAGCCAGAGCTTACTCCAAATTTCTCTTTTGAACCGTGCCTGAATGTCGTTGTTGGAACGAGCGGGATAGGTAAATCAACTTGGTTGAAGTCGTTGTTGTCTGAAACTAGCAGCTGGCAACCGCAGGCCCCAATGCTTGGAAGTGGGAGTGTGCTTTCAAACATTGTCGGACAGGAAGACATTGACAAAAAAGCTTTGGGACGGGCAACAGAGCTTGCTGGTCTCGATGACATAGAACTTGATTATTCACTCGGAAGTGATTCGCAGGGCATCAGCGGTGGGCAAGCTCAGCGAGTAGCTCTTGCCCGAGCAATCTATAGATTGCTCTCGAAGGATAAGTCGATGCTGCTGCTGGACGAGCCTGCGAGTGCTCAAAACGAGCAACGGCAACAAAGGATAATTGAGAATTTGAAATCCCTGACTGCTGAGGGAGTCACCGTGGTGGCTATCAGTCATCAAAAGCTTTTTATAGAAGCAGCCGATAGTGTCATTGATTTTCAGGAGCAGTATGTCTAGGTTGCTAACTATCGGAATGCCGCGAGATGCAGGTTTTAAGCTCGGTTTATTTCTTTCCGCAATGCAAGCACTTTCAACCCTTGCGCTTATGGCAACCAGTGCCTTTCTCATTTCGTATTCAAGTGAGCAACCGCCGATTTTGTATTTGATGCTGGCGGTGGTTGGGGTTAGGGCTTTCGCCCTCGGACGGGCTGTTTTTCGCTACGGAGAGAGATGGTTTTTACACAACAGTGTTTTCAAAATGATGAGTGATCTCAGGCCCAAATTATTTACGGCCTTAGTTCCCTTGGCCCCTGGAGGTCTTCGTCAAATTAGAAAGGGCGATCAGCTCTCAAGATTCAACAGTGATGTTGAGAATATACAGAACCTGTCATTGAGAGTGATAGGTCCAGTTTTACAATCTGTATTTGCCCTACTACTAGCCTCGGTTTTCCTTTTGTTCTTGGATCCATTTGCAGCTGTTGCGATATTTGCGTCAGGATCGCTAGCGATTGTCTTTGCGCTCTTGGTTTCTTATTTGATCGGCATTCGAGCCAATGCATCGCTCGCAGAGCTTAGGTCTGAGTTGGAAGAATCCTTGGTTGATTATTTCCAGAGACGTGAATTACTAAAAGCCTTTGACTGGGAATCGTCCACAAGGAGGAGGATTGCTGAGCTTAGCAAGCGAATTCAGAAAATTGAATCCACCAACGCCTTATCGACCGGGTTGAGTGCATCGATATTTTCACTTTTGACAGTTATCGCTACTGTTTCTGTGGCGGTCCCAGCAGCGATTTCGGTTGAACAGGGCTCTCTGGCAGGTTCACTGCTGGCAGTGGTGATATTGATTCCGCTAGCTCTGTTCGATGTCTTCTCAAGCCTTCAACCAGCCAGTGGGTTTTTCCAGAGGTACGTGTCCAGCGCTAAAAGAGTTACTGAGTTACTAGACGCCGATATCCCTAAGGAACTAGAAGCTATTGAGGGAAATCGCCGCATGGATCAGTTTGACTCCTTGGAGTTTAAAAACATTAGCTTGAAATACCCCGACTCGGACGAGCTGATTAAGGATGTGAGTTTCAGGGTGGAGGCCCAGCAGTGGCTTGCGATTGAGGGACCTTCTGGCTCAGGAAAAACAACACTTGCCTTGGCTGCAGTTGGGCTTCTGGCTCCGCTGGAGGGCGCGATCAAGCTCAACGGAGCCTACTCTGAGACTTTTGAGCTTGAAAGCATTAGAGAAAAAATCGGGTTGATTGAGCAGCAACCCCATATTTTTGCAGGAACTGTCCGGCAGAACCTCTTGATAGCTGGCGACACCCTTCAAGACGTTGAGATTATTGAAAGCTTGCAGACTGTTGGTTTGTGGCAGATTTTTGATGCCCGTCAGGGATTGGACACTGAACTTGGGGAGCGAGGCCAAGCGCTTAGTGGGGGAGAAATGCAGAGGCTCTCAATAGCCAGGGCAGTTCTAGCCGGTTATGAGTTACTAATTCTGGATGAACCAACAAGCGCTCTTGACAGAGAATCGGCTTTGCAGCTGATGTCCCTATTGAAGAGTCTGCAGGATTCGGGTAAGACTCTGATAACAATTACCCACGACCCTGAAATAGCCAGTTTCGCAGATTCTAGTTATCGGCTCAGAGAGCAACTGAGCTCAAAAGCTGCAGACGTTTCCTAAAGGACTTCAATTTTTCTGTTGTGCCTACCTTTACTCCCTGCCAGCTCTTAACACCTCTGACACCCTGCAAGCTCGATGCACTCCAAATTTCTAAACCGTGTAAATCTTCTGGCCGGCATTTTTCGGTAACGGTTTCATACCCCGCTTGATTTGCCAAATCAAATAGCTCTTGACGAGTAATCGAGTCAAGCCAATTGGTTTCATCGTTTGGCCCGCATAACCTGTCCTCTCGCCACCAGAGAATGCTTGA
>CBFHOK010000028.1:0-5768 GCA_965657575.1 Microbacteriaceae bacterium | reverse complement strand
CAGGGGTGACGCCGATGTTCAGCCTTCGCTGCTCAAGTCGCTCGCTTAGCTTGTCCACGTTTAGATCAACGATCTGGCTGAGCTCTATTTCTGTCAGCGCATCGAATACAACAATGCTGTCCAGGCGGTTTATAAACTCTGGCTTGAAAGCAGCGCGAACCGCATCCATCACGTTTTGCTTTTTCTGGTCCTTGGTCAATTCCTCATCGATCAAGAACTGGCTTCCGAGATTACTGGTCATAATCAGAATCACGTTTCTGAAATCAACCGTTCTTCCCTGACCGTCGGTCAGCCTGCCATCGTCCAAAACCTGCAATAGAACATCGAAAACCTCTGGATGAGCCTTCTCAACCTCATCCATCAAAACAACGCTATAAGGCCTGCGTCTGACGGCCTCAGTTAGCTGTCCACCCTGGTCATAGCCAACGTAACCCGGAGGTGCACCAATTAGCCGGCTGACTGAATGCTTCTCTCCATACTCGCTCATGTCGATTCTGACCATTGCTCGCTCGTCATCAAACAAGAAATCCGCCAATGACTTCGCAAGCTCGGTTTTTCCAACACCTGTTGGACCTAGAAACAAAAAGCTTCCAGTCGGCCTATTGGGATCACTTATGCCAGCCTTGGCCCGCCTTACTGCATCACTGACGCTCTTCACCGCCTCTGCTTGACCAATTAGTCGCTTTCCAAGTTGCTTTTCTAATGTCAGCAGCTTCTGTGATTCGCCAGCAAGCAGTCTTCCCGTTGGGATTCCTGTCCAGGCACTAACAACACTTGCGATTTCGTCCTCGCCAACCTGGTCGCTGACCATGCGCTCTTTATTATCACTCTCCTGCTCGGCTTTCTCTGCAGCTGTCAGCTGCTGCTGAAGCTGCGGAATCTCTCCATAAAGAAGCCTTGAGGCTTTTTCGAGATCTCCCTCTCGCTGAGCCCTGTCCGCCTCGACGCGTAATTGATCGATTTTTTCTTTCAGCGAACCTATTTTGTTAAGCTCTGTGCGCTCTTTTTCCCAAGCCTCGGTGAGTTTTTCTAGCTCTCCGGTCTTTGCGTTGAGATCCTCTTCAAGTTTTTCTAGCCTTTGCTTGCTGGCCTCATCTTTTTCTTTTTTGAGCGCCATTTGCTCAAGTTTCAGTCGATCGACTGTTCTTCTTAGCTCGTCAATCTCGACCGGAGCACTGTCAATTTCCATACGCAGTCTGCTGGCAGCTTCATCAACAAGGTCAATGGCCTTATCGGGCAATTGTCTGCCGGTTATATACCTATTGGACAACTGCGCTGCTGCAACCAATGCGGAGTCAGCAATGGTGACTTTGTGGTGAGCTTCGTAACGCTCCTTTAAGCCTCTGAGTATTGCAACGGTGTCCTCAACACTTGGCTCACCAACAAACACCTGCTGGAAACGTCTTTCCAAAGCACTGTCTTTTTCAATGCGCTCACGATATTCATTCAGTGTCGTCGCACCGATAAGTCTCAGCTCACCCCTGGCAAGCATTGGTTTCAGCATGTTCGAGGCATCCATTGCCCCATCGGCTGCTCCTGCACCGACCAAAGTATGCAGTTCATCGACAAAGGTGATGACCTTGCCCTCGGCATCTTGGATTTCCTTTAAAACTGCCTTCAGGCGCTCTTCAAACTCTCCTCGAAACTTCGCTCCTGCAACCATCGCAGACAGATCAAGACTTATAAGAGTTTTGTCTTTGAGGGACTCTGGGACATCTCCTGCCACGATTCTCTGCGCCAGGCCTTCAACAACAGCTGTTTTTCCAACACCTGGTTCACCGATCAACACCGGGTTGTTCTTGGTGCGCCTGGATAGCACCTGACTGACCCGTCTAATTTCACTATCTCGACCAATAACTGGATCCAGTTTGCCGGCACGAGCTGAAGCTGTCAGGTCAATACCGAATGCCTCTAAGGCCTTCACCTGTTCTTGTTGCTCATTCATCTTTTACTCCTATAAAGAACAACGCTGTCGCCCCTGTCGGGTCTCTGACCCGGACTGAGTCTTACTATTCCTCGATCGCCTGCGGCAAACACTCGTCCGCCCGGTTGCTCCATGACCTGATTGGCAAGTGCTTGTTCTAAATCCCTCACGCGCTGTTTCAATGCTTGGTTTTCATCTACCAGTTCCAATATGCGCTTGATTCCCTCAAGCGATACACCCTCGGCAGAAAGCCTTGCGACCTCTCGCAATTGAGCTACGTTGCGCATCGTATAGCGTCGAGATTTGCCACTGGTGCGCTCTGGTTGAACTAAGCCCAGACGGTCATACTGCCTGAGCGTTTGCGGGTGCATGCCTGCTAACTCCGCGGCAACACTTATAACAAACAGTGGTGTGTGCTCATCGAAGTCCATCATGCCTCCTATAGCTGCCCAGCCTTGGTCAATAGATCATCCCTTGGATTCTCATCCGGAATCTCTTTGGCCAACTCCTCGACCAATTTCTTTGCCTTCGAGTTCAGCCTGTTTGGAACGGCAACCTCAATGGTTGCTAATAAGTCACCAGGTGTCGATTTCTGAACGCCTTTTCCTTTGACCCTCAGTGTTCTTCCAGAGGGCGTCCCACTCGGAACTTTGAGTTTCACCGGAGGCCCACCAAGGGTTGGCACCTCAATTGTTGCCCCAAGGGTTGCCTCCACAAATGTCACTGGAACTTGAACCCTGATGTTGTTGCCGTCACGAGTGAACACCGGGTGCTTGCCAACCAAGACGGTAACCAACAGGTCCCCACTGGCTCCGCCATTCGGGGATGGTTGTCCCTTGCCAGCTAGTTTGATCCGCTGACCGTTTTCAATACCTGCTGGGATTTTCACGTTGACGGTTCCCGAGTTCGTATTCAGCTTGGTAGTGGTCCCCTGAATCGAATCAATGAAGTTCACTTTGATTTCGGCCTTCAGGTCCTGGCCTCTTTGGGGTCCGAAATCAAACCCGCCGAAACCTGGAAAACCACCAGCACTTTGTCTTCCACCGCCACCGAATAAATTGCTGAACACATCCTCAAATCCAGCGCCCTGACCGCCAGAGGTGAATCTCGCCCCACCGCCCATTGCTCTCAGAGCATCGTATTCTTTCCGCTGTTCGGGATCGCTCAAAACTGAGTATGCCTCGGAGATGTCCTTGAAGCGTGCTTCTGCTTTGGCATCTCCTGGATTTGAATCAGGGTGATTCTCGCGAGCTAGCTTTCGATAGACCTTTTTTAGCTCAGCGTCACTTACATCTTTAGAGACACCAAGGATTTTATAAAAATCCTTTTCTAGCCAATCTTGACTTGCCATCTAGCTCACTCCTCTCTATCCCTCGCTTGGCAAAAACACTGCTACCTTCGCAGGTCTGACCTCTCGGTCTCCGATTCGGTAACCAACCTCAATCACATCCGCGATCGTTGGTTCAGATACCTCTTCACTTGGTGTTTGAACAAGAGCGTCATGCAGACTTGGGTCAAACTTCTCGCCCTTTTCACCAAAACGCTCAAGACCAAATTTCTCTGCAGCCTGACGGAGTTTCAGCGCTACCGCTGCAAGGGCGGAACCCTCTTCGATATCCCCGTGGCTTTCAGCTCGGTCGATATCGTCCATTGCTGGGAGGAAGGCTCTAACAACCTCAATCACTGCTGATTGGCGGTCAGCGACTTTGTCTCGCTCGACTCGGTTTTTATAATTGACGAAGTCTGCCCGGAGACGCTGGAGATCTTGAAAGATCTCCAGCTCTCTGTCTAATTCGCTGGGCTCTTCATCAACCTCTGACTCTGAATTGTCCTGGGCTTGAGCGTCAAGGTTTTCCTCAGAAGAGTTTTCCTCAGCAGTCTGCTCTTCGTTAGTCTCCTCGGGCTTTTGCTCCTCGGCCATTACTTCTTCTCCTCGTCGCTTTCGTCCTTGGTCTCTTCTTCATCTTCGACAACCTCAGCATCGACTACATCCTCTTCAGGTTGGGCATCCTCTGCTGGAGCCTCCTCTGAAGCCTGGGAGTAGATGGCCTCGCCAAGCTTGCCCTGGCTTTCCATCAACTTCTCCTGAGCTGACTTGATAGCCTCGATGTCTTCGCCTGCCAAAGCAGTCTTTAGTGCATCGACATCGGCCTGAACCTCAGTCTTTACCTCATCAGATAGCTTCTCGTCGTTGTCCTTGATCAATTTTTCGACACTGTATGCAAGCTGCTCGGCCGTGTTGCGGGTCTCGGCTTCCTCACGACGCTGCTTGTCTTCAGCTGCGTGCTCTTCGGCGTCTTTGACCATTCTCTCGATGTCTTCCTCACTCAGTGAAGAACCGCCGGTGATGGTCATTGACTGCTCCTTGCCGGTTCCTTTGTCCTTAGCACTGACATGAACAATTCCGTTGGCATCAATGTCAAAGGTGACCTCAACCTGCGGAACTCCGCGAGGTGCTGGGGCAATGCCGGTCAGCTCAAAGTTTCCAAGGGATTTGTTATCACGAGTAAATTCACGCTCTCCCTGGAAGACCTGAATCGAAACACTTGGCTGATTGTCATCAGCGGTTGTAAATGTCTCGCTTCGCTTGGTTGGAATAGCTGTGTTGCGCTCAATCAGCTTGGTCATGATGCCACCCTTGGTCTCGATACCAAGTGATAGCGGTGTCACATCAATGAGCAATACGTCTTTACGGTCACCCTTGATAACACCTGCCTGCAAAGCAGCTCCGACACTGACAACCTCATCAGGGTTTACCTGCTTATTGGCTTCTTGACCTCCCGTAAGGCTCTTCACCAGCTCACTAACCGCTGGCATACGGGTTGATCCACCAACCAGCACCACGTGGGCAATGTCTGAAACCTTCACGCCCGCTTCTTTGACAACGTCTTCGAATGGCTTGCGGGTGCGCTCGAGCAGGTCATTGGTCAATGACTCAAACTGAGCACGTGAAATGCTCATGTCCAGGTTTGCAGGACCTGATTCTGTCAGTGACAGATAGGGCAACTGAACCTGAGTTGAGGTGGAAGTCGAAAGCTCCTTCTTTGCCTGCTCAGCGGCTTCCTTTAGTCTCTGCAGGGCGATCTTGTCGCCTGAGACATCAACACCGCTGGTGTTTTTGAACTCAGTCACCATGTGATCAACCAAACGCTGATCCCAGTCGTCACCACCAAGACGGTTATCACCACTGGTTGAGCGAACCTGAATGGTTGAGAAGTCATCGTCTTTTCCAACCTCAAGTAGGGAAACATCGAATGTTCCACCACCAAGGTCGAATACCAGAATCAGCTCATCTTCCTTGCCTCGGTCCAAACCGTAAGCCAAGGCTGCTGCAGTTGGCTCGTTGATGATTCGCAATACGTTGAGCCCCGCGATTTCGCCGGCTTCCTTGGTTGCCTGACGCTCAGCATCGTTGAAGTATGCGGGGACAGTGATGACTGCATCGGTGACATCTTCGCCCAGATAGGTCTCAGCATCACGCTTTAGTTTCATCAGAATCCTGGCGCTGATTTCCTGTGGGGTGTATTTCTTGTCATCAACATCAAATTTCCAGTCAGTACCCATGTGACGTTTTACGGAACTAACTGTTCTGTCTACGTTTGTCACTGCCTGACGCTTAGCGGTTTCACCAACAAGGATGTTTCCGTCTTTGGTGAAGGCAACAACCGATGGGGTTGTTCTCATGCCTTCGGCATTTGCGATTACTTTAGGTTCACCAGCTTCCAGTACGGTTACCGCACTGTTAGTGGTTCCCAGGTCAATTCCTACTGCGCGACCCATTGCTTCTCCTTCTATTTATTGAAAATTCTTCAGACTTGAGTCTTCTGCACTCAAGTTTCACTAA
>CBFHOK010000027.1:0-5963 GCA_965657575.1 Microbacteriaceae bacterium | reverse complement strand
CTGTTGGTGCAGGTCCAGCAATTGAGGTGCCCAACTCTACAGTCGCCACAAACAGTCAGGGAAGAATAACCCTCTACCCTCAAACGCTGACAAGTGCATTATCCAGAGGTGAGTCTTTCATTCAGCTGAGTGCAATGTTCGAGGGTGAACTTCATAAGGCTCGAAAGACCTTGAACTATTCGTCACTTTTTGGAGATAGCGATACCTACTATGGGTTTGACGACATCCTTCCATCTTCTGTAGAACAACCCGACGGAACATTGTTAGTTGAGAAGGAACAGGAATTCAGGCTTTGGGTGAGAATGTTCAACACCACAGGTGGCTGGGTGGATCACCGGGGAGAATTCGAGGCCACCGTTTACGGTCCTTTGAAGCTTGTAGACGAGGTTTCAACTACCGGGCAGCCCTATTTGAAGATTGAAGCGGAAGATGGCGAGGGAATTGGAATTGTGCAGGTGGAGGTTGGTGATCAAGTCATCACACAATATGTTGTTGTGGGGGATGGTCGCATTGTTCAACTCCCCAATAATCATTTTGCATATATGGAAGACGAGAGAAACGTCCACATAGCGCTAAGAGACGATTCCTATCAGCCAATTCAAGACTCAGTTGATTGGTCCGAAACCACCCAGCAGGCCTTCGGTCTCACAAGTTCAGGAAGCGAGGGAGAGGTAGGGCTTTATACCTATTCATTGGAAAAGGTTGGTTCGTCAACTGAGGTAGATCTAACCGGAGCAACCAGCAACCAAGACGAAATCGTGGTACCTGTTTCTGGCTTCACGAGGTCTCAAGAAGTGACTCTTCCACCTGGCGATTACGGAACCGTATCAGCATGGACCAAGGACATGGGAGACGGAACCGCTAAGGTCTACGTCAAGTTCCCAACCATTGGTGAGAAGGTACGTATCGGACACCAGACTGGTGGAAGTGGCTCATACGAGACCATCTTCGTAAAGACCATCACTTCACAGGCAGACTCTGCTCTAGTTGTGAACGCAAATGGTTCTTACATTGTTCGCACCATTGACCTGGAGGACATCAACCGCATCCGCGTGACTGTTGGTGATGACACCCTAGTTCAGGTTCGTTACAACCAGTAATAACTGATCTAACCCAAAACCTCTCTCCTTCGGGAGAGGGGTTTTGCATTTAATTTTCTCGGACCTAGGTCAAGCCTGAATTGGGTTCTGTTGAGCCAACTGGGAGCGCTGCGCTTTTCCTGACGATGCTCTTGGGATACTGTCAACCTTGACAATTGTTTGCGGCGCAGAGCTGCCATACTCTCTTCTCAATTGAGCATCTAAGGCTTTCCAATCAAAGTCGTGGTTTCCCACCACTGCCAGGGCCAGTTTTTGAAGGCCATCAGTATCGAAATAGGGGAAGCAGGCCGCATCAGCAACACCTGGATTTGATTGGGCTGAATTGTCTACATCAATCAAATTCACCTTCGGCCCGCCTATGTTGACTAAGTTCTCTCCTCTAGGGGTGATTCTCCAGTTTCCTGCTTGGTCAACCTCGGCAGAGTCTCCAGTGTGAAACCATCCATCAGAGTCTGTTGCTGGAGCGTGCAGATAATTCTTTGCCGTGTCGGGGGTTTTCACTAGCAACTCACCATCTTCTGAGACTTTTGCTTCGCAACCTTGGATGAGCTTTCCAACCAGATTTGCATCTGACTCGGTTGAGGACTCGTAGCTGAAAACGCCTCCGGTCTCGGTTGCTCCATAGACGACCCTAATGGGCACGTTGAATCTATTCCTAAGTTTTCTATGTAACTGCTTTGGAAGTGCACCACCGGCAACACGAATGAGTTTTAGATGCTCATATGCTGAGTTGTTTTGTTCGCAGAGTGTCAAAAAATCTCGGAGTTGGATTGGTGATCCTGCAACGACTTGGACTTCTTTTTGAGAAAAGTAATGCACCTCGAAGGCGCTCACCGTTGAGGGCAAGAAAACCGTTCGTTTTTGCTCCAGTGCTTTGACAGCGGTGAAGAATCCCCCCGTTACGTTTACGCCCATCAGGTCAATCTCCACTAGTTCATCTGACCAGTATGTGTGTATTCTTTGGAGCCTTGTTCTGACCAGCTGCTCTGTGAAAATAACTGCCTTTGGTCTTCCTGTTGTTCCACTTGTCAGCATGATTCTGTTGGTGTCATCGGAGACCAAGGGTTCAAAGTTTGGATTTGGTTCCAGTGTGATTTTTTCAAAGTCGGGAAAGTTTTCAGCTAGGACATCCAAAACAAGAGTGTGACTTGCAAACTTCCCAGCCTTTTGCCTCTGGGGGATGCCTACGCTGGGGATCCCCAGAGTGGCAAGAGCTATGCTCGCAGCCCAATATGAGGGATTGTCTGAAGAGACAGCGACACACACCGAATCTTGCTCAAGGTCAATGTTTTGCTTGAGATAGTCAGCGAGGCTAAAGATTTGCTCTTTGAAGATTTGATTTTTAGATGTGTCAATCAGCGGAGTTTGCTCGGGAAAGGCATCTAGAAGCTCAGCAATAATGTTTCTCATTGGGTCAAGATTACTGGAGTTTAGAAAGCCGAATAATCCGTGAAGAAAACTGCTCGGCTATTTTCTGGTCATGGGTGCTAATTATCAACGTTGCCGCAATGCTGTCACTTAGCTCAAGTAAGGTGTTGAGCACGAGGTTAGAGCTTATCTGATCCAATGCACTGGTGGGTTCGTCAGCTAGTATCAGCCCCGGAGTAGTAAGCACAGAGCGAATGATTGAAAAACGTTGAAGCTGTCCTCCGCTTAGTTCTCTTGGTCTTCTTTCAAAGAGATGCTGATCAAGCCCTATCCGCTGAGCAAGTTCATATGCATTCTTCAGTGCCAGTTCTGGGTCTAGTTTTCTTCTTCCAAAAACCGCATGCTCAATCACCGCATCACGTATTAGCACCTCACTTGCAAACGCTGAAACCGGGTCCTGCGAGATCAGGGCTATTTCAAGATCGGGGCTGGTTCTCATCTCGCCTGAATCAGGATCTATGACTCCCGCCAAAACTGACAGCAGAGTTGATTTCCCAGACCCGCTTTCGCCTTGAAGGCAGACCACCTCTCCCGCCTTCACAGTCAACGTGAAGTCATTCAAGACAACATTTTTTGAATAGGACTTATGAACTGATTTGAGTTCAATTACAGGTTCACCCAGAGCAGTTTTCGAAAGATGCTTTTTTGCGCGGAGTTCTTGTTTTCCGAAGTCAAAGAGTTTTCCCTCCCTGAGTCTGTATGCGGGGGAGGAGTGCTCGACTAGTTGTTCGTCATGGGTTATGAATAGCCCATAGCCGCCACTTACACTCACAACCTTTTTCATCAGACTGATGATTAATTCCTTATTGGCAGGATCTAAAGCGCTGGTTGGCTCATCTACCACCAAAAACTTAGGTTGCAGGTAGATCGCCAGTGCTATCAGCAGTCGCTGCTGCTGTCCTCCTGAGAGGCTTGAGGGGTAGCTGTTGAGGACATCTGTCAACCCAACTTGTTCTAGCCGCTTTGTGATTTGTTGGCTGTCTGTGAGCTTTGCAAGAATCTTGAAGTGATCACTGACTTTCAGAGCTGGGTTTAGTGCAGCTGAGGGAACTTGTGGAATATAGAAAAAACTCTCGGTCGTGTCCCTTGGATCAGGCCCCAAAGCCACTGAGTAGTTCAGTTTTGCCGATGAGGGCTCAAGCCTCAGCAGGCTTTTGGCAAATAAAGTTTTGCCGGAACCACTTTCTCCCACCAGGTAGCTGAACTTGCCTTTTTCAAGCATGAAACCATCCCCCTCAAATAGGATCCGGTCGGCAATTGAAAGCTGGATACCAGAAAGACTAATCATTGGCATCACCTCGGGTTTTGGTGAGCCGCTCAGCAAGTAGTGCCAGGGGAACGGTTGTGATGCCGATTGCCAAAAGTGGAAATAGGGTTGTCCACCAGCTACCAGTTACCAGGTCTTGTAAGCCCTTACCGAGGTCATAACCCCATTCAGCCCCCATGTTGGCATCAACCCCAAGTCCCAGAAAGCTAAGACCAGCTAGAACAAGTATTGACTCAACCCCATGCATGGCCATAATTGCAGGCGTTGATCGAATCGAGTCTTTTATTAGGTAGTTTTTTGTAAGTCTCCACCTGCTCACTCCCGCAAGTCTTGCCTCTTTGTAATATTGGCTCGAAACCAACTTGTCTGCAGCTGATTGGACCACCCGAAAGTATTTCATTGAATAAGCAATTGCCACTGAGACAGATCCGGTGAGAATAATCTGCAGATAGCTCTCAGCGGCTGCTGCAACGGCTACCGAGATGGCAAGCGCTATAAGGAAGGCAGGGAGGGTGAATATGGCGTTTGATAGGACAAACAGCGGAGCCCTGAGCGCTTTGCCAACCACCGCCGAGGCAATCCCAAGACCTACCCCAACCGAAAGACCAATCACAATTGAGGACACTGCAACGGTGATTGCAGTTGGTGCTCCAAGCAGAATTCTTGAAAATACATCCATGCCGCTCGCAGTTGTTCCCAAAATATGCTCGCTACTTGGTGGAGCAAGTCTTGGTAGGTAATCATCACCAACGCGGATTTGGCTATATCCGTATGGTGCAAAAATTGACGCAATGGACATGAGTATCGGAATTGACAGCAGGCCCATAAGCAGAGTGTTTGATTTATTTATCATCCAGCTCTGCTTTCATCCTGGGGTCTGCCCGATAGGAAGCAATGTCAAGCACAGTGTTCGTGGCGACAATGACGATTGCGATGCAAACAACGAAGCCTTGCACCATAATGAAGTCTTTCGAAACCGCTCGCTCAACTAGCTCGAGGCCGAGGCCTTGATAATTGAAGGCTCTTTCCGTTAGGACCAACCCGTTCAGCATCACCATCAGCTGGACACCCAGGAGCATGTAAACATCGGGCCTGACAGCCGGATACAGCCAATCTCTTACCTGTTCTTTTCTTTTTAGCCCAAAGCCTTTGGCGGAGGCTGCGAAATAGGTCTTTTCAACACCCCTTAGATTGTTTCTGATTGCTGATGCGAATATTCCTGTGATTGAAAGAGCAATTGTGACAGCAGGTAGAGCGAGATGATGCAAGCTGACAAGAAATAAATCTGGCCTCAGGGCAAGAATCGAGTCAATCGTGAAAAAACCTGTCACTCGAGCGCTGCCATTTAGGGTCGAAAGTGTTGAGATGTCCGCTCGGCCGCCAACTGGAAATAGGGGGAGCCAAATGGAAAATACAATTCTCAAAAACAACGCAACCGCAAATCCTGGAATAGCAAATGCCACCGCACCGAAACCAGACAGGTTTCTATCGAGAAAACCACCTGGCTTCTCAGTTGCTCTTCTTGCCAAAAAGGCAGCCAGAGGCCAAGCAATTATCAACCCGGCAACAGTAATCTCTAGTGTTGCGGGGAAGGTTTTTAGAAACACATCAATGGGCGCTTTGGAATCAAGCAGGCTTGTTCCAAAGTCGAGGGTGAGCATTCCCCATAGCCCCTCAAAGTATTGAACCAATAGAGGCCTATCCAGGCCAGCCTCGGATAATCTGCGAGCCAGTTCCTCTGGAGAAACCCGATCGCCGACAACCGCGGTAATCGGGTCCCCAAAGCCCCTCATAAGAAAGAACGTAAAGCTGAATGTGGTGATAAGCACCAAAACAGCCAGCCCTATTCGCTTGAGGGCGAATCTAAGCATTAGTTTTTGGACAGATAGCTAAATTGGAATTTGAAGTTTTTTGCCAGGGCTTTGTCCACTCCAGTCAAACCATCCACGGTCAAGGCTCCTTGACCAAAGTATGCAATTGGAATTATGACCAAATCCTCTGCAATCTTTGTCTGAAGCTCTTCCAATACCAGCATTCTCTCGGCCTGGTCTTCAATTGTCTTTTGGCTCTCCTGAAGTGGATCTAGCTCAGTTTGGTCGTATCCCACTGAAGCTACGTCAATGAGGGTTGCAACAAAGTTGTCAGCATCCGGATAGTCAGGCCCCCAC
>CBFHOK010000026.1:5223-6764 GCA_965657575.1 Microbacteriaceae bacterium | reverse complement strand
GCTGATGAAAGTATCCCCACCATCTGTCTGCACAGACATGTGAGTTCGCTCAACATCCAATTCACCGGCATTATTGAACGATGCGGACACACAGACTCCGTCAATCGAACAAACTGAAATGACCCTATACCCGTTTTGAGCATTCGGTTCGACGCTCATGGACTGTGCTGACATTGGTCCGCTTGCTAGTTTGACCGGCTCGAATTCCTCAGAATCGATATCCAAAGCAGGCTGCGCTGTTTCGATTTGTTCCAGCTCGGCTGATAGGTCCGCGGTTTCAATTTCGGCTAGGTCTCCAGTGACCTCTTCAGTTTCAGTAGTTTCCTCAGTTTGGATGTTCTCCGACATTGAGAGTGAGTCCTCCAGCGGAGCTACCGGAGCAGGATCATCAATCTCTGCCGAACCTTGATCTGAACTGGGCGGAACAACATCGGTCACCGAGTTATTTTGAACCTCACCTTGAGCATCAACGGATACTGAGGACGGATTGAAAGAGGGGAATAGTTGTAGTGAAAGGAGAAGACCCCCTATACCCAGTGCTAATGCGCCCACTGCTGCCGCTTTTTTGCCGTCCTGATAAGCCTTTCTTGTGGCAACGGACAACACCTGGCCTAGGCTCATACCAGCTGTGTCGAGCTCACCAACTAGTGCCTTTCGGAAAGCTGCTCGCGCCCTGAAAAATAGCTGGCGGGCTGCGTTCTCATTCATGTCAAACTGAGCCGCAATTTCCCTGAATGACTTTTCTTCGTAAACGCTGGCCACTATAGCTTCCCTGTGTTTGGGACTTAGTTTGGCCAATGCAAGTTTTATAACCGCTGCGTCTTCCAGTCGCTCGTAATCTTCTTCAAAGCTTGAATCATTAGACGGAAGCTCCATCTCTGTAGGGTCAATCGAGGAAGTCTTTGAGTTTGCGCGAATAACATCCAGACTCAAAAGACGTATTTTCCACTTCAAGAATTTTAGGACACCCAATTCACTATCTAGTTCCGGCAAAGAAGTCATTAGATAGAGGAATGCGTCTTGGACGACTTCCTCCGCTTGGGTCCCGTTATTGAGAAACCGCCTTGCGTGCTGAATCAGTTCAGGGCGAAACCGAACGTAAATGTTTGAAAACTCTTGTGCAGACCAATTCTTTAGGTCCCCGGACTTTTCGACCATGGAGTCCGAGAGGGTTGTCTCCCATAGGTCAGAGATAACTGACTCCCCGGAGGGCAAGTCACGCTTTTTAGGGTCCATAGTGCTTCACCTTAGCAAAAGCTTGTCTGGATTAGAAGAGATAGCGCTCTCAAACACACGAACGCAACCAGTTTTCAGAGAAATGGAAGAATTGAGGAAACATTTGAAATCTGCGAAATTTTCAAAGGTATCTCGATTATCTGCCTTTTCTTTTCCCTACTGGATACTGGTATTGAATCCGTGCTAATAAACTTGATTGTAAGCCTTTCACCAAATACTTGTTCTATTCCTTCTTTGATTTGGTTTTCCTCATGCTCGTCTAGAGACTCTCTAAGCTGCGTAAGAAACACCACCCCGTCCTTCAG
>CBFHOK010000026.1:0-5213 GCA_965657575.1 Microbacteriaceae bacterium | reverse complement strand
CAACACCTGGTATTCGAGAATCCTTGGATTCTGCCTGAATTCGCAAAGGGAAAAACTCATCAGTCTAGGCTCTCCCGAGAAGTTCCTCATGACATCTGTCACTCTCCCAGAGATTTGCTCAATCACGGGCATCTGTGAATCGCAGGCGCAGCTCTCCCCCCATGCAGCCAAGTCACCAATTGAGTATCTGATCAGAGGTGAGCTCTGGTTTTGAAGTGATGTGATGACAACCTTGCCAACCTCGCCAACCTGACATGGGTTACCACTTTTGTCCAATATCTCTATCCAGTTGTAATTCATTAGAGCATGCAGGTTTCCCTGCCTGCACTGAATCGCTAGGTATCCAAATTCCTCACTTGAATACCGATCGACTATCTCTGATCCCAAAACCTCTCTGGCCATCTCTCGTAAGGGTTCATCGACCCGGTCACCAGCAGAGAGAATTTGCTTGAGGTTTGTAAGGTCAAGCTTTTGTTGCTGTTGCTCAACAGCCAACCTTCTGATCTGCGCACCTGCCGTATACAAATGAGTTACCTTGTGCTTTTCAATTAGTTTGAGTGCATCCTGAGGCAGGTAATCATTGCTGTTGATCCTAAGAACAGGAGTCTCATATCCGAGGAAGGACAGAGGAGCGCCGGCCACTGCGTTTTCGTCGTTTTCGGTTCGTTGGGTGTAGTAGGCAAGCTTTTCGCCATTTGTCCTCCCCCACATCTTCCACTCAAACATGGTCACGGCATCTTGAGTCGGGAGGTAATTCTTATCGATGTTAGTCACCCTCACCGGTTGACCGGTTGAACCAGAGGTGACGTAAGTCGAGTAGTCATCTGCCTGAGACCCGGGCATCCAGATGTTTAGCCACTTCTCGTGTTTTTGAAAAGTGGCTCTTTCAAGAATCGGAAGATACGACAAAGCTTCATAAATCGTACTTGCCTTGGAAATATCATCAAGGCTTGAGCGAAGCCAGGATTGCCACCAAGTATTTGCAGAACTTGCAAACTGAATAAGCTGCCTTAGTTTTCTGAGCGCGATGTATTCGGTTTTGGCGAAAGGCTGAAACCAAAACTCTTGAAAACTTTCAAGTTCACTTTCAGTTTTTGCCTTGTGTTCTAAAAATGCCTCAGGATCGTAGCTCACCATCTACCCTCGCTCAGCCTAGAGTAGTCAGTCAAAGAGAAATGTGACATGACTGCAAGAGGTTTTTCTAAACCTTCTAAAACAAAGGAAGCGATACCTTTTCGATTTTTCCAATCGCCACTGATCATCGAGCTGTTGGACCACTTGAGCTGGATCGCACAGCAGGTGCCCATGGGTCTAAAGCCGGTCACCGACAAAAATTCAAACTCCCGGCTAATGGGCCAAACCGTCTCCCACTGAGCAATGCGGTAATGCTTGGTTCTGGCGCTGGATTCGGTGAGAGTTCCAGAAAAAATGCAGTTTGATGCATGCAACTCCTCTGCACCGTCATAATCAAGTTCCCTGACACATCTCTGGAAGCTTTTCAACCACTCAAGATACTGAGTAGAGATTTCAAAGGAATTTTGCACGTAGTCCTACTTCGCAACCATCTTTAGTGCTTCTTCACTTAACACATATGCCTGAGCGGTTGCTGGGGAAGTATCAATTATTGATGGCCACTTCGCACCAGGCAATAACTTGACATCGAAGATCTCTTGAATTGCTCCTTCGAATTTCATGAACCCTAGAATCTGCCCGGTCAATATGTTTACAACCCAAACACCACAGTTTCGTTCATCTTTGGTCTTGGTCACCGGAAGCTCACTAAAAACACTCTCCCTGACTTGACTGAGGCCAATAAACGCGATGTTTCCAGCAAAAGCCAAACCGCGAGTGAAGCCAGGAAGTGTTGCCACGGTTGTTACCTTGCCAGTTTCAATATCAACCGTTGCCAGTGTTCCCTTGCCGCTTTCTAATACCCAGAGTTTTCCTTGATGGAGCCGTGGGGAGTGCGGCATGGATAAGCCCTCAGTGATCACCTTGTCGGTTTCGACATCAATGATTACCCCGGCGATACCCTTTAAATCACGCCAGCCATTGGCGGTGTCGGTCTGAGATAGTGCTGTTACGTATTTTGGTGCACCATCTTTCATTGCCAGGCCGTTTAGGTGACAACGATCCTCGGCAGCCAACTTGGTAATCCAACGTGGTTTCCAGACCGGTTCAAATGAGTAATTCAAATCTTGCTTGCACAGACAGGAGAACTTGGTGTTAATAAACCACAGACCGGAGTATTCATCTGTCATCCCCCACTCCATCTCGTGGATTGCAACATCACCAGTTTGTACACTTGATCGGGGAGCAAACACCGCATCGTGTTTACCCTTTGGCTCCAACAGGTTGGTCATTCTTGGTTGGTTGGTATAGGTCTCAATGGTAGTTCCTGTGCCAATGGCCAATCTAGACCCGCCGACAGCAACACCCATTGGTCTATTGAACTGCCTGATTGCGGTGTTCAGTCCGTTCTCATCAGCCCGAATCATCAAGGAGTGGCCTGATTTATATGTGGTGACGATCAGGCTGGATTTGATCTCCTTGATGATGTCAACAAAGGTGGTGGTGTGTTTGTTCTGAAAGGGAGTTCCGGTGGCTGGCTTGGTCACCGCATCTGAACCTGGCAGAGCAGGCTTGGGGGCAGTCAGTTCATCCTTGGGAGCTATTTCTGAACGTATCTGCTGAACTTTCTTGAGTGTCTCTGGGTACTTCGCCAGCTGGCTCATGGCTTCTCCAGCTCTTCCCTGCCATCCTGGAGGCAGCTTTCTGTCCAGCCATTTTTTGCTGACTGTCAGATCTAGGTTCTCTAGTCCTTCCCAGCTCATTCCAAGCTCTGGAAAAACTCGCTCAATCTCTTTGGCAGGATCAAACATTAGCCCTTCAAAAGAGAGGTATTTACTGGGTTCTAAATCCTTTGTTTTTTCAAATATAAACTCTTGGGTATATGCCCACTGTGCAGCAACAACAGTTGGTATTGGCTCTCCAATAAAGTCTTTCCAGTTTGGTATCAGACCAAATGACCACTTATCTCCCCACCACTTTGGAAGCTTCGGGTGAGTGATTGCTTTCTGAGAGGACCAACCGGCTAGAGCACCAATGGCAACATCCACTGGTCTTTGAATTACTGGCAACAGTTTCGCATCCGGAAATGCCTGCAAATACACCTCTAATTCAAACGCAACCGACCAGCCAGAGATAAACACAATGTCTTTATCGGAAGCTCCAGCTGAGATTTCCTTCTTGAGTTTCTCTAGCTGTTTAGAATCAACATCCCCTGCGGTTACCAAATCCCCCGAATAGCTATCGTAATCGGCGATTTCAGTATTGGTTTTTATGGGCTTTGCCTGCAACCACTTAGCACTTGGGTGCTGACTAAAGATGGCATGCACGCTTGCTAGGTCTGTTCCCGCAGGGGCTAGCAGGATAACTATTTCTGGCATAGGGATTATTACTCCTTCACAAAACACTAAGTCTAGTCAGACTGGCTACCTCGACCTGGGTTGGCAACATATCCCGATTCCAAGATCTTGTCCTTCAAATCCTCTGCTCCCGCTACCTCTGCAAGCGTTATCTCGGGCAGATGAACAAAAATCCTTCGTTTCCAGATACCTAAGAAATCTAGGCTCTCTATCTCCCAAAATTGTATTGGTCGGTTTAGTTCCATTCGCTTTTCAAGATCTTTTCGATAGTGCTCCAAAGAGACATGCTCCATCCCCTCCCTTGGTGGGTGTAGCAAGATAGCGGCATCTTTCAGAAGCACCATCTGTTGGGTCGGAAATATCCTGTCTCTCATTAGCTCCGAAGTTGATAAACCCCTACCTCCGGTAATCAACCTTCCGGAGTCATCCCTGAATGAGTCTCTTATTCTCACAATATTCGGCTCAATGACCGGCAGTGATTTGATGTGATCACACTCGCCCCAGCTGGCAAGGTCACCTATCTCGTAACGGATCAAGGGCATGTTGGGATTTGCTAAGCACGTGACATGAACCTTACCGATCTCACCAGGTCCAACCGGCTGCCCTGAATCATCAAGGATCTCCACGTAGTTCGAAAACTGCAATGCGTGCAGGTGGTCATATTTTGGACACTGCATAGCAATTGCCCCAACTTCTTCAGTTGAATAGCGATCGGAAATCCGGGCGCCGAAGGCCTCCATAGTTATATCCCTAAGGCTTTGGTCAACCGGTTCAGCCCAGTTCATGGCCTCTTCAAACCTGATGTTACGTTTGCTCTCCAAAGCAAGGATTGCAAGCTCTCTCAAAAGTGATGCGTGGATCGAAACCTGCCCGAAGTTTCCCTCCTCCAAACGATCAAGCATTTCCTCAGCGGTCAGTGAGTGAAAACCAAACCGTACCTGCTTGCCGCTTTCCCCAAGAGCACTTGCAGGGAAGCCTCTTGGTTGACCCTGATCCAAGCTTTCATCACGCCTAAACATCGCAATGTCCTTCGAGACGTCTCTGTTCTGCAATTTAATATCGAACAATTGCACTGCTAAGCCATCAATGGAAAATGCTCCATGTGATTTTCGAACAGATACTGGCTCACCAGTAGAGCCTGAGGTAGCACTTTGAAAATAGTTCTCCAGAGACTCTCCGGGGGTCAGAAAAGACATAAACTGCCCTTGCTCTCGAAGAACAGTTTTAGTCATAGGCCTAAACCTGCTCAACAGATCCGAAATATTTTCCGCCTGCAGGTTAATTCCCTGCAACTTTTCTTTCCAAAAAGTGGAATGAGACCTAGCCAAGTTAAGGTTTCCGACTAGCCTTGCAAGCGAATAGCTTTCTACCTCCGCAGGGGTTGAAAACGCGAGTTCCTCGAATCTTTGCGCAAGCGACAGTACCCGGTTTGCTTTCGAGTTTGGATTAACCATTCCAAGTTGGTGAGTTATAGGTATAGGTTGCTCGCTTATAGCGTTCACCATCCACCTGGATCTCCACTCTGGTCTTGCCCTCTAGCTTGATGGTGACACTTCTAACGATCTTGTCATTATCCTCAGGGGTCTTCACAAAGATAACTTCACCATCAACTATGAAACGTAGCTTTCTGCCATTGGCATTCACCGCATACATCTTTAGTTCATCATCACTGACACGCTTCACCCATGAATGGAATTCACCACTTGATAATCCACCGATAACACTCAGTGCTTTCACCAGTGTCAATCGACCAACGGTGGATACCAGCTGGATGTCGTATTGACC
>CBFHOK010000025.1:0-7223 GCA_965657575.1 Microbacteriaceae bacterium | reverse complement strand
GAGCTTGACCCAACTGTTTCTTGGTCGGTAGGTGACTTCTAATCTTGGATCAAACCAAACGGTGTAGCCGGCTTGTCGCAGTCGCAGGTTCAGTTCCCAGTCTTGACCGCGAACAGTTCCCTCATCAAATCCACCGACTTCAATAAGTTTCTTTTTGTCAAAGATTCCTAAATAGACACTGTCCACCGGACCAGCTTTTCCACCAACGTGGAATGCCCCACCACCAACTCCGAACCTTGAGCCATAGGCCCATGCAACAGCTTGCTCGAAGGGAGTGACGCCTTGGGCAAGCATCTTCCCACCAACATTGGCAGCGGAGGTCTCCTTGAGGATTTCTAATCCAAGGCTTGCGTAGTCGATAGGCAATTCGCTGTGGGCATCGACTCGGATTACGACATCACCGCTTGCCTGCTCTATTGCAAGATTGAGCCCAGCTGAGGTGCCACCTTTTTTGTTACCGACGACAATTACCTCTTGGTATTGCTTTTCAAGCTTTTTGGCAATTCGAGCTGTCTTATCCCTTGATTTGCTCAACGCAATTATTAGCTCGAGTGAGTAACCAGAGGGAAGTGCTTGGTTGAGAACTGATTTGACCGCGTTTTCGAGATAACGTTCCTCATTGAGAGCCGGCATCACAAAAGACACCGTCTTATTCGTCAATGGTGGTCCCAACGTGCTCTGCGTAGGCCTCACAAACTTCTCTGGCATCGCCGTCCATTTTTATCTCACCCTGATCCAGCCAGATGGTCCTGTTGCAGGTGGCGAGGATTGATTTCAAGTTGTGACTGACCAGGAACACTGTTCCGGCATCCTTGGCAAGTTCTTTCATGCGTGCTTCACTGCGTTTTCTAAACTCACTGTCCCCAACACTTAGTGCCTCATCAACAATCAAAATCTCATGCTCTCTTGCCTGGGCAATGGCGAATTTCAATCGCTCCACCATGCCTGAGCTATAAGTCCGCATAGGCAATTCAATGAATTGTCTTAGCCCTGCGAAATCAACGATTGAGTCCAGTTTGTCTTTGATTTCTTGTTTGCTCAAACCGATTGCTAATCCACCCAGGATGATGTTTTTCTCTCCAGAGAGATCTTTCAGCATGGCAGCACCAACACCTAAAAACGCAGGCCTGGATGCCGCATAGATATTTCCTGAATCAATTGGGTTCAATCCCGCAATTGCTTTCATCAAAGATGTTTTTCCAGAACCATTAGAGCCAATAACACCGATGGTGTCACCCTCCCGGGCAATCAGGGTTACACCTTTGATTGCCTCAACGGTTCGCAAATTTCCTGTTCGCTTCACCCTCGAGGTGTTTGCATTTTCAGGGATTGCTTTGCCGCTTGCAAATACCCGATAGGTGACGAAGGCATTGTCCACCACCACGGTGGGGGGAGGTGTGGTGGGGGAATTACTTCCTCCGCCACCTATCTGGTTAGTTGATTCTGCCATAGCGCACCTCCGCCAACCAGAAGAAAATAAAGCCTGTGGATAACATCACAACTGCCCAGATAGACCCAACCATCCAGTCAAAACCAGTGGCCGAATAACCAGTCACCAGTGACGCTCTGGCAAGCTCCAAATAAACCGATATGGGGTTAGCCCAGCTGAGGAAACCAAGCCATGAATAGGCCTCGGCGAGCTTATCGATTGAGAAAAATACCCCGGATGAATAAAACATCAGTCGGGTGATAAACGGAATCAATTGGCTCAGATCACTGAAATCAGTTGTCAGCCTTGCGGCGAGCATTGATAGACCAAAACTAAAGATTGCGGCCAAAGCAATCACGCCGAAAATACTCAGCCACCTCACTGTCGGTAACTCCCCAAAAAACGGCAGCACCAATAAGGCGATAACCAAGATGCCAGCAAAGCGAACAAACTGGCTGGCCGTTGCACTAAAAGGGAGCAGAATTCTTGGAAAATCGAGGCTTCTGACAAGACTTGCATTGCTGGTGATACTTTTAGCCCCCTCTATAAAGCTTCCAGAGAGAAACTGAAACAACACAACACCGACTATCAAAAAGGGCAAGAAATTATCGGGTCTGGAATCCCCCAAAATCAGCCCAAATATCAGCCCGTATAGAGTTACCTGGAGTGCTGGGACCAAGACTATCCAGGCAACCCCCAACCGTGACCTCGCAGTCGATGCCAGCAGGCTGAATTTGGCAAGAGCGAAGGCGAACGCTCTTCTTTCGACAAAAGAGCGCAGATAGGTCAAAATCTTTGGCCTGTTCCCAACTGGGGTCAGCCCATTTGTCAATGCCAGATCGCTTAGCTCGCTCAATTTTGTATGTTTCTTCCAAGGGCAATGACTCGCCAACCGGCAGCCTGCCATGTTCCAACATCCAGAGCATTCCGACCATCGATGATTGTCTTGTTTGCGGTCACGATTTCACTTGGGTCAAGTTGTTTATATTCTTTCCACTCCGTGGCAAGAACTGTTATTTCAGCACCCTCAAAAGCTGCTGACAGACTTTGCTCTGGATGAAGCTCAGGCGCAATTTGTGGAACTCTTGCAAGAGCCATCGGGTCATGAATCCGAACCTTTGCTCCTTTAGCTGCCAGCTGTCTTGCAACCGCAATCGCGGGTGAATCGCGCAAGTCATCACTATCGGGCTTAAATGCAGCACCCAAAACTAAGACATTTTTACCCTCAAGCCCTCCAAGTTCGTTCTCTGCAATCTCAACCACCTTGGACCTCCGGCGCTGATTAATTTGATCCATCTGTCCCAAGAAATTCACTGCTTCACCCACCCCAAGCTGCTCGGCTCGGTCCATGAAACCTCTGATGTCTTTGGGAAGACAGCCACCACCGAAGCCAATGCCACTTCGTAGAAAGAGACTTCCAATGCGGGCGTCCATACCAATCGCTTCTGCCAGTTTCACAACATCAGCTCCTGAAACCTCAGCGATTTCAGCGATGGCATTAATAAAGCTGATCTTGGTCGCCAAAAAACTGTTTGCCGCAACTTTTACCAACTCACTGGTTGGTATGTCTGTCACCAAAACAGGAGTCTGGTTAGCCTCAGTTATCGGTTTATAAACCTCTCGAAGTAGTCTTTCTGAAGATTCGTCGCTAACCCCCATAACTATTCGATCAGGCCTCAGAGAGTCCTCCAAAGCAGTTCCCTCGCGCAGAAACTCAGGATTCCAGGCGAGCATTGAATCAAAACCAGTTAGCTCATCGAGTCTCTGTTTGAGCTCATGAGCGGTTCCAACCGGAACTGTAGATTTACCAACCACCGCTGCAGATTTGTCCAGAAATGAAGCGAGAGCTTCAATAGCGGAGAACAGATATGAGGTATCTGCTGCGTTTGATCCACTCACCTGCGGAGTCCCAACACACAAAAAATGCAACTGGGCTGTGAGAGATTCCGAATCATGGGCGGGCTTAAAAACAATCCGCTTTTGTTCAATTACTTCTTTCAAGGCCTTATCTAATCCTGGCTCATGAAACGTAAGCAATCCCTTGGCCAATGCGTCGATTTTCTCCGCATCCGGTTCGATGCCAATTACTTCGTGTCCAAGTTGCGCCATCGCAACAGCGTGCGTAGCCCCTAGGTAGCCAAGTCCAATAACGGTAATCCTCATCGCATAGAAGTCTAGTTAGAACCTTTGTTGAACGGCTCAAAAACTCGTCTTCAGATAAAACTCATCACCACGAGTAAATATCGGGCCGAATCAATCGCTAGGCTTGGAAAGGTTTCCAAGCGAGGTGTAATGGACGAGAAAAAGCCCGATCCGAATTTAGCAAAAAGGGTCATAGAACAAGCTGAGTTCATCCTCGCAAATCTTCAAAAACCTGAGGCCATAACGGCCTTTAGAAAACAACGAACGGCCAAGCTGATCAATGAAATCGCTCAGCTATCAACTTTTTGGCAAGAGTATTTGAAGCCAATACAGCAGCAGGATTCCAGAAGACCGCTGGAAAGACTGCCGATAATGACCAAGGATTTTGTGAGGGCAAATTCAGATTTGATGCACATCTGGATACCAAAAAGCAATGAATCCCAATACGGAATCGCAAGTAGTT
The DNA here is from genome assembly GCA_965657575.1 of Microbacteriaceae bacterium. Classification (GTDB taxonomy): domain Bacteria; phylum Actinomycetota; class Actinomycetes; order Actinomycetales; family Microbacteriaceae; genus CAJXVY01. Next base: position 3,189 of record CBFHOK010000025.1, on the reverse strand, counting down.
CTGGCTCCACTGGCAAACCGATCAGTGTCACTAAGTTCAACCCCGATGTTGTTTTAGACATGCTGACCTGTCAAATGCTGATTTATAAATTTCACGAGGTGGATGTCACCCAACCACTGGGGTATTTCAAATTCACGGGCAAGAACCTTGACCAACAAAGCTGGGGTCCCCCCGCAAATTTCTTGGGAAAAACCGGACCCTCGTTCAGCAGAGGGTCAAAACTTCATTCAAACGATGAGCTTTTGGATCTAATCCAAGAGAAAAAAATCGGAGTCGGTTTTGGTTCTGGGATGCTCTGGCAAATACTTGCCAAACATAAGCTCCTCAGCGAAAAGTGGGATGACGTTCGCCTGCAACACATCATCAGCCAATCCGATCGAGTCGACGATGGACTGAGAAAACTCCTACGAGAGGCATTCGGAGCAGAGGTCATAGATATTTACTCATCCGAGGAATTCGGGTTTATTGCATTGCAGTGTAAGGCAGGGAATCATCTGCACGTAATGGATTTTTTCAACCACGTTGAGATTGTTGACGACAACGGCGAGCCAGTTTCCGAAGGTATCCCGGGAAGAGTCTTGGTTACCAACCTTGCTAATCGTGCAATGCCACTGATTCGCTATGAGCTGGGTGATATTGCCAAATGGGGTGAGAAATGCGAGCTAATGCCTGCCCTGCCAACACTGGAGCCAGTAATTGTTCGCACCAGGGAATCATTTGTCGATGAGTCGGGGAACCTCTCATACGTCTATGTTGAGTCAGAGAACTTTTCCTCAATCAAAAACATTAGTGATTACCAGATCTACACATTTGACGATGCTGTTCTGCTTGCCCATAGCGGTAATGATTTGACTGAACCTGAAAAGACTCGACTGGGTGAATATTTGTCATCTGTCTTCGGTCAAGAAAAAGAGGTCAGGTTCTATAAAACAGATCTTCCGTGGCTTTCCCACTGGAAACGGAAGATGTATGTGGTTGTTGAGGAGCAAATTCCTGAGGAGCTAACCGATGAATTTTTGAAGAGCATAAGTTAGCATTAAGAAAAGTCTGATTTGAACGAGGTCGAGCGTGACGCAATTTCCATCGATACCCATGAAAACTTTCCGTCGCAATTTCTTAGCAACAACGGGAGCGGCCACATTGATGGCCACGCAAAGTGCTGTCCCAGCGGCATTTGCCGCAGATGAAACTTTTACAGATTGCTTGATAGCCCAAGCAGACTTCGTGACCACGATAAGCGGAATGTCTCCTGGAGAAACGGTCACTTTTGATATCCAACAAGACTGCACGATTTCACTTTTAGACGGGTTCAATGTCCCAAGCGCTGCTGGGGAGACCTTCACCATTCAAAATATCAGCGATTATGAGTTGGTGTTTGAGAGAGTTTATACTTCCAGTAACGACATATACGTGCGCGATGGCTCACTGGTGATTGATGGAATTGATTTCACTCAAGCATCAGGTTCAAACATCCACACTGACCACTTCATTTTTAGCGTTTTTGCGGATGTGACTATCCGAAACAGTGAGTGGTCGGGAAACAAATTCGACGAGGCTTTGATTCGAGTCGAGGGTGCAGACTTAACCCTCAGTTACGTTGATTTGAAAGACTCAGTGCTTTACGGCTACTCCGACTACCATTCGTCAATCTATGTTCGTTACGGGCACGTAGACATAACCGATTCAAGTTTCACAAACAACACAGTTACCACTGATCCAACCGCAACCAATTACAACGAGGGGTATGCAAGCGCCGTAATCGATGTATACGACTACCCTAATGTTTTCCTCTCGTCCATTTACATCAAAAACAGTGAATTCAGGGACAACATAAGCAGAAGTCCTGTAGTTGACGCGAATGGAGCTTCGGTCGAGATTTTGGACTCCGATTTCATTGACAATCGAACCACGTACTACTCTGGCATTCTGGATTTTAGCCTTGTAAATGACAAATTCGTTGTTCGTGATTCTACTTTCACAGATAACTACTCTTATGGTGACGGCGCAGCAATTGACTTGTACATTGCTTTTGGAGACAATCACTATTTCGGGGCTGGCAGCGAAACCAAACAGTTCATCATTGAGGATTCGACATTTACGGGGAACAAGGTTTACGGTGAAGATGGAGACGCTGGTGCCTTGGAGCTGACCTTCAATAATTACGATTTTAAGTATCGTGGCATGGACTATATCAGCGACCCAACGAGGGAATTTTTGATAACAGGAACCACCTTTGACTCCAACATCGCTACGGATAATGCCGGAGCAGTTTTAGCACAAGGCAATGGCGTGCTCCGGGTTGAAGAGTCCGATTTTCTGTCTAATATTGCAGGACCCGAGGGAAATAGCGACGGGGGAGCAATCGATAGCTCTAGCCTCAATCTCTTTATTTCAAACTCCGAGTTTTCATATAACGAATCCGGTGACGATGGTGGAGCAATCCGCACCAGATCGACGACAACTATTGAAAATTCATTATTTTATAAAAACATTTCGGGAGATCAAGGAGGCGCTATTGATGGCTCTTTCGATTATGACTACCTAGATCTCGACACACCCGATGAGTTCAGGATTCAAGAAACCATCGACATCCACGCATCGTTGTTTCACGGGAATGCTGCTGCTGATGATGGGGCACATCTGGACATTACTGGTGCGACTAGCTTGACCATCGAAAATTCAAGTTTCTTTGAGGGAGAAGTCAAGGAGGGAGCAAGCCCAGCCAACAATGAATCCATCTCGATTAGGACGCATGAATACGATTTTCAATATTTTTCTGACTACCAGGCGGATATCCGCTTCAACACAATTATTCAGTCAGGTTCGCTAGATGCCTTCAGAATTCGTGATACTTATGACTCTGACTTCTCAGTAGACGTGAACTTTGTTGGCAACATTGTTGTGGGATCATGGAATCTAGATTTCGAGTCAGACGGTGAACATTTAGCATTCGATATAGAAAACAATGCAAATCTGTTCACAGACCCATTCCCCAGTGTCGACCTCCCAACCTTTGTTAACGCCGAACCAGGCGACTCAGCAATCGCAACTCTTGCTCAACTTGACCTTCAGACTCTTGCTCTGAATACCTCTAACCCAACCAATGAGGGAACCACTAAGACAATCGCTCTGGGACCAGACAGTGTTGCCATTGACTTTGTTCCAATGAGTGTTGCCTCTAGCTTCTTT
>CBFHOK010000024.1:0-7761 GCA_965657575.1 Microbacteriaceae bacterium | reverse complement strand
CCAGATCGTTGATCTAAACGTGGACAAGCTATGCGAGCGACTTGAGCAGCGAAGGCTGAACATCGGCGTCACCCCTGATGCTAGAAACTGGCTAGCCAAGCATGGCTATGACCCGGTGTTTGGAGCGAGGCCCTTGAGAAGACTGATGCAGCAGCAAATCGATGATCAATTGGCCAACCTGTTGCTAGCTGGGGAAATAACTGACGGAGCCAACGTTCGAGTGGATGTTGGCGAAGAGGGACTGAGAGTAGAACCCTTCGAGGTCTAATGTTCGGATAACCGAATATTATTGTTATTTCTCTCGCTGTCCGCTTAGCTTATGAGCGGAGGGATAATGGCCAGAGATTTTGTTCGCAGGGTGTTAGTTGTTGAAGACGAATCCCTATTGCGCTCTTTGCTGGAGGCCAACCTAGTTTCCCGAGGTTTTGAAGTTCAAGTCGCAGCCGATGCAAGTAGTGCAAACAAGATTGTGAAGAGCTTTGACCCGGATGTGTTGGTTGTCGATATTGATCTCGGGGACGGTCTAAACGGTCTTGAACTGGTGAGCGCTTTGGGGAGGGCTGACAGCACCAGGGGTTATGTGATTCTGAGTAACTATTCGGCCTCAGTAAAAAACATCCCCGAGGTTCCCTACATCAGCTACCTAAACAAGCAAGACATTTCAAACCCTGAAACCCTGAATGATGAGATAGAAGGGGTTCTCCGGGGAAGAGCCAAAGATTTCAATCATGAGGGCGAAACAAGGCTGACTGCTTCACAATTGGATATCCTGCGAATGATTGCCGAAGGCATGACCAACCAGCAGATTGCGGAGAAGAAAGAGCAATCAACCCGAGCGGTGGAGCAATTGCTCGCAAGGACCTATCAGGCAATGGGCCTTGAGAAAGGCTCTGGTCAATCAAGACGAGTTCTGGCTGTTCAGTATTACAAGCAATATTTGCGGGTGAATAGATGAGATCTAAAATCACCAGGGCCACCAGAAGTGTTTATGCAAGCCCTGGTATTTCTTTAGTTCCGTGGCTAATTATGCTGCCGTTTTCAATTTTTGGAACAGGAGGCTTTGTTCCTGAGGGCGGTGGAGAAGGGGAACCCGAGTGGTTCATTGTTGGTCTGGTAGCTCACCTGGTCCTGCTTCCGATTGTTTTTGCCTCTAATCTGATCGCCAGAGCGTTTGATTTCAAGTACGGCTCAATACTGATTTTTGCCTTTTTCCTAATGGGGGCTACCAGAGGCTTCACGGTTTCCTACCTCGCTGAAGAGTTTGCGTTGGTCGATCAGGCCAATTACGCATGGCGCGTTGGAGCCGGCATCTTCCTAACCGCAGCCTGGTACGGCGTTGGAAACGCTGCGGTTTTTGAAATCAGAGATTATTCAAAGTCGATGGCCAAACTCAGAGGGGAATTACTAAAACAATCTGATTACTTGGAGCAGAGCGAACGCGAGCTGACTTCCTCCAGAGAAGAAGTTTTGCAAGAAACCTTGAAGCTTGTTGACCTGGGCCTTATCCAGGTTGAGACCAAGGGTAAAGACAAAAACGAGCTTCAGCAGATTTCAAACGAATTGCACAGACTGGTTGACGAGGGCCTCTCGCCACTGATCGCCAAATTGCAGAACTCAATCACAAAGCCCGATTACCTGATCGCCCCGTATCAAAAAGTCTCAGGATTGAAAATTGCTCAGATTGCGTTCATCCGAAACCCCTTTCACATCCTCACCGCCATCATCCTGCAGACGATCTCTGCCATTGCTTCAAAGATCTGGGGTTTTGGGTTTTTGGGGGCGATGGCGGATTTGCTGCTGGTATCGCTTGCCATTGCCCTTAGTTACACAATCGGATTTTTTATTCTCGAGAGACTTAGAAACCCAACGGTCAAGTTCTTCTCAAACGTGCTGTTTTTGACTTTTCCAGCACTCATTTCAGGGCTTTCACCGATGATTGTTGTTCCGGGGTCCGAGTTTGACGGGGTTGTCTTTCTAAGTCTTTTTAATAATGTTTTTGCAGCTGGGTTTCTAAGTGCCATTGGCTTTGCAGCCAAGGCTGAAGCAGAGAGAGTCATCAAAGATCTAAACGTGGCCATTGAGCAAACGGCACTTGCAAGATCCAGAGCCGAACAGTTACGTTTGCTCGAAAAGAAGCGTCTATCGAGAATTCTTCACGGAAGCGTTCAGTCAAAGATCCGTTCGCTCGCATTACAAATAGAGCGAACCGGAACGGCTCCCGAGAAGGCCAAGTTGGATGAGTTTAGAAACAGCATCGTTGAAGAGATTTCTAATCCCAGTAGGGGGAACCTGATTGATTTCCTGTTCGAACTAAAGGAGCTTTGGGGAGCAAGTGCCGAGATTACTTATGCTCTAGACGACGAGATCCCAGACATCTTGTTTGATGACAACAACGCGCACGTTGCGGTGATTGAGATCATCCGCGAAGTTGTTTCCAACGCCATGAAGCACTCGGATTCAACCAAGCTTGCAATCAAAATTGGGCGCTATCACGGAGTCAGCGACAAGCTTGGGGTAATAACGATTTCTGCAGTTTTTGACGGGAAATCAATTGATAGCACCTACCCCGGCACCGGACTCAAAACCATCAGTGAACTCAGCAGTCACTTCAGCCATCACTCGGACAGCAAAGCCAATTACTTCAACGCCGAGGTGCCGGTATCAGCTCAGTTGAGTGTTGCCACCACCGGTACGTGATCGCTGGGGCCCTCGCCTTTTCTTTCATCTCTAACAATTTCAGTATCAATTACTCGCTCGGCTAGAGTCTCGCTTGCGAGGATGAAATCAATCCTCATACCTTCGTTTTTAGGGAAACGAAGCTGTTTGTAATCCCAATAGGTGTAACCCTCGGGAATTCTGGGTCTGACAACATCTTGCATGCCAATCTGCTCAAACGCCTCAAAGGCCATGCGCTCCTCTTCACTGACATGAGTAGACCCTGCAAACTCAGCTATGTCCCAGACGTCAGTATCAAGCGGCGCTATGTTGAAATCTCCCATGAGTGCCAACTGCATCTCTGGCTCTGCCTCTAATTGCTCTGCGGTTGTTGCAGCCAGGCGGTGTAACCACTCGAGTTTGTAGGTGTAGTGGGGGTGATCAAGCTCTCGTCCGTTTGGAACGTAGAGACTCCAGAGCCTGACACCGTCGAATGTCGCCCCCAAAGCCCTTGCCTCCAAAACATCATTGAACTCAGGCATTTGTGAAAACTCATACTCGATGTCAGTGACTTCCAAGTGTTTTTTATAAGCAAAGGCAACACCGTTCCATTGGTTTAGCCCATGAATAATCAACTCATAACCGAGCTCTTCAAACTCAGCCCTTGGAAACTGCTCTGGTTTGCATTTGATTTCCTGCATGGCTAACACATCTAAATCGGCTCTTTGCAGGTAATCGGTGACTCTTGCCACCCTTGCTCTGATTGAATTTACGTTCCAGGTGGCTATTCGCATAGCTAAACTCTAATTTGTGAGTGAAGCGATTACCCCAAGACAACGCCTGATTGAACTAATCAATGAACTATCAGTGGTTCATGGAGAGGTGACGCTGTCTAGTGGCATCAAGGCCAGTTACTACGTAGACCTAAGAAGATCAACACTTCATCACGAGGCATCAAAGCTAATCGGAACACTGATGCTTGAGATGCTGAATGACAACGGCATCAAAGATATTGATGCCGTCGGTGGGCTGACAATGGGTGCAGACCCAGTTGCTGCAGCGATTATGAATGCCGGTGAGCATATCGATGCTTTCGTCGTCAGAAAGCAAGCCAAAGAGCACGGTATGGGAAGACGGGTTGAGGGGCCTGAAATAGCTGGTCGCAAGGTTGTAGTGGTTGAAGACACTTCCACCACGGGGGGAAGTCCCTTGACTGCAGCCGAAGCAGTCAAAGAGGCGGGGGCAGAAATTTTATGCATTGCAACTGTTGTCGACAGAGATACCGGTGCTCGTGAGGTTATTGAAAAAGCTGGGTATAAATACCAGACACTGATCAGCCTTGAAGATCTGGGTTTGGCCTAGGGTTTTCAATAGAAACTTAGAAAACTTCTTATAAGTGGCTTGTTTAGGCCATTCTTGAATTGTGTTGATAGAACAAGGTAAATCAGATAATCTGATTTATATGAATAAAAAGATGACTGCCACAGAAGTCTCCAGAAACTTCAGTGAAGTTTTGAAACTCGTCGAATCCGGCGAAGAAGTAGTCATCACAAGAGGAAAAAAGACCGTAGCGGTTATCTCCCCTAAGTCTCAGACCAGCGGTGAAAAGCTCGCAGAGCTGCTCAGCACCAGCGGTAGCGTTTTCGATGATGAGCTTGTTGGAAATATTGAAGAGGCAAAAAAAGCCCAGGCTGATCCAGAACTAAACAGGACCAGGATTTGAGCGAGCCGGTTGTCATAGACAGCTCGTGTGTGATTGCACTGGAGCGTGCTGAGCGAAACTTTCAGGACATACAGGATTTAGAGCTATTGCTGCCAACACCGGTTATTGCTGAAATTCTTTCTGGAGTAAGGATGATTGAAAATCCTGCGAAAGCAGACAGAGCACTGCAAAAACTTCAGCAGATTCAATCTGTGATGACGGTTGTTGATTTTGATGCCAAAGCAGCCGAGGCTTTCGCAACCCTCAATGCCTCCTCTGAAAACAAATCTGCCCCAAGGACCGTTTTTGATCTGATGATTGCTTCAATCGCTGTTTCCCACCGAGCAATGCTTCTAACTTTGGACAGGCGTGCCAACTGGGAAAAGCTATCGGGGGTCAAACTTCACCCACTAAGCCATAAACTTCATTAGTGACCGAACCAATAAAGCCAACCGAGCAACCAACCTGGGGCGTTGGGCCATATGAAGGTGACCCGACCAAAGACCCTAATTTTGATAAGTTCGATCCTGAGCTGTTAGTTGCCGGCGACACCAGAAACGTAGTTGATAACTATCGTTACTGGTCAATGGAGGCAATCGTTGCCGACCTGGATTCAAAAAGGCATGGTTTCCACGTAGCCATTGAGAACTGGCAGCATGATCTCAACATTGGCTCAATTGTTAGAACCGCCAATGCGTTTTTGGCCAAAGAAGTTCACATCATCGGTAATCGTCGCTGGAACCGAAGAGGTGCGATGGTCACAGACCGCTACCAGCACGTCACTCACCACCCTGACATCCCTTCCTTCCTCGAATACATCGGCTCTCTCCCCGTGATTGCAATCGACAATGTTCCGGGGTGCTCAAAGCTTGAAGAATACGAATTGCCAGAGGAATGCGTATTCCTATTCGGTCAAGAGGGACCTGGCCTTAGCCAAGAAGCACTGGATAGTGCCAGTGCTGTTTTGGAGATCAGCCAATTCGGTTCAACAAGGTCTATCAATGCAAGCGCTGCTGCTGCCATCACCATGCACTCATGGGTGACAACTCACGTATTCAGCTAAGCTAAAAGCGTTCTCTTAGGGGATCGGAATTGAGGAAATCATGCCAGCTATTGTGCTGATTGGCGCCCAATGGGGAGATGAAGGTAAAGGCAAGGCGACAGACCTACTCGGAGACAAAGTTGACTACGTAGTTCGCTTTCAGGGTGGTAATAACGCCGGCCACACAGTAGTCATTGGCGATAAGAAGTTTGCATTACACCTGCTTCCATCAGGGATTCTGACTCCTGAGGTAACACCAGTTATTGGTAACGGTGTCGTTGTTGACCTAGAAGTCCTCATGAAAGAGCTCGATGGGTTGATCTCTCAAGGGGTTGATGTTTCCAAACTAAAGATTTCATCTAATGCGCATGTAATCACCCCCTACCACGTCACCGTTGACAAAGTCGGGGAGAGATTTTTGGGTAAAAGGGCTATTGGCACCACCGGTCGTGGAATTGGTCCAACTTATAGCGACAAAATAGGTCGATTGGGAATCAGAATCCAAGATCTTTTTGACCCCAGCATTCTGAGACAAAAAGTTGAGGGTGCTTTGGATCAGAAAAACGAGTTGCTGGTAAAGGTTTATAACCGAGCTGCAGTCAGGGTTGACGAGGTTGTGGAACACCTACTGAGCTTCGGCGAGAGACTAAAGCCCATGGTTGATGACACTTCGTTGTTGCTGAACAGAGCCTTGGATGATGGAAAGACTGTATTGCTTGAGGGTGGTCAGGGAACACTTCTGGACATTGACCACGGGACCTATCCGTTTGTGACATCAAGTAACGCAAGTGCTGGTGGGGCAACTGTTGGATCAGGAATTGGGCCAACAAGGATTACCGGAGTGATCGGAATCCTAAAGGCCTACACAACACGAGTAGGTTCAGGACCTTTCCCAACAGAGCTGTTTGATGAATGGGGAGAATTCTTACGAACCAACGGTGGTGAGTTTGGTGTCACCACAGGGCGTGAGAGACGTTGTGGATGGTTTGATGCACCGATTGCTAGGTATGCAACGAGAATCAATGGTCTAACAGATTTCTTTTTGACAAAGCTGGATGTTCTAACAGGGCTTGAAGAGATTCCAGTTTGTGTTGCCTATGAGATTGATGGTCAAAGGGTTGAAGAGCTCCCAGCCAACCAAAGTGATTTCCACCACGCAAAGCCGATTTATGAAAACTTCCCCGGTTGGAGTGAAGACATCACCGGTTGCCAGAGTTTTGAAGAACTACCCAAAAACGCACAAGATTATGTTTTGGCGCTTGAGCGAATGAGTGGCACGAGGATTAGTGCTGTTGGTGTTGGTCAGGATAGAAATGCAACGATTGTGCGCTATCCACTAACTGAGTCTTAGGCTCTGCCAACCAAGAAGTCTCTGAATTCGTTGGCCATAACTTGTAATTTCAAGCTAAAGGGCTCATCCCGCTGGAGTTTGTGAGAACAGCGTGCGCACATAATCTCCACCGACTCAATTGAGTTGTGGTTGATGGTTACTGTGCTGTCACATACTGAACAGTGGTACTCGAACGCGGGCATTTTTCCTTTCAAAGAAGCTGGAACTACGCCCTTGGAGTTTGTGGATTCACTTAATGTAACAAAATGATAACGCAGATATTCCCCTACGTCTAGACCTTTGTTTTTAGGGGGATGACCATATCGAGTCTCAATGAGTTGTGTTTGCCAAAGTGAACTTTGCCAATCACCTTAGCCAAGCCACCGAGCTCGATTATCTCGCTCTGAACCTCAGCTGCTGTTTCTCTGGGAAGGTGACCTAATTGCAGATCTCCAGCCATTACACGAACAGCGTTTTTGTCGTGTTTATTTTGTGGGTCAGCAACCAGGATGCAAACAACTTCGTCCTCGCCGGGGTCCACTTGTTTGATGAAGGTTTCCAGTTTCTTGAAATCCTTGCCATAAAAACTCTCCCCGACAACCTCTTGGCTGAAAGAGCCGTCACCATGCAAATCCGGTGCAGCATTTATTGCATTTGCATATCCCAAAGCGTTTTGGAATGCATCGTTAGTAAGCCTTTGTTTCTTTTTCTGTCGTCTCCAGTAAAAGAAAAGAACGATTCCAGCAATTACAAGTAGTTCCATACACACCCCCTAGGTGACAAATTAGCTCAAGGGGAGGACAATTATTAGGTGCCAAAGGAAAATGAAGAGGATCTAAACAAGATCCCCTACCCGGATGAAGCATTCAACACCTGGGGTGCTGCTGCAATCGGTGTTGATCCTTTGGAGGCCTCTTTCCAAGAAAAGCCCTATTCACCGATAAGACCCCACGTTCCTTTTTACAGATTCTTTAGCTACCCGGATGTGCTCGAACTCAGAGAAGCTGGATACGAAGTTGATCGCTTTGTTCC
>CBFHOK010000023.1:3434-8728 GCA_965657575.1 Microbacteriaceae bacterium | reverse complement strand
GGAGTGCCTATGTATGTTGGCTCACTGGAAGACGGGAGATTCATCGACGGTCAGGACACTTCTGCGTATGTTGCTCCGATGGCTGTTTTGGAACCACCAAAGAGTTGGTCCATTCATCACAGCGAACCCTTTGGTCCACTTGACAGCATTGTTCTGGCTGATAGCGAAGCAGAGTTGATTGCAGCTATGAACGTTTCTAATGGAAACCTGGTGAGCTCAGTGGCAACCGATGACGAGGACTTCGCAAGTCGTGTTCGCGAAGAATCGCAAGCTTTCAAGTTTGGCATCAACAAGCCACGTAGCCGCGGTGACAAAGCCGAGGTCTTTGGTGGCCGTGGTGCTAGCTGGCGTGGAGCGTTTGTTGGAGGAGATCTTTTGGTTCACAGTGTTACCGAAGGTGAAGGGCCGCTCTATGGCAACTTCCCCGGTGGCAGCAGCTACCCCGAAAACCCCTAATGACTAACGCTGTCAAAGTTGGCAGGGCAATCCTGATTGTTGCTTTCACGGTGAGCGGCTTCGCGCACCTGTTTGCAGCAGATATGTTTCTGCCACTCATGCCACCGCTGTTCCCAGAACCGCTGAATTTGATTTACATCTCGGGGGCAATGGAACTAGTTGCAGCATTGCTGCTGGTTTTGAAAATTCAAGGTGGGCCAACCTTAGCTTTTATGACCCTTTTGGCAGTATGGCCGGGGAACTGGTGGATGGCAGTTGAGGCAACAGCCGAGGGTGATATTGCAGCCATTGTTTTCTCATACTTGCGGTTGCCTCTGCAGCTACCCCTGTTTTACTTCGCCTTGAAATCCCCCGTGGAGGTTTATTTCAAGACACCAAAGCGGGTAGCCAGCTAGGCTGTTGCGGTGGATCTTGCTGAAAACCTAAAAATTGTCAATATCGCTCATGGTGGTTGGGGTGTTGCCCGACCAGAGGGAAAAGTTTTCTTTGTGGCAGGAGCAATCCCAGGAGATGTTGTCAATGCAGAAGTTTTTCAGTCAAAGAAAAACTTTGCCAAAGCAGACGCAGTTGAACTAATCGAAGCAAGCCCTTCTAGAAGAAAACACATCTGGCCGGCAGCCGATATTGATAGGCACCCCAAAGGCAGGCCCGGTGGAGCCGACTATGGTCACATAACCCCAGCAGCGCAGCTGAGGTATAAATCTCAAATACTTGCTGAATCCATGCAAAAATTCGCTGGAATCACAATTGAAGAAAACCTAGTAAAGCCAATTGGCGATCATGACACTGGTTGGCGAACAAGGGTGGATCTGCATGTTGGTGAGACTGGCGTTCCAGGACCCTATGCAGAACGAACCAAGAACATCATCAAAGTTGACACCTTGCCTCTGGCAACCCTGGCGATCAATGAAACAGAAATCCATAAACAGGAGTTTTTTGGTGCTGAAAGAATCCGCGTGATTGATAACCGCGGCGAAATCAGACTTGTCATCGACAAGCAGAAGCCCTCAACAATTATCGAGACTGCCGGTGGGTATGAATTCCAGCTGGCAGATAGCGGGTTCTGGCAGGTTCATAAAAACGCAGCAGAAACTTTATTCAAAGCAGTCAGCAAGCTAATCGATGACAGCTTGTTTGACCCCAGGGCCAACAACCATGATCTTTACGGCGGCGTTGGTTTATTGGCTGCTGCAGTTGCGGATAAAGACCCAGAAACCAAAATCATTAGCGTCGAGAGCGATTCAAAAGCGGTTGACTATGCATCAAATAATCTCTCCTTTGCTCCTCATGCGAGAAGCGTTGAAGAGAGGGCTGATAAATACCTCAAGCAAACCCTTGATAACGGTGGGAGGCTAACTGGTGCGACAATTGTGATGGACCCGCCAAGGGTTGGTGCCGGCAGAGACACAATGCAAAACCTGACCGCCATGAAACCTGCACAAATAATTTATGTTGCCTGCGATCCGGTAGCACTAGCCCGTGATGTTGAATACGCAACCCAAGCTGGTTACCAGCTAGCTGAGATCAAAGGCTTTGATTTGTTTCCAAACACCCATCACTTCGAAGCGGTTGCCCGACTTACGCTCTAAAGGCTGGCTGGTCTATAAGCTCCCAGTGAAGATCTTCTGATTCAGGGAGGGCTTCCGCAATCGCTAGCTTTTGTTCCTCTGTCAGCTCAATCTCACTTGCCGCCAAAAGATCTTCTATATTCTCACTCTTGGTGGCCCCTGGAATTGGTATGCAACCCGGGATTGTTAGAAGCCAAGCAATCACAGCAGCGTGAGGGCTGATGCCAAGCTCAGTTGCAATCTCTTCGAACACCTTGGTGGTTTCAGCATCCTTTGCCCTTGATGAACCACCAAAAGGTGACCATGGCAAAAACGCAATGTCATTCGCCAAACAAACCGATAGGACTTCTAAGTCTTGGCGGTAATAGGGGTTGAATTGATTCTGAACAGAGACAATCTCGCCGCCGGTAATTTCAATCGCTTTTGTTAGTTGCTCGGCGTTGTAATTACTGACTCCGATGTGTTCAACCAGACCTGCCTCTTTGAGCACCATCAGGTTTTCAACCTGGGTTTCAAACTCAATGCTTGGGTCCAGTCGGTGATGTTGCCAAAGTTGAATTTTTTCCACCCCAAGTCTCAGAGCGCTCGCCTCGGCTGCTCTCAGCAGGTAATCAAGACTGCTTTCTCTGCCCCAGGTCTCTCCTGGGCGGCGGGTAATGCCGGCCTTTGTTGCAATTACCAGTCCTGATTTATCTCCCTGGTAGCTACTAACCGCCTCATTGACAAACTTTTCATTTCTTCCAAAGTCATCCCAGCTAGGAGCATAAATATCGGCTGTATCAAGAAAATCAATGCCTAAATCCAATGCGTCATGGATTGCCTTGATGCCAGTTTCAGGGTCAGTAAGGCCAACACCACCTGGGATGGTGAAGTTCATGCAGCCAAGTCCAATATTGCTAACCCGCCAGGGTCCAAGATTCAGTTTGTTCATGGCTCTATCTTGAACTAATTGATTTGAACTTCCTAATCGATAGCGGGATGAAGATAACCAGCATCAAAATAAGGGCTGCAAACACCGCTGTTAGGGGGTTTTGCTGCAACCAGGTGTCCCCTGCGGGGATTCCTGCTGGGACATTACCAAAAAGCTCTCTGGTGGCTTGAATCAAAGCACTCACTGGATTCCACTCAGCAAATGCCCTTAGCGGTCCGGGCAAAGTTTCTGATGGAACGAAGGCATTAGACAAAAACGTCAAAGGGAACAAAACCAAGAAACTGACGTTATTGATAATTTCTGGACTTCTAACGCTCATACCGATAAGAGCCATTACCCAACTAAACGCATATGAGAAGAACAGCAGCAGCAATACGGCTAATGCGGCTTCTGGTAAGGAGCTGTCGATACGCCAACCAATTACGAAACCTGTAATCATCATCACAACCAAAGATGATGTGTTGATAACCAGGTCACCAAAGGTTCGGCCAATCAATACCGCGGCGCTGGACATCGGAAGGGTTCTGAAGCGGTCAATGATGCCGTCTTTCAAATCCTGCGCCATGGCTGAGCCTGAATAGGTGCTGGAGAGAACGATTGTTTGAGCGAAAATGCCAGCCATCAAAAACTGTGTGTAATCGCCCCCTTCAACCTGGATGGCTCCAGCAAAGACATAGTTGAACAAAAGCACAAACATGATTGGCTGGATCAACGAGAAGATGAAGATCTCTGGGTCCCTGCGGAGTTTATAGATATTTCTTCTGGTGGCAATCCAACCGTCGGATACGGTCTTGGCAATCGGGGATGTAATTGTCGGTTCGATTACGCTCATGCCTCTACCTCCGCTTTGTGACCGGTGAGTTGCATAAACACGTCATCCAGCGTCGGTCTTCTCATACCCGCATCATTTAGCTCTATGTTTTCCTCGGCAAAGATTCTCAAGCTTGCCTGCAAAGCAGTCGGTGCGTTATCAACTGGAGCAGATATAGTCCTGCCGTCATTGCCAACTGAAACTTCTCCCTGAGCAACACTTGCAAGCAGGCTTTTGCCTTTTTCAATATCTTCTAAGCGCACCAGTGAGAGCTCAACTCGCTGCCCGCCAATCTGCATCTTTAGCTCATCGCTAGTTCCCTCAGCAATTACCTTGCCTGAGTCAATCACCGCAATCGAATCAGCCAGCTGATCTGCCTCTTCCAAATACTGAGTTGTTAGTAAAACTGTTGTTCCATCACTGACAAGGTCTTTGATTACCTGCCATAGTCCCAATCGACTCCTTGGATCCAAGCCTGTGGTCGGTTCATCCAAAAACAACACCGGTGGTTTAATTACCAGTGCACCGGCAAGGTCAATGCGCCTGCGCATTCCGCCACTAAAACCCTTCACGGGTCTATTGGCAGCCTCAACCAGATCAAACATTTCAATCAATTCGGTGGCCCGCTGCTTAGCTTTCTTAGCCCCCAGGTGATAAAGCCTTCCAACCATTTCTAAGTTTTCATAGCCGGTCAACTTTTGATCAACCGCAGCATATTGACCACTAACTCCGATCATCCGCTTGATTTGCTCGGGGTTTTTCAAAACATCAACCCCATCAATGCTTGCTTGACCGCTATCTGGCTGAATCAGGGTCGTTAGAACCTTCACCGTGGTTGTCTTCCCAGCCCCATTGGGACCAAGTAATCCTTTGACGGTCCCTTTAGGGACACTCAGGTTTAGCCCATCAAGAGCTTTCACTACCCGCTTATTGGCGTTATAGGTTTTGAATAAATCGTGGGCTTGAATAAAACTCAATTGACACTCGCTTTCGTTAGTGACAACCTGGTGAACTACCTTTCTGTTCCCTTGGGCTTGGAGTAGGAAAAAAATTTTTGAAAAAAATGTCCAAATTGCGGAATTGTCAGCAAATCTTAAGGTTGGATTATGGCGTAGTGCGAATCGAGGGCGATTAAGCTCCCGGCAGACTGAGCGAAATTTTCCTCGATCGCCCTGCAGCTAAAGTCAATTGATGAAAGGCATTACAAATGTTGAATGGCATTTCAATGGAGGGCTACAACGTTGTTTACAACATGCTCTCACTAGGTATCGCTTCAATGGTGTTTACCTCTTTGTTCCTGTTCCTTGCAAAGGACCGCGTCCTGCCTCGCTACCGTATGGCAGTCATGGTTTCAGGAACCGTAACCGCTATCGCGGCTTACCACTACTTCCGTATGTTCGATAACTTCAGTTACGCATTCGGTCCAGATGGTAAGGGTGAGGCCTTCTACAACGTGGGTTACCGCTAAGGGTGAGGCCTTCTACAACGTGGGTTACCGCTACGTAGACTGGTTCCTAACCGTTCCACT
>CBFHOK010000023.1:0-3424 GCA_965657575.1 Microbacteriaceae bacterium | reverse complement strand
TCTCCAAATGTTTCACGTGAAACAATCAGCTGTTTTTTACTACGATGCGACCGCCAGAGTGAGGCTGTTCGCCGTAAGATCTCAGGTCTACGCCTGCTTCTTTTGGCAACATGGGGTGTTTACCCAATCGCGTTTATCTTCTACATGAACGCAACCGCATTTGACGAGACCGGATTCGTCCTCCGTGAGGTCGGATACACCATCGCTGACATCTTGGCGAAGTGTCTGTTCGGTTTGGTTATCTTCGTTATTGCTCGCGTCAAGTCCAAAGAGGACGACGCAGAGTTCGCGAAGCACGAGTACAAGGAAACTGCATAAGTTTTCAAGTAATCGAATTGAGGGGCTCGGGCAACCGGGCCCCTCTTTTTATGCCTTTTAGCTGTCCTTATAAAAACCTTTATTGAACTCTTCGTCTGGCTCATCGATTATGTCTGTATCGATGCCAACGAATGAAGGCTCCAACTCACCGATAGCTGGTCGTTTATGTGCTTTTATCAACCTGGCGACTGGTTGTTCCCGGCGCATAATCAAAAACTCTTCACCCGCTTGAACTTTTTCAATCAGCTCTAAAAGCTGCTCTTACGCCTGCTCTATCTGAATTTTCTCACTCATAGAAAAACAATAAACACCTATGAAGACATTTATCTAGCTCTGGTCGGGTTTAGAGTCGTTTATTGTGCTTAGACTCTTCCCTATGCTTCGAAGGCTGGTTGTAATCTCAAGACCCGTTCTATGGGTCAATACAATCGGACCCGCTGTAATGGCGATGTGGATTGGTGGTGAGCTATTCAATCCCGAGATCATTCCGCTCCTTATCTGGCTAACAGTTCCATTCAACCTATGGCTCTATGGCATCAACGACATCTTTGACCGTGAAACTGATCTGTTGAATGCTCGCAAGGGTGGCGTCCAAGGAGCAGTGCTTGCGGTTTCAGAGATCAAGTGGGTGTTGTGGGGAATTGCCGTAACCAACATTCCGTTCTTGATTTTCTTCTTCCTCAACTACTCACTGGTTACAAACATCTGGATCGTTGTTTACTACCTGTTTTTCCTGAACTACTCAGCGCCGCCTTTACGCTGGAAATCAAGACCGTTCTGGGATGCGTTTAGCAATATTGACTATGCGTTTCCGTTGGTCTTTGTCGCCCTTGCCTTGAGCTATGAGGTGAATTGGATAGGCGCCGTTGGGTTGATGGTCTGGGGCGTTGCCAAGCAAGCCTATGATGCGATTCAAGACATTTATGAAGATCGTGCGGTTGGTATTGAAACCACTGCCACCAAATTAGACATAAAAGGCACTGTCATTTGGTCAACAGTGTTTTGGTCAATCGCCACCGTGATGTTTTTGATTGTGAACATCCCATTGGGAATTGCTAACGGAATCTATGTTGCTTACCTGTTATATAACCAATATAAAAAACCGACTTTGGATGAAGCCCGAAGGCTTTATCCGGCAAGCATTGCCTTTCCCTATATTGTCGGAACTGTAATTGGTTTTCAGTTAGTTGTTGGTTTGGCGTTTGGGTTGTATCCATGAAAATAGCTGTACTAGGCGCAGGCCTTGGAGGTTTAGCTGCAGCTGCATTGCTAGCAAGCAGGGGCCACCAGGTTGATGTTTTTGAAAAAAACTCTTGGCTGGGGGGCAAATCAAGACGAATTGAACTGAATGGTTCGTATGTTGATACAGGACCCTCACTATTTACCTTTGGGGGAGTCTGGCAAAAATTCTTAGACACATACGATGAAAATCTTGGCAGGAAAGCAAGCAAGAATCTTGCTCAGCTAGACCTTGTTCCACTGCAAAGTTTAGGAACCTATTACTTCCAAGATGAGGTTTTGAATCTGCCGGTTGATAGCGATCACAGATTGAGTGCTCAGTGGCATAGATTCAGCGAGACTCATCAAAAGCTATTGAAGCCAATCACAGATTTGTTGACCACAGACCCGCGTTTGTTTGGCAAAGATGCACTAAGGCTGATGAGTTCAACTTCAAAACTTATTGGTACTTATAAATTCAATCTCTCGACAGAGGCATATGTAAATAACCTCAGCTGGATGGATGACAAGCTCAAAGAGATCATAAAGATTCACACACTGAATGCGGGAGTTTCCCCGAATGAGACGATAGCCATCTTTGCCTCGATGGCGGCGATTATGGCCAACCACGGTGTCAGCATTCCTAAGGGCGGTATCAACGAAGTTCCGCAAGCGCTAGCCAGGTTGGCTGAGCATGCCGGAGCCAACATCCATCTTTCAAGTGCTGTCAGCCATATTTCTAAAAACAAACTGGAGGCAAACGGTGAAGAGCACTATTTCGATGTTGCTGTTTCCAGCATTGATGACAATTCACTAGCCAACCTAATGGGCAAGCCAAAACAACCAACAGGGAACTACTCCTGTTCAGGGGTTGCGATTTATGCAAGTTTTGCTAGTCCCTTACAGGTGTCAGAGATGCACTCTGTTGTCATGCCCGATAACCCAGACGAAATGCATAAAAATCTTGGGGATCGGCAAGAACCAGAGCAGACCATGGCCTTTGTCAATTACTACCCAAAGCATGAGATATATCCAGGTGATTTTGACTCAGCGGCAATTTTGCTAACAGCACCCGCAAATGGCAAACACTACAATCTCGAATCTGACTGGGTTGGTTCTCAGCTTGAGTTCATTGAGCAAAAACTTGGCATCAGACTGCCGACAATCACCGATCACAAAGTCCTGGACCCGAGCTATTTCTCAACCCTTGGAACATACGGCGGCGCTCTCTATGGGAAGAAAAAGCCTTTCTGGGTTTCTGGGCCGTTTCATCAACCAAGCTATAAAGCAAACAGCTGGCTTTACCGAGTCGGATCACAGGTTCATCCCGGTGGAGGAATTCCAGCGGTTCTGGGCGGAGCGATGATAGCAACCGGAAGAATACGCTCGCTGTGATTCAAGCAGACATCTCGTGAATAATACCCGCGCGACAGATGGTGTCCAAAAGATTCCCTAAAAGAAAGTCAAATCATCGGTGAGGAAAACTTTCTTTTGCTTTATGTGGACACGCCAATAGAGGTTTGTGAAAGTCGCGACCCCAAAGGGCTTTATGCGAGGGCAAGGGCTGGGGAAATACCAAACTTCACTGGGATAAGTGCCGACTTTGAACAACCCGGAGAATCAAACTGGAAGCTGTCTGATTTTGGTGACAGCTCAGAACTTGTTCAAACTATCTCAAATCTGCTTGCCAGTAGCCAGGACAAGAAGTCGTGAGACTCTAGCTCAGGCTAAGCCCGGAGCCGAAGAGCTAGTCCAATAAGAACTAGCGGTTGTACCGAACCTTCCACACTTCACTGTCGTCGACGGTGATTCGTAGACGATTGATATCCACCAAATCAATGGTCCTGACGATGTATCGCCCAAATTCATTGAACACCTGAACCGTGTC
>CBFHOK010000022.1:0-8767 GCA_965657575.1 Microbacteriaceae bacterium | reverse complement strand
CGTAGACGATTGATATCCACCAAATCAATGGTCCTGACGATGTATCGCCCAAATTCATTGAACACCTGAACCGTGTCGTCTTGACTCTCCAAGGTTCGAGCAAGAACACTCTCGTAGGCACCACTTCCGCCGGTTTGATGCAGAATCCTGTATTTCTTTCCAGCCTCTGGGCACTTGATGTAAGCCTTGGCTTGGGTGTCAGAGATTCGCTGTGTCCATACAGTAGGCTCAACTCCCAAACAACCCGCACTCGTTACTGACTCTGTGCCCGTAGGGCGGACAAGGAACCCATCTGTGTGGGTGAGAATTCCGATTGATGATTGAACCACCAGGTCATGAGTGCCTTCTGTAACACCATCTGGGAAATTCATTACGAAGGTTTCATCCGTGATGTCGGACAACTCAGCTTCTTCGCCATCAACGAATACTTTGCTAATGCTAGAAAGCCTTTCTCCAACCACGCGAACAGTTTCACCACCATAGACAACGAATGGCGCTACGACACCGTTATCTCCAATGTCGGTGATTATAGGACCGGCATAATCAACTGGGTAGGCTGAGCGCCAGCGCAAGAATTCTGCTCCTGCGAAAAATGAAGCGCTTCGAGTCTGCCCAAGTTGATCGGTAGTTGGAAGGGTTCGTCCAGTTTCAGTTTCATAGTTGTCAATCAACTCTTTGGTGACTTCAGCCTCTGATTTTGCTAGTGACCTGAACCTAACAGTGGGCTGGAAGCTGAGAGTTGCAGTCCTAGGATCTCTCGCTCGAAGGGTCGCCAAATCAACACCGGTGATACTGGTTTGGTTATCAAAAACAGGCTCCCCTTCAAAAGAAGATACATTTGCTCCATAGTCAACAAAGTCTCCGGTGTCGCCGGCTATTTGGTCTTTGTCTTGACTGCTTATCATCAAATTGGCGAAGAGGTCAAGGTCGTCTCCCAGGAAATATAAAGTGCTTGCCTCATTTTCAGCAGTGTTATCAATGAAAGTGGAGTAAATGATGTAGCTTCCTGCGGTCTCTTCACCCTGGAGCGAGGACCAGATAGCTCCCCCCTGCTCTGCTGATTGGTTTTGGTAAAAGGTGCTGTTAGAGATGTTCAGTTCATCTTCTATGTGCACTGCCCCTCCATCGCTTGTTACTTCGTTGAATCCGAAATAACTATCTTCAAGAAGAGCATCATCTTCTGTGAGAACTGCGCCTCCGTTGCCCGAAGAGTTGGAAACAAAAGAAGAGCGGATTGATTCGAAGTCGTCGTCGGCATGAACAGCGCCGCCGGAATTATCGGCTTCATTTCCATTGAATAACGAGTCGGAAACCAGGACGTCGTCGCTGGAAGCGTAAAGAGCACCGCCCCTAGACGTGTAGCTGCTGCCACCGCTTTCAGTAGCTTTGTTGCCGCTAAATGTCGAGTCAGTAACAGTTATGTCGCCAGTTCTGGAGTAAATCGCGCCGCCATCATCACCGGCAGTATTTGAACTGAAAGTTGACTCTTCAACAGTGACATTAAGTTCCGCAAGGATCGCCCCTCCGTCGCGGCCAGAAATGTTCCCTGAAAAATTTGAGTCGTAGACGAACACGTCACCGTCGGAATCGATAGCACCGCCACCCTCGGCAATGTTGTTGATTTCTTCATCACCGGTCACGGTGGCTTCGTTATCAATAAAGTCAGAATCTCGCACCGTAACATCTCCGGACGAGGTGGTGTGGATGGCAGAGCCCTGGCTAGCGTTTCCGTCCCTAAAAGTCATCCCAATAACTTCGATGTCGGCGCTTATGTCAATCATCCTGAAGTCTGATGAGCCATCGGCGAGGGTCAGTGTCACATACCCTTCGCCATCGATGGTGACCGAAGTTGATCGTGACACTACAGCTTCCAGTTCGATAACCTGCTGAGATCTCTGGTGATCAAATGTAATTGTTTCGCCAGCTTGAGCATCTGTGGTCATGCAATAGCGGAACGTTCTATCGCCATTAGTGTCACTACCGGCTGCATCTGTGAAGTTGTCGACAACGCAGTCGCCCGTGGCCTGGGCTCCGGATACAGGCACAAAGAACATGGCTGCTGTGAAAAGAGAAACGAGAGTGGATTTTAGTAGGCGCAAGAGACCCCCCCCCTTAGGAGAACAGGTAAGAAAAATGAACAAATATTCGAGTTCAGGCTAGCAATCAGGACTGAAGAAGGCAACCACTTGCGATAGTAGGCGCATCATGCGTTTTCAGACTCAGCTCAAGATCTTCATTTGCGAGGAATCACCAACTGAAGTGATTGTCTTCACAAACAGAACTCTGATGAACCCGGGTAATGCAACAGATCACCCAAGCTTTGTTGTGAGCACCTATTTTGCAAACCAAGTATTAGCTCAAATAGAGATGTTCGCAAACACCTCTGATAACCCCCTGGGTGTTCGTGTTCTTCCTAAGAAACTAGAAAAAAAGGTAGCAAGGCTGCATCCAGATGCTTTTGGAGCAGCGCTAACGAAGCCAATTCCAGAACAAGCTAAGTGCATCGGTGTTGAGGTTTAGGTGCAATACAAACGAAATCTTTACGGATACTAATCTTCGAGTTACTGCTTGGCAGCAAAAGCTTTTCCTGCATTCCAACCAATAGGCTTTCATCATGCGTTGGTTGGTCTTGGGTTCCACAGGGATGTTTGGCTCTGACATGATCGAGTTTCTGGAGTCTAAAAAAGAAGACGTTAGTGGTTTCAGCTCAGATCAACTTGATCTCAGACAAAGCATCGAGGTAATCAACGAATCAATTAGAGATTTCGATGTTGTCATAAACGCAACTGCTTATACAAATGTGAATCAAGCAGAGTCGGAACCAGAGAAGGCTTTTGAGTTGAACAGGGATGTTCCAGAGAAGCTTGCAAAAATAACAAATGCAAATAATCAAAAACTTATTCATATCTCCACGGACTACGTCTTCGATGGCACCAAAGAATCTCCATACCTAACTACAGACAAACCAAACCCAATCAATGTCTATGGTCAATCCAAGCTTGCCGGGGAACTAGAAGTCTCAAAACACAACCCAGATGCGCTGATAATCCGCACTAGTTGGCTTTATGGTCCAAAAGGTCACTGTTTCCCAAAGGCAATAATCCACAAGCTCAAACAAAACGAAGAGCTCAGCGTGGTTGATGACCAGTTCGGAACACCCACATCGACTTGGTTTCTGAGCGAGTTTGTTTACAGGGCAATAAAAGAAAAATTCAATGGTGGAATCCACCACGGTGTTCCGAATGGAGTGACTAGTTGGTTTGGATTTGCGGATTTAATCTCAGGTGATTTCCAGAACAAGATCAACCCCGCAAAGACCGTATTGAACGAGGACGTCGTTCCAAGGCCAAAAAACAGCCACCTGCAATCAGATCGCAGCACGAAAGCCACCTGGCAACAGGGCTGGAATGAGATCAAACGAGAGTTTTTCTAAATGACAACTTCGGAGCTACGAATCAGCCCTTTACATTTCTAGGTGTCTACTCATCAAGGATGCAGCTTTACCTGATCAGAGCAGCGTCTGAAACTGCGACTGGCGTCTTTGAGCTTTGGAGAAACACAAAGTGGGAGACAGCAGCTGGCCAGGCGGTGCTGGAGGTAGCCGAGGGAAGAGTTCTAATTGTCGACAGTGGTGAATAACTCACCTAATGCAAGCCAAGCTATGAAAACCCAGGGTTTATCACCGTTTCTGACAAAAGATTTTTCACAATAAAGCTAAATAAGCCCAAAGGCGCTAAGCCCCATGCCAATTGCCGCAATTATCAGAACTCCTGCCAAAAGCTTTCGCAAATAAACAGCGTTGATCTTGGAAACCGCCAAAGACCCGATAACAACACCAGGTATTGAACCCAGCAATAAATTCGCCAACAATCCCGAATCAAAAAACCCAGCAAAGAAATAACTGACACCTGCAATCAATGCAATCGGGATTGCATGAACAATGTCTGTTCCCACCAGTTTCTTAGGGTCCCTATCCCCAATTAGAGATCTCAATAAAGCCATTCCCATCGCTCCTGCCCCAACAGATGTTGTTGCAACAGCGAAGCCAATGAAACCTCCTCCAATTAACGGCAATCGATTCCCTGAGCTTTTAGAAACACCAACGGAGATAAGCATTGAGACTGCTGTCACAACCAACAGCAAAGCAAGCAAGATATTAATCACAAACACAAACTCATTAGCCAAATAAACGAGCAAGAGTATGCCTAGCAATGTTCCCGGAATGCTCCCCTTCCAGATTCTCTTGGCAGCAGACCAGTCAATAGAACCTGCTTTCGAATGAATCACTGATGCCACAAGCTTGGTCATTGTTGCAAAAACTAAATCTGTGGCAATTGCAACAACCGGTGGTATTCCAAAAAGAAGAATCAATACTGGCGTCATGACTGCGCCTCCACCAACACCTGTTATGCCAACTAAGCCCCCAACCAAGAAGGCAGTCAACACAATTGGCAGTTCAATGATCATTGGCAAAGTCTGTCATAATCTGCAAAGATTTCAACAAAGAAATACAAAATCCAAAAAACTTATGATTAGAATTAGAAATAATGACAAACGTGACATTGGCCCGGAGCATAGCCAACACCCTGAGCGACAACCGCTGGCACGATGTTGATTCACTCTCGGCTACCCATCCAGATGTGTCAAAAAGGCAAATACTCCGTGCTATGGATGAACTTACAGTTCAGGTCGTAAGCTCACTCGAAGAAGTCACCGATGAACACGGTAAGGGGCTCAATTCTCTGGTGCTACCTCACTTGAAATCATGGCTTGCCAAAAAACGCCATAAAACCCGAATTGTTCAAATTACAGATTCGAAGTTGCTGGTCCTCTCTGATCTCAGAGGGCACCTGATAATCAAGCAGCTCAGCTCTGAAGCTGAAATAGCGTCCTCATTGAACGAGCTCAAACAGTCGTTGAAACTGATACCCCACGGCAAAGCTCACTCGCTTCTCTATCAAGCAGTGGTCGATGACCACCTTGACCTTATTGATTCACTGCATGCCCCCCCAAATTTTTCACCCATTGACAGACCCAAAAAAGAAATCGCAGGAAGTCATTTATGGGATTTAGAGCAACAAAGCATCCACATCATCCGCGAGGCTGTTGCCAAAGCGAAAAACCCAGGGATGCTGTTTTCTCTGGGCAAAGACTCAATGGTGATGCTGAGGCTTGCTCAAAAGGCCTTTGCACCAGAGAAAATCCCTTTTCCGCTGGTCAATATCGACACCAGGTGGAAATTTCAAGAAATGAACACATTCCGTGGGTGGATCAAAGAACAGTCTGATTTTGAAACTATCCATTACATAAACCCGGAGGCAATAGAAAAAGACATCAATCCTTTCGATCAAGGATCTGCAGTTCATACCGACATCACCAAAACGCAGGCTTTGAAGAAGCTCCTGACAGAGCAGGAATTTGATTTCGTCTTTGGTGGAGCAAGAAGAGATGAAGAAAAATCCCGTGCCAAAGAAAGAGTGTTCTCAGTCAGAGATAAAAACCATGCCTGGGATCCAAAAAACCAAAGACCGGAATTATGGGATTTTTATAACATCACCTTGGTCAATAGCCAATCAATGCGTGTGTTTCCACTTAGCAACTGGACGGAGCGGGATATCTGGGATTACTTGGAAAAAGAAAACGTTCCGCTGGTTCCGCTGTATTTCTCCAAAACAAGGCCCTTTGTCATTCGCAACGGAAGCCTGATCATGGTTGACGATGAAAGATTCAGGTTAGAACCAGAAGAAGAAGTTCATTTTGGAAAGATCAGATTTAGATCCCTTGGTTGCTATCCCCTATCCGGTGGTGTTGAGAGTGCTGCAAAAAATGTCCCCGAGATAGCAGAAGAACTAAAACAAACAAGAGTCAGTGAGCGAAGCTCCAGGGTTATTGATTTTGATAGAGGGGCTTCTATGGAGCAGAAGAAAAAGGAGGGATATTTCTAATGCCAAAAGAGATTTTTAGAATCACCTCCGCAGGAAGTGTGGATGATGGCAAATCAACCATCCTTGCGAGACTGCTACTCGACACAGGAAGCATCTATGACGACCAGCTAGCAAAAAACTATGACCCGAACAAGATTGCCGACCTGCTAGATGGCCTAGAGAGTGAACAATCACAAGGAATCACCATTGATGTTGCCCATAGGTTTTTTGGTTCCAATACCCGCAGATACCAAATAGCTGATTCCCCAGGACATGAGCAATACACCAGAAACATGGCAACCGCATCAGCTGGAAGCGATGCACTAATGCTGGTGGTGGATGCGCAAGCAGGATTGAAACCGCAAACAAAGCACCACTTAGAGATTGCGCTAAGACTTGGCATCAGAGAGATCATCTTCGCAATCAACAAGATGGATCTAGTGAATTTCAGTCAGAAGAAATTCAATGAGATTTCAAAAGACATTGCAACTCATCTGGAATCACGCTCTGGGCACTTCGCTGGTATCCATCACAGCGTGATTCCGGTCAGTGGTCTGACTGGTGCCAATGTCGTCAAAAGTTCATCAAGGCTTGGATGGTTTGATGGCAAGACACTGCTAGAGACATTTGATGCAATAAAACTTCAAAACACACAATCAACTCAAACAATCATCAGCGTGCAGATGATTCAAAGACTGGCTGGTGGTGGCAGACGATACCTGGGAAAAGTGCTTTCCGGAGAGGCATCAATAAACCAAGAGCTTTATGTCTCCAACAAAGAGCTGAAAATCACAAAGCTTTTGGCAGCAGGTGAAGAGACAAAGAATGCCAAAACCGACTCCGCTATTTCATTTGAAATTGATAAGGATTTAGACATCCAACGAGGCGATGTTCTAACAAGTAAGCAATTACTCCCCCATGACCAATTTGAAGTTGACATGGTCTGGCTTAGTGAAGACAAAGGTTATAAGGGAAGAAAGTATTTGCTTAATGCAAATGCTTCTGAATCCAATATGAGTTTCACCAAAATAAACTCCATTGATCTCATCACGAATTCAAAACAGGGAGAGAAATCAGATATTGGCACCAACGAAATCATTCGTGCCAATATCAGCATCTCAGAGTCAATGACGCTTCTGCCCTTCAATGAAAACTTTGACCTTGGTCGCTTTACTGTTATTTCCCCAGAAACTGGTCAAACAGTTGCGGTGGGGACAGTGAACTTTGCTCTTAGACGCAGTGAGAACATCACCAAGCATGATTTCAAGGTCAGCTCAGCAGAGCATGCTCAGCTGACAGGCAATAAACCAAAGGTCATTTGGTTCACGGGTTTATCTGGTTCAGGAAAGTCAACCATTGCTAACGAACTAAGCAAAGAGCTTTATAAACAATCAAAACCGCATTACATCCTTGATGGAGATAATCTCCGGTTTGGTCTCAATCGTGACCTTGGCTTCACGGAAGCCGATAGAACAGAAAACATTAGAAGAACTGCAGAGATAGCAAAGCTAATGGCTGATGCAGGACTGATTGTTTTAGTAACACTGATATCTCCAAAAGAAGCAGACAGACAAATGGCTAGGGAGATCATTGGAGATGAGCTATTCACTCTTGTCTATGTCGATACGCCACTGGAGGTTTGTGAACAAAGAGACCCCAAAGGGCTATACAAAAAAGCAAGGGCGGGAGACATTCCCAACTTTACAGGCATTGGTGCTGAGTTTGAGGCGCCGTCCAAACCTGAATTTCTCCTTTCTGTGTTTCATTCAGACCAGGAGCTTATTGAAAACCTCTCAAGGCACCAGACTTAGCAGCTGTTGTAATCTTGGGGTGATGATTGCCTCGGGGGTCTTATGAGAATCACTAACTTGATTTCGGGAGCTTTGGCTTTCCTACTGGGAGTGGGAACAGCTTTTCTTCTTTACTCAACACCTCTCTTTTCGTTACGAGAGGCCACTTCCACAAATTCCACTGTTGCAATAACCGTGGTTTTATTTTCCGTTCCAATGGTTTTGCTTTCGATTTCAAGGGTTCGAAATGTTTTGAAAATCTCTAACTCAGATAATTCAACCGACTTGATTGCAGTTTTATATGTAGGTTTTGCCTTGGGCCTCGCCGCTCCACTAGTCCTTGGTTTCGGAGCCGCTTGGGAGTTCCCCGATGGAGGAGTTCTCGAGTCATGATTGTCTGTGAATATGGATTTTGCGAGGAAACGTGAGCACAGGCACAGTCGCCGAATTAAAGGCTACGAAGACTAAAGCCACCAAGCGTCCTGATATTCAACTTTTGAGGGCCTTCGCAGTAACTGCGGTGGTTGGTTATCATTTTGAGCTTCCGGGCTTCTCCTTCGGCTTTCTCGGTGTAGACATATTTTTAGTTGTGAGTGGTTATCTAGTTGGTGGAAATCTCATTAGGGAGATGCAGCTATCGGGAAAAATTGAGTTCAAAAGGTTTTTTAGCGCAAGAATAAAGAGGCTTTTGCCCGCTGCTTTAGCTGTCGTTCTGTTCACCTTGGCCCTTTTGCAGATCACGAACCAGCTCACGACCCGGGAAATTAGACACGCTTTTTGGAGTCTTCTGTATGTTCAAAACATAAACCTTGGAATTGAGGGCAGTAGTTATTTAGATGGAGATCTAAACCCAAGTTATTTCGTTCACTATTGGTCACTTTCTCTAGAAGAACAGTTTTATATCATCGCTCCCATATTGCTTTTGATTATCTTCAAGTCTCGTATTGGCGGAAAAGTGCTTCCGATACTTGCGGTTGTTGCCATGGCGAGTTTTGTGTTTTCTCTAATGCAAACTCTCGATGGCGAAGCATCCGCTCATTACAGCATCCTCAC
>CBFHOK010000021.1:0-10769 GCA_965657575.1 Microbacteriaceae bacterium | reverse complement strand
TAAAAAGAAACCACGAGAAGTCGTGAAATTCTTCTCGTGGTTCGCACGCTTGGAGGGACTCGAACCCCCAACCTTCTGATCCGTAGTCAGATGCTCTATCCATTGAGCTACAAGCGCTTGGGCAGTGTCCAATGCTACACCAACTGCAAATAAAAGGCTAAGGAGAATTTATTGAATAACAATTCCCTAAACAGGTGTTCTCTGACTGTTGCAAGTGTATGCTGAGGGTTTACACTTACATAAGTTTCTAGACTTCAACGAGGAAGGTGAGCAGTCATGGACAAGACAAGACTAGCCGGCAAAAAGGCTCTAATTACAGGTGGTGCCCAGGGAATGGGAGCCGCAATCGCGAAGTATTGGGCGGCTCAGGGAGCAGCCGTTTGTGTTGCTGACGTCAACGAAGAGGGCGTCGAGAAGGTTGCCGAAGAAATCAAAGCCGATGGTGGTGAAGCTACCTTCATCAAACTTGATGTAACCGATGAGGACCAGGCTGTTGCAGCAGTTGAGCACACCGCTAAGACCTTTGGTGAGATCAACGTATTGCTAAATAACGCTGGTGTGAACAAGCCACTGTTTTTCCCAGACATCACCAAAGCAAACTATGACTTCATCATGGGTGTGAACTCGTGGGGAAGCCTGAATGTTATGCAGAAGGTCACCCACAAGATGATTGACCAGGGCAAGAAGGAATACCCTTACAAGATCATCAACGTTGGTTCCATCCTTTCTCGTGAGGCATTCGATGACGTAACTGTCTACACCATGAGTAAGCACGCAATCTTGGGTCTTATCAAGGCTGGTGCTAAGAGCTTGTGGCAGTACGGCATTACTGTAAACGGCTACGGCCCAGGTGTTGTTCGCACTGAATTGTGGGAGCAGCTCGACCGTGACCTAGTTGAAATTGGAAAGTTTGACAAAATCGGAAAGTCTATGGACGACATTGCCGAGAACATGATTCTCATGCAGCGCTACTCATATCCTGAGGATGTTGTTGGCACAGCTGCTTTCTTGGCAAGCCCAGAAAGTGACTACATGACAGGCC
Organism: Microbacteriaceae bacterium; assembly: GCA_965657575.1. GTDB lineage: Bacteria > Actinomycetota > Actinomycetes > Actinomycetales > Microbacteriaceae > CAJXVY01. Next base: position 9,727 of record CBFHOK010000021.1, on the reverse strand, counting down.
AGCTTCTGATGATCGATGGCGGAATGGTGATTCAGTAGCTTATCCAGAAAGGACCCCGCGAGCTTTTATGCTTGCGGGGTTTTTCTTTTGCATAATCAGACAATTAATAAAAGCTTGCCGGAGGTCTTTCTTGATTCAAGGTCTTGGTGGGCCAGGGAGGCATCAGCCAGAGGATATTCGCCCCCGATTTCAACCTTCAGCTTTCTATCCAGAATTTCTTGAAATAGCTCTTTAGTCCTTGATTCCAGTTCTTCCCTGGTTGCGATGTAATCGGCGAGGGTTGGTCGAGTTATAAACAGCGAGCCCATTGAGTTCAGCAGCTGCAGATCAAACTCTGGAACAGGGCCGCTTGATGCTCCGAACAAAGCCAGCAGGCCACGTTTTTTTAGACTTCCAAGGCTTTGCATATAGGTGTCTTTGCCAACCCCATCAAACACGACATCAACACCAACGTTGTCTGTTAGCTTTCTGACTTGACTATCAAAGTCTTGATACTCAATTGCGTAGTCAACCCCCAAGTCAACAAGACTTTGACGCTTTTCTGCAGTGGAAGCGGTGGCTATTACCTTGCCACCTAAGTTTTTGATCATCTGAACTAATAATCTTCCGACTCCCCCATTTCCTGCATGCACCAAAGCCACAGTGTCTTCTGCAACTGGAAATGTTGACCTGCATAGGTAATGCGCGGTCAATCCCTGCAACATCACCGCAGCTGCAGTCTTTGGGTCGAGGCCTTTGGGAACCAAAACCGCTTTGCTCTCAGGCACGGCTACCTTCTCTGCGTAACTTCCAGGATGAAAAGGCCAGGCGACGATATCGCCAACACTAAAACCTGAATCCTCATCAGCCCCAATCACCTCTCCAGCGCCCTCCAGGCCAAGGATTAGCGGAAGCGGTTTCTGATAGCCGGGAAGGCCTTGACGTTGGTAGGTGTCAATGAAATTGACCCCGGCAGCGTGGGTTTTGACAAGGAGCTCTGCAGGTTTTCTGATTGGATTTTCAATCTCCGAAACCTTTAGCTGTTCGGCTGTTGAATAGTCGGTCACAGAAATAGCACGCATGCGATGAACTTAGCTTCGAGCAACAAAAAAGGCAACCGAGGCTTGGCTTGAACAATCAAGACGATGACGCGCTAGCTTCTTGTTCTACTTTTGAGTCAGTGTTCTGTTGATTGCCGGGAGCCTCCAGCCAAAGGTCATCGCAAGCATTCTTAGAATGGTTACCAATACAGCTGAAATTAATGCGGCCACAGCTAACTGCATGCCAAGCGCTCCCAAGAGTGATATCAGAAGGCCTCCACCTAGGGCGATAACCAAATAAAATTCGTGGTCGATTATTGCTTGGGGAACTCGGTTGAGTAGCAAATCTCTGATGATTCCACCGACCGCTGCTGTCACAACACCCATCAGCGCAGCAACCAAAACACTTTCCCCGCTCTCAAGGGCGATCAATGTTCCATTGGCACTAAATGCTCCCAGGCCGACTGCATCTGGCCACCTAACAGTTTTTGAAGTGAGCTCAACAAAGCTTGCTCGAAGGATGAACGGGGCCAATATGGCAATGCCGATGAGTAGCCACAGCCAGAATTCGTTTTCCACCCAGAAAAAAGGCCTGCGGTCTAAAAGCAGATCCCTAACCGTTCCACCACCGAAGGCGGTGATGAAAGCCAGGAATCCAATACCGAAGAGATCAGCACCTTTTCTAACACCCTCAACTAAACCAGTCAGGGCAAAGGCCAGCACCCCGATAACATCGAGGGCTAGCAGGACATTGGTGGCAAGATTCACCTGAGTAAATCTAGTGCCACTAAACCAACATTGTTAGTGGATTCTCAATTCGGTGTTTGAAAGCCTTCAACCACTCAGCAGCCAATGCACCATCAACTGCTCGGTGATCAGCACTCAAGGTAACACTCAACATGGTGGCAACGGTCATCTGACCCTGCTCAACAATTACCTTCTCGCTTGCTGCTCCAACAGCCAGGATGCCTGACTGTGGTGGGTTGATGATCGCAGCAAACTGCTCCGTGCCATACATTCCCAAGTTAGTAATAGCAAAGCTTCCGCCCTCTAATTCATCCTGGCGGAGCTTACCTGCTCTGCTGCGCTCGGCAAGGTCTTTTACATTGCTTGCGATATTAGAAAGGCTTCGCTTCTCTACTCCTCGAAGAACTGGCGTCAGCAAACCGGTTTCTGTTGCAACCGCAACTGAGATATCAACTGATTCATATTTCAGCATGGAGTCATCTGTCCAAACAACGTTTGCCTCGGGAACATCCTGGAAGGCTGCTGCAATGGCGCGAATCACCATGTCGTTGACACTTATCTTCACAGGACTAATCTCGTTCAACTTCTTACGAAGCTCAATCAGTTCATCAACTCGGCAGTCTGCGAAGAGATAGAAATGGGGGATAGTTGATTTACTCTCAGTGAGCCTTCTGGCAATAGCCTTACGCATTCCTGAGTGCTTGACCGCAGTGTAAGAGGAACTGTAATCCTGTGGAGCAAGTTCTGTTGATGAGGAAGTCTGTGCTGGCGCTGCAGCTGCACTTGCAGCGGTTGGCGCAGCTGCTGGGGCAGCAGGGCCCGCTGCAATAGCAGCCTCAACATCGCGGCGGACGATTCTTCCATCGGGTCCAGTACCTTGAATGGTTGCAACGTCAATGCCATTGTCTGATGCCATCTTGCGAGCAATTGGGGATGCAAAGATGCGCTCACCCTCGACTCTTGTTGGCGCTTCAGCAGCAGGTGCTGCTGGGGCAGGGGCAGCGGGTGATTCAACAACAGGAGATGCGACAGGTGCGGCAACCGGTGCCTCAGCTGCTGGAGCTTCTGGCTGGGCCGACGGTGCAGCATCTGCTGCACCATCATCGCCGATGATGCAGATTGCATCTCCAACATCAATTTCTTCACCGGGCTGACCAATGATTTTTGTTAGCTTTCCAGCAACCTCGGCAGCGTATTCAACAACCGCCTTATCGGTCTCAAGTTCACAAATAACATCGCCGACGTTGACATCGGCGCCTTCTTCGACGGTCCAGCGGTTGATAACCGCATAAGTTGCTCCGGCGGCAACCTCAGGCATGTTTACTTTAGGCATTATTTACCTCCGAACCCTTGTTGGACTCTCTTTAGTCCCTCAACGACCTCTTCGGTCTTGGCAATTGCTGCGCGTTCCAGGACCTTTGAGATGCTTGGTGATGCTTCTCCTCCGTGAACTCGCTGGATTGGTTGGTCGAGGTAATCAAAGAATCTTCTCTGGATTTCATCTGCTAGCCATCCACCGTAGCTTGTTCCCTGAACACCCTGCTCGGCAATCATGACCGCATTGGTCTTTTTGATTGATTTCTCGATTGTGTCCCAATCAATGCTTGCTCTATCTAGCCAGCGGAGGTCAATCAGTTCGGCATCCATGCCGGTCTGCTCAATGGCCTCCATTGAGTGCTTGATCATGTTTAGGTAACTAATCACAGTCACATCATTACCCTCACGAACCACCTTGGCGTTGCCAGGGTTGATGAAATAGTCCAAATCACCTTCTGGAATCTGTCCCTTTTGGGCGTAGAGATCAACGTGTTCAATCACAAGCACTGGGTCTTCTAATTTCAGTGCCGCGTTCATGAGTCCCACGTAATCAAAAGGGTTGCTCGGAGCAACGATTCTCCAGCCAGGTGCTGTTGCGAAGATGCCAGCTGGGTCCATTAGGTGCTGGGAGCCATAACCTGAACCCATAGCAACCTTTGTTCTTAGAACTAATGGAACACCGTTTTCTCCACCAAACATGTGGCGGGCTTTACCGATCTGGTTGAATACCTGATCTGCTGCTACCCACAAAAAGTCCGGGTACATAAACTCAACCACTGGACGGAAGCGGCCGTCTAATGCCATTCCTCCACCGAGGCCTGCAAAGGCATTCTCAGAGATCGGTGTTCCTAGGATCCTTCCCTCGTGACGCTCTAGGCCCTTAGTAGCACCGTTGGTGCCACCTTTCAACTTATGGACATCTTCACCAAGGACAACGATGCGCTGGTCCTGTTCCATGTTCTGATCCATCACCTGGGCAATGGCGTCAACGAAGCGAATGTCTTTTAGGTTTCCAGCGGTTTCAATCTCAAGTGTTTTGGTTCCCTCTAGTTCACTCATGTCACCACGAACACCGACATCAACAAAGCTCTCATCTGGCCATAGACCTGCCTTGATACGCCTTGAGCCTGGCTTTCCTTCGGGATCTTCCTCGAGGATTTCAGCGGTTGCCTTTTTCATGGCTGCAACTGCTTGTTCACGAATGCTGTCGACAACGCTCTGGTCAATCAGTCCACGATTGATCATTTCATCGGCGACGCGCTTTAGTGGGTCACGTGCCAACCATTCGGCTTCTTCTTCTTTTGAGCGGTATCCAAAAGCACTTCCAGGGAAAGCGCCGTTTTGGTGGAAGAAGCGATAGACCTCGACCTCGACAACTGCTGGACCTTTTCCTGCACGGCAGTGAGCTTCAACCTCGCGCATCACATGCCAAACAGCCAATGGGTCCATTCCATCAACTCTCCAGCTTGGAATACCGAAGCCAACTCCACGACCAGAAAGCCTTGATTCCTTGGTGGCTTCCTCAACAGAGGTTGAAACCGCATACAGGTTGTTCTCAATAAAGAACACCAATGGGACATCCCAGGCTGCAGTCAGGTTCATGCTCTCCAGAACGCTTCCGATGTTCACAGCACCGTCACCGAAATAGGTGACAGTTAGGTCATCGGTTCCTGAGTTCTTTTGTGCCCAAGCGTTTCCGGCAGCTAGTGGAACACCACCACCAACAATCGCATTTGTTCCCAGTGCTCCCGCTTCCAACCACTGCAGGTGCATTGACCCACCACGACCGTGGCTGAAGCCCTGCTCCAGACCCATGATCTCTGCGGTGGTTTTCTGAATAAGTTTTTGAATGTCCTCGTTGACTAACGAATCAGCCTTGAGATTAGGGCTCACGTGCTGAATGGCTTTAGCCAAGAACTGGTGGTGACCACGGTGAGATCCGTTCACTCCATCAGTGGTTCTAAGTCCCAGGATTGAGCCAACCGCTCCACCCTCTTGGCCGACTGATGCGTGAGCTGGGCCATGGACCAATCCTTCTGCTGCTAGCTCGAGAATCTCTTCTTCGAAGGCGCGTATTAGATGCAGCTGGCAAAGCATGTTCTCTAACAGTTGAGGATCGGCATTTTGCCAATCTTCTTTAGTGGTTTTGAGCTCTACCCAGGGCTCGAGGGGATCTAGCTGTATGCGCTCGGTCATCTTTGACTCCAATATGTCTAAGTCGTTCAGGAATACTTTAGGCAATAATTGGATACATTACAATGTAAATACCGAGTTTTATCTCGCATTTATTGACTTTATTGGCTACTTTTGTATCCAATCAACCAAGCTTGGAGGCCAAAATGGCAGTCCCCGGAATCCGCGGCACCGACCACATCGGTTTTACTGTGCCCGACATCGAACAGGCAACAGAGTTCTTTGTCGATGTCCTAGGTGCTGAGCTTATTTATTCACTAGGCCCATTCAAATCAGACGATGACTGGATGAAGCGCCAGCTAAACGTTCATGAGGATGCGGTGATTGTCCAGAACAGGCATTTCCGCCTAGGCCATGGAAGTAACTTCGAGATCTTTCACTACGAAACCCCCGATGGCCAGGCCGCTCAACCAAAAAACTCAGACATCGGCGGTCACCACCTTGCCTTCTATGTTGACGACCTAGACGAAGCCGTTGCGTATTTGAAATCTCAGGGTGTTGAAGTTCTAGGAGAGCCTGTTAATTCCAAAGGACCCGCAGAAGGTCAGCGTTGGATTTACTTCCTTTCCCCATGGGGCATGCAATTAGAACTTCTAAGTCACCCCCTAGGAAAGAAGTATGAAACAGAGGGTGGAACCAGACTCTGGACCCCAAGGTTTCCCAACGACTAGCTAAACAGCTCAGGATGGTTGATTAGCGACAGCCTGGTTCTGCGAATATGGCTGGAAAGTACTCTTTGTGCCTCTTCGATATCACGACGCTTTATGGAATCGATAATCAACCTGTGCTCCATGTGAGTGATGGATGATTTATCAATTCCGTTTATTTGCGCGAATGCTCGACGGTAGTGCTGGGTAGTGTTCCATAAACGCTCGACCAAGTCTCTGACCATCCCTGCCGGTGCCTCTGAATAGGTGAGCAGATGAAATTCTCGGTCAAGTCTTAAAAATGACTCAACGTCCTCGGCGCTTTCCATTCTGTAAGCAAGCTGTTCTAGTTCGTCGATCTCGTCTTCATCTAATCTCAACATCCCTTGCTCAAGAAGTAGTGGCTCTAATCGTTCTCGAATTTGATAGGCATCTGCGCATTCAGCCTCGGTTAGCTTGCTGACCCATGCCCCAGTATTAGCAACAATGGTCACCAAGCCATCTGCCTCGAGTCTTCTTAGGGCATCACGAACGGGAAGCCTCGATGCGCCGAAATCCTCTGCAACCTGCTCTTGCCGAATGCGTTCCCCTGGAGAAAGCCGACCATCAAGAATCCTTGCTCGCAACTGACTCGCGATGTTCTGAGATGAGACCCTGTCTGTATCTTCCACGATGCTCCTAAATCTTTAGAAGTTTAGAGCTAAAACTTTATTTTTTGTCCCCCCAAAAACCCCTTTATGGCGACTTCTTCGCTGAGGATGTTCAACAATTGAATCCAATCTCTAGTTATTCTTAGCTATTTCCTTTATAAATCACCAGTTAATTGCATAGAATGTATCCAATTACGGCAGAAGCAGGGATTTAAGCTCCCGTGGCTTTTTCAAAGAGGAGCTGCTGAGTTTGAAACCCAAACACGACACCTAGGGGTAACTATGGGAATGGCAGTTGTAAGCCCAGTAACAGGCGAGACACTAAAAGAATTCGACCTACACTCACCAGAAGAGGTTGAGAGAAGAATCCAGCTTGCCTCTGATGCACACAAGCAGCTAAAGAAAATGACCTATGCGGAACGCGCCAAGTTGATGCACGTGGCAGCAGACCTAATGGAAGCGGATATCGAAACCACCGCTCCGATGTTGACCCGCGAAATGGGAAAGCCAATCGCTCAGAGCCGTGGTGAGGTTTTGAAATGCGCCAAAAACATGCGTTTTTATGCCGATAATGCCGAGAAGATGCTCGCCCCTGAACTATTAGATGACCCCTCAAAAGTAAACGCCTCTGAGGCCGGTGCTGTTTGGCAACCTCTAGGTGTGGTTCTTGCCGTAATGCCTTGGAACTATCCTTTGTGGCAGGTTATTCGTTTTGCAGCCCCTGCATTGATGGCAGGAAACAGTGGGCTTTTGAAGCACGCATCGAATGTTCCAGAGTCAGCGTTATACCTTGATGAAATCTTCACTCGTGCTGGTTTCCCCGAGGGAAGCTTTACTACCTTGATGATCGGCTCCGGTTCAGTTGCCGCAGTATTGGATGACTGGAGAGTAAGGGCAGTAACCCTTACCGGTTCAGAGCCAGCGGGTCGTGCCGTTGCTGAACGAGCTGGAAAGATGCTGAAGCCTGCGGTTATGGAACTTGGTGGTAGTGATCCTTTCATCGTTACCCCAAACGCCGACATTGATGCCTCAGTTGATATTGCAGTAACCGCAAGAATCAACAACAACGGCCAGTCCTGCATTGCTGGAAAGAGATTTTTGATCTTCGAAGAGATCTATGACGAGTGGGTGGAGAAGTTCTCATCCAAGATGGCAGCTCTCAAGATGGGTGACCCCATGGAAGAAGATGTTCAGATTGGACCTCTGGCAACCAAGGGTGGTCAGCGTGACATCGAAGAGTTGGTTGAAGATGCCAAGGCTAAGGGCGCAAGAGTTCTGGCCGGTGGAGAAACCCCAGACGGTCCAGGCTTTTTCTACCCAGCAACCGTAATTGATCAGATTACTCCTGAGATGCGACTAACTATGGAAGAGGCCTTCGGTCCGGTTGCCAGTGTTTATAAGGTAACCAGCTTGGAGCACTCGATCGAGGTTGCCAACCAAACAACCTTCGGTCTTTCCAGTGCTGTTTGGACAAACGATGCCTCCGAGCAGGAGTTCTTTATTGAAAACTTGGATGCTGGTGCTGTTGTTATCAACGGCATGACTGTTAGCTACCCAGAGTTACCATTTGGTGGCATCAAGGACTCAGGCTTCGGTCGTGAACTAAGTGACGCTGGCATCAAAGAGTTCTGCAATCTGAAGACCGTTTGGAAGGCATAGTCCTCATATGATTTCCTTCCTGGGGTTAGGGACTATGGGAGCCCCAATGGCTACGAACCTTCTCCGCCAAGAGGATTCTCTGCTTGTTTGGAACAGGTCTGCTGGACCTCAGGAGAAACTTGTCGCTGCTGGCGCAACGGGAGCAAAGGATGCCAAAGAAGCTCTTGCTGCAGAGGTTTCGATTTCGATGTTTTCAAACGATGCAGCTGTGGATGCGGTTCTAAGTTCAGAAAACATAACTCCCAACACGGTTCATATTTGTATGGCGAGTATTTCTCCTGAGCTTGCCAGGACGCTCACCAAAAGATTTGCCGAAGCGGGAGCGAAATACATCTCAGCTCCTGTGCTCGGAAGGCCGAAAGTTGCCGAAGCGGGAGCGCTAAACATTTTGGCTGCGGGAGACCCAGCGGAGATCTCCAAGCATGAAAAGACCTTATTAGCTATGGGCAAAAGAGTCTGGCCAATTGGAGTGCTTCCTGAAAAAGCCAATCTGGTCAAAATTGCCGTCAATTACAACATCCTGCACGCTATCCAAGCTCTCGCGGAATCAGTTGCCCTGGTTGAGGCTCACGATGTCAATGGTGAGGAGTTTGTAAACATCTTGACTAACACCTTGTTTGACGGAGTCGTTTATAAAGGCTACGGAGAGCAGGTGGCCATCAGAAATTACAACCCAGTGTTTTTCTCAATGGATCTTGGTCGCAAAGACCTAGCCCTTGCAGAGCAAGCCGCCCAAGAAGCTGGAATCAATCTTCCCAGCACAGACGTACTTGCCGAATTACTAAACGAGGCCCTGCAAACACCGGAGCTTGCTGAGCAAGACTGGGCCGCCATGGCTGAGTTGACTCTCAATCAAGACCAATAAATCTCTGCCGGGAAGATAAAAAGACCACCCCAAGGGGTGGTCTTTTTACTAGCTAAGGAGTCTTTACGCCAAGAAGTTCTGGGTGTAGGGGTTGGCAACAAATAACTTATCTGCTGGGAAGCGAGTCAATACCTCAGCACCGTTATCGGTGATCACAACCTCTTCCTCAATCCTTGCAGCACTGATTCCATCATCTGCTGGGCAGTAGGTTTCTAATGCAAAGACCATGCCCTTTTGAATCTCGACCGGGTGGGTCATTGAGTTCAATCGGCTGATGATTGGTCTTTCGTGAAGTCCAAGACCCAGTCCGTGACCGAACTGGAGACCGAAGGCATCCATCTCGCTTGCGAAACCAAACTCTTGAGCCTTTGGCCATAGAGCTGCGACCTCATCTGTTCCAACACCTGGACGGACTTTGTCAATTGCTGCATCCATCCATTCACGTGCTTTGGTGTAGGCATCGTGCTGGGCTGGGGTTGATGAACCAACACTGAAGGTGCGGTAGTAACAGGTGCGGTAGCCGTTGTAGCTATGAATGATGTCAAAGAAAGCCTGGTCGCCTGGGCGAATTAGCTTGTCGGAGCGGGAAATGACCAACTTCCTCTCCGGTCAATCCTCAGCCCAGTTTTT
>CBFHOK010000020.1:0-11287 GCA_965657575.1 Microbacteriaceae bacterium | reverse complement strand
AGTGGACCGTGATGATCGAACTTTGAAATACACACTGGGCTCAAGGCTCTACCTCATGGCGATGCGAACCAAAGAGGCCCGGTTGGCGACTCTTTCTGAATATCGACTGAGGGAACTGGTTGCCCAGACTCAGGAGTCCGCCCACCTAGATGTCCTCAGGGGTGGCAGAGTGCTAACAATCAAGACAATCAGCGCCGCAAGAGAGTTGACCCGAGACGGCTGGGGTGGTTTCGTTGCCCCGGCTGGCATAACAGCAAGTGGAAGAGCAATGCTGGCAAGCCTCTCGGACGAAGAGATCAAACTTTGGTGGTACGAGCATGCCCAGCTCTCACCCTTGCCAGCTGCCAAAAGCACCTTGCCTCGTTCGAGAGAACCGATTGATCCAGTTTTCAGTCTCCAAAGACCTGCTAAAAACCTGCAGGGCTTTCTAAACATGATGAAGGATGTCAGGAACCAGGGTTATGCCATAAGTGATGGTGAATTCCAGGAGGGCATCGTGGATGCGGCAGCGCCAGTTAGGGACGTAAGTAATAAGGTGATCGCCACAATAAGTACAGGTGTTCCCAAAGAGAGAGTTAGAGACCAGTTTGATTCAATTGGTCAGTTGGTTACAGCCTCAGCTCTAAGGTTTTCAACTGATCTTGGAGCTCCGATTATCGGCCCTACCTAGACCTATTTCCAGTCCGGTAGGCGAGATTTGAACTCGCGGCCTCTTCGTCCCGAACGAAGCGCGCTACCAAGCTGCGCCACTACCGGGCCAATAGGTTATCTTTGGGCTGCAAGTGAATGCAAAGCATCGCCATCAACCCTGCACACCGTCCACTCATCCATCATTTGGGCACCCTGAGAGATATAGAAATCAATCGCTGGCTTATTCCAGTCCAGCACCCACCACTCAAATCTTGACCAGCCGTTGTCAACTGCCTTGCCAGCAAGGTGAACAAGCATTTGCTTGCCATAACCCTTTCCTCTGACCTCCGGCTTTACATACAAATCCTCTAAATAAAGCCCGTGTTTACCGGTCCAAGTTGAATAATTCAAAAACCAAATGGCTATGCCGACTGGTTCATCCTCTTCTATGATTTCAGCGAAAGCCCTTGGATTATTTCCAAAGAGAGTTTCTTCCAACATCGCTTCGGTGTTCTCAACTGCATCGGGTTCTTTTTCATACTCCGCAAGATCTTTAATCATCTGCAGGATTGCTGGAATGTCTTGCTTGGTGGCGGGACGAATATTCATCCCGCCATTATCCCAACTGATTTCTAGTTTTTTACCCCAACCACCATTGGGTCGTGAAATGGTTTGCCGTTGACTCTTTGGCTAACTCCCTCTCGATCCAAAAAGGGCGTGATGCCACCGAGGTGGAAAGGCCAGCCAGCACCAGTAATCATCGCTAAATCAATATCCTCAACCGAATGAACAACGCCGTCATCGAGCATAATCTTTATCTCACGAGCTAGACCCTCCAAAGTCTGGGTCATGATGGTTTCTTTGTCACGTGTCGGGGTAGCTGAGGGCAATAAGGCAACTGCGCCCTTATCGAAACCCTTGATTTTGCCCTTATCGTCTTTCACGAGAATCTTTCCGTGCTCGGCTAGCTTGCCCAGGGTGTCAGATGCGTAGAAGCGAGAGTCATCGAAGGCCTTCATCGAATCCATCATGTGAGCAGCGACATGCATGCCCACGAGTTCCAGAAGATCAAACGGATCCATTGGCAAACCAAGTGGCTTGATTGCCTCAGAGATATCGTCGAAACTGAATCCCTCATCAAGGGCTTTCATTTGCTCACTAAGAAGAACTCCAAACAACCTGTTGACCACAAACGCAGCCTCGTCTTTGACGATAACCGTGGTCTTTTTCAAGTTTTTGCCAACAGCCATTGCGGTTGCCATGGTCTCGTCGTTTGTTTTGTCGGTTCTTGCAACCTCCAGTAGTGGCATAACCGCTACCGGGTTGAAGAAGTGAAAACCGACCACTCGCTCTGGGTGCTTGAGGTTTTTAGCCATCTCAGTCACAGACAGTGAGCTTGTGTTGGAGGCCAGGATGCACTCTTCAGAAATGAACTCTTCGAGTTTTCCAAACACCTCTTGCTTGACACTCATCTCTTCAAAGACAGCTTCAATAACCCAATCGCAATTGCCGAACGCGCTGTAATCAAGGGATCCCGAAAGGTTTGCAGAATACCTGTTTCTGTCATCAGGATCCAGGCGTCCTCTTTCAACCATCTTGTCTAGTTCTGAGCGGACATAAGCAAGACCTTTGTCGATTCTCTCTTGGCTAACATCGGTCATAACAACTGGGACTTCTAGTCGACGCAAGAAAAGCAGCGCCAATTGGCTTGCCATCAAACCTGCTCCAATAACTCCAACCTTTGTCACCGGTCTTGCCAAAGATTTATCTGGTGCACCCTGCGGGTTCTTGGCATGTTTCTGCACCAGGTTGAATGAATACATACTCGCCCTGAACTTATCGCCACTGACAAGCTCTTCCATGACGTCATCTTCACGCTTAAAACCCTCGTCGCGAGTGCCACTTCTGGCAGCATCAATCAAATCAAGCGCAACATATGGAGACTCTGGTATTTCCCCAAGGCGGTCTTTGATCATCGATCTTGCCATTTTTACTGCGGCTGGCCAAACGGTTTTTCGCTCTAATGTTCCTGGCTCGTTTGGTCGTTTTACCTTTTTGCCGTTGATAACTTCATCGGCCCAGTCGATGCTTTGCTCCAAAAATCTCTGTGGCTCAAACATCACATCGGCAATGCCCATCTCATAGGCCTCTGCTGGTTTCAGCATTCGGTTTTGCTTGAGTGGGTTTTCAACGATTACCTTCAGCGCATTTTTGATGCCAATCAAATTTGGCAAAAGGTAACTTCCACCCCAACCAGGGATGATTCCAAGAAACACCTCTGGAAGACCAAGTGCGGGGGCCGCCGAGTTCAAGGTTCTGTACTTGGCGTTCAGTGCTATCTCAACAGCGCCACCAAGGGCTAATCCGTTAATGAACACAAAGGTTGGAACGCTGCTGTCTCCCAATTTGGCAAAGACATAATGCCCAAGCTCAACATAAAGCCTGCCGATAATCTTTTCTTTGACAGCTCCGATCTTGGAAAGATCGGCTCCGGCTGCCAAAAAATATGGCTTTCCGGTTATGGCAATGCCGTGAATCTCGCCTTTTTTGGCGCGCTCCTCAAGGGCGTCAAGGGCCTCATCCAGCTCTTTCAAGCTCAGTGGTCCAAGGGTTGTTGGACGGGTGTGGTCCTTGTGGTTATCCAGGGTGATCAAGGCAAGGGTCTTGCCCGACCTAAGGGGTACTTCCTGAACAAGACTGTGGGTTATGACCTCAGTGTCGTCAACAAATAGTGGTGCGAACTTTTCTAACATCTAGCCCCTCCAGTTGGTGTTTTCCCAGACAACGGTTCCACCCATTCCCAGGCCAATACACATCGTCGTCAGTCCATATCGAACTTCCGGGTGCTCCTCAAACTGAGCCGCCAGCTGGTTCATAAGCCTTACTCCAGAGGATGCAAGCGGGTGACCGAAGGCAATCGCGCCGCCATACTTGTTGATTCTGTGGTCATCGTCTTCTAAACCAAAGTGATCGATAAAGCTCAACACCTGAATCGCAAATGCCTCGTTGATCTCCATCAAACCAATGTCATCCAATTTGAGCCCTGCTTTGGCAAGGGCTTTTTCGGTGGCAGGAATTGGACCAATTCCCATAATCTCTGGCTCAACCCCGGCAAAAGCAAAGCTGACCATCTTCATTTTCGGTTTCAATCCGTGCTTTCGAACAGCGTCCTCACCTGCAAGCAGAGCAATTGTTGCCCCGTCGGTCAATGGAGATGCATTTCCAGCTGTCACTCTTCCGTGGGGGCGGAAAGGTGTCTTTAGATCGGCAATTCCTTCCAAGGTTGTCTCTGGTCGCATCGGTTCATCTCTGTCGACTACGTTCCAACCAGATTCACTGGCAGCGCTAACAGGGATGAGATCTTTTTGAATAATCCCTTGTTCATAGGCGGCAGCTGCCTTTTGCTGAGAACCAACAGCAAATGCATCAGCACGGTCTTTGGTCAAATGCGGAAAACGGTCGTGGATCTTCTCCGCAGTGCAGCCCATGTTCAGAGCGTCTGAGTCAACCAGTCGCTCTGATAAAAACCTTGGGTTGGGATCTGCATCAAAGCCCATTGGGTGGCGACCCATGTGTTCAACCCCACCGGCTAAGACCATGTCATACATGCCAACACCGATTCCAGAACCAGTGGTTGTTACAGCAGTCATCGCCCCAGCGCACATCCTGTCAATGGCGAAACCTGGAACTGACTGCGGAAGGCCAGCCAAAATAGCCGAGGTTCGACCAATTGTCAGTCCCTGGTCACCAGTCTGCGTGGTAGCGGCAATTGCAACATCATCGATGGCTGATTTGTCTAGATCCGGGTGGCGCTCAAGCAGTCCAATCATGGCTTTCACCACCAGATCGTCAGCTCTGGTGTTCCAGTAAACACCTTTTTCTCCAGCCCTACCGAAAGGTGTTCTAACTCCGTCTACGAAATAAACATCCTTTGAGATCATGCATTCACCATGCTTTCTTTTTTGGAATCTCTGCGCTTCTGCTCAGCACCGAATGCAAGTGATGAACGAATCAGAGGTTCTGTTAGTTCGAATGCATCAACAAGATCAAGTGCGTATGGTTTCAGCCTTGGAAGCAGTCTGTCATCGATGTAATCGGTGATTGCCTCTGCTCTGTGAGCTGTTAGACGACCGTTGATCATGAACCAGTCGAGATTTTTCTCCAACAGGGTGAACCCATAGAGGTCTCTCAACCAAGTCAAAACCTGACGGGTGTCATCGTGGGTGATGGTTTTGATTGCTGAGGTAAACGCCTCCCACATAATCAACTCGGCATGGGCGGTTGCGACCTTGATTAGGTCATTCTGGTGGCGGTTGAATAGCTCGGCCTGCTTGGCCTTGTCTTTTCCGGCAGCCTTCATCTTGTTAGCAATGCGGGCAACTTCGGTGTGGACTCGGTCAACTAGCAACTGGTGCTGGTGTTCCTCTTCTTTCACAAACTCAACGCTTCTGGCAGTTGATCCAAAGTCAGTGATGTTCTGAGCAAGACCTCTAAGGCCTCCGCGGTTGATTGCTGATTCTCCAACCTGCTCCGCAACATACTGAGCAAGAGTTCCGAAATCAGGCGATTTGAAGGCGTTTGAATAATCAGTCAGAAGCCTCTTGGCAACCAACTGCAGCATGACGTTGTTATCGCCCTCAAAGGTGACATAGACATCTAGGTCTGCTCTGAGGCCAGTCAGTCTGTGCTCAGCCAAGAACCCCTGACCACCACAGGCCTCACGTGCTTCCTGGATTGTCTTCTGTGCATTCCAGGTGCCAAGAGCCTTGGCTGCAGCTGCAACAGTTTCCAAATCACTTCGGGTTTCGTCAGTGTCATTGGTTCCATTGAACACCTCGTGGAATTTATCCAATAGCTCCTGGTGCAAAAAGATCTGTGCGTAAGTTTCAGCTAGCAGTGGCAAAAGTCTTCTCTGGTGACGCTGGTAATCAATTAGCTTTACCTCTTCACCATCAACACCGGGGAACTGCCTGCGCTCATTCGCATACCTCAGAGCAATTGTTAGAGCTAGCTTCTGGGCGTTGGTAACAGCACCGGTGAGGCTGACTCGACCCTGAACCAAAGCACCCAACTGGGTGAAGAATCTTCTTCCCTTGGATTCGATGATTGAGCTGTATTCACCATCTGTTGAAACATCTGCGTAGCGGTTTAGTAGGTTCTCCCTTGGGATACGAACATTGTCAAAGTGCAGCCTTCCATTATCAATTCCGTTCAGACCACCCTTTAGACCATCGTCCTCACCACCGACTCCTGGCAAGAACTTCTTACCCTTACGGATTGGGACATAGAAGGCGTGAACTCCGTGATTTTCACCACCGGTAATCAACTGCGCAAAAACAACTGCGGCCTGACCATGCTTGGCAGCATTGCCCAACCAGTCTTTCCAGCTGTGACGGTCTGGGGTGTGGATAACGAATTCCTGTGTTTCTGGGTCGTAGGTTGCAGTTGTTCCCAAGGATGCAACATCACTTCCGTGACCGGTTTCACTCATTGCAAAAGCACCGGGAGTTGTCAGATCAACCGCTCCTGGAAGGAAGTGTTTGTGGTGATACTCGGTACCTAAATACAAAATCGCTGAGCCAAACAGTCCCCACTGAACGCCATACTTAATCTGCAGTGATGGATCTGCAAAAAGTAACTCTTCGAAGCATGACAGTGATGCTCCTGGTGAACCTGATCCACCAACCTCTCCTGGGAAGCCATGCTGGGTGACACCTTTATCTACCAACAGCTTTAGGCTTTTCAATACTCTTTCGCGGTGATCCTCGTAGGGCATGCCTTCGATTTTGTGGATGTCGTTTTCTTCAATAACCTTGCGAACCTCTCGGCGAATATCCGCCCAGCGACCCAATAGTCGCTCTCCAAGTAGTTCTAAATCTGGACTTAGCTGTTTGGTTTCCAACTTCACTCCTTTGTCAGCGCTAACGAAAGACTAAATCGGGGGTGGGACAACCCGCTATCGGTTTGTCTTTGACCACAAGGGCCTGTTATTACACTATGGCTGATTTGTAGAAAAATACAAAGAATTGTCAGTTTGCTTTATGTTTCATCCAAGTTCACCTTTCTTGAAATAAATCCAACCGAGTTATTTTTGACTAAGTCAATGAGCAAATATGAAGTTGAATCGGTTTGGGATTACCCACGCCCACCAAAGGTGGAGCCCAGCAATGAGGAGATCGTTGTTGTTCACAACGGTGTTGAGCTAATTCGCACCAACAGAAGCTTCAGGGTTTTAGAAACCTCTCATCCTCCAACGTATTATTTGCCAATCTCAGAGTTCAAAAAAGATGCGTTGGTTCCAGTTGATGGAAATACCTTTTGTGAGTTCAAGGGGCGAGCAGATTATTTTGATCTGGTTGTCGGGAATGCCAAGATTGAACGCTTTGCTTGGGAGTATCCAGAACCCACAAAAGGTTTTGTTGACCTCATTGGTCACATCGCGTTTTATCCAGCAAGTGTTGACAAAGTCACTGTTGATGGCGAGCAGGTAATTCCGCAAGAAGGTGGATTTTATGGCGGATGGATTACCTCCAGGGTGAAGGGTCCATTCAAGGGAGCTCCAGGTACCTGGGGATGGTAACGCCTATGTTTCCCCTGGGCACCGTGCTTTTCCCGCACATGCCCCTAGACCTTCGTATTTTCGAACCCAGATATCTAAAGCTTTTGGGTGACCTGTTAGAAGATGACACAGAACCTGAGTTTGGGGTTGTCTTGATTGAACGAGGTCAAGAAGTTGGCGGCGATGATCAGCGGTTTGCCTTTGGAACAATGGCAAGAATCAACCAGGTCAGTGCCAACGAGCAGTTTTACTTCATTGAAACTGTTGGCACGCAGAGATTTAAGGTTGACACCTGGCATGGAGAAGATCCTTATCCGCAGGCTGTTATTGAACCACTGCCGGACTTGGAATGGGATGACAATTTATATCCCTCAAGGGTTCATGTTGAGAAACAGGTAAGGAAGCTACTGAGCTTTGCCAGTGAGTTCACTGAACTCAGATTCCCTCCCGACACTGAACTCAGCGAGGACCCGCTAGCTGCAGCCTGGCAGATGGCATCGATGCTGCCGATGGGACAGTTGGACCAGATGGACTTATTGCAAAGCGAATCAGCAGAAGAACTTTTGTCGCAGACCTATGAGCTGGCGGTTGCAGGTGAAGAGCAGCTGCAGCAAATGATTCAGCGCGAAGAGGACTAATTACCCTCGAACTTTGCTGGTTGCTTGGAGATAAAAGCTTCCATTCCTCTTTGAACATCCTGTGTCATCATCAGGTTTTCTAATCTCCGCATGAGCATCCGCTCTTCTTCACCTTCGATTGAATTTCTCGAAGATTCGAGTGTTTGCTGAACAGCAAGAGGGGCTTGGGCCGCGATTTTCTCAGCAATGTCGATTGCCTTTGATAGCGGATCTTCATCGATCTCGGTGACTATGTTCATGTTCTTTGCGGTTTCCGCGCTGAATAGCTCTCCGGTTAGCAAATACCTCATCGCGTTTGTCCACCCGGCAGCCCTTGGCATGCGAATTGTTCCGCCACCAAAAGGAAGAATTCCTCTGGAGACCTCAAGTTGGCCAAATACCGCATTACTGGAGGCAACCACCACCTCACTTGCAAGTGCTAGCTCGGTTCCCAATGTAAAACAATTTCCCTTGATGGCCATCACCACTGGCTTGCTGATCTGCTCGGTTGAAATACCCCAGGGGTCTAATCCACCCGTTGGCACCATGGTTAGTTTGCCGGTTGCCATCTTTGGTCCAACGTCGTTGAGATCCAAACCAGCCGTGAAGTGGTCTCCGTGGGCGTGAACAACTACCGCCCTTATGTTGTCATCCTCGTGAGCCTCACCGTAGGCAAGCGATAGCTCGCTGAGCATCTGCTCATCAGCTGCATTCATCTTCTCTGGGCGATTGAGTCCAATCAGTCTTAGATGACCGCGGTCTTCAACTGAAATTCTTTCCGGCATTGCATTCTCCTTTGAACTTCCCCTAAGCTAGCATTTGTTTATAAACATGAAGTTAATTACAGGAAATAAAGTTCTATGAAATGGACATTTTTGACCAATCATGGTCACGTGCTGATTATCCTAAGCCGTAACCCTGGGATCAGGATAAGCGAATTGGCTGACGAGATTGGCATTTCTGAACGCCAAATCAGCAATATTTTGAAAGATCTTCACGATTCAGGTTATGTCACCAAACAACGCCAGGGCAGAAGAAACAGCTACGAAATCAGCCCAGATGCTCCTCTAAGGCATCAGTCAAATCAAGACCACACCGTCAAAGAACTAATTGAGATTTTGGGGGGAAAGAAATGAATATTTTCGAACTCGCAATTCAGAATCTGACTTCACCTCCAGTATTGGCATTCGCCCTCGGTCTGCTAGCGACTGCCATTAGGGCCGACCTTAGGTTGCCTGAAGCTGTTTATCAAGGACTGAGTTTTTATCTTTTACTAGGAATCGGTATCAAAGGTGGTGTTGCTCTTAGGGATGCTGAGTTTTCAGAAATCGCACTACCGATTGTTGGAACGATTGGTCTGGGAATTGTAATTCCACTGTTGGCTTTTACGATCTTGGGACCCCTCACCAAACTCCCCGCCTATGAAAAAGGGGCGCTTGCTGCTCACTACGGGTCTACCTCACTTGTCACCTTTACGGCAGCGATTGTCTTTTTGGAAACCGCACAGACATTTGTCGAGGGTTATATGGCGACGCTATTGGCGGTATTGGAGATACCGGGCATCATCGTTGGTTTGTTGTTGGCAAGCAGGGGGATGAGTAGGAGTGTGAACTTCAGAGAGTCGCTGGCTGAGGTTCTCACTGGCAAGAGCATTGTGCTTTTGGCTGGTGGATTGCTGCTGGGTGCGGCTACCGGTTCTGCAGGTTACAGCCAAGTGGAGCCATTCTTTGGTGGGTTATTCACAGGAGTCCTCACGCTGTTCCTTCTCGAACTCGGTTTGATTGCGGGAAAGCGAATCGGGGATCTCAAAAAAGCCGGCATCCGTCTGGTGATTTTTGGAATTGGCTTCCCGGTAATCGCTGGCACCTTGGGAATCACGGTTGGGCTGCTGACTGGTCTAAGTGTTGGTGGGGCAACGGTTTTGGGTGTTTTGAGCGCTGCATCCAGTTATATTGCAGCACCAGCAGCAGTAAGGCTTGCATTGCCTGAGGCATCACCTGGGATTTATCTGACCTCTTCGCTTGCTATTACCTTCCCCTTCAACTTAATTATTGGAATACCGTTGTATTCAGTCATTGCCGAGACTATTGCCGGAGGAATGGGTCTATGAAAATTCAGAGAAAACTTGTCACCATTGTTATCGAGCATGCCCTTGAGTCTCGACTAACTCGAGACCTTCACAAACTCGGTGTCAAAGGTCATACCGCAACAGCAGCCCAGGGGTCTGGTCCGCACGGCAGACGCGCAGGTGAGATTGATGGTGGCAACGTCAAAATAGAGACGGTGGTCTCAGCCGAGATGCAGGAAAAGATCATTGAACTGCTGAGGGAAAATTACCTTGATAAATATGCATGCGTTGTTTGGGCTACGGATGTGATGGTGAGTAGGGAACAGCACTTTTAGCCCTAAGATTTAGCAGTGCTCGATTTTTCGGTGCTGGTGCCTTTCATCATTGCAAGTTTGGTAATTACATTTACCCCAGGTCCCGACATATTCCTACTCATCAGAAACACTCTTCGTGATGGTGTCAAAACTGGCTTTATAACCATGGCCGGGATCTTCTCCGGTGTTGCCATTATTGCTGGGCTAATGATCAGCGGTGTCGGGCTAATTGTTTCTCAGAGCGAGACCGGTTTGATGATCCTGCAGATTGCCGGTGGTGGCTATCTTCTATACCTTGGTTTGGGAAGTGCTTGGCAGGCCAGAAGGCTAATCCGTTCTCTTCCGAACTCAACACAGGAGCCTGAAGTGGTGAAATCGAAAACAAGTCCCTATCTGACAGGTTTGTTTACTAATCTCACCAACCCAAAGGTCGTGGTGTTTTTTGTGGCATTCTTTCCGCAGTTTCTCGGAGGCGCTGAGAATGTGACCTGGCAGCTTGTTTTTCTGACCGTCATTTTTGTCTTCTTCGCTGCAGGATTTGAAGTTGTGATTGTCCTGGCCGCGGGGAAGATGAGGGAATTACTCAGCGCAAGAAAGTTCCAGATCGGAATGGAGATAACCGTTTCTGTTGTCTTCATCGCTTTAGCTCTTAGCTTGCTGGTGGGATCGGTTTGAAAAAAGAAATTGGCTGGCTTCCAAGCTTTATCGCCCTTGGGTTGGTTTGGGGTGCGAGCTTTTTATTCATCGAATTTGCCCTGGAGTCGTTTACTCCAATTGGAATCGCATTTCTCAGAGGTCTCTTAGGTTCAATCTCATTATTGGTCTTGCTCGCGGCGGTAAAGAAGAAACTTCCAAATAAGCTCAGCCACTGGTTGCACATCAGCGTTGTTGCCCTGCTACTTAACTCAGCTCCCGGGTTTTTATTTGCCCTGGGTCAGCAGTATGTCTCGAGCGTGATGGCAGGGATACTGAATTCAACAACTCCAATAATGACCCTGTTGGTGATAATCGTCGTCTTTAGATCTCAAAAAGTTACGCTCAACCAGTCGGTCCATCGCCTGCTTATCGGTGATGTCACGGTATTCAGCCCTACCAAGAT
>CBFHOK010000019.1:0-11933 GCA_965657575.1 Microbacteriaceae bacterium | reverse complement strand
GCTTTTGAAAATGTGCATCTTGTTTCAAAGGCAATGCCGAATA
This sequence comes from Microbacteriaceae bacterium, assembly GCA_965657575.1. Taxonomy (GTDB): domain Bacteria; phylum Actinomycetota; class Actinomycetes; order Actinomycetales; family Microbacteriaceae; genus CAJXVY01. The sequence continues at coordinate 11,890 of CBFHOK010000019.1, read as the reverse complement.
TAAGGCCGGCGCAAACGATCCCATCAGACAATACCCAGGAAAACCAGGATCTTTAGAAGCTCAGGGCTATGAAAAAAATTGAAGATTACAGAATTCAATGGCTCGCTCGAATAGTTGAAAGCGATAGATTCGAGCTGCTGATTGGTGCCGTTATATTCATAAACGCCATCGCTTTAGCCTGGCTTACGCTTCCAACATCGACGGACCAGTCCGAAACTCTGATCCTGATAGATGAGCTCTGCTACCTCATCTATTTAGTTGAGCTTTTGATCAGGATTGCCTCTTATGGAAAAAAGCCTTGGAAATTCTTTGGCTCTGGCTGGAACATTTTCGATTTCATAGTGGTGGGTCTTTCACCCTTCGCCCAGGGTCAAACAGTTGTCTTGAGGCTTTTGAGACTTTTGAGATTGGTTCGAATCTTTAGGTTCTTACCTGAAGTCCGAATCCTCAGTCTCTCCATAGTCAGAAGTGTTCCTCCACTGATGAGCATCTCCGTGCTGATAGGTCTGTTGCTTTTCCTTTACGGTATGGCAGGGACATATTTATTTGGAAGCAGTCTTCCTGAGGCTTGGGGGGACATTGGCGCCTCACTCAAGACGCTATTCGTGATGCTTACACTTGAAAACTTCCCCCAAACATTTGAAGATGGAATTTCCATCTCCCCGCTGGCCTTCCCGTTTTTCATTTCCTACATGTTTGTGATTGTTTTCACTGTTCTAAATATCCTCATTGGAATTGTTCTAAATGCCATGGATGAGGCTAGAAAAGAGAATGCTGAACAGATGCAAAGAATTATCAATCTTGAGAAGCTCGCGGATGACGTAGAAATGAGCCTCGCAGATGGGCAAGTGACAGAGGCTGAGATTGAGATTTTAGAAGCCAGGCTCAAACAGATCAGACAAGGTGAAAGGTAGGAAGCTATGACAGAGGAGCAAATCTGCAAATGTTCTGAAGATGAACGAGCCCACTTTGGGGTGAAATTATTGACTCCCGGGGAACCCTGCAAGAACTGCAAGTTGCCGACGATAACAAAGGAGCAAGAGGCCACCAAAAGAAGGGAGGGGGGTCATGGAGTCGGTCTTTACTCGCTCACGGATAACTCAATCGAGGAACAGGAGTCTCTCATTAATGCACTGATCCAGGAGATGGCCATAGGTGGAAAATACAACAAGGCTCTGACCGAAGGGAAATTTGCATCTTTTTCCCTAACGGGCACAAACGACTGGGAGGATTACGCGTCTTCCGTTTTCAGGGTAATCATGCTCAAAGAGCTAATGAGGATCAGTAAGTCTGTGGACAAGCTTACTCATGAGATTGAGAGACTGAATAACGGAAACGACTGAAGCCAAACCCGTCCCCCGTCTGGCTGATGTCCAAACACTAGGTTTTTATATAAAATCAAAATAGGGGGAAACATGGCTCGCAAAATACTCGCAATATTCGCATCACTCGTAGTTACATCTTTTGGGCTTTTGCCTTCGGCAAATGCGACCGAATCTCAAAACCCTGAAAGCCTGATAGTTAAAAGTTCTGTTGAGAATCCAGCTGAGCTTAAACTGTTTAGAGGTCAGCAATTAGAAGAGCTAGCGCCTAACACCTACATCCTTTCCCTCCCCTCAAGTCTTAGTTTCGATAGGGCAGAGCAGGCCTATCTGAAACTAGATCATGTTGAGTATGTTGAGCCAAATCTTCCAGTTGAGGTGGAGACCGCCGATGACACTGAATATGTTGCCGGGAATATGTGGGGGGTTGAAAGTGGGTTTGGAACAAATGCAGAATCTGCTTGGGCCAACGGCTTCACAGGATCAGACAGTGTTTATGTCGCTGTAATTGACTCTGGTATCGATTACACCCACCCTGATCTTGCCTCCAACATGTGGACAAACTCTGGAGAGATTGCAGGCAACGGAATCGATGATGATGGAAATGGTTTCATCGATGATGTCCACGGATACGACTTTTTGAACGATGACGGTTCAATCAAAGACAATGCGGAGAACCCCCACGGAACACATGTTGCAGGAACCATTGGTGCTGTTGGAAACAATGGCATCGGAGTGACAGGTGTTGCTCAGAATGTGAAGTTGATTTCAGCAAAGATCAGTAACCCTGATGGCACATCCAGTGTCTCCAATGCGATTAGGGCTATTGACTACATCACTCAGCTAAGAACCCAAAAGGGACTAGACATCATTGCAACCAACAACTCATGGGGAGGTGTTGGTTACTCCAAAGCACTTGAGGAAGCCATCCAGCGTGGAGGCGATGCTGGAATCATCTTCGTTGCCGCAGCTGGAAACAGTGCTGCCAATAATGACGGTTCCGAGCAGTTCCCAGGAAACCTGGACTGCTCAACTGAGATTCGTGACTGGGACTGCTTGGTAACAGTTGCCGCACTTGATGAAGATGGCTCCCTAGCTGATTATTCAAACTATGGGTCAACAAGTGTTGATATCGCAGCGCCTGGAACAGATATCTTGAGCACCAAGTTTGGCGGTGGTTATGAGTTGCTGAGTGGAACCTCAATGGCAGCACCGCATGTCACTGGTGCGCTCGCTCTTTGTGTTGCAGCTAACCGAGGCACCGGTGGTGAGCGGGCAATATCAAATCTATTTGCAACCGCCAGTTCAACAGCCTCCGTTTCAGGCAAGGTTGCAACTGGCGGACGGGTAGACGCTTCAGCGCTGGCATCACTTTGCGCAAACCAATCTCAAAGTTTCTCGGGAACCCCCTCAGAACACCTTGCCACTGCCTTATACACAGACACCGGAAAGCTTGAGTGGACCGACAGCGTAAGTGGTGAATTCGAGTTCAAGATTGAATACCACGAGGGTCCAGATGGATGCAGGGGTACATTCCAACACCTTGCCTACATCGGACCTGAACTAGATTCCTATCCACTAACCGGTCTGACTGAAAGTGAGTTCTACTGCTTCAGAATCAAGGCGATGCGAGGTGGTCAGAACTCTTCATGGGAGACATCCAATGTGATGATTACCTGGACTTCTAACCTTCCTTTCATCGGTGGAACTGTCTATTTGAATGATGGAGTTACCCCAGTTAGTGGCATTGAGATGAACTGGCTGCCCGCCAGCACATCTATTGCGACTGGGGGTCGCGATGCAGTCAGTGTCGTGACGGATAAAAACGGTGATTTCCTCTTGCAGGTTCCGAACGGACAAGCAGGTCAGCTATATGCTGAGACCTCCAGAAGCCCTCGAAGTGCAGATCCGACAGACCCTCTAACTCCTTGGGGATTGGTGGCAAAGGGTGAGCTGACGATCGAGAACGACACGAGTGTGAATTTCAAGCTGCCAAAGCAGAAAATTCTGACTTTCACGCTGACCGAAGAGGAGACGGGCAACCCCATTTCAGGTGCCATGCTGAGGTTCCCAAAAATGGCTGAGTATTGCGATGACAACTCAATTCAGCCTTTCCCAACAGCAACCAATACTGATTGTTGGTTTTGGCCAGCGGGGTATTCGAGCTCCGGTCCTTCAACTGATGCCAATGGAAAAGTCTCGATTGCAATCATCGACAAAGAACACGGTTCCCGCTGGCCGGAGAATTGGCAGTTCACCCTGCAAGATCCCTCAACTGGCGCAATTAATGACATCACCCTGAATCCATATGAGTCTGATGAAAACATTTCAGTAGTTCAAAAATCTTCAGTCACCATCTCGGGTGTTGTGACTCTCGAGGACGGAACCACTCCCGTTGAAAACATCGAGATGAACTGGCTGCCGACAGGTTCATCAATTAGCTCCTATGACCGAATCGCAGTCAACACGCTGACTGATGAAAATGGTCAATACTCATTAGAGGTTTCACCTGATGTTTCGGGGCAGCTCTATGCGCAGACATCTAGGAACGGTCGTGGGGGTTCTCCAACAACACCAATTACTCCAATTGGAATGGTGGTCGAGGGGGAACTAACAGCTTCAGCGGACACCACAGTTGATTTCAGACTTCCAGAACTGAACACTGTCACCTTCAGGGTCTCGGACGAGGACAGCGGCGACCCGATTGCCGGGGCAGAGGTGAAGTTTGCGGATATGGCTCTGTATTGCGAGAACAATGCATGGTCACCCTTCGATGGCGCAAGGGACACATCCTGCAATTTCTGGCCCAGTGGTTTCTCTTCCCAATCTCCATCTACAGATGCAAACGGCGAGTTGAAAATATCTATCATTGACTCTCAATTCGGTCCAAGGTGGCCAGATCTGCTCCAGTTCAATGTGATTGACAATCTTTCAAAGCGCTCAAAAACCGTCGCGGTGGATCCGTCCGTGAGCCAAACCGTAGAGGTTGCAATCAGCTCAAAAGTTTCTCTAACGGGACAGGTGTTTTTAGCTGATGGTGTCACCCCAGTCAGCGGAATCGAAATGAACTGGTTAGTGGATTCAGCAAGCTACGTATCCAACGATCGTGATGCTTTGACATCCGTAACCGATTCAAATGGAAACTACAGCTTTGAAATACCGGCTGGGACAGCAGGACAGATTTATGCCCAGACATCAAGGTATGCCAACAGGGCCACTAAGACTTCACCAATCACACCTTGGGGCCTGCTGGCAAAAGCAGATTTCACAGTAGAAACTGACACTGAGCTAGATTTCAACCTCCCTGAAATTGATGTCGTGACAATCAAGGTCAAGGAATGGGCCTCAGATGAGCCAGTCTCAGATGCATTGGTTCAATTCGAAGGGCTCGCGGATTATTGTGACAAAAACGTCTTTATGCCTTTTGATGGAGCCAGCGATACGGAATGTAATTTCTGGCCGACTGGATACTCCTCTGCAAGTCCGTCAACTGACTCAAATGGTGAGATCCAACTGGCGCTTCTTTCTGGCTCCAATTCGGGAATCGCATCATCTATGCAATTCAAGGTCTCTCACCCAGACGATGTTTCAAGAGTGAAAGACATCACCATTCAGGTTCAAAATGGCGAGGTCTATGAAGTTGTTATGCCAGGAACACCCAGCCAGCCAGAACAACCAGAAGCAACACCACTTACCGACAAGGTGATCCTCACATGGGATGAACCCTGGGATGGTGGTGCCTTCATCGATTACTACAAAGTTTGGATGTCACTGAATGACGACGGGCCCTTCCTGCCAGTTCAGGCAGGAAGCTGCAAGGGAGAAATCTCTCCTTCTCTGAGAGCTTGCGAGGTGGAAGGCCTGCAGGCGGGCACCACTTACTACTTTGCAATCATCGCTCACAATGTTTATGGCTATAGCGACCTCTCAATTGCATCGATGGCCACCACAAAGCCGCAAACTACCTCAGAGGAACCCAGTGACCCTGAGCCAACCCCAGAGGAGGAGCAAGAATTAGAGCCAGCTCCCGAGCCTGAAGTGACTGAAGATCCTGAAAGCTCACCCGATTTGGAAACCGATGAAGAATCTTCGGAGCAAGACCAGGTAACTGAAGAGGAAACCTCGGAAGAACCAGATACCGAAGATGAGGAAACAACGGAAACTGATTCCACCGAAGAGCAGGACTCCACTGAGGAGGAATCATTAAGAACCGTTGAAAATCTGGCCCCTGGAAAGCTGCTGATTGACGGTGTTGAGCAGTCAATTAGCGCGATTATTGCTGAGGACAAAAAGCGTCTGACATTGACTGTGGGCTCCGCAAGCGTTATCGCTCTGCCCTCAAGGGAAGCCAAGGAAGACAGCTCGCTTGAGACCTTCCTAGGAAAGCCTTCGAAACTTCTGCTGAGCAACTTGGCACCTTCATCAGAAGTAAAGGTCTACCAATCGGCAGGATCAACTGATGAACCGGTGATGATTGGCTACGCAGCTGCTGACGAAACAGGTTCCGCTGATGTCGACTTTATTTTGTGGAGAGCCGAAGCTGGCGACAGTAGGAATGTTCACGTGCTGATCGAAGACAGTTCTGGTTCTGAGCTGCAGCTTTCTCTGGCCGCAACCGTTTATCAAAGACAGACACAGCAAACCCAAATCAGCGATGAACCAATGTTTGTTTGGACGAAGAGATTGCTGGACGCCAACGGAAATGAAACCAACCAGGTGAAGATGTATGCCAAGAATGTTGTTGGTAACGGAAAAATCCAGTTCATCGTTGATGGTGAGGAAATCGCCTGGGTCAGAACCGATGACCCCACCAATTCCCGTCTCCGACAAGCACTGGGAACCCAGTATTTGGTTAGAACAATCGATCTTGAACCGGGTAAAAACCGACTCAGGTTCTATATCGACGGCGAGCAGGTCAGGCTCAATACCTACTCCGGATAAGTCTTTGATAACTATTTGGTGTGTTGAGTAAGGCTTTTGCTGCTTATCTGGGCTAGAAAACAGCACGTTAGCTCATCACTTGCCAAGATAATCAAGGGTGGGTTTGTAGTGGTGGTCATTGCAAGCACTGCAGCAACTCTGGCGCTAGAAGTGCTTGCAGGTCACAGTGGTGCGAAATTGACTTGGGAGCCAAAGGTTTCTTGGATTACGGAAACTAACTGATGCTGTGAAGCCATTCGGCTAGTAGCTTGGTCGACAAGCAGTCATCTTCGTTATAGTCGAGAATCATCTGCATAATATCCTTGGCTTCTTGTTCTTTGCCGGCCTTTTTAGCCTCTGCATACATGTGATATTGCAACAGGGCATCGCTCCCAGCAGCAACTAAACCTTCGCGGTTTAGTTTGTTATCAGCCTCGTAATAGCGTTCGAGCTTTTTGATGCTGTATGAACCGCTGCCGGGTTCAATGCTCTGGTTGGCAATCTTTTTGAGGTCAACCATTCTTGGAAGTAATAACTCTATTTCAGTGTGGAGGTAGTCATATCTATCACGCATCTTTTTCATCCTGATGGGCTCTGGGTTGTGATAGTGGTAGATATGCATGTTCGGGTCTTGTTCCAGCTTCTTCATTGAAAACATAATGAAGTCTTGAAAAGCCTGTTTTTCCTCTTCGTAGTCATCGGCCAAAAAGGCATGGAATTCACCCTCTGAATCAACTGCCCCCCACATAAAGTTCAGATCATCAACATTGCCAACCGGGTTGAACCACTCGATATCGAAAAACAGATCTCCTGGAGATAGCTCTGGCAGACCAACACTGGTTGGTCTGGCAATTTGGCGGTAATAGGGCTTGCCAGAGGTTTTCTCCTCGTGAACGATTTGTGCCCAGCGGGTGTAATGCTCGACGTATTCAGGTTTTAGCCCTGGAACCTCTGCAAAGGAGTCGACACCGATTAACGACTCAACTGTTCCCAACCCTGCTGCTTGCAGTTTGATCAGATGCGTGTGGTGAGCGGTTGGTAATTGAAACAGGTGGTCCTCTCTGAGGAACTCCTCTTTACAAAGCTTCGGGTAGTCGCAGTAAACATCAAGACAGGTGCTTGGTTTCAAACAGTGCCAAAGCATTTTGTCTTTATCGAAAGGCTCATCTGGGGCATGCTTTCTAAGCATGTCAAATAATGGCTCACGAGCATTATCAAGTTTTTTCTTTATGAGTGCATAGTCGTATGTGGGCAGTTTGAAATCTTTCAAAACAAGCCCTGGACGCTTATCACTCGCATACCCAAGTTCCAATAACACCTCGTGATAGTTGGCTATCTGCAATTGATAGGCCTCTTTGTCCTCTTTGGAGTGTTTGACATCAAAAACCTGATACTTAGTCGGATCACCTTCGGTTTTTCTTGCGGCAATCTTGTTGTCCTCGTAATAAAGCTCGTAGTCATCGCGGACTAATAAATCAACAAGACCCGACCAGATGATGTCGTCATAGGTCTTAGTCATATAAGCCTGGGCAATCACCGGAAAGCCGTGGTGCATGGCCTCCAGACTGTCATCCATTGAAAAGCTCTGTAATTCGTGGAAATCATCACCAATAGATTCAATCAACTCATCAAAGATCTGCCGCTCCCAGATATTTCCCTGGATGATTGGCAACTTGTTTGAAAGATCCTCTTCGTAATCCTTCACGATTTCGATGATGTCTTCTTGCCCTGCAGCTACCGCCATTGACAGCTGGGTGCAGTGAGTGCACTTGAATCCTCTGAAAATATCTCGACTGGCTATTCGCCACTGACCGTTTTTGACCTTCAATCTGGCCTCCCCTTTTAGCCTAATTGCTCTTTCTAGAGAGGCTGGGGTTTCCCCCAGCCTCCACACACAGAAAGGAGTACATGAATGCCAACTACAACACTCATTTTCAAGGTATGCCCGACTAGGGACATTTATCCACAGGCTTAACCCAAAAGACTCTTCATCTGCTTATAAATCAGGTTTGCCGCGCCAACGGGGCTGAACCGGCTATAGCGATCCATAAAGGTCGCATCTTTGCCGACTGTGATCCTTGGCTTGCCTGCCTCAAAGGCCTCAACCATCTCCCGTGCTGCGTCTTTAGCAAGCATTGGTTTGAAATTAGCTGCCTGGTCTTCACTTCCCTCAGGGATATCGATTCCAGAGTTTTCAGTGATGTTGGTGGCAACTGATCCCGGGAAGACGATTGTCACGCCAATGTTGGTGTCCATCAGTTCACTGCGAAGGCCTTCGGTGAATAGCTTCACAGCAGCCTTCGATGCTCCGTAAACACTTTGACCTGGAACTGGTGCGTAAGCACCCATTGATGAAATGTTCATGATGTGTGCCTCTGGGCGATTTGTTAGCTCTGGCAAGAATGCCTTAGTCAGATCAAACACTCCCCAGAAATTCACATTCATCACCTTCTCAGCCTGTTTGCGAGTAAGTTCTGAAATCTTCACAAACGGTTGAATGATGCCTGCGTTATTGACTAAGCCATCAACCTGACCAAAGGTGTCAATCACCTTTTTAGGTAGGGATTTGATGGCTTGTTTATTTGTGACATCAACAACAAATGTTTCAACATTTTTTGTTGCCATAATCTTTGTTTGTTCTAAGTTTTCTTCATTCAGATCAACTGCCGCAACCAGCGCTCCCCGGTCAGCCATCTGCAGTGTTAGTTCCCGACCCATTCCTGAGCCTGCTCCAGTTATTACAACTACCTTGCCATCCAGTTTCATTCGGTTTCCTCCTGGTTTTTGACTCTAACACTCCAAAATGTCACCACTAGATGATGTTCTATTTGTCAGAGGGGGAATCATGATTGATTTCAATAACGCCAAGTATCTAAAACTTCGAGAGGTAAACGATGGAGAGGGAGCAAAGCTTGTAGGAGAGCTATTGATTCCAGACGAAGACATCATCGGGAGCTTCAAAACCGTGAGAGACATGAGCATCTTCATTTGACGCTGGAGAATTCTTTACCTCGCTTCCAAACTAGAACTTTGGTTAGGGAATATCGTCAATTATCTACATAGGTTCATAAGCAATTTGAGTGTCGAGAGGTTTCCCAAATCAATCGTCAACTGTATACTTGCAAGACCTAAACTCCAGCAGCTTAGGGGAAAAACGATGGGGGAAGCATGAATTTCTTTAGATCACTATTTGACACCAGCTTTGAGAGCTTTGTCACTGTAAAAATTGCGAGGGTCGTCTACATCATTGCCATGGTCCTGATAGCACTTGCGGCACTCGCTACATTCGGTGTAGCGCTTCTCCTGCTAGGTATGCCTTATCAGTCAGGCACCGGCATACTTCTTTTGCTATTCGGACCAGTGGTTTGGCTTGTGAATCTAATCATTGTCAGGCTCTGGCTCGAAAACTCAGTAGCGCTGATTAAGGTGGCAGAAAACACCAGTAAGCAGTCGGCATAAATACCAACCACTTAAATCCAGGGCTTCAGCCTTGGGTTTCATCTTAGGCTGATTTGCCCCCTAAAGACTTTCCCTCACAATGCCTGACGGCACAGACATCTATTCGCAGACTGTCCCGTCACTGTCGCCATCTCGATACCACTCATACTCAGGATCAACACCGCGAACATAGGGGCCATAGCCTGCAGCTTTGGCCTCGGTGCAGAAACTAAACCTCGGATCCAATTCACCTTCTGCCTCTGGGGTTGGCTCAGGTGTTGGCTCTGGCTCTGGTGGATTTCCAGCGATGATCTCTGCCTCAGATACCGCCGGTGAGAAGTTCATCTCATCAACAAAGCAATCGCCACCGTTATCTCTCAAGGCATTTATCTCTGCCTGGTCTGCTGTTAGTGACCAACGGATTTTTACCAAGGTCCAGGTAAAGATGTATTCGCAAGTGTAGCTCTGTCGTGGTGGCATCCACTCAGCAGGATCATCAGCTCCTTTGGATCTATTAGACCCGCGGGAGACAGCAATCAGGCTGTGTGGGCTACCAAGATCATTGGCAAAGCGCTCTCTTGTGTCACTGTCCCACCTGTTAGCACCGCTATCCCAGGCTTCCTTGAGGGGAACTAGGTGATCTACGTCAAAGTTGCTTGGGTTGGCGGTTGTCTCTCCATCGAATGCGCTAAACCAGGTTCCCGAGATATCGCAGTCACCAGTGACGCTGACTGGACCAACACTTTCAGCAATCAGGGTTTCTTCTCTTGCATGGCAGCCGTCTCCATCAGCATCAACCCAGTGGCGGAAGAGATCCCTGTCATAACCACTAGTCACCTCAGGGGCTACTTGAAGTAAATCGATGTAATCATTGACGGTCTCTCTTCCAAGAGATGCAGAATCGACAGGTTGTGTGTTTCCAGTGTCTTGCTCTGTTCCAGTCGTAGCCTCTGTATCAGTTCCAGGCTCATCTTCGTTTGCACCAACCGCTGTTTCTGGCAGCTCGCCTTGGCCGATACCCTGTGGGTCGAGAGAAATTCCAGTATCGGAACTTGGGGAACTACTTGATTCAGAAGGGGCTTCAATTGGTTCTTCACTAACAGCACACGATGTTGTTAGTAAGACAATTGCAAGTATTGCAAGCTTTTTCATGCTCCCCCTAAACCCCCTCCAGCCTGACAGAGAGGGTTTATAAATTTCAAGTTAGGGCTTTTTGAATGCCTTTGAAAGATTCTCCATAGCCCCCGACAGCTCACTGGGAATCACCCAAATCTTGGATGCTTGACCATTGGCAATCTCAGGTAGTTGTTGTAAATACTGATAGGCCAGGACCTTATCGTCAGCATCTGAATCATGGACAGCTTTGAAGACAGTCTCGATTGCTTTTGCCTCACCCTCCGCACGCAATACTTCAGCCTTTGCCTCACCCTCGGCTTCCAAGATGGATGCCTCTCTGGCTCCCTGGGCTTTCAGAATCTGTGATTGCTTCTGGCCCTCTGCTTCTAAAATCGCAGCCCTCTTCTCTCGCTCAGCTTTCATCTGAAGCTCCATTGCAACCTGGACGGTCTCGGGAGGGTCAATCGCTTTCAGCTCAACGCGGTTTACCCTGACTCCCCATTTGCCGGTTGCCTCGTCGAGAACTGCTCTCAGTGCATTGTTGATGGTGTCACGAGAGGTTAGAGCTTTTTCTAAATCAATCCCACCAACCACGTTTCTCAAAGTAGTGGTTGTCAGTTGCTCAATACCCATAATGAAATCTTCGATTTCGTAGCTGGCTGATTTGGCATCAGTCACCTGGTAGTAAACAACGGTGTCTATCTCAACCACCAGGTTGTCCTCGGTGATCACTGGCTGCGGGGGGAAAGAAACTACTCGCTCCCTGAGATCAATGCTTGGTCGGGCTCTGTCGATGAAGGGAATGATTAGATTCAACCCTGCCTGCAGGGTTCTTTGATAGCGACCGAGTCTTTCAACAACCACAGCATTTGCCTGCGGCACGATTCTGATTCCTCGAATCAGGAATGCAGCCAAAATGATGACTACTGCAACTGGAACTAAAAAACCAAAATCCATTGTCTCTCCTATTCGACGATGGCGGTGGCGCCATCAATCTTTACAACCTTGACTGTTCTGCCCTCAGGAATTGTTGCTCCGTTTGACTTAGCACTCCAAACCTCGCCGGAGAGCTTCACCTGACCCTTGTATTTATC
>CBFHOK010000018.1:4808-13350 GCA_965657575.1 Microbacteriaceae bacterium | reverse complement strand
ACTGCGTTTCCAGCAAGCATCTGAACTAGTTCTGCATGCACCAAAACACTCATTGGGTAGTTCCAGCTGGCGATGTTGGATATCGGTCCACCCAGAGGTGTCCTGCCTTCCATCTGCCTATCAATTTCGCCGATGTACCACTCGACACCTTCCAGGGCTCTGTCAACATCGGCACAAGCTAACTTCCAGGGCTTGCCGATTTCCCAAACAAGCAACAGCGCAAGGGTGTCTCGATGCTCGCGCATGAGATCCACTGCTTGCTGGACACGTTGCTTGCGCTCAGCTAGGTCAACTTTCGCCCATTCGGTGTCTTGCACTTTGGCTGCCCTGACAGCACCCATCACCGTGTCAACATCCAACATGGTTGGACCAAGAATGGGCATTCCATCAACTGGGTTGACGTGGTCTTTGATGTTGCCACCAGATACCCACTCGCCTCCAATTAGGTTTTTCAGGCCATCAACGCTGATCGCCTCGGGAGCAGCGTCAGCTGCTCTTTGCAGAACGGTTTGCCAGTCGGTGCCGGCTTTCAAAACTAAACTCATGGCTTATCTAACTTCATGCGGGGGATGATTGTTCCCAATTACCTTGTTTGGTGAGGTATATTGCTAGCAAGCAAAAAATACTTAACATAGGTGCTCTAATGGATCAGCCACAGTTTTCCTCAGCAGTCGGTGGTTATAGCCGTCGCGAGGTTGATTCCTACCTAAGCCAGTTAATTACTCGAATTGCAGAACTCGAAACATATAACGCAGGGGCTATCCGCGAGCAACAGGTTTTGCGTGAAAAAGTTGAAGAACTCCAAACCCAGCTCAAAGGAGCCCAGTCACCAGGGTATGCGAAGCTGGGGCAACAGTTCGAGGAGACTTTGAGACTTGCTGAAACCGAGGCTTCCAAATTGGTTCAAGACGCTACCAAGGAAGCTCTGAGATTGCGCGAAGAGGCAAGAGCAGAGGCTGACAGGCAGCTATATGATGCTGACCAGTTTGCCAATCAGGTTTTGGTCAAGGCAGAGAGAGAGGCTAAGTCTCTAACTCGCAAGGCCGAGAAAGAATCCAAAAACCTCACTTACGAATCAGAGGAATTGAAAAAGCAGGCCGAAGATGAGCTAGCCAAAGCACAGCAAAAATCATCGCTTATGCTCAACGAAGCCGAAAATCAGATTGCCCGCAAGAGGGCGGATGCCCAGCAAGAGTTTGAAAAACTCAGCACCCAGAGAGCGCAGCTGGAGAGCGTGTTAGCAAACCTGGAGGCGGAGATTCAGAATCGTCGCGAGGAAAGCGAGAGGGAATTCGCTGAGCGCTCAGATGCGGCAAGAGCTGAGGTTGAGAAGATTTATGCGGACGCCGAGGAGCGTTTGCAGTCAGCAACAGATGAAGCGACTTCGCTTCTTGAAAAAGCGGAGACCACCTACAACGAGGCTATCGATAAGGCAGATCAGACCACCCGAGATTCGGAGAGTATGTCGGCTGCCCTCATTCAAGATGCTCGTTACCGCGCAGAACAGCTGGCGATCAAGAGCTTGGAAGTTACAAAAAACGCAATTGTTGACGCTGAAAACAGACTGGCAAGGCTTCCTGGCCAAAAAGCTGAAATGGAAAAATTCTTGGACGAGACCAGGAATTTATTGACCCCCCAACAAGAATCAATTCTTAGGCGCAAACAAATCCAAGAAAACGCCCTGAAGTCAATCGAGGGTGATATTTTGCCGCCCGAAGATAACTAGCGCTTCAATCGCCACGAGTTCAAAACCACGGAAATCGAACTAAAGCCCATTGCAGCACCCGCAAGCATTGGGTTTAGCAACCCAAACGCTGCAACTGGGATCAGCAGGATGTTGTAGCCAAAGGCCCAGCCTAGGTTTTGAACGATGTTTGCCCAGGTTCTCTTGGCTAGCTTCATTGCATACGGAATTGATTGCGGGTTGTCATCCAGAATCGTTATCGCAGCAGCGCTTTGTGCCGCTCTTGTTCCACTTCCCATAGCAATTCCAACATCTGCTCCTGCAAGGGCGGCAACGTCGTTTAGTCCATCACCAACCATTGCTGTTTTCTGCTCAGCAGATAAGGCTTTCACAGTTGACTGCTTGTCTTCCGGGGAAACGTCACCATAAGCCCTGCTGATTCCAACCTGTTTTGCCACCGCATCGACCTGAGCTTGATTGTCACCGCTAACAATGATCGGTTCAATATTCTGCTTCTTGAGCTCCGCAATGGCTTCAATTGCCGAGTCCCTGACGGTGTCGGTCAGTGTTATTACCCCCTGAGCGACACCATCCCAGGAAATCACCACCAGGCTCTTAGCCTCAATTGAGTCAATGACCTTTTTTAGTTCAACTAAGTTTGTCACCTCAGTGTTTTTAGAAACAGTCACCCTTGTCCCATCAACAACACCACTGATTCCAAACCCGGCGGTCTCTTCGGCATCGGTTGCGCTCAACGAGTGGTCGAGGTCGGCAATTGCCTTGGCAATTGGGTGAGCGGAGAGTTTTTCAACAGCGGCGGCTTTGGCAAGGATTTCGTCTTTCTTGCCTGCTATTTCAATAACCTCGCTGACAGCCAACCGGCCATAAGTGATAGTTCCTGTTTTATCGAGAACAATCTGCTTGATTTTGGAAAGGTCAGTGAGACTGTCAGGGTTTCTAATAACGATTCCTCGCTTGGCACCATTGCCAGCACTGACCACCAAGCTCATTGGAACTGCAATCCCCAGAGCACATGGACATGCAATCACCAAAACAGCAACCGCTGCCTGGAAGGCAAGCTCAGGATCATTGAATCCAAATGCCCAAACAACGTAGGTGATGATTGCAATCAAAATCACCACTGGCACAAACACAGCACTTATTCGATCTGTAATGCCAGCGACCTTTGTTTTCTGACTTGTTGCCTCGCGGACCAAATCAGCAATCCTTCCAAGTCTTGATCCCGCTGAATTGGACTTTGCTTCAATAACTAATGAGCCGTTGAGATTCAGTCCCCCACCTGAGACCACACTGCCGGTGGTTATTTCCTCAGGGAGTGATTCGCCAGTGATAGCGGAGTTGTCAATGGTGGCGTTTCCGTCAATTACCACTCCATCGACAGGGATTGTTTGCCCGGCTGGGATAACCACCCGATCTCCGATACGAATCTCGCCAGTACTTATTTCAATGCGTTCACCATCTCGTATAACAACTGAGGTTTCAGGGATTGCACTTAGTAGCGCTTTCACTGAATCAGTCGCTGATCTTCTGGCACCAAGTTCTAAATAGCGACCGAGTAAAACAACGGTCGGAACAACAGCCGCAACTTCGAAATAGACCTGTTCGGAATCGGCAAACAGCAAATTGAAAACCGAATACAAATATGCAACCAGTGATCCAAGACTGATCAGCGTATCCATCGTTGTCGAACCAAACCGAAGGTTTTTGATTGTTGCCTGGTGAAACGGAAGGCTGACATAAAACATCACCGGTGTTGATAACCCAAACGCTACCCATTCCCAGGCAGTAAACCGAAATGCCGGAATCATCGAAATGGCTACCGTGAAAACACTCAGAACCGCACCTGTTATTAGCTTTGGCTTGATTGACCTCTGCTCGGATTTGCCTTCACCGATTTTGTAGCCGGTGGCTTCAACGGCTGTTTTGAGTTCATCTAGGTCCGGCTCGTTTGTTCCGGGTTGGCCCGAATAGGTTAGGTGAGCGGTTTCGGTTGCAAAATCTACGTAGGCAGAAACTCCCGGAAGCTTGTTTAGAGATTTCTCAACTCTTCTTGCACAAGCCGTGCAGGTCATTCCCTCAATGTCTAGTTCGAGGTCCTGGGCCATTAGTGAACCGTGATGCTAATTACTTCGTAACCTGCTTCGCTAACGGCGTTTCTAAGTTCTAGTTCTGGAACAAATTCGGTCATCGAAACATCAGCCTTGCCAGTCTCGTGACTTACAACCACCTCGGTGACACCGCTGATTTTCTCTAGTTCCTCGGCAACGCTTTTCTCGCAGTGACCGCAGGTCATACCTTGGATATTAACTTCAACAAATTCCATTCCACCAGTCTAAACCTCTCAGTCAAGTTTTAGTTTTTGACCAATTCCGCTTCTCGCTGAAGTTCCAGCTGGCTTCTCAGCCAATGCAGTTGCCTTGTTAGTTCTGCTGGTATCGCCAGCCCGAAGCCATCAAAGAATGCCTCAATCATCTCGGTCTCTGCCATCCAAGATTCACTATCAACATCCATGATTTTCTGCATGGTCTCATCATCGAGACCCAGGCCTTCGATATTTAGCTCGCCACTTGCAGGGATTCGACCAATTGGGGTTGCCTGTCCTTTGTGCTGGTTTTCAAGCCTTCCGATAATCCAGTCGATAACTCTTGTGTTTTCGGCAAACCCTGGCCACATAATCCGACCGTTTTCGTCCTTGCGGAACCAGTTGACCTGGAAGATCCTCGGCGGGTTGGAAATCTCGTTGCCGATATTCAGCCAGTGGTTCCAGTAATCGGCCATGTTGTAGCCGCAGAAGGGAAGCATTGCAAATGGGTCGCGGCGCAACTGCCCAACTGGACCCTCTGCAGCAGCAGTTTGCTCACTGGCGATAGTCGCTCCCATGAAAACACCGTGGTTCCAGTCACGAGATTCAGTAACTAGTGGAACATTGCTGGCACGTCTTCCGCCAAATAAAATCGCGTCCAACTCAAAGCCTTCCGCCCTGTCCCAATCAGGGGCAACTGTTGGCGCCTGCTCCATTGGAACACAGAATCTTGAGTTTGGGTGTGCTGCTAGCTCGCCACTCTCTGGAGTCCAGTCGTTTCCTCGCCAGTCTGTTAGGTGCTTAGGAGCTTCGCTCAGCCCTTCCCACCAAACATCACCGTCATCGGTTAGCGCAACATTGGTGAAAACAGCGTTTTCCTTCATTGAGTCAAGTGCATGCTGGTTTGTCCCTGGTCCTGTTCCTGGGGCAACACCGAACAAACCATATTCAGGGTTAATGGCCTTTAGCTTGCCGTTTTCACTCTTTGCAATCCAGGTGATGTCATCACCGATGGTTTCAACTTTGTAACCGGGAAGAGATGGTTTCAGCATGGCTAGGTTTGTTTTTCCGCAAGCGGAGGGGAATGCCGCGGCGACATTGAACTGCTTGCCTTCAGGATTGGTGATCCTGATAAGCAGCATGTGTTCAGCAAGCCAGCCTTCGTCACGAGCCATTGTTGAGCCAATTCTTAGGCTCATGGCTTTTTTGCCCAAGAGGCTATTCCCACCGTATCCAGAACCAAAGCTCCAGATCTCTTTGGTCTCTGGGAACTGAACCACGTGAACATCTGGGTTGCAGGGCCAGGGAACATCTTCTTGGTTGTCTCCTAGTGGTGCTCCAACTGAGTGAACAGCAGGCACCCAGTCAGCACCGTGGTTGATTTCATCCAAAACTCTTGAGCTCACCCTGGTCATAATCATCATTGAAGAAACCACATAGGCACTGTCTGTCAGTTCAATGCCGTAGCGGGCTTGGTCCGAACCAATCGGTCCCATAGAGAAAGGAATCACATACATAGTCCTTCCGCGCATGGAGCCATCAAAAAGTCCATTTAGTTTTTCGCGCATGGCATTTGGCTCAAACCAGTTATTGGTTGGACCGGCATCCTGCTCACGTTCGGAGCAGATAAAAGTTCTCTCTTCAACACGAGCAACATCGGCTGGGTTAGTCCGAGCCAGAAAGCTGTTTGGTCGCTTTTCAGGGTTTAGCTGGGTGAAGGTTCCGCGCTCAACCAGCAGCCGGTTCATCTCATCCTGCTCGGATCCATCAATCCAACGGATGTTGTCAGGTTTGGTCAGCTGAGCTATTTCGCTAACCCAGTTTTCTATGTTCTTCATTTTTGTATCCCCTTAGGTGTTAAGTGTGACAGAACACTGAGCCAAAGAGGGTGACTTTCTGGCAACTTTGTGTTTTTTAAAAAGGGGACTGTTTTTGCAGTCAAGTTATTGGGGCTGTTTGCCCGGTTATTCGAGGGAGGTGTTTCTCGATTAGTGCAAGTCTAGTGAGTAATCAAAAATTCCGTTTTAGTGCTTAATTTCACAAACTCCGCCACTGCATAGCTTTGGCGGAGTTTTTGAAAAACGCATGTGAAGCCAGCATCCTGCGCAAAAACCGAAAGCTGATTCAAAAAATAAAAAGCTTATGCATATCCCACATAAAGCCAGCGGGACAGGTCCCGTCAGAGCAAGCCAGCCCATTGTGAAGCAGGCAACAACCACCATTCCGAAGCCGATGTACCAAGCTGTTTTCTTGGGCTCTGCATCCACCCACTCAGGTATCTGATTTCTTGTTACAAACCGACCGATGATCATTGAGGGGGCGGCTTTGTGACTAACAAAAAGCCTGAGAAACATGTCAATCATGAACAAGACACCAAAGCCACGCATTGGTTGGAAGTCATCCGTAACTGCTGCATACATCCAGGCGGCAAAGCCAATCAGGAACAAAATGCCAGCGGCTGCTCGAATTTCACGTTCGTTGAAAACTGGAAAATCATGCGCGTCAGTTTTCTCGCCGAATTCAAATTTTGTATCTCTCACTCAACTCAGTCTAAATTCACTTGTGCTTTACGTGAGAAATCTTTAATCGATATTGCTGTCTTTTTTCACGTTGAACTGGTTTTATTTAGTCAGTCGAAGGAGAAAGACATGAGCAAGAAGTACATAGAGGATAACAAGAAGGCATCCCTTGCAAGCCGAATGGCACCTGCAGTGATCTCAGTTGGGTCAATCGCCGCAGCCACAGTAATTACAGCCCCAGGCTTAGCGGACTCGCTTGCATTCACAATGGGAGCTGAAAACGATTCTCAAATAGACTCCGCTGCGCCGCAGGCAACAGATTTGCCAGAGGCAATTACAGATCAATCTGCCAACCCACCTCAAACTGAACCACTGTCGGAAGCCACGCAATCAACCGCCGAAGCATCTGAGCCAATGCCCACTGAGGACTCTCCTGAAGCCAGGGTACAAACTCTCAATCAAAGTTCTCCAACGCAAACTTCTACTGAGACCTCTACCCCCACCCCTGTGCCGTCAAGTTCTGCCCAGCCCGTCGAGGCTGTAGTCGCCCAGCCTGAGGTTGTTCTTGACCCAATAACTCCGGAACCAGTTGCCGTGGAGCCCGTAGTTGTGGAGCAGCCGGCCGCAAACAACTCATCCTCAACTTGGGTTGGTGAGGGAAGCTCCTCCTCTTCCGTAATTGATCAGCAAACACCTGTCACGTCCGAAACTGGCAATAGCTCCTCAGCTACCCCGTATTACGAAGATGACGATGACGATGATGATCACGACGAAGATTATGACGATGATGATGATCACGACGATGATGATGACGATGACGACGACGATGACGATGACGATGACGATGACGATGACGATGACTAGTCGAAGTCGGGTAGCCTGAAGACTGTGAAGAAATTAGCTGCTGCCATTGCGGTTCTTGCAATCTCAGGGTGCACCCAACAATCAGATCTATCTTCAATACCAGACTCAATTGAGCTGAATACAACTGAAACGACTCAGTCCGAGGAGTCCGCAGATTCGGAAACGTTAAACCCACCTACTCAGCCATCTGATAGTGAGAATGAAACTACTGATTCTGATTCGTCGGACGCATCGGCTGGAATCGGGGCAGAGGGAGACCAGTCAATGGTTATAGATGACTCAGAGATTGAAATCGAGGATCAATCTGGAGATGGAACCTCTGTTCAAATTGCTGAGATACAAACTTCACTAGCTGCTGGCCTGTTGGTTATTTTTCGTGAAAGCGGAGAAATTCTCGGATATTCGAAGGTCAGTCCAACCGCACAGCCGGTGACACTTGATCTCAGTACTCGGTTATCTTTTGACTCGGAGCTTGTGGCGAGATTGTACGCAGACAACGGAAACGGCGTATTTGATTCAGCCGATTTACCCGTCTATGAGAGAGATGATGATGATCTGGAACGAGTCGAAGAAGACTTTGAATATGAGGTTCGGTGACCGTAAAATCTCGCTCACTCAGGCTAAGAATAGTCATCTGGATGGCTCTACCACTTTTGGCCATCACAGTTGGACTTTCTGCGGGTGCGTCGGTTATTTTTCAACAGCAAGCGGATAAACAAATTGATGATTCACTAATTAGGGAAACCAGTGAAGTTGTGCTTCTTGCAGAGAACTATGATTCCGCACAATCCCTTCTCAACGAATTCGTCCAGCGTAGCTCCCCAGATCAAAATGAACAGATATTTGCAATTGTCAATTCGCAGGTAAGCGTGAGAAGCGGAATGAGTGGCATTCGACTTGACCAAGATGCAGAATTCTTAGGTCTGGTCACCCAGGTGACACAAACCCAGTTGGGGAATTATGAAAATGACCTCGGTGCGTTTCGATGGATTTCCCTGCCAGTGAATGCTGAAAGCGACTCTGGTTTTTTGATAGCCGCGTTCAATGTTCAACCTCAGCAGCAACAGACGGCTATTGCTCTTGCAAGCTTTGCCTCGCTCGCTTTAGTCTCAATCACAATATCGATAGTCATCGGCTGGTTTGCCTCGGGTC
>CBFHOK010000018.1:0-4798 GCA_965657575.1 Microbacteriaceae bacterium | reverse complement strand
CAACCAGCGGCAATTTGTTGATGACGCAGGTCACGAGCTGAGAACCCCTCTCACGGTAATAAGAGGTCACCTAGATTTACTTGAGACTGACCCCGATGGAAATTTAGCAAGCCTAGAGATTGTCAAGGACGAGCTTTCCAGGATGAGCAGGCTTGTGTTCGACCTGCAAACACTTACGAAATCTAATCAACCGGGATTCATTGAGTTACAGGATGTTGACCTCAACCAATTCAATGATGAACTATTCGTCAAGGCTGAGGCTTTAGCACAGAGGACATGGATGCCAAGCAAGCAAGCATGTGAATTTACTTTGAGAATTGACAGACAGCGAATTACTCAGGCCGTACTTCAACTCGCAGACAACGCCACCAAGCAGACCCGAGATAATGAGCAAATAGAAGTCGGCATTGAATGCGGCGAGAACTACGTTGCTTTTTTTGTTGCTGACAGTGGCCCTGGAATCGATATTGATCAGCGTGAGCGGATAAAGAAAAGGTTTGCTCGCGGCAAGCAACATACAGAAAAAGGCGAGGGAAGTGGACTTGGACTGGCGGTGGTGGAGGCCATCGCATTGACGCACGGTGGATACCTACGTATTGATGAAAGCAAATATGGAGGCGCCTGGGTCGGTATTGTTCTGCCAAGGAGGGAAGAATGAGCAAAATTCTTATCGCCGAGGATGCGGATCGCATCTCAAGCTTCATCTCAAAAGGACTGCAGTCGGCAGGATATGTGACAACAGTTGCGACCAGCGGTGATCAGGCACTTGCAATTCTCAAATCGAGTCAGTTTGACCTTCTGATACTGGATATTGGACTGCCCGGCAAGGATGGTTTTGAGGTTATGCAGGAGCTTCGAGGCACAGGAAACGAGATTCCAATTCTGGTTCTGACCGCAAGAGATAGCGTAGATGACACGGTTGCCAGTTTTGATGGCGGGGCCGATGATTACATGTCAAAACCATTTAGCTTTGAAGAACTTCTCGTGCGAGTAAAGCGGCGAATACAAAGGCCTATCGAGGGAACGAAGTCTGAGAATATTTTGCGTCACAAAGAAATTCAGCTAGATCTTCTGAGTCGAAAGCTCAACGTTGCGGGCAAAGAATTCGACGTCACCAGCAGAGAGTTCACAATGCTGGAGATGTTTATGCGCAACCCAGGGCAGGTGTTATCTCGTGAACAGATTCTCTCTCGGGTCTGGGAATTAGCTCATGACCCTGGAAGTAACGTGGTGGACGTTTATGTTAGATACCTCCGTCAAAAACTTGGGGCTGAATCGATTGTTACCGTTCGAGGAATGGGCTACAAACTTGTCTGAGAAAGTGTTTCAATTCCAAGCTGGTTCAATGGGCACCGGTTTTATATTCAAGATTCTGGATTATAGAAATGAGATTGAAGCCGAACACTTCTGCAAGATGGCTATGGAGATTATTGAGGATGCCAATCAACGATTTTCTACCTACCTCGATAACAGCGAACTCTCAAAGATAAACAAGGGAGAGCTTGCGCTAGAAAACGCCTCTTCAATTCAGCAGGATATTTGGAAAAAAGCTGAATACTGGAAAACTCAAACCAAAGGTTTTTTTGATCCGAAATCTCCTAGTGGAGAGACTGATCCTTCGGGAATTGTGAAAACATGGGCCGCTCAAAACGCGAGCGATTTCCTTGAGGCAAACGGTTTTCGCCAATTCACTCTCAACGCCGGCGGGGACGTTTTGCTATCAAGAGAGCTGAGCAATTCCACGCTCACAAGGGTTGGGCTTTCAAACCTTCAACCAATTGCATCTGAGGATTCATTCATAAACATGATCTTGGAATTGGACTCAACGACATTCCGGGCTGTTGCCACAAGTGGAAACAGCGAGCGGGGAGAACACATCTGGAGACAAAGTGATGAGTTTGACCAGGCAAGTGTTGTCGCAGGTGATTTGGTCACTGCGGACGTTTGGGCAACGGTGCTGATTGCTGGTGGAGCTGAGGCGATGGAGCTATTGCCAGAGGGTGTCGCTGCAATGGTTGTCACAAAACACAGGGAAATAAGGTCCACAAAAGGTTTTTATCAACTTTTGGGAAAACTTTAGAGTTTGCTAAGGGCATCTGAAACTGCTGATCTGAATGCCTCGGTGGTGAAAGTAGCTCCTGAGTAATTGCCGAAATTCGTGCCCTGGGCAGCCAGTGTGGCATTAATTAGGGCAGTATAGGTGGCTCCTCGGCCGTAGCTAGTGTCTCCCTGCAGGACTTTTACTTCAGTTAGCTTGCCGTCTGTTGAGGTCAGCCCTATTTGAATCACCCCGTATTGGTATTCAATCGTGCCGGAACTGACTGTTTTGATTACGGGTTTTTGTTCAACCGGCTCCGCTTGCTGTTCAGGTAAAGGTTCCGGATCTGGTGAAGTGCTCTCTTGGGCTGCAGACGGTTCTGGCTCATCCTGTTGAGCAGGGGCTTGAGGTTGATTAGCTTCGGAAGTCTGCTCAACCTGTGGTTGTTCAGAAGTCTCGACTTCGCTCGTCGCCGGTTCTGTGGTATCCGAGGAGTTCGGAGTGTTCGTATCAGCGGGAGTTTCTGCTGGCAGATTCTCGGAGTCGTCCGAGAAACTGATTTCTGGTTCGGTTGCTTCAACCATCAAAACCAAGGGTTGGTTGCTCTCAAGAGCCATGTTCTGGGCAACATACAAAGCACTGAAAGTTGCAACAGAAGCAGTTAGCAGGGTCGTTTTTCTCACCAGGCAAACTCCTCGGCGTGTATTTGGTCACTCTTGACGTTGATGTTCCTGAGGGTCCTCTCAACGGAAGACGTCCAGGCAGCAGGACCGCAGACGTATACATCACTTTCGAGAGCGTGCGGAGCCATTTCGAGCAGTCGCGCGTGTTCAGGTTTTTCGCTTTTGCCCGGAAGCCAGCTCTGGTCAAATCTTTCGCCGTCCAAAACGATTAGATTGTGGCCCTTCGTGATGGAAATCTCTTTAAGTTCTTTAAGTAGTGCAGCATCTTTTGAATCATTCACCCTGTACAAAATGGTCACATCACCAGGCTCACAAACAACCGATCTTGCAAGCGACCTTACTGGCGCAACCCCAATTCCCGCTGCAATCATGAGCATTTTCCTTTTGGTTCGGGTTTTCTCACTGAATATTCCGTAAGGCCCCTCCAAAATAACTCGGGTTCCAATTTTCAACTTTGGAATTTCCGAGGTGAAATCACCCCGCGAACCAATCGTGAATCTGAGGGTTTTTTCGTTTGGGGAACTAGAAACGCTAAACGGATGCGCCTGCAACCACAGATTTCTAGTGAGAACTCTAACCATAAAAAACTGCCCAGCCTCGTATGGGAGATTGCGAAGGGCGGCACCGTCCACGTGGATGCTGGTGGTGTTGTTCTGTTCCGGCTCAATTTTAGTTATTTTCAAACCGATTGATTGGGAAATTGGAGCGAGCAGGCGAAACCACCCCACCGACCCGAAAACAAATAGGTAAAGTGCCACATAAAAAGCACTCATCCAAGCCTGAGAGAGAAAGTCCGTTCCAAAAACAAATTGGTGAGGAATTGCCAACAGAACAGCGATGTAACTGGCCAGATGTATGAAGTACCACAGCTCGTAGGAAAACCTTTTCCTGAAGGCAACCGCTGAGGTGTAGGCAACAACAATCATCACCAAGAATCCCGCAGTTGCCAGACCAATCTCCAAGTAATTGAGATTCAATTCGAGAAGCCCTGCGATAAGAGTTTGCTCCGAGACCAATGCGTAGTGGGAAACAGAAAACAGAAGATGCAAGGCAAATAGATAGATAATCGGCTTCCCGAGTTTTTTATGTCTTGAGGTTGCACCATCCAGTCCCAAAATCTTTTCAACCCAGCTAATTCTGGCGACGAGCAAGAGGTGAATTAGCAGAATTGAAGTAGCGACCAGGGCTAAAACTCGATTAGTGCTTGAAAGCCAATCTGCGAGAGATGAGTTTCCGACCAATCCACCGTCAAGAACAAACAGCAGAACAGGCAGAAAAACGATTGTCCAAAACACCAGGTCAAGCACATCTCTTTCTCGCCTCAGCTCCAGGACCTTGCGCGACCCTATTCGTATTTGCTCTCCCATAAGTACTATCCTTGTCGAATTTTGTGAAAAGCAGGAACACAATTGATTAGAACTAGCTAATGTTGAAACTACCAACCAGCTCTTCGGTCATCGCCCAAAGATTTTTTGAAAGCTCCAGATCTCTGCTCAAAGGACTTCCGTTGATCTGCCTCGGCTTTCCCCAAAGCTCCAAACTGGGTGCGAAAAACTCCCCACCCGAAACTTCTTTGGTGGCGGCAATAATCTGACTTTGCGCACCTTGAAATGCATTTTGGGCGAGGAAGTGAAATCTTGATGGGTAGTGAACCTGCAATCCGGTTCTTGCCCAGCCGGGGTGAGCAATGACACTTTTTACCTTGCTCCCCATGAGCTTTGCTCTGATGTCTAACTCTCGACCAAACAGCGCGCAGGCAAGCTTTGTGTCGGCATAACGTTGCCAGCGGTCATAATCAATCTCTTTGCCCGATAGCTCTGCCGGATCTTTGATTGCCCTGCCCATTCGATGAGCGGTGGAGCTTAGATGAACCACCCTGCCTGAGGATTTTTCAAGCTTTGACCACAGAAGTTTTGTTAGCCCGTAGAGGCGTCGTTGATGCGTGGTCCAGAAAAACTTTCATGTTCTAAGACTAAAACAGCATGCTGGTAAGGCGCGCTCTGGCTTTCAAAACCAGTGGGTCACTGTTTCCTATCAGCTCAAACAGTTCGAGCAAGTGATTTCTAAGCTTTTCGCG
>CBFHOK010000017.1:0-16227 GCA_965657575.1 Microbacteriaceae bacterium | reverse complement strand
TCAGCTTCTTTTTCTGTCAGCGTTGTTTCTGGCCAATATGCGGCCGCACCAGAGACAGTGTCCCCTGATAGAGCACCAAAGGTTGGGAAAACGGTGAATAGCGTTCCAGTCGCAAGCAACCAGAACCTTGTGTTCAATAACTTCATTAGATTTACCTTTCTTTTTTCGTTACTAACCGAGCAGAATGATTCCGTGGCCGACAACAATTCCAATGTGAACGGTCACGATCATCGCTGCGAAGACAAACCAGGGGTTCCCCTGGAGCTGTTTGCTGATGGCCAAGTCCGCAATTTCCGTCGGAACACTGTCTGCAACTGATTTGATGCGATCAATTGTTGTGAAGGTGGAGATGAAGAGAAAAAGACCCACTGAGGCACTGGTTATAAACAGGCCAGTATTTGCATTACCATCTGTAGCCATTGATGCCAAAGGAATTCCAGATGCCCACAGGGCTATGGCAATCAGGTTCAAACCTAAGAAAAGGCTTTGGTCCGAGAGGTTGGACGTGACCCAATAGACGCGATCGTTTGATTCTGATGCGCTCATTATCTAGACCTTCACTTTCTCAGCGTCATTCAAGTGAAGGAAGCCAGAAATCATTAGCCCTACAGAAGCCACGATTGGAATCGCTCCGCCATCGGGGGCAAAATTCATCAGACCGACCACTGGACCAACAATCACATAGCCACCGAGAACTACCCAAAACAATAGGCTCGCCCCGTAACCGATGACGAGTTTCGCGCGAACAGCTCCGCGGGTGACCGCACCAATTCCAGCTGCGGCGAATAAGTACCCAGCTGAGAAAATCAAAGACAGCCAAACATACATAGCCACATCTGCATCAGTGGTGGATAGTCCGCCAGCTTCCATACTTTCCACAGGCCCAATTAGGGTGAGCGTGGTTGCCATTCCCATGAAAAGGGTTGCAAAAATCAACCAACCAACAGGATGAAAAAACTTCCTCATTAATCTCTCCAATCACATGGTGCGTTGTGCACCATGTCCCCAGATTGGCGAAAATGTTGTATTTGGTCTTGTATGAAATGCTCATGTTTTTTGAGCAGAGTCGTGACTGTTTAGGCTACGTGCAAAGTGTCCACGCCAGAACGTGGGGTGAGCCTGTATTGAGAGGGTGAAATACCGGAATGCTCAGTAAATCGATGAGTGAAATGAGCCTGATCGAAATAGCCTGCTTCGGAAGCCACCTCAGCTAATGACATTGGTGTGTTCAGTAAACCCAATGCCTTCCTGTATCGCTGAAGAGCGTCGTATCTGTCCAGGGACAAACCTAACCACTGCTTGGAAAGCCGGTTTGCGTGAGAGGTGGAGTAGCCCGTCATATCAAGCAGCTGTCGGGTATCCGGAATTAGTCTTGAATCATTGAATAAGTCTGTTACCGAGCTCGCGAAAGAGACGAAGTCAGGGGCCCTCTCGGCACGCTGAATTCTTTGGCACATCCAACTCTCTAAAAACTCTGCTCGCTGTTTGAAAGTTGGAAGGCTGTTCAACGCATCTTCAACCGGTCTCATGTCGACTCCAAAATTCATAGGATCAACTGAACGGTTGGTGAGCTCTGATGCTGGAATTCCGAACATCAGCATTGCCGCTGCCGGACTCATCATGGCAAGCAACACATTTATCTTGCGGCCAGAGACGATCTGCGGTCTGTTGGCGACAGAAAAAACCAGCGAGAAATTGTTCCGGGCAGAACGGTTGTAGTTTTCATCCCAGTCCATATAAAACTCGGTTAGTTCATTTCCCTCGAGGAAAAAAATCACTTCTACTTTTCCGCCCGGCATTATTAGTGCTTTACCGAGTTGGTCGCTTTTCATCTCACCAAAAAAATCGACTAGTCCGGCGAGTTTGTTTGGGATATAAACAGAGGGCTCAAACGAGGTCTCAGGCGCTGCTGATTGAGTAGCAGTCATTTCCCCTCCTAGAGAAAGCCCTCTTCGGCTATCCCTGAGTGTAATCAGCGAAAGTTAACTTTCAGGAGGTTTTGAGAAATTTATTCATCGGTATGCGTGTGACTATTTGGGCTCGAACCCACGACCCACGAATAAACAGCCCATTGCTCTAGTAACTGAGCTGGAGGCCCTCGAGTGAGAAAGGCTAGCACCCATAACTTAGCTAATTGTTATTAGGTAGGCGATGTATGCAACGTACAGCAGACTCAGCACCGCTCCCTCTGCTCTGAAGATCTTCCTGCCCCAAATAAACACTGGAATCATCAGCAGGTTGGCTGCTAGGAATGACCACATCGAGAAAGTGTTTGTGCTGTCCAGGAGTGGAATGCCACCGGGGGCAACCATTGCTGCAACTGCACCAACAAGCGAGACATTGAAAATCACGCTTCCTAAGAGGTTTCCAATTGCCATGTCTCGCTGATTTCGAATACTTGCAACAATCGATGTCACAATCTCCGGAGCACTGGTTCCGATGGAAACTATCGTTAGACCAATCACCGCTTCACTGACACCCAGGGCAGTGGCGATTTCAACAGCACCTGTCACCATCCAGTCAGAGCCAACAATTAGCAACACAAGCCCTGCAGCAAGAATCAGTGACTGAACCCAGACACGGCTTGAAGTGTCCTTCTCTGCCTCGGCCATTTCTTGTCTTGAGTTTCGATATAAAAGCCCAAGATAGACAATTCCTGTGAGGCCTAGAAAGATTCCATCTGTGACATTGAGTTCTAAGTCCAGGGCGAAGACGAATAGTGCCAGTGCGCCAATAATCATCACCGGCAACTCAAGCCTGATTGCTGGAGTTTGAACCTCAATTGGAGCAATCAAGGCAGTGATTCCAAGTATTAGAAGCAGGGTAAGGGTGTTGGTTCCAGTGATGTTGGCTATTGCCAGCTCACCATTTCCTCGTAAGGCAGCATTGATGCTGATTGCCATCTCCGGAGCACTGGTTCCCAGTGAAACTATTGTCAGACCAATAATCATTGGGCTGACACCTATGCGGGCAGCAAGCTTGGAACCTGCGCGGACTATGGTTTCCCCGCCGATTATGAGCGCTACCAGTCCAGCAGTAAAGAGAATTGCTGAGATCACTGATTGACCAACTGTCTGATGGGAATCACCATCGGGGTCTTTGCAACTGGGTCTTCGATTACTCTCGCCAAAATATTAAACGCCTCTGCCATGTTGGTTGGTGTTATTACCTCGGTCGCATCCCCATCAGCGAGGAGCTCACCGTTTTTCAGAATCAAAACTCTATCGGCAAACCTTGCAGCAAGATTCAGGTCGTGAATGACAGCCAGGATGATCATGTTCCGCTCGCGCTTGAGAGAGGAAAGAAGATTAATCACCTCTAGCTGATGCGCATAGTCAAGTGAGGTGGTTGGCTCGTCCAATAAAAGCACCTTTGGGTTTTTTACTAAGGCAGCTGCAATCATGGTGCGCTGCCGTTGGCCGCCGGATAGTTCACCAATAGGTAGTTGCTGAGATTCAGTCAGGCCGCATCGGGCAAGCAGTGTTTCGACCTCGGCTTTGAGCTTCGGACTGAGTCTTGAAATACCTGAATTACTGATTGCGTTTTTAGAGACAAAATCAAATACGGTCTCAGTCGATTTCGCAGCTGGGTGCTGAGATAAAAAAGCAATATCGTCAGCTACAGCCCTGCGACTGATGGTAGATATGGATTTACCATCCAAAAAGACCGCTCCCGATGAAGGTGAGAGCTTCCGAGCGAGTGCTTTCAAAAGCGTTGATTTACCACTGCCGTTAGCACCAATGATTGCTGTAATGGTTCCGGAGCTAAGTTCCAGGTCTAGATTTTTCAAAACCAACTCTGCTGAATAGCCGGCACTTAGAGACTGCGCAGCAAGTTTAGAGTCGGATTCGAACATGGCTTCAGTTTAGTTTGAGCTGGGTCATAAACAAGCTAATTGGTTACTGCCACAGGCTCAGTTTTGTTATCTTCTTTTACCGAATTAGGTCCTGCAATCTTTTTCAGCATCGATGGAAATACGAAGGAGTGCATTGGTGCTACCAGCCACCAATAAACGTGCCCAAATAGACCCCTTGGCGCATAGATGGCTTTCTGAACAACCAAAACATCTTCGCCCTGATCAAATAGTTCCCACTGCAGCCAAGCCTTTCCAGGAAGCTTCATCTCTGCTCTTAGGCGCAATAGCCTTGGTCTTTCGATAATCTCCACCCTCCAGAAATCCAGAGCCTCACCTTCGACCAAGAAGTTGTCATCGCGTCTTCCGCGCCTAAGCCCCACACCTCCCACAACCTTGTCCATCAAACCCCTGATTTCCCAAAGCCAGGTTCCGCTGGAGTAGCCATTTTTGCCACCCACGCTTTCAACCCTTGCCCAGATATCTCCAATTGGTTCAGGGCTTAGCATCACCCGCCTGTCTTCATAAAGTGATCCTCCCGCCCAATCAGGGTCATTCGGAAGCGGATCACTTGGAATACGAGGGTCACTTGCATTGGTCCAGCGGGTTTCAACATCGGCATCGACAATCCTTCTTAGTGCCAAGCTGACGGCTTTTCTAAATCCTGTTAGACCTTCTTTTGGCTCGGGGATGAATTCCCTAATGTCGTTTTCATTACATAGAACTTCATTTTTGAGACTGCTCACCAATCGCTTAGCCAGTGTTACAGGAACCGGTGTCACGAGTCCTATCCAGCCACTTGCTAATTTTGGCGTCATAACCGGAATCGGGTAGATGCGTCGCTTCGGAAGCCCCGCCTCTTCGGCGAACTGGATCATCATTTCTTTGAAGGTCAAGATATCCGGCCCACCGATATCGAAGCTGCGGTTGATTTCAGCTGGCAGATTACAAGAGCCGACCAGGTATCTCAGAACATCCCTGATGGCAATTGGTTGAATGCGGTTATTCACCCACTTAGGTGTCACCATAATAGGCAGTCGCTCTGTTAGGTGTCTTAGCATCTCAAAGCTTGCCGAGCCGCTGCCAAGAACAATCCCCGCCCTCAGTTCTGCCGTTGGAACCCCTGAACGACGGAGTATTTGTCCGGTCTCTTGCCTTGCTCCTAAGTGAGCACTGAGAGGAGAGTCGGCCTTGGCAAGGCCACCGAGGTAAATAATTCTCTCAACCTTGTTCTCAAAGGCCGCCTTGCCGAATTTGAGCGCTAGCTCCCGCTCCTGTGCGACAAAATCAAGTTTTGAGTTCAATGCGTGCAGGAGGTAGTAGGCGATGTGGGTGTTTTGCATTGCTTTATTGAGGACAACTTCGTCATTGGCATCACCCTCGATGATCTGCACATCTGCCTGCCAGCTGTAGTCGTGCAATCGGCTTGCGTTTCTAACGAGCACTTTGACTTTGTAGTCGTGACTGAGCAGTTCGCGAACCAACCGCCCACCGACATAGCCAGTTGCACCGGTGACCAATATGGTTTTCGGCTTGCCTTTTTTATCTACCGCCGTTGGTAGATCGCTGGTTACAGTTTCGATCATGTTGGTCTCAACCATAACCCAGCAAAACAAAGTTCTTTATTTATGCGAATGGTTGACTGTTGTTTACCTAATGTTTGATTTTCTTCAGTGAACTGGGTCCCGACACATGTCAACCATCCTGAAAGGAAACATCTTGTCAAAGAACAAGCTATTTGGCCTAAGTGCTATGGCACTTACCGCCGCTCTGGTTCTCTCTGGTTGCGCAGCCTCTGAAGAGACCGCGGAAGAGACAACCACCGACTCATCGACTTCAACCGAGGACAACACCACCGAGGAGACCACCGAGACAGCAGAAGAGCTTTCCGGAAACATCCTGGTAGACGGTTCTTCAACAGTAGGTCCAGCTTCTGAAATTGCAGCTGAGCTATTCATGGAGCGTAACCCTGGTGTTCGCGTATCAGTAAACATCTCTGGAACCGGTGGAGGTTTCGAGAAGTTCTGTAACGGTGAGACCGACGGATCAAACGCATCACGTCAGATCAAGGACGAAGAGGCAGCTCTTTGTGAGGAAAACGGAATTGCTTATGACTTCGTAACCGTTGCTAACGACGCATTGAGCGTTGTTGTAAACCAGGACAACCCACTTGAGTGCATCTCAGTTGAGACCCTGAACGAGATCTGGAATCAGGATTCAACTCTTGCAACTTGGGGTGAAGTAACCACAGCAGAGATTCCTGCAGCAATTCAGGACGAGCCAATCGTTCTTTACGGTCCAGGAACTGACTCAGGAACCTTTGACTACTTCACCGACGAGATCAACGGTGAGAGTGGAAACATCCGTATCGATTACAACAACATTGGTGAGGAAGACGACCTAGCAGTTCAGGGTGTCGCCGCAGCAGCTGGTGGATTGTCATTCATTCCTTACAGCTACTACCAGGAGAGCCTAGACGAAGTAAAGGGTCTAGCTGTTGATGGTGGTAACGGTTGTGTAGAGCCAACAGTTGAAAACGTGCAGAACCAGTCATACGCACCACTAGGTCGTGGACTGTTCACCTACGCATCTTCAACCGCTCTAGCTCGCCCAGAGGTTCAGGAATTCTTCAAGTTCCTAATCAACGAGACTGAGCTAATCAACGGAACCGCAGGTTACGTTGGTCTAACCTCAGAGCAGCAGGAAGAGCAGTTGGCTCGCGTTGAAGCTCTAATCGGCTAACATTTAGTCGGTAAAGAACACGATTGAACTTGAGGAGAATAATTGTCATCCAATAGTTCAGTCCGCTCAGGCCGGAGCGGGGCAGAAGCCTCGCTCCGGGCCCAGAGCTTCAGACTGGGCGAGAAGATAATCATCGGATTTCTTTTCGCCACAGCGGCATTGTCGGTGGCCGTAACAACCGCAATTGTTTTCTCTCTTTTCATCCCACTACCTGAGTTTTTCTCAATTGTTCCAGTCACAGAATTCTTCTGGGGAACTATCTGGGCTCCATCATTTGCCAACCCAAGCTATGCGGTTTGGCCGATTGTTGCTGGAACCGTTCAGGTTGTGATGTATTCAATGCTGGTAGCCGTCCCACTAGGTCTGGCATCAGCTATTTATCTTTCTGAGTACGCATCAAACCGCGTGCGTAAGACAATCAAGCCAATTCTTGAGGTGCTGGAGGGCATCCCAACCGTGGCAACCGGATTGTTTGCTCTTTTCTGGCTTCGTCCGTTTATTGAAAATCTAACTCCGTGGCTTCCTTGGGAAAGCCCCTTCTCAATTGGTGTTGCTGGAATTGCCGTTGGATTTATCATTATTCCGTTGATCGCATCGGTCAGTGATGACGCGATGCGAAGTGTTCCAAATTCACTCCGAGAGGGTGCTTATGCTCTTGGTGCAACCAAGATGCGAGTTGCAATCAAAGTTGTTTTGCCGGCCGCAATTTCAGGTGTTGTTGCAGCCTTCGTTTTAGGTGCCTCAAGAGCTGTCGGTGAAACAATGGTTGTTCTGCTGGTGGCAGGTGGAGGAAACCCACAGTTGGTTTGGGGGTTCACCGAGGCCAGTGCTGCAATGACCGCCTTTATTGCGGCCAGGGCGACCGGTGAAATTGCAACTGGAACTTTGGATTACTACACAATCTTTGCCGTTGGATCGCTGCTGTTTTTGATGACGCTGGCGATGAATGCGATTGCGATTCGTTTTGTGAACAGATTCCGTGAGGTGTATGAGTAATGGCTACCAGTAGCACACCCAGAAGATCTCAAGGTGCAGTTGAGGCTGCCGCAGCAATCACAAAGTCATTGAGTCAGAGTGCTGATCAAGCTCTGAAGATTCGTGGAATGATTTTCCGCTCGGTGCTTTTGCTTTCGATGACTATCGCACTGATTGCAATCATTGCAATCATCTCCTGGGCAATTGTTGAGGGAGGGCAAAGGCTCAGTTGGGGTCTACTAACAAACAACCCATCATCTTTCCGTCCTGAAACTGCTGGATTTAGGCCTGCGATTCTAGGTTCATTACAGATCATCGCGGGAGTTATCTTCTTGATTATTCCGCTGGGTGTTGGAGCGGCGCTGTATTTGGAACAGTTTGCTAATAGAGAGCGCTGGTATAACAGGGTTATCGAGCTGAACATTCAGAACCTGGCTGGTGTTCCATCAATCGTTTTTGGAATTCTAGGACTTGCCTTTATCGTTCGTGGGCCACTAGACATGGGCTTTATTGCGGCCGCTGGAAGTTTGACAATTGCCCTGCTTGTCTTGCCAACTGTGATTCTTTCCTCGAGAGAGGCTATCCGTGCAGTGCCACCTTCATTGCTAGAGGGGGCTATGGCGCTTGGAGTTACTCGCTGGCAGGCGGTTTGGAGAATGGTGCTGCCAGCGGCTGCTCCTGGAATGCTGACTGGCGTTATCTTGGCCGTTGCAAGAGCTATTGGAGAGGCAGCTCCGCTGTTGTTGGTGGGTGCTGCCACATTCGTCACCTTTGATCCGAATTTCTGGGAGGGCGGCTACTCAGCGCTGCCGGTGATGATTTATCAGTATGCGGGTAGGCCACAGGAAGAATTCAAGATTCTGGCTGCAGCCGGCGTGATTGTCATGCTGGGCATTGTGGTGGTTGTGAATTCCGTTGCCGTTTGGTTGCGGGCAAGATATGAAAGAACCTGGTAGGGAGCAAGCGATGAGCGAAAACACTCAGACCAAAAACGAGGTCTTCAGCCTCGATAAAGTAAACGTCCACTACGGCAACTCTTTGGCGGTCAAAGACGTTAGCTTCCCAATCTATGAAAATGAGATCACCGCTTTGATTGGACCTTCTGGTTGCGGAAAATCAACTATTTTGCGTTCACTCAACCGCATGAACGACTTGATTCCTGGAGCGAAGGTTTCTGGAGATATTTTGTATCACGGTGCAGATATTTACGGCGACCAGGTTGACCCCGTGCAGGTTAGAAAAATCATTGGAATGGTTTTTCAAAAGCCAAACCCCTTCCCAAAGTCCATCTATGACAACGTGGCTTTCGGTCCGCAGACACTTGGCGTGAAGGGCAACATGGATGACATCGTCGAGGAAGCACTGGTTGGTGCGGCACTATGGGACGAGGTCAAGGACCGACTGAAAGACAATGCCTTTGGCATGAGTGGCGGTCAGCAGCAGAGGTTGTGTATTGCAAGAACTATTGCCGTGAAGCCAGATGTAATTCTGATGGATGAGCCTTGCAGTGCTTTGGACCCAGTTTCAACTTTCAAGATTGAAGACTTGATGATGAAGCTCAAAAAGGACTACACGATAGTTATCGTTACCCACAACATGCAGCAGGCCGCACGAGTTGCCGATCGAACCGCTTTCTTCACAGTCTCATCAAACGATGAAGAGGGCTCAAGAACTGGTGTGCTGGTCGAGTTTGACGAGACTGACAAGATCTTTTCAAATCCTGCCGATCAAAGAACTCAGGATTACGTAACCGGAAGATTCGGATAGGCAACTTCGGGGGCGTTATAGGTTTCAACGCCCACGATCTTTTTGGTCTTCAGTGACATTCGAATGACCATCATTTCTGCAGGGGATAGCGTTCTACCCTCGTGAATCTCAACACTTTTGTCATTCTTTGCATAATCACTGATGGTGTCTAAAACTGTTGGCAGAGCCGGTCTGTGGGTGCAAAGAATCATCGATTTGTGTTCCTTTAGGCTGTCTTTGATTACCCTGGTGGTTTTAGCTGGGTTTCTTTTATTACCAAGCTCACTGAGTTGAGATCTTTCGATAATTTTCAGCTTTTGTTTTTTACCAAAAGGCTTGACCGTGTCTCGGCATCTCTTCCAAGGAGAGGTCACCACACGACGGACATTGAATGCTGACAGAAGTTTTGTCAACGATTTGGCCTGCAGTTCGCCGGTGGCGGTTAGGGGTCGAGCACCGTCAGTTTTGCTCCACTCGCTTCTTGGTAATGCCTCCGCGTGGCGAAGGACAATGATTGCTCGAGTCTCCAGCTCGCTTTTTTGATAAAGCTCAAATGCTTGCTGAAGTAATTCTTTGTCCCGTTCATAGGTCAAAAGTTTTTCCGCTTCATCGATATTGACCCAGCGAATTTCATCTATTTCTTTATTGGGTTTGAACTTTGCCTTTGAAAGCTCTTTTTCAGTGACTTTGGATGACCAGTAGTGAACTTCTTTGGAGATTCCTTTGGGGAGGTCGTAGCGGATTCCAGTGAGCTTGCGACCAAGTCTTACCTTGATACCTGCTTCTTCTTTGGTTTCTCTTACCGCTGTTACCGGAAGTGTTTCCCCTGGGTCTTGCTTGCCCTTCGGCCAGCCCCAGTCGTTGTATTGGCCACGGTGGACTATCAGCACCTTGAATTGGCTGTTTTCAACTCTCCAGCAAACAATGCCGGCTGCATAAATCTTCATCAGCGCAGTTTCTTTTTCTCCAGTGTTCTCTGCATCAACATATCTTGATAATCAGCCAGTTCGCCACCTGGACCGCTGGTTGTTCTTATCCACTTTCCTTCACTGCCCAGATCCCAGGCCGAGATCTCATCACTCATTGCTAGATCAAACACTTCATGCAGTTCACTTATGTGATCGGCTTGACCGAGTCTGACCATTGCCTCAACTCGTCTGTCTAGGTTTCTATGCATCATGTCGGCTGAACCGATATAGACCTCAGGGTCACCGTCATTATCAAAGGCGAAGATTCGTGAGTGTTCTAGGTATCGGCCGAGAATACTTCGCACTCGAATGTTCTCACTAAGTCCTTCGATGCCGGGAATCAGTGCACACATACCCCTGACAACGACCTCTATTTTTACCCCAGCCTGGCTTGCCAGATAAAGCTCATCAATGATTTGCTCGTCAACCAGCGAGTTCATCTTCAGGCGAATCCTTGCGTTTTTGCCCTGCCCCGCAATTTCTGCCTCGCGCTGGATCTTTGCTGTTAGGCCCTCACGGATACCAACCGGGGAGGTGATAATTGATTCGTATTCGCTGGTAGCACTGAATCCACTGAGCTTATTGAATAGCTTCGTTAGGTCCTCACCGACTGTTTCATCAGAGGTTAGTAGTCCAAGGTCTTCATAAAATCTTGCTGTTTTCGGGTTGTAGTTTCCAGTTCCGATGTGACAGTAGCGTCTGAGACCGCCAACTTCCTGTCTGATAACCAGCGACAGTTTGCAGTGAGTTTTCAGGCCAACCAGTCCATAGACCACGTGAACACCAGCACTCTCAAGCTTTTTGGCCCAGGTGATGTTGTTTTGCTCGTCAAACCTTGCTTTGATCTCTACTACCGCCAACACCTGCTTGCCACTCTCAGCAGCTTGAATCAGTGCATCAATGATTGGTGAATCGCCACTTGTTCGATAAAGGGTTTGCTTGATAGCTAAGACTTGCGGGTCATTGGCAGCCTGTTCCAAAAATGCCTGCACGCTGGTTGCGAATGACTCATAAGGGTGATGCAGCAACACGTCGCGCTCTCTCAGAGAGGCGAAGATATCGGCTGGCTCATCATCTGCTGATCTCAAATACCTGTTGGTGGTGATCGGATGAGATTCAAAGTGATGTTCGGGCATTCTCATGAATGCAATCTCTGTCAACTCTGAGAGGTCTAGGGGCTCGGGTAAGTGATAAACATCTACTTGCTCGATGTTTAGCTCTCGCTGCAAAATGCTCAATACCTGCGGGTCTATGTCCTCGGCAACTTCCAATCTCACAGGAGGCCCGAATCTTCTTCTCAGGAGTTCTTTTTCCAATTGATTCAGAAGATTGTCGGTCTCTTCCTCATCGACCTCTAGGTCTTCGTTTCTGGTGACTCGGAATGTGTGATGCTGAACGATCTCCATTCCAGGGAATAGTTCCTCAAGGTTTTCACCAATAATGTCCTCGATTGGAACAAAGCGAATCTTTTCTGCCTGCCTTACCCGCACAAATCGAGGCAATAGCGGCGGAACTTTGACTCTTGCGAAGTGCTCTGAGTTGCTTTGCGGGTTTCTAAGCACCACCGCCAGGTTCAAACTAAGACCGGAGATATAGGGAAAGGGGTGTGCGGGGTCTACTGCCAGTGGTGTTAGCACCGGGAAGATCTGTTGCTCATAGAACTGATTCAGCTCTTCGCGTTCTTCCTCGGTTAGCTCTGACCAGTGAAGGATGTCAATACCAACCTTGTCTAGCTGCGGGTTGATGACATCTCTGAATACTTCAGCATGTCGGTTTTGTAATTCGCGGTTTCTAGCAGCAATCTGTTCAATTACCTCTTGCGGGTCTTGACCGCTTGCACTTGGAACAGCAATTCCAGTTGCAATCCGACGCTTGAGGCTTGCCACCCTGACCATGAAAAACTCATCCAGATTGGAGGCAAAGATCGAGAGGTAGTGAACGCGCTCGAGTAGCGGAATCGATTCGTCTTCTGCCAGTTCTAAAACTCGTTGGTTGAAATCCAGCCAGCTCAGCTCTCGCTCGCTGAAGCGGTTATCGGGTAGAGGGATTTCAGAGTTCACAGGCTTAAGCATGGCATAAACGGACTAAAAGGTAATACTGAGTTTTTGTTCTTTACTCAGTGTTTGAATTAGCTTCACTTTTTGCTCTAGATTCTTTGGTGAGCATGTAGCCAACGTTTCTTACAGTCGTGATTAGAGATTCCATCTCACCTAGTTTTGCTCTGAGTCTTCGGATATGAACATCTACCGTTCTGGTTCCTCCGAAATAGTCATAACCCCAAACTTCACTGAGAAGCTGCTCACGGGTTAGCACTTGACCTGAGTGGTCAGCGAGGTAGCGAAGGAGTTCAAATTCTTTGAATGTTAGATCCAGGCTTCGGCCGTTTATTTTTGCACTATAGCTTGCCTCATCGATATGCAAGCCTGTTGGCATTTCTTTGTTCGAGCGGCTTTTTTCTAAAGCCAAACGAATTCTGGCCTCGATTTCGGCAGGACCCGCAGTTGTCAAAACAAAGTCATCAACATGCCAATCTGGGTTCAGGGTTGTCAGCATTCCCTCACCACAAACCAGTAGCAGTGGTCTCGATCGGCCGGCGCTGTGCAATAGCTGAGCTAGAGACTTTATTTCGGTCAGGTTTGAACGACCATCCAGAAGTGTCAGGTCATGGCTTGGTGCGTTTACCAAAGCTGCAGCTTCTGCTGGAAGATAGCTAATACTGTGGCTCATCAGCCCCAGAGCGGGCAGCGGTGGCTCAACGCTGTCGTTTGATAAAACGATGATTCTTGCCATAACCGCCACTTTCTTCCCCCAAGAATAGCTGTCTGGAGCCATTCTGGGGAATATTCGATAGATTGAGCACTGTGATTAGACATTGGGCACCAATTATCAGCATCTGGGTTTTGGTGTCGATTTTGGCAATCTTTGCCACCCTGACCATTCCTGCAGCTGATCGCTTTCCAATCTTCGGAATGCTGGCGGGAGGGTCGCTTGCCTTGGTTTCTTTGCAGCACCTAGTGGTTGCTAGACCCAGCGAAACGGTCAGGCAGATGGTTTATGTTGCAACCGGATCACTTGGAATCATTGTTATCGCGACGGTATTTACGCTGCTGGTCTAGGATGGAGACATGCTTTTAGCTCTAGAAATTTTCTTTTTAGGTCTGTTGGTCTTGGCATCACTTGCAATTGCCGGGGTCAGTGGATTGGTTATTTATAAGCTCTATAAGGGTCAGAAGTAGTTGGTTTTTCAACTACCAACCGATCTACCACTGGAGCTCACCCCATTTGCTTTTTTGGTTGGTTCTTGGCGCGGAAGCGGTGTAATCAGTTACGCAAATGGTGATACCCAAGTAGAAACCGAGTTTTCTCAAACAATTAGCTTCACTCATAACGGTGATAACTATCTGAAATACGAATCAACCGTTCAGGCTTTCAACAAAGAATTAGTTCTTCCAAGCGAAATTGGTTATTGGCGTCTAGCCCGTGATGCGCAAGCGGGAGATCCCGGACCTGGTCTACTGCCAGCAACCGGTGAGCGGGATGCGAAGACCCATGAGGATCTAGAACGCTATCGAAACAGCGATGACGGTTTCGATATCGAGGCGGCTATTTTGCAGCCCAGTGGTATCAGTGAGCTTTATTTTGGGAACATCAAAGGCGGTCGGGTGCAGTTGGCAACCGATGCAGTTTTGAGATCCCCACACGCCAAGGAATACACAGCCGGACAGCGCATGTTTGGCTTGGTAGACGGAGCTTTGCTATGGGCATGGGATATTGCAGCCCTTGGTAATCCACTCTCCTCACACGCATCAGCAAGGTTAGAAAGAGACTCATGAACGACAATCCACTGGTTAGACAACGAATGTTTGTCCAGGGGGAGGTCTATGCAGAAACACCTTTTGCAGTGATCAAAGTCTCAGGTGATGACAGGCTGACTTGGCTAAACAGTCTGTTCAGTCAAAAACTGGATGAGTTGACTGCAGGCGAATCGGTGGAGACGTTGTCTCTGGATGCCCAAGGAAGGATCCAGCAGATTATTCGAATCATTGTTTCTGAAGACTCACTACTACTGATTACTCATGAGACGGTTTTGGATGAGCTGCATGAGTATTTATTGAAGATGCGCTTTAGAAAAATAGTCGAGGTGAATAAACATCCGTTTTCGGTGGTTGCCAGTTATGAAAAACCAATCAGTGATCTTTACTGGAAAGATTCTTGGCCAGAGATTCGTATTGGTGGCTACCGCTATGGAACCAGAAACATTTCCCACCCGCTGTTTTTGAATCTGTTTGAAACCGAGCCGAAAGATCTAATTGATTATCAATCAATCGAACCGCTGCGGATTTTTGCTGGAAGAGCTTCAGAAACCGAAGTTGATGAAAAAACACTTCCGCATGAGCTTGATTTACTAACCTCTGCAGTTCACCTGCAGAAGGGTTGCTACCGAGGCCAGGAGGCGGTTGCGAAAGTGCATAAGCTTGGACATCCGCCCAGAAGACTGACCATGCTCTACTTGGAGGACGGAACAGACCTGCCAGAGATTGGCGATGAGTTATTTGTTGGTGAGCGCTCTGTTGGAAAAATCACCGCTGTCGGAAACCACTATGAAGCAGGACCGATTGCGCTTGCAATGATCAAGCGCAATGTTGATCCATTGGCTGAGTTGAGATTTGAAAATGGTCTGGGGGCAACCCAAGAAATCCTTGTCCCGCAGTCTGCTGGGTCAGTTAGCGATGTTCCGAAGATGCCAAAACTTAGGCTAAGCAATAAGCCCTAAACTATTGGCATGACTTATCAGCTAATACTTTTACGCCACGGAAACAGCGAGTGGAATCAGAAAAATCTTTTTACCGGTTGGGTTGACGTTGGACTTACCGACCAGGGTAGAGCAGAGGCGAAAAGAGCTGGTGAGCTTTTGAAAGAATCGGGCTTGGAGCCGAAACTACTGTTCACATCAAGACTCAAGCGAGCCATCCACACCGCTGAGATTGCTCTAGCCGAGGCTGACCTTAGCTGGCTGGATGTAATTCGTGATTGGCGACTAAACGAGCGTCATTATGGAGCGCTGCAGGGTAAAGACAAAGCACAGACCCTTGAAGAATTTGGTGCTGAGAAATTCCAAACCTGGAGAAGAAGCTTTGATGTCCCACCTCCCGAGATCGAAGCTGGCAGTGAAT
Source organism: Microbacteriaceae bacterium (assembly GCA_965657575.1). GTDB lineage: Bacteria > Actinomycetota > Actinomycetes > Actinomycetales > Microbacteriaceae > CAJXVY01. The sequence continues at coordinate 769 of CBFHOK010000017.1, read as the reverse complement.
TCGATCAGTCAGCTGATGTTAGGTATGAAGGTATTGAGGTCCCAAAGACAGAATGCCTTAAAGATGTTTTGGATCGCATGCTTCCCTATTGGGAGCAAACCATTCAGCCAGAGCTTGCAAGCAGAGGATCAGTTTTGATTACTGCTCACGGCAATTCACTGAGAGCGCTGGTGAAGCACCTGGATGGGATCAGTGATGATGAGATTGCAGAGTTGAATATCCCAACCGGAATTCCGCTTCACTATGAATTAGATGAGAACTTCAAGCCCTTAGGGCCAGGAAAGTATTTAGACCCTGAGGCCGCTGCAGCTGGGGCTGCCAGTGTTGCTAACCAGGGGAAGGCTTAGTTTTCGGTCCAGTCACCTGTGTTTAGGTAGCGAACCTTGTCTGAGATGTCGACCACGTGGTCAGCAAAACGCTCGAAGTAGCGACTGGCTAGGGTGACATCGACTGTGAACATGGCGTTTTCCTTCCAGTCATCAGCCAAAACAATGTCAAAAACCTGCTTGTGAAGTTTGTCAACTTCGTCATCGGCCTCATCAATTAGGGCCGCCTCATCAAGGCTTGTGTTTTTGAGAAGCTCCACGCAACGCTCTCCCAGAGAAACATCTAGTTCGCTCATTTTTTCAAATACCGGACGAACAACATCTGGGATAGCGCTTCCTGGGTAGCGGAATCTAGCGATTGCTGCGATGTGACCGGCAAGACCACCCATGCGCTCAAGTGATGCACTCATGCGAAGTGCACTTACTAGGATCCTCAGGTCTCT
>CBFHOK010000016.1:0-24195 GCA_965657575.1 Microbacteriaceae bacterium | reverse complement strand
TTAGTTGGCCTCACCAACCTTCTCCCACATCTTCGCCATCACCCACCACTGGTCATCCAGATACACAATATTTAGATAATCCTGCATCACCCCACCAAACATCTCTAGCTGGGGTTTGACAACAGCCAAGGTCTCTGAAATCTGGTCAAAAAGTATTACTTTGTCATCTCTTTTGTTTCCCAGTGCTGCAGGAGAGTCGCGGTTGAGAACCTGCTCTCTATAAACCTCGTAGGGACGTAGAGACAGTTCGCCACCCTGAGCTGAATACAAGGTGCAGTTTTTATGAAAGACCTGATCAAATAAATCCATGTCCTGGTGGTGCATGACGTCGAAGTAGTTATCGAGCAATTGGATGACTTTTGGGTCTTGAATTGAGACCTGTGAGTAATCTGCCATAGAGAAACTCTATGACCATTTTACAAAATCACTTTGTGGAACGAAACACGGGATGCATCTATGCGCTTGGAAAGAAGTATTTGTTGGATTCAATGTGTAAAAAGTTAAGGAGGTTCTCGCAGATGGCATTGGGGAGGCGAAAGTGTCGAACCCATTGGCTATTGGCTAAGACCTCGACACATGAAAATTACATCACTCAGGTATTCAATGAGTTGGTCGTTACTTAGTAAGGACCATAGGATCAGAATACATCAACAGAATCCGAATCAGGGTCGATGATGTTGAACTCTGGAAGGTTAGGAATAACAACCCAGCCCCAGAGCAGGCTAGTTACTAAATCTCACACTTGATTCAAAACCCAGAGGTTGCTGAGGTTCGAGGATTTCATTAGTCGCAAGGGATGTTCGGTTTTCCGAATCTTATGACCGTTTGGAATTAGAGAATGCTATATGCTCTGTCCTGAGTAAAGAAGGAAATCATGAATCAGACAAAATTTCTTGCCCTTACAGCACCTCTCGCGTTATTGACCGCCATGCTGATCCCATCTGGGACTGCCTTGGCTTTGGATCTGGACACAGTGATAGACAATCAATTGAGTTTTTCCAAGGATAAAGTCAAAGACGAATCAAAATTCGATAGCCCCACCGATAGAGATATATTGTCGGAAGCATCTGTGGGTGACTTCGCACTGTACGAGGATGTGGTGACAGTCGGAGGCCAGTCAGTTGATGCTCTGGTTACCTACACTGCTGGGGTTAACATGAACAGCGACAGCATCGGAGACTTGAGTACCTGTGACGGTAAACTCGAGGAGCTAGATGACCAAGGCGTAGATAGATTCCTCTCTGTTGAGACCAACGCTGACTCGACATGCACAGCTGGGGCGACAGAATCTTCTGCTACCGTGACCGTGGAGTTTCAAAACGGTAGCACTGGGAGGCCCGTCACTTTGGAGAATGTGACCATTAACGTCTATGACGTTGACTCTCATCAGTTCGTTGATTTCCAGGGCTTCAGCTCCTACACCCTGTCCATGCCGGTTGATGACGAGGGTACTCTAATTGAAACCACCATCATTACCCCCAACGACCTCACGGGTGGCAAATATAGATTCCAGGCTGACGGCACGAGTACAGATACTGACCCTTTCTCAGAAGGTTTCTTTCAGTCCCCCGATGATCCCTACACACTCAGCCGAGTAACAGTGACCTACGACGCGATTTCTTCGATTGATTTAGTCATGGGAGCCCTGACTGCCGGGAATGGTGGCGCAAACTTTGATTTTGACTTCAGCGTTGGAGAATCTTGGGATTATGATGGCGGGGGCAGTCTCGAAGGCGAGCCAGTAACGATCACAGCAGTTTCGTACGAAATTTCTTACTCCCTAAACGGAGGACAAGGAATTACACCCACAAGCACCAATGGCACAGGAACCCAAAGTATTGCCTCAGGAAACCCAACAAGGACGGGATTCGATTTTGTCGGCTGGAACACAAGGGCCGATGGCACTGGAACCACGCTAATTTCAGGTGATTCATACACACCCGGGCGAGACACAGTGCTTTATGCAGAATGGGAAACAGACTCTCCAACCCCCTATTCAGGACCAATCATCACCGACATTGGTGAAGACAACATCGCAGCTCCTTATCAAACCTTTGGTGGTCAAACAGTCCGCGTTGATGGAGACAGGCTTTCCGGCGTTACCAAGGTTTTCATAGACGGTAAAGAAGGAACGGTAGTTTCAACAGCTGATGATCACTTCGTAATGATCTTTCCTGACGGACTAACACCGGGAACCTATGACCTATTGGTTCAATCAAGTATTGGTAGGCTCACGTATCTGGATGGCTTTTTAGTCACGGCCGCATCAGAAAATTTTGCTGCTGCAAACGTAGCCTGTGATGGTGTTGAGCCTTCATGGTGGACTCAACGTATTTCTGATACTGAAGCCAAGGCCTATATCAAATGTCCTGAAGTTGGTCAGAAATACAGAATCCTTCAGCAGACCGGCGGAAGTGGTTCTTACGACAGCATCTTTGCCAAGACACTGAATGATGAAAATGATCAAACGCAGGTATTCAATGAGTTTGGTCGCTACATCGTAAGAACCATTGATTTAGAAGACATCAACAGAATCCGAATCAGGGTTGATGATGAAGAACTCTGGAAAGTTAGATATAACCGCTGAGAGGAATGTATCCCCTAGAAAGGGAATAGAGACACTTCAAGCATCGATTCAAGAAACCCAGATGACCAACAGCCCTTTTCGGCTTGGAAGCGTGAGAGGCAAGTTCGAAAGAGCTGGCCTCAATGGCTTTGGCTAAGACGGCATCCTCAGCCTTAGGTTCACCCAAGCTTCTCTGGGCGATAATCACTCTCCTTGTCTGAATTAATTATCTAATCGCAATTTACAGCCATCGACAGTCTTTGAGCGATGAAGCTTATGTTCGTCTCTTTTCTTAGTTCATTTATTCCTTTTGTAATCTCTGATTCGGCCTCAGCGTTCAAGGCACTTGTGGCTTCGCCCAAGAGCACGAGACATTGGATGTCAACAAGATTGGCTTTGGCAACACTGGTGGTTTCAGGAGCAAACGTGTTGCTGCTCGATGAGCCAACCAACAACCTAGACCCAGCAAGCCGTGAAGAGATCCTGAGAACACTAGCAACGTTTACCGGTGCAGTAGTTCTAGTCAGCCACGATGTTGGTGCTGTCACGGCGCTGAACCCAGAAAGAGTGCTGATTCTCCCTGACGGTGATGAAGATCACTGGAATGAAGGCTACGAGGAGCTGATCGCGCTGAGTTAGTGGGCGTGGGCTTCTTGGCGAAAAACCTCAAGACGCATCTGGTTTCTAAATGTTCCAATTCTTTTACTCATAACTAGGCAGGGTCAGTCACTCGTCAAATCAGAGACAAAGCGGTTTGCGCTTGTTTGTAATTCGGATTGCCCTCAAAGATTCATAAGAAAACTAACGAAAGTTACTAATGGCAGGATACTCAAGCGTGAGAGAATAGAGCTGATACTTGGGTGTGTCACGAGTAATTGGACCAAGGCAGGCAGTGTCCCGGAATCCTACTCTTTGAAGGGAAAGTTTATGAGCGACGCACGAAAAGTGGCTTCGTTTTGGCTCGGACCTGAACTCTCATGGGTAGAACAGTTGTCCATAAAGTCGTTTTTGGATCATGGCTTTTCGTATGATTTGTATTTCTACGGCGCAGCGCCAAGGGGAGTGCCCCTTGGAGTGAATTTAGAAAATGCGGAATTAGTTCTCCCATTTAGAGTAATTTCACCGTACATTTCTCATCCGTCAATTTGCGCAAATCTATTTAGGTACAAGCTTTTATCGAGAATGGAAACTGTTTGGGTGGACCTCGATGTGGTTTGCCTCAGTCGTAAGTTCCCGACTCGAGGTCGAGTTTTTGGCCTTCAGTCCCCGACGGTTATCAACAATGCAGTTTTGGGCTTCGGGAAGGACCATTATTTAGGGAATGAACTTTTTGACCGTGCTTTTGAAACTCTTGAGAAGGCCGGAAACGGATGGCGAGACCTCATGTGGGGCGTAACCGGACCGAGACTGCTCTCTAACTACTTGGCCGAGAAAAGGTTAGAGGCAACCCATGAAGAGAGCAGTTTCTATGCAGTTCCTCCCCCGAGCTATAGGAGCTTAATGTTGCCCAGGCACTTGAGTATCGTAGAAGATAGAGTGAAGGCTTCACTTTCGGTGCACCTTTGGAATGAGTTCTTTAGAAGGTCACAAATCGATATGGCAAATCTAATACCGCCTGAAACTTCCTACTTGGGAAAACTCTGTACTCGGCACGGGGTCAGTCCGAGGGGACCGAAATCGCTGACATACAAGGAAATTTTAAAACTAGAGATCCATCACTTCTTGAACCTCACTGCCAGGAATGTCTACAGGCTCAAAACTCGACTTCGCAGAAAATTCTAGATTACATGCATCTTGAGGTCTGCAAATGGAACACCTAACTCAATGGTCTTCGGCGCCAACCGACGTTGCAACACCTAGCCCGCCTCGGGCCGAAAATAATCTCCGAGTGGAACTCTTACCCGTCTTCGAAGAAACGCTCAACGCGAGCTGGGATTGTGAAAGTATCAAGTCGGGCGTGCAGAAAACCACTGTGATTGCCAAATAAATAACAGGGATTACTGTCAACTTATTTGACACTTAACTCTTTCATTATCGTTTACTCCAAGTTCCAGAAACCGCTCTGATGAGTCCAAACCGCCTGAAGACAAACAGAGCCTCTGAAAGATTCTCTCTAAACCAGACAAACAATAATTTTGGCCGACTCAAGTCTTTCTCTTTGTAAAGGGCACTTTTCACAACAGGGATATGCGAACCAAAAATCCTGAGCGTCCTTCCTAGCCAAAGCCTCCTGGAAAAATAGGACTTCTGACTGATCGCTCCAACTACCCCGGGGGACCCTCGCTTCGAACCCGAAATCCTGGGAATAACCTCTTTTCCAATTGCCTCATTTAGCAAAGCTGACGAGTGGTTGATTATCGGCTTCAGGCCTAGGCTTAGGACCTCACTCTCAAACAAGTCCCATTCAACACCCCCACTTTGAATCAACTGGTAAGCATCCAAAACCCATCTAACGGGAGAGACATCGTTCGGTTGATTGCCATGCACGATTGAATGAATTAGACAGTATGTCGCCGAAGGAATCTTGATATTTGGCGCCCAACTTACGGTGCGGTTGGCACTCGCCATCAGCCTGTCATCAAACTCGGGGTCTGTGGAGAAAGGGATTGCTGTCCAGTGAAGATCAAGCTCAACACCCCCCAATTTGAATTGCTTAGCATGATGGAGATAGAGAGTACTGCGTTCAACGGTTGAGGATGAATAGAGCCAACCGCGCTTCAATAAACCTCTGGGAGCATCCAGGTAGGTATCTCTCCCAACTAGTAAATCAATGTCGTCGAAAGGCCTCAACTCTTCGTGTTCGTATGCTATCTCGGCCAACGCTAAACCCTTTAAGGCAAAAACTTCATCACCTTCAAATACGTCTAAAACCGATGACTTAATGGCACGTTTTTGGACTTGCTGTTTTGCCCAAAAGAAGCGTCGTATGCCGCGCAACTTCGGGGCTATCGGTGACTGAATACCGTGCTGTTCCAATCTGTGGGAAATCATCGGCAAAAGTCTCACCGCTCCATAGTTTGTCTGATCTAAATCTGCGACGCGCTCCCAGGATCGAAAAGAAGATTCAAAATGATCTTCAGTGGCCAAACAAGCCCTAAGAATCAGTACTTCGTCATTACTTATTTTCAAGACGACTCCTCACCAGGTTGATGTAGAACTGTTTAGACTCCTCCGAGCGGCTCAGGTTGTCTTGGTGAATCCTTCTCTTTGAGACCACATCAGTAACATGTGTCTCGGCAACACCAAGTCGCCTCGCCTCAAAAATCCACTTTGGGAAAGAGTAATTGTCTCCATCGAACGGCCCTACTTGTTCAAAGCTCGCTCTGGCTATGAGCGTGTTTGAGGCTATCGGGTAATGCACTCTTTTTTCTGGAACACTCTCTCCGGGTGCGCTTCCGAAGTTATTCATTGCTCCGAAACAAAAAAGAGCCTCTTTAGAACTAATCTCACGATGAAGAATCTCCAAACCGTTCTGCTCCAATATGTCATCCGAGTCTAGAAAAAGAATGAAACGCGATCGACTCTTTTCTAGCCCCTTACCCCTCGCATGGCCTGCCCCCAACCTGCTCTCTGTTAGTAATTGGACTCTAGAGTCAAAGGATAGGGTTATGGTCTCATCAGTGGAGCCATTGTCGACCACAATGATCTCGTCTGGAGGCAAGGTCTGTTTTAGAACACTCTCCACCGCCTCAACAAGCATGCCCGCCCTGTTCAGAGTTGGAATGACAACGCAGATGTCACTTTTCAAAGCTTGTCACCTTTCTGTAAAGATCCTCATACTGCTCGGTCATTCGCTTCGATGTGAAATACTTCTCAGCCCTCTCTCTTCCGAGGGAGCCCATAGATTGCGCTCGAGTCCTGTCTCCCAAAACAGAGGAGATTGCCACGGCCAGTTCATAATTATCTCCGGGCTGAAAAAGCAAGCCGGTTTCCTCGTGCCGCACTATCTCCCGAAGCCCTCCGACATCTGAGGCGATGACCGGAACAGAGTGCAGCATGGCTTCAATTGCAACTAACCCAAAGGGTTCCCGCCAAGCGGAAGGAACAATCATTGCCCGCGCTGTAGATAACAGTTGAGCGAGTTCAGATTGACTTTTCCACCCCAAGAACTTTACAGATTCCGCAATTCCCAACCTATTAGCCAAAGTCTCGAGAGGTTTTCTATAGGCACCCTCTCCGAGAACAAGAAGTTTTGCTTTTGGATGGACTTCCAACACTTGCATCATTGAAAGTAAAAGTAATCCAACACCTTTTTCAGAAGCCAGCCTTCCAGCAAACATAATTGGCCCTTCAAGGGAAGATCGAGTCGGCGCATAGGAAGACCCGTTCCAAATTCGCATAACTTCAAGGTCTTGAAAATCCTCCGAGTCCTCGATTGACTTTTTGACAAAGTCAGAAACCGCCACGACTGAGCTCACTTTGGCATTAATCCATTCGTACCTGTGCTGAGCCATTGGGTGTGAGCTGGAGATGTGTTCATTGTGGAATGTGGCTACCACGGGCAAACTTCGCTGAAACTTGTCAATCAAGACCGTTGAATTATTTGTGTAGTTGTGCAGATGTATGAGGTCTGGATCAAATCGTTCGACCGCCTCAAGAGCCTCGCCTGGTCGCGAGGGGGTCAATCGAATTACAGGGTACTGAAGCTGTAAGTCCACCTCACTCTGAGTGTCGGTAAACACGATGACGTCATGACCAGCTGCGATGAGCTCTCTTGTCAGGGTGTCTGCCAACTGTTCGCGGCCGCCTTGTAATGGGAAAAACGGTGAACACCATTGAACAATTCTCATTTTTCGCCTAGGAGCTTTAGTTGACGTGCGTTTTCGTCTCCATCTGGACCGAGGAGAAGCTCGTAGCAAGGAGTCTGTTCGACCATTTTCGCAATAAGACCCATCGATCTTTGTTTGTTTGTCGAAAGTCCAATTGAGCTCGGGGCGATTGCGAGCAACGCACTTCGCTTCGATATTTCTCGAAGAGATGTAGTGTTCGAAACCTTAGGAACGACCAGAGATTTGATTCCTATGCTTCCTACCACAGCTTTTGCGGACAAATCTTTCAGGTCAAAGGTGTCTTTGCCGTCATGGCTAGTCACGGGATTTTTTTTCATCAGAGAATGTTCTGGGCTTTCTGTAGCGAGCCTGACCGAGCTGAATAGCGAATAACCACGAACAGTAGTTTCGTTGGTGAACCGCGCCATCAGGAAATCGTCACCGGCTGTCATTGAACCGTTTCTTACACATGCCGTCACCGTGCTCGATTTTCCTGAACCGCCTTTCGCCGTAATAAGTACTCCTGAATCCTCTTCCCAGGCAATGAGACCTCCGTGAATTGCAAAATAATCACTATCGAAAAGGGCTTGGGCGGAAGCTCGGGCTAAATCTGGCCTTCCAAAGTCGAAGGGGTTATTTGTCGAAAGAAAGTATGTTACTCGATTGTTCCAGTCAGAAATTATTACTGTTTGACTGTGAAAATCCATTGATGCTGAAAACGATGCCGACTCGTATCCGACCTTTATCTCTCTGGGCAGGCGGGGCGTTTTTTCTAGCATTAGAAAACGTATTTCCTGACTAGAACTGCCGTTGATCTCGAGATGAGCGAATGTTCTAGAAAAACCTTCTATCCCTTGGTCCTTATTGGAGCTTAAATCGTAGCTGCTCTCTCCAAATAAGAAGGCACCTGCACCTTTTTCAGGTTGCGGGAGCGATTGGAGAATTTCCTCCAGCTGCCTGTCTACTTCGTTCTGGGCCATCCACGCTCGTCAACATCGTGAACTGGATCAGCCGTAAGCATTTCTTCGAGGTCAGTGAATCGCTCAAATGCCATGTTTTTGTCTGCGTTTGTCCCTGGGGACTGTCCCGCTTCACTCGTTTCAATTAGACCTTCATCAACAAGAACTTTCAACACGTCCTGTTTTGAGACTTGAGCTCCAGAAGCAACCTGATCCCAACACTCCTTACCCGCCTCTGTTAGAGCGTAGTAAGCCCCTGTCACCAGATTAATCACGACAGCATCAGAGCCTACTGAGTCATAAATAATATTTTCAGGAATCCTAATCACGTCACCCTTCCCTTTGTTCTAAGTGTTGATAACTGCTAGTGGCCGTGCAAAGCACAAAGATTGACCCGCAGAGAACTTGCTCGGGGTCAAAGCTTTGTGCGTTCCTCCAGCCTACGTCAACAAATCACCCAGTTTGACCCCCATCAAGACGATTTGAAGATACTCTTGGGCGCTACCTGAATCAATGCAGAGCAGTTTCCTCGGCCTCTCTACTCATACCCAACTTTTATGAAGTAGCCTTTTGCCTCGAGGGCAAAATGATTCTAACTTTACATATTGGTCTTCCCAAGACCGCAACTACGACTATGCAGGAAACACTCTTTCCCACCCTTAGTGGAATTAGCTATCGAGGCAAAGGTGGCGGTGTCGAAGTTGACCAATCGCTAAAAAAGTTGTTGTTCGGAGCCTGGACACTTTTCACTGACGGAGATTCGTATCATCAGTCTCTCCGCGACTTCGTTGAGAAGGCCATGGATGATGGATCGAATCACATCTTGATTTCAGATGAGGCCTTATCTGCCTGGAAAAGTCCCCAGCACCCCCGGGCCGCCCAGTGGCCGGTCAACAAAAGAACAAAAGTGGATGTTCCGAGGAATGGAAAACATCCGATAAACGAGTTTTTGCTGCATTTGTCTGAAAAACTCCATGATGGGGTTAGATTACAAGTGATTCTAAGTTTGCGGAATCAGGCTGATTATCTTGGTTCCCTAGCCGCAGAGTACGGAAATAGAAATCCTCGGTTTGTAGAAGATGCCTTGATAAGAAAAGACCGTTCTTTGGAATTTTTTGGGATTGTAAGAGATCTGCAAGAGACTCTCGGAGACAAGAACCTGCTGGTCCTCTTGTTCGAGGATGGGCTTGAGGTCAATTCGAGAAGAATCCAAGAGTTTCTGGGAGTCCAGTCCTCAAAAACAAACTTTCAAACCAATTCACGCCTAAACGTTAGGAGAGCTGGCGAAGGCGTTTGGAGGGGTGAAAGAATTCCAAGTTTCATCATCTCCACAATCCGAGCACTTAATGCGACCAAACTTGGACGTTTGCTCATAGGCTCAGTCAAGGCCTTCACCCCAAATGCCGAGAGAATGCTTCCAAAAGTGAGAGTGTCTGTAAAAATCACCGAAGAGCAACGGGACACGATTCGCTCACATTTCAAAATTGACAATCAGAAACTATCCAAACTCCTAGGCAGGAGCCTCCAAGATCTTGGTTACTAACTAATTACTTGGCGCCCGACGGGCTGATCGTCTTGATGTTTAGCTTCCCCTTTGGCCTTCCAACGAAATTTGGCTGAGGTGAAAAGAAGTCATTTTTGGCTTGCTTGTTGAGCCTGTCGCCATAACTTGGCCATCTTCATGCTCTGCTCACGAGGAAAAAAATCTAATGTGCCGCCATTGGGATAGGGAGTTAGCTCAGATAGATAAATCCCATGGTCGGTTGCAAAAAGATCCACTCTGATGAAGTCAATTCCGGCCGAGACGCTCTCTGCCACAACCATGATCTCCTCCCAATTGGCTGGGATGGGGTTTTCACCAACATTGACTTCAGGTATTTTCTCGGTCCAAATGTTGACTAGGTTTCCATGTCTGTCATAGGACCAAGCCTTGCGGCTGACGAGGGTATCGGTTATCCGAGTCAACTCAGCTCTCCCGCCGAAACAGTAGATACGCATCTCGGTAGCTTGGCTTCCGTCCGAGTTTTGAACTAACTCTTCGACCACAATTCTTTTTGGAACTTGACCATAGGCCCACTCTGGGTATTTGAGGTTCCAATATTCATAGTCGCTGAGGAGCCATTGATGCGCAAGTTGCCTTATGGCTTCGACGTCCACATCTCCACAATTCATCCCAATTCGACCTCGAGACCAGCTGAACGGAACATCGATTTCCTCATACTCCAAACCGCTCTTTTGAGATTCGGAGACCATAATCAGTGCTCCACTTCCAAAGGTCGGCTTGATTACGTATTGCTCCGGCCACAGTTCCGGATCGAGATCATCAGCCGAATCAACCAGTTGATACAGGGTGGGAAGTTTGATGCTTTTAGATTTCTGCCTCGCATAATCTCGAGCGGCGTGCTTGTCCACCAAAGTAACCATCAGTGCGCTTCTATCAAAAGCAAGGCGGTTACGAACTAGACCCGAAAACGTATTTTTATTTGAGGCAGCCATCAAGGCTAAATACATCACCCATTTAGGAATAATTCGACCTAGTACTGGGTCTAGACGATTGCGGTTCTTACGCCAATAAGCCTTCAGCAATATTTCTCTATTCTGTGGTTTTCCGCTTAGATGATATACGGTTTATGGTCACTGCAGCCTGTTCGATATCAACCAGATGGGAGCGGTTTCTAGAAGTTGCATTACTCTCAAAGGTCTTTACTTGCGCGGCAAAAATAATCAAATTTGAAAAACCTGGAGCCAATCAGCTGGGTTGTTGGAGATTGAATCTTTCACTAGACTCTCTGAACGCTGGCCAGAATGACCCCAAGAAACATTCTCTTGTCGCGTGTAAGAATATCCAACAATGTCTGACGGGTCACGCTGTTGAATAATGCCCTGATGCCGAACTTTTTCAAGTGCATGGTCAGAGCGAGGAGCCCAAAGCCCGAGAACTTCATTCCCGTATTGCGCTCTAGATTCTTCAAAGGCACCAGAGCAACTGATTCGTGCCTAGAAATCAGCAAAAGCGAAACTAGGTCGATGCTGGACCTGGACTGATGTTTGGATGCAGAATAGCCCTCAACAAGTTGCTTTCTGAAATAGTCCTGGTGTCGACAATCGGAATATACCGTGCCATTTTTTATCCTGTTCTCAATTCTTTGCAACGCTTCGATTTCTGGCGAAACATCTGAGCACCTGAGGTGAATAGCTGGTGTCTGCAGGTTTGTTTTCCTTACTGCCAGTTTCATTTCCTCTTTTAGAGATGGACTTAGGTCACATTTCGAAAGAATTCTGGTTGACCCAATTATTCCACCACCTTTACCGAAATAAATAAAATCGCCATTGAGAGTCTTTATCGGAGTCTTCCTCGGTTGCGATTTCGACAAGAATTGAATCTCATCGAGGGTCGGAAAGTCTTCTTGAGACTTGAATTCAGACCGTGGAACCAATCCAAGTGAGCTGCAGTCGAGTATTTCCTCCAAGCCCACGCCATAGTCTTGGTTCATCTCCAGAAACACTGTGGGGACAAGCCGCATACTTTTTGCAACCCTCAAGGCTCTGTGTAATTGGTTCAGGATGTCATTCAGTCCACCACAGGGCACGATGATTAGCGTCTTCTTAGATTGTCTGTTAGATGTTTCCATCGAGCTTCATCCTCCGTGGAGATAAGAATAACGTGTTTCTGCCTAAGTCCCCTTGGGAAGCCTCAGATGGCGGGAATCTAGGATCCAACGCCAAAGGACGTCCATGGATATCCTCTAAATCGACAGGTTTGAGACCCGCCATGGTTCATGTCTCCGCAAATGCTACTCATTAGACAGAAGTGCACCCTTTGGTTCTCTGAGTTTTGAGCCGATGGGAACGGAGATCACATAAAGTTGCCTGACCGGGCAACACCTTTGGAGACTGCTGCGCTGAAAAAGTTGCAACTACCAGAAGGAGATTCGCCAATTGGTAAAAATCAGTAGGGCCTAAATGTCCCAAGGTTAGATAGTCTAAAGTGGAGAAGTTCTGGCCAACCAATGCTGGCCTCGGCGGGTTGGGTTGCAGTCATGGAAAATAAGTCGCATCCGATATTCATAATCGCTTTAGACAGCGATTACCGAAACCCAGAACTTGCTAGATCCCTCTCCTTGCTTGGCTCCGTGAAAGAGCCCGCAGGTGGTCATGTTTATAACGCCCAAGATGATGTTCAGCTGAATCACGACTTTTCAATTGCGTTTAACAGGTCAGAATTGTCTAAGGGTGAGATTGGTTGCGCAATCGCCCACATCAAAAGCTACGAATGGCTTCTCAAGTCCTCCGAGAGTTTCTTGATGGTTGTCGAGGATGATGCTGTTCTAACCAGGGATTTCAATGTTGAGGCCTTTAGATCACTGATGGAGGTGGAGACCCCGGTCTTACTGCTGCTAGGAAGGCACTCATATGATCTGCCCTTTAGGAAGAAACATGTAGGAATCTTCGGAGGCGTTAGGTTTTTTGCTGATTCCTTGCCTCCCTCGGGGTCCTATGCATATCTTGTGAACAAACCAGCAGCTAAAATTATGGCAACTGAAATGGACTACCATGGCCTAAATTTCGTAGCGGACTGGCCATTGGCCGCTGTTGAAAAAGTAAACTTTTTGTATTGCGACCCGCCACTTTTCTCAGCTGGCCAGGTCACTTCCACAATTCAGCGAGCAACTACCGTAGATCGATCACTACAAATACGAAGTCTTTTCCGAGCAATTAAGTTGCTGTCGCGGCAGGACCGAAATCCCTTCGTAATCATTTGGCGAATCATGGGCAGGCACGTGAGAATTTTCATAAGACGACGTGTGAGGGGACTCAGAAGAATAGGCTGGTCCCGAACTCGAAAAAACAATTAGGAAGTCGACTCAAGATCTGCGGAAAACCTGCCTTGCAACAAAAAAAGTTTCGATGATTTTTTTTGTAAACAAGTGTTGGCAGGTTGAACATTCAGGCTTGTAGGCGCCCATTCCTTTACTTTGGCCTCTGTAATGAGTTCAGACTAGTTGTCCAAAAACTCACGACTAATGAATGCGAGTCCACTATTAGGATTGGGTCATCTGTATCGGAAATTGAATCGGGTCAAGTTGCAAAACAAGAGATACGACAAAGACCTCACACACTATTTGTGGCTTCCACCTATGGCTGCAAACCTAAACGCCTTTTTTCAATTTGGACTGAGATGGATTGTTGCTTTGGCTTCAACCCTGCTCGGCCCAGAGACTGGCGGCAGACTCAACGTGGGACTTTGGCGGCTGCGCGCCCAGATATTCAAGTGGCTACTCAAGACTAAGCCCAGTCCAGATTCGCTCCACTTCATGCACGTGCCAAGAACAGGAGGCACCTCTCTACGCAAACTTGTTGAGGCAATGGAGGTACCGAGTGACGAAATCACCCTCCACCATCACGGCACCAAGGTCTGTCATATTCAGAACGCAGAGTGGTTTATTCTTATCAGGGATCCGATATCTCGACTGGATAGTTCCTTTCGGCAAATAGCACGGGACAAAAAGAATGATAAGACTCGCATGCAGAAACGTGTCATCCGATGGCAGATCAAAAACTACCCAACCCTAAATGACATAAACGAAGCGATATCGTGCAAGAACCCGGTAGTCCGATTTAGGGGATGGTTGGCAATGAATTCAGGAGGACAAATGACTGAACCTCTGTCGGCTTGGGTCTCGGTAGCAGAAATACTCGATAACCCACCAGTTTTTGTTGGGCACCATGACCTATCTGGCCCTTTGGAGTCTTTCCTTTCCAAGCGGTTTATGGTTCAACCAAAACAGCGACCAGCAGTAAACGCTGCCGGAATAGCGGGCAAATTAGAGGGCGACCAGAAACAGCTGGAGAAGTTTTTCAGACTTGATTATCTCGTTTATGAAAAACTGAAATCACTGGTCCCTAAGTCGTAAGAAGCAGAGTAGTTTTGCTAAAGCGGGCGCTAGATGCAAGGGGTGATTCTTTGCCTCGCTACTCACGTCATCGCCGAGATATCAACCAATCTTCCTCAAACGCTTCGACCTCGCCCGGGTTTTGCAATCGGACACCAAGCAATTGAACAATTACCCTCTTACCCTCAGGGATTTCACTATCCGGCAAAGTACTCCCTGCCGTAAAGATTTCAAACTCTACCCCTGCTCTATCCATCCAGAAGATGCCAGCCTCAACCAACTGTTTATCTGAACCGACAACAAATATCTCGTCACCAGGAATGTCGGACAGCTCATCTCGAACATATTGCCCAGCAAAATCAGTTCCAATTGGCTGACTGTTGATGTCAAGTTGGTTTTGCTGGGCTGAAAAACCAGCAGCCAGTGTTGCCACGGAAACAATGGCTGCAGTGTATTGGGCAAGTTTGACGGGTGCACCCAAGATAAACCAAAACACAGCAATAATCGCGACAGTGTAGAACCAGCGCATGTCCAGATTGTCAAAGATCCCAAGCAAGTAAGAGGAATCTGCTAGCTTTAGCTCAATTTCAACAATTCCATTGGCGGCAATAACAATCGCACTCAGGAGAAACACACCAAAAAATACAAACTTAAATATGCCCTCGGGATGCTTTTTGCTCAGCACTTGGTACGCACCCAAATAAACGATGGGGATTAGGAATTCGTAGTACCTCAACAACACCCTGTCGGTGTGATCATCGCCACTAACAGTCACGTATGCACCGAAGGCAGAGATGATAATCATCATCGTCCCTAAAGTGAAAAGTGCAAGTTCGGCAATAGAGCTTTTTACGGAGAATCTGGTTCCAAAAAACACGTACCATGCTGGAGCTAACAGAAAACCAATTGCAAGGAAGTGAAGTCCGAACTGTTGAATTGTTAGTTCTAGAAAGCTCGCCGTCGGTTCAGTATCAGACGAGTCAACACCTGACTGCTGATCCGAACCCGAATCCGGAATGATCCCCAGCAGGGAGAGAATTCTAGGGATGAGGGATTCTAGATTTCCATATCCACCAAAAAGGGTTACCCCGTTAGGTCCTGCGAGAAGAAAACCACCTAGAAGCTTGCCGGAGATTATTGTTCCGAGAAAAATCACCGCGGTAATGATTCTGTTAGTGAATGTCTCCACCCGCCATTTGGATGACAGCAAGAAAAACAACAGAAAACCGACAGTGAGGAAAAGCGCATGCGGTTTCACCAAAGAAGTAATTGAAAGCGATAGAGCTGCGGCCAGCAGCCAGGGCCAGGATGACTTTATTGGTGATGCCGGCACCTTCAACACCAAATAAAAACTTAGCCCTGCAAAAAATATATACATCGCCTCTGGCATGAAAATCGATCCATAAAGAGACGCTGGACCGGCCACCGCTGCTAGGGCAACAGCAAGCGAAATCCACAGCCCAAACATATGTCTGGAAAGCAGATAAATGATTGTTCCAAAGCCCGCCAGAAAGACAAAGTTTAGAAACTTCACGTAGTTGTAAAACTCTGTTCCGAACCAGAGGGTGCTGCTATAAACCCAAGAGAATAAGTAATTGGGAAATCGTGAATCTGCAGGGTCAGTGTGACGACTTTGAACCATGTAAACAAGCTCGTCCTGCATGACAGTCGGCAGTGTCGGCATTAGTCTCCAATAGACAAAACCCAAAACCACTAAACCAATAACTGCGGCAATTTTGTTTGGATGTTTTTCAATGACAGCGTCCATTATTGATTCCTAACATTCCCCTCTAAACCCTAGTTGAATCCATTTGGTGTCAACATTCAAAAGGCAGCTCTCTAATTGTCTTGGACAGGCCATCCCTGAGATTTAGAGCGGGTTTCCAACCTAGGTTTGCAAGTGCGGAGCTATCAAGAAACTTGCGAGGAGTTCCATCGGGTTTAGATGTGTCCCAATGTATATCGCCATTGAATCCAACCTCCTGCTTTATGGTCTCAGCTAGTTCTTTGATAGAGACCTCTTCACCAGAACCGACATTTAGGGCAACTTCACTTTCATAGTTTTCCAAGGCAAACAACGTTGCAGACGCTAGATCATCAACATGCAAAAACTCCCGCAGCGGACTTCCTGAGCCCCAAAGAGTAACTGAAGACAATCCCTCATTCTTAGCCTTACAAAACTTAGAAATCATCCCCGGAATAACATGTGAACTCTCAGGGTCATAGTTATCACCCGGGCCATAGAGATTTGTCGGCATTAGCGAAATCCAGCTGTAGCCATATTGTTTTCTGTAAGCCTGGATCAGTTTTAATCCTGCAATTTTGGCAAGAGCGTAGGGCTCGTTGGTGGGTTCGAGCTCTCCTGTTAGCAAACTGGATTCTTTGATTGGTTGCTCTGCAAACTTGGGATAGATACAGCTTGAACCCAAAAACACGAGTTTTTGTATTCCGATCTCGTGTGAGCCATCAATCAGATTTGTTTGTATCTGCAAGTTTTCTGACAGGAAATCAACTGGGAAAGAGTCATTTGCAACAATTCCGCCAACTTTGGCCGCTGCAATTATCACCGCATCGGGTTTGTTGTTTGACAGATAATCAAAAACGTTTTGGCGATTCGTAAGGTCGAGTTCTGATCTCGTTGCTCCAATCCAGGAGTGCTCATCATTTGCCTCGATGGCCCTCGCTATGGCTGAACCGACCATACCCCTGTGGCCAGCAACGTAGATTTTCACGCAGTCTCTTCCCGCCAAAGACTGCCGATTGGTTTGTCTGGCTTGAAACCATTGAGGTTCTCAATATCAACCTTGACCATGTCTTGCGCTAGTTGCTCAGCGGTAACCGAGTGCTCCCAGTCGATGACTTTTTTGGCCAATGCCGGGTCAGCCTGCAGGTCATCAACCTCAGTTGGTCGTAGATATCTTTCATCGAATTTCACGTATTCCTGCCAATCTAGATTTACAGACTTGAAGCTGTGATGTAAAAAATCCCGAACGGTCATTGACTGCCCAGTTCCGATAACTAAGTCCAATGGCTCGTTGGTTTGAAGCATCCTCCACATAGCAACAACGTAGTCCGGTGCATATCCCCAGTCTCTCTTGGCATCTAGGTTTCCCAAGAAGAGCTCCTTTTCTAGACCCGCGTGAATTCTTGCAACCGAACGTGTAATTTTTCTGGTGACGAACGTAGGACCGCGCCGGGGAGATTCGTGATTGAACAAGATTCCACTGACAGCAAATAAACCGTGTGCTTCTCGATAGTTTTTTGTAATCCAATGCGAGTAAAGCTTTGAAGCACCGTAGGGAGATCTAGGATAAAAAGGGGTCGATTCGTTTTGAGGAGCTTTCTCAGCTCCAAACATCTCCGAACTGGATGCTTGGTAATACCTTGTCCTCACCCCAGTTGAAATGATTGCCTCAAGCAATCTTGTTGAGCCCAAGGCTGTGATGTCACCGGTAAGTACCGGCTCGTCAAAACTCACGCGAACATGACTTTGGGCCGCCAAGTTATAAACCTCATCTGGTCTTATTTCAGCCAGCAGAGTCGCAAGTCTTGATCCATCAGCCAAATCTCCGTAATGCAGGAAAAGTTTTCTGTTTTTCTCGTGCGGATCTTGATAGAGATGCTGAATCCGCTCGGTGTTGAATGTTGAAGCTCTTCTGATGATTCCGTGAACTTCATAGCCCTTGGCTAGCAGTAGTTCTGCGAGGTAGCTTCCGTCTTGGCCGGTGATACCAGTAATCAGCGCTTTTTTCATTCTCCAACTCGTTTCGACTTCTGAACATACAAAGGCCTCTTTGGCTCATTCGCGACATCAAGGCTGAGTACCGATAGCAATAACTGAAACCCAAGAATTATCGGCAAAACCGCAAGCATTACCTGCCCGACTGTTGCTGCTTGACCGATTGCTGATGCCTGATTCCAAAAATTAACACCTGCAACGACCCCGCCGAGGGTGAGAATTAGTCCGGCTGGAAGTTCAAAGCTTGCCACCGACCACTCCCGAAGGTAGTAAACATAAAAGATTCGCTTTAAGAAGTTGATGTTGTGTCGGTTTATAAATTCAAAAATAACTTTGCGAATTTTGAGATTGCTCTTCTCGTTGCCGTACTTCGCGCGAATTGGAACATCTGCGACAACAGCACGACTGATAGCAAGCCGGAACAAAATATCGCTTTCGAAAAACCAACGTTTACGAAGTTTTCCCAAGTGAATCTGTTCCAATGCGCCTCGACTGAAGGCAAAAAACCCATTCGTCGGATCGGTGATGCTCCAATAACCTGTGGACAATTTGCTCATCAAAGATAGAACTGCATTTCCAAAAACTCGCGACCTCGGCATCTCTTGCAGATCATCTAAGGAGTTGAATCGATTGCCTTTTGCGTAGTCGGCTTCTGCGTTGATTATGGGTTGAATCAGCCTCGGAATATCCTCTGGATTCATTTGTCCGTCGGAATCAATTTTCAAAATGATCTCCGCCTCACCCTCCAACGCTTTTTTGAGACCAACAATTACTGCTCCGCCAACGCCTAGGTTTTCATCGTTGAATACGACTTCTACTCTCTTGTCCTCAATGTTGTCTTGAACCAGCTTCCCGGTTTGATGTGGACAGGCGTCATCAACAACTATTACTTTCGAGACAATTTCAGGCATACGGGAAAGCACATCAAAAATGTGTTCATCGCTTTTGAATGCCGGCAACACTGCCACCACGTTTGGTTTTGTGACCAACCGAAACCCTCCCTGTTCTGTCCCCAAGTTTAGAAGCAATCGGCAACCATATAGTCTTTAGATGTGAAAACAATAGGTGTGGTTGTCCCCACTCTGTTTACCAGACCTGACTTCCTAGGGCAGTCCCTCGAAGCAATTGCTAAAGCGGGGGACGCTCACGTGATTCTCATGGGGCCAAACGTGAAGGAAAACTCCGGACCCTACGAAAGTCTTTTTGATCAGCTAATTGAAGAGCCGAAAGAAGGCTCTCTCGCGTCAAAACTGAGTTTCGCACTCAACTCTTTTCCAGAAAATATTGAGTTGATTACCTGGATTGGTGACGATGACATCTTGGAACCGGCATCTTTGGATTTCCTTGAGAAGATGTTTCAAGAGAACAAAGAGTTATCGCTCATCTACGGCTCTTGCAGTTACATAGACTCAAACGGCGGCGCAATTGGGATGAACATAAGTGGCCCATGGGCTTTGAAACTCTCCATCTTCGGACCTTTCCTCGCACCCCAACCTGGGAGCCTATTCAGGAAAACGGCATTCGTTGCCGCTAACGGATTGGACCCCAAACTCAAACTCGCATTCGATTTCGACCTGTTTCGCTCTTTGTCAAAACAGGGCAAAGCGAAATATGTTCAAAAGCCACTTGCCAGCTTCAGGTGGCATAGTGACTCACTATCTGTTAGCCAGAGAAAGACCTCAGTCAAGGAAGCTTCGATGGTGAGACTCAAGCACGCATCGCCCTTGCTCAAACCAATACTCAGAGTCACAAACCCTGTGGTGGAGATTGCCACTTTTCTAGCGGGCGCCATTCTTAGCTGGCGTTTGAAAACCAGAGCGACTCCATAGAGCCGACAAAAGAGAACAAATAAAAAGGTTTCGCCTCAGTCTCGAGCTATGCAGTGCCGATGCCTCTTTGATCTCAGGCAACCGCAAAATTCGTATATATATTCAAAACGTTAGCTAAGTCGATACCTGCAGAGTATCCAGATATGTCTTCATACACGGGTAGGAAACTGTCGGTCGAATCTGTCTTCGGGTTTTCGGCTCTGGTAGCCTTTGGCAGTGGCCATCAACGTCGTAACCTTCTCGTCATCCGGGGGGGCGGGAAAGGTGTCCAAGACTCTAGTTGATGGTTTTTCAAAAATCGGTTTAGAGGCGAATTTGCTCACTGCCTCAAAATCAGACCTGCGATCAGCTCCTCTTGATAGGCCCTCCCTAACTCTTTCAGCATCCGCAGACGAATACATTTTGAAATCCAAAGACTTCGAGGCTTTGGTGTCAATTAGCCGAGATACGCACTCGGCGCTGGGCGGCAAATTGCCTGCAAGTGAAATGAACATTTTTCGCTGGATGAATGGCTTGCTAGGCGATGGCTTTCTTGCTCAAAACCCACAACTTGGAAATCTAGTCTGGGGTCTTGATGATATGAACCCTTTCACGGGGGCCTGTCACTACAACGGTAATTGCAATGGATTTGAATCCAATTGCGGCAGTTGTCCTGCGGTCAGATTACCGTTTAGGAGTTTAGTGGAAAAAAATCTGGATAGAAAGCTGAATTTCGCACGGCAGCATCAGCCGAAGTATGTGGCACCTACTAATTGGATGCAGGCAGAATTTCAGAAGTCGTCAATTGGAAGTGAGATGGGTTGCAAAAAGATCCTCAACCCCTTGCAATCAAGATTCTTCGAACAATCGAGAAGTATAGACAGTACCTCCGGAAATTTGAGAGTCCTCATTGTGGCAGCAAATCTTGACGACCCAACAAAGGGCATCTGGGATATCCAGGACGCACTTAATCGTGCTTTGACCAAAGGTAAGACGGAGCTTACGCTTATCGGCAGGTATTCAAGCAGACTCGCCAAATCTATTCCAGGTGGCAGTTTTGTGGGCTCCGTTGACTCTCAATCTGTGATGCAAAAACTCAGAGAGAATGATTTGTTGCTTGTCCCATCTCTTTTCGAAAACGCAGGAACTGTTGTTGCAGAGGCTGCAAGCCAAGGGCTCCCAGCCTTGGCACGGGAGGTTGGAGGAATGCCAGAAATGACCAATTATGGAAACACCGGCTACCTTTTCCAAGACAACGGTCAACTTGAAGACATCATGAGTTATATGACCAAGCGAGAGCTGCACCTAAAGGGTTTGCTCGCGCAAGAATGGGCCCAGAAACTGAAACCCGAAATAATCGCTACCGAGTACGCAGAGGCTTTTTTGTGATGAGCAAAACCAAACCAGATTTTGGGATATTGATTCTGGGATTCAATCGACCAGATGTTTTGGAAAAAACTCTCAGCTCTCTTAGAGCCTTCGCCGATTTTTCAGAGGCTCACGTTTTTCTGTCCCTTGATGGGCCAAGAGAGAATGATGATATTTCACTGGTACAAACATGCATGAAAAAGTTTGACCTGTTTGCAGAGGAAATACCAAAGGCTTCCAAACTTTATTCACCCCAGAACCAAGGGCTCAGGAACAACGTAATGAACTCAGTGACGGAAGCATTCGGAACAGTCCAAAAACTGCTGGTGCTGGAAGATGACTGCGCAATTGGAAAAACCACGATTGAATATTTCAACTGGGGTTTTCATCAACTAGCCGTCCGAGACGATATGGGGGCAATATCAGGAAATTATTTGGGGCCCAAGAAAACAAACCAAGCCTTCTTGGCTAAGAGATTTGCTTCATGGGGTTGGGCAACAAATAAAAAGACCTGGCAAGGCTTCATGGAGAGCGAGTATTCGCAATTGCCGATAGCCAAGCTCAGGGCAGATCTAGTGAGACTAACAAAGAACGACCCCCTTCCTTATAAATACGAATATCGAAAAATGTCGAAGAGGCTGGAGGTACTTGACTCCTGGGCGATCCCATTCAGTTTGTTTTTGAGATCTGAACAACTACTGACAATCAAACCCACCTTAAACCAAATCCATAACATTGGTTTTGGTGTTGGTGCCACTCACACGGTCAGAGGTAACTCGTTGTCAATCGAAACGGCCTCAATTGATCACTCGAGTCTCAATCTGCTATCCCCTGCCGGCTCAAGAGCCATTGAAAGAAGAGAAGCCTGGACAAAGTTTTCGAGACTTGCGAAGGAGCTGGTTTTCGGCAGTTAGGGACCAAGCACTCTGAGATTTGGCTGCTGTCCGTTTTTCTCGGAAAAGCTGGTGGCAAGCACAAGACTCTATGGGTTTGAATTCAGTCAGCCCAATGTATTGAACGGGAGCATAAAAGAGCCACTAGTTCTCCAATCCCATGATTTCAATTGCTTTGGCGAAATCCTTTACTTGAGCTTTCAGTTCATCAAAGGTTCCCTGTGCAACAACTCGACCTTTGTCAACATAGATGATCTTGTCTGCAGTTTTTACCGTTGACAGCCGGTGTGCAATCAGAACAACCGTCATATCCTTTTTTAGCCCGTCCAAAACCTTCGTGATTTCAAATTCGGTCTCTGCATCCAAAGCACTTGTCGCCTCATCCAAAAACAGAATCTTAGGTTTTCGATAAAGTGCCCTTGCAAGGCTCAGTCGCTGTATTTCTCCGCCAGAGAGCTCGCCAGAATCAGGTGTGAGTAGACGCTCACCCCAATTCTCCTCGGCCGTTAGCTTTCCAAGGCCAGATTGGATGAGCACCGACCTCACTCTTTCAATATCGGTTTCATCCTCAGTTATAAGAGAAACATTTTCTAGTATCGTCCCTGAAATAAGCTGCGGCTTTTGGGGGACAACGGCAAAAGCACCGAGCGATGTCAAAAGAACTTCTCTGGTTGGTTGGTTTCCGAACAAGACCTCTCCCTGCTCGGGCACCAAAAAGCCCATTGCTAACTCGAAAATTGTCGACTTTCCAGCACCTGATGGACCAACGATTGCAACCTTGCTGTTCGGAGCAATCTCAAATGACACATCGTTAAGGACTTGACCAGAGGTAGCGTCATATGAAAAGCCAACGTTTTTGAAAATTAGCTTTGCACCATGCTCCTTGTTTAGAGCCCCAGCATCAAATGACGGCTCTGCTCTTGATTGGATTGCCTGCAGGGCATCGAATGCAAACCGACCAGTTGCTGCTCCGCTTCGCATTGCCGATATTGCTCCCTGAAAAGGAATGATGGAGGCCATGATTCTCAAACCACCTGCCAAGAAAACACCAATAGTGACAGCTTGGGAGGGGATGTCGGAGAACACCACGACTCCGCCAATGAACAAAAAGATGCCAAGAATCAACGATGTTTCAATCACGAATCTGGGTAAACCCTGCAGGGTGTAGATGATTGCGTTTGAATTTGCCGCCTTAGATCGACCATCCGAGAATTTCTTTAGCCAAAGGTCTGTTACCCCCGCAGCCCGAGCTTCTCGTTTGATGCCGTGTAAATCCCTGGCTGATTCAAGACTTTCTCGGAATCCGAGCATTGACTCCTGTCCGTTTCGTTTAAGCCGAATGTTTATGAGTCGATTGAGTATCACCAGGACACCTGTCATAAATGTTGTTAGGGCAATTGTTGCCAGCGGATTGACAATCAGGAATACAATCAAAAGACTGATTAGCAAAGACCCCTCTGCATAAAAAAGAATTCTTGCATTCAGGAAGTTTTTTATTCCATTGGTTGAACCCATGGCCATGTTTTGAAAATCAGACACCGAGGTTTTGTCGGGGCTTGACTCCTGCTTTAGCTCAAAGAAGTCTTTTGCTAAAAGGTTTGAAAGCCTTGTTTCAATTCGGGCAACAAAAAGCGAGGTTCGTAAATTCAATAAAATCGAGAAACCAGACTTGGATAAAAAAACAATCACTACAACTAGGGCAATCAGCACCGCTTCGTATTCGGTTATTTTCAATGCCCCAATCACCGGAAGCTCAATTTCTGCCGCCTGACCACCACCGCTAGCAAATGCTCCAAACGCAGTTGCAAGGATTGCAACTCCAGCGATACCGATGATGTCCAAACCATTGGCCATAACCCTCAGAAAGGAAAAGGCCAGAAGCATACGGCGCTCTTGTTTCTCGATCACGCTCAGGATGGTGGAAAAATTAAGTTCGGTCAGAGCCAGCCCCTCTCTCGGACTTCCAAGATTAGCTGATTGAGATAGAAGTAACAGGTCTATGAGCGTGAATCAATGTCATACAAGCACTGGAGTCGATATGAACTTGTCGAGTGATTCGAACAAACCCTTTTTCGACTGAAATTACCCTATGCAACAAATCTGATGCTCTGTGCTCAGGAGGTTAGTTGGCCTCACCAACCTTCTCCCACATCTTCGCCATCACCCACCACTGGTCATCCAGATACACAATATTTAGAT
>CBFHOK010000015.1:0-24774 GCA_965657575.1 Microbacteriaceae bacterium | reverse complement strand
AACTGGTGGATGTCTTCCAACTCGTAGCCAAATGTTTCGCTCAGCATTTCTAGCTCACGAGTCAACGTAGTTGCAGACTGCAGCCTGTTGTCGGTATTCACTGTCACCTGAAATCCAAGGTCATATAGAGCATCAAAAGGATGGTTTGCTATGCCGCTTCCTAGTAATTCCCCTGCGCCAGTTTGCAGATTGGAGCTAGGGGCAATTTCTAGGGCAAACTGCCTATCGTGAATCCACTCAGCGACTGGACCCAAAACCACCAAGTCAGTGTCGCCCTCAGTTCTGGTCAACATCACATCTTCAATCAGATTCACCCCGTGACCGATTCGTATTGCCCGGCCGCTGACCACTGCGTCCTTTATAGATGTAAGCCCATCGGCTTCGCCAGCGTGAACGGTAACCGGCATCAATTCAGACGCAAGGTAATCGAATGCGACCTTGTGCAATGAGGCTGGAAAGCCCTTTTCTGGCCCTGCTATATCAAACCCGACAACACCATCGTTTCTGTTTGCCACGGCCAGTTCCGCAATCTCGAGACTTCTGGTCCCCTGTCTCATTGCGCACAAAATCTGACCTGTACGAATAAAACCACCCATAGCCTCAACCAGTTGCATGCCCTCTTCTAAACCGTCCTGCACGGCATCGACTGCCTCTTGAAGGCTAAGCCCAGCATGCTGGTGTTGCTCCGGTGCCCACCTGAGCTCTGCATAGATAACTCCATCTTCGTGCAAATCCAAAACGGTTTCGGTTGCAATGCGTCTTAGATGTTCAGGTTTTTGCATGACTGCCAGAGTGTGTTCAAAAGTTGATAGATATCGCTCAAGGGAGCCTGAGTTTGCACTTTGGTAAAACCAAGTTGCCAATCCGTGCTCGTCATTTTCTGGAAGGGTGTGGCCGATTTCGTTGGCAATCTCCACAATCGTTAGTGGTCTAAGTCCGCCGTCTAAGTGGTCATGAAGCGAAATCTTCGGAAGTGATTTGATATCCATTAGTGCAACTCTTTCAAAATAATCGGCTTTCTATTTGCCTCTTGGCCTATTTCAACCGCCTTCTCAAAATCCACCTTTGCCCCCTCCATCTTTGATTCTGTGTCGGTGAATAACTCACCAAGCAAGTCTCCCTTGGAAACCCTATCCCCCTGAGTTTTGTTCAATATAACACCGGCCGCATCTTGCACCTGATCACCCTGTTTCTCTCTGCCGGCACCCAGCCGCCAGCTGGCCATGCCAACACTCAGCGCATCGAGGTTTAGATACCCATGGGCATCCGCATAGATCTTCTCACTGTGCTTAGCCTTCGCCATCGGCGCATCTGGATCCCCTGACTGAGCCGAGATCATCTCACGCCACTTATCCATAGCCTTGCCGTTGTTGAGATTCTCTTGCGGGTCTATATCAATTCCACTCAGTCTGAGCATCTCTCTGGCAATAGCTACCGTGAGCTCAACAACATCTGCAGGTCCTCCCCCGGATAACACCTCGACACTTTCTTCGACCTCAAGTCCGTTCCCTATTTTTCTTCCCAGCGGCGTTGACATATCTGTCAAAAAAGCAGTGGTCGAAACCCCTGAGTCATTACCCAATGACACTAAGGTCTCAGCAAGTTGTTCGGCTCTGTCCATGTCTTTCATAAAAGCACCGCTACCGACTTTGACATCCAAAACCAAAGACGCCGTTCCCTCGGCAATTTTCTTGCTCATAATTGACGATGCAATTAGTGGAATCGCCTCCACTGTTCCCGTGACATCTCTGAGCGCATAGAGTTTTTTATCCGCTGGTGCCAAGCCACTACCGGCAGCACAAACCACCGCTCCGATATTTTCTAGCTGAGAAAATATCTGCTCGTTTGAAAGGCTTGCCTGCCAGCCTAGAATTGCTTCTAATTTGTCAAGCGTCCCTCCAGTGTGACCAAGGCCTCGACCACTCAGCTGCGGAACTGCAACCCCGTAGCTTGCCACCAGTGGTGCCAGAGGAAGGGTTATTTTGTCGCCAACCCCACCTGTTGAATGCTTATCGGCGGTTGGCTTCGACAGACCAGAGAAATCCATCCGCTCGCCAGAGTCAATCATCGCCTGGGTTAGATGCTTCACCTCATCACGGGTCATGCCGTTGAGTAAAATCGCCATTGCCATGGAGCTCATTTGCTCATCGCTTATAAAACCAGTTGTGTAATTGGAGATAAGCCAATCAATTTCAGTCTTGGAAAGCTCGCCCTTTTCACGCTTTTTTATTATTACTTCCACCGCGCTTAGGGCCAATTCAGCTCTCCTCTAGATCTTTTGGACCAAAAGCATCAGGAATTACCTCTTCTATGCTTTTTATCCCACTGACTGTTTCCAACATCATTCCACTTGCCGCATGTTCGCTCAAAAGTTGTCTACACCTACCGCAGGGCATAATCACCGCCCCCGCAGAGTCCACACAGCAAAAAGCCACCAGTTTGCCTCCTCCTGTGGAGAAAAGCTCGCCAATCATTGAGCACTCTGCACACAAAGTCAGCCCGTAACTTGCGTTTTCAACATTCGCACCAGTTATCACTCGGCCGTCATCAACAATCGCTGCTGCCCCAACTGGGTAGTTTGAATAAGGCGAGTACGAGTTCTTGCTGGCCTCTTGGGCCCTAAGTCTCAGTTGTTCCCAGTTAATTTCCATCATCAACTCTTTATATATGGCTTACCAGCTGCTGCCGGGCCTTTCACCTTACCAACCAGACCGGCAACGGCGATTACGGTCAGCACATATGGAAGCATCAGCAAAAACTCGCTGGGCAGTGGAGAACCAACGATCTGCACCGCATACTGCAAATTCTGAGCAAAGCCAAAAAGCAATGCAGCCAGGGCTGCATAGAGCGGATTCCATCTTCCAAAAATCAGAGCAGCCAAGGCGATATAACCAGCCCCGTTGGTCATCTCTTTACCAAATGCTCCGACCTGACCGAGGGTGAAAAAGCTTCCACCCAAACCGGCTAGAGCACCACCTATCAAGACGGAGATATATCTGGTTCTGAAAACCTTAATTCCAACCGTGTCACTGGCCTTTGGATACTCCCCAACAGACCTGACACGCAGTCCCCAACGAGTTTTGAACAAAGCTAGGAATACTCCGATTACCGCAAAATACATCAGATAGACAATAAGTGTTTGATTGAATAACACTGGGCCCACAACTGGTATTTGACCCAAGACAGGTATCGAGATTTTGTCAAACCTTGGTGGCTGATTCAGGGTGGTGATGTTGTCGGCCAACAGAGTCGAGAACATAAAACTAGTCAGGCCAATAATCAGAACATTTACCACCACACCGGTAATAATCTGATCCACCAAATACTTGATTGAGAACACCGCCAATAATGACGCTACCAAGGCTCCAGCCGCCATCGCGGCCATGATTCCCAGAATCACACTGTCAGTTATGGATGCCACCACGGCTGAGGTAAAGGCGCCGGCCAATAGCTGACCTTCAATTGCGATGTTGATAATTCCAACCCGCTCACTCAATGCTCCTGACATTGAGCCAAAGATCAGCGGCACCGCGAGCGCCAAAGATCCCGCTAATAAAGTCGTGATGGTCATAGTGGCACCAGCAAACAACCAAACCAGGACGCTCATGACGAAACTGACACCAAATACAACCATCAAAACCAGAGGGGTCTTTTTGTTCTTAGAAAGTGTTAGATAAAAACTCCAAATAGAGATTGCCAGCATCAGAACAGTCAAAAATAAGACAAAGCCCTGAGCCGGAAAGACCAAGTTTGGAATCGGAAACAAATCAGTTTTGGTGGCAACTTGAATTTCAATCTCGTCATTGGCGACCGCCGGAACAATCAATACCGACAAAAACGTCAATATTGCTAGTGCTATTGAAGACTTCTTGCTCTGCTTCATGCCTGCACCGCCTTTGGCTTGGGAAGCCTAAATATTGCTCTGACCAAAGGTGGTGCAGCAATAAACAGCACGATTGTCGACTGAACAACCAAAACTATGTCAACAGGGACTCCCTGGTTTGCCTGCATCAAAACAGCACCCGCACGCAAGCCTCCGAAGAGAATTCCAGCAGCTAGAACTCCAAAGGGATTGTTCCTACCTAGCAGAGCAACCGTGATTGCATCAATTCCAAAAGTTGCACTGATTCCAACAGTCAGCTGCTTATCAGCACCCAAAACCTGACTTGCCCCAGCAAGACCTGCCAATGCACCACTGACCGCCATCACCAGAACATAGGTGAGTGGGATGTTCACACCAGCAGTCCTTGCAGCATTTGGGTTGAACCCCAAAGCCCTGAACTGAAAACCAATCGATGAACGATAAAGAAGCCACCAGACAACAAAGACCATTGCCAGCATGATGATTAGACCGAAGTGCAATCGGAAACCATCCCCCAGAATCCCCGGAAGCCTTGAGCTCTCGGCAACTGGAGATGAGATTGGGTTGACCTGATTGGGGGCTTGAAAAACCGGTGTTTTCAACAAATAGGTTAGAAGCAGCAGCGCGATGTAATTAAACATGATGGTGACCACTACCTCGTTAGCACCAGTGGTTGCCTTTAGTAATCCAACCAGTCCTCCCCAGAGTGCTCCACCAATCAAACCTGCGATTACAGCCATCGGCATGTGAATCAAAAACGGTGCTTCAAAATTCAAGCCGACGTAGGCTGCGAACATCGCACCAAAAATTATCTGCCCCTGTCCACCAATGTTGAACAGACCACTTCTAAAACCAACGGCGAGACCCAATCCAGCCAGGGTGATCGGAGTTGCATAGGCCAAGGTCTCAGTTATTGGCTTGATCATCGCTTGCGGTGTTGCCGCCTGGTAATTGAACACCGAACCTCTAAACAAAGCGTCGTAGGCACCAAAGACGCTGTTGAGGATTGCCGAAATGGTATCCATTGGTCGAGCAAAGAAATATCCGCTTGCTTCCTGAACCTCTTCGTTTGCAAAAGCAATCAGGATTCCACCAAAGATGAAACTTGCCAAAACCGCAAATATAGGAATTACTGCGTTACCGCTAAAAATTTCACGTATGAGCTTCTGCTGATTCATTGGGTAACTCCTGCCATCAGCTTTCCAAGCTGCTCACGAGGGGTGTCAGGTGAGACTATGCCGACTATCTTCCCCTTATACATAACCGCAACTCGATCTCCCAACTGTGTTGCCTCGTCCAACTCAGTTGCAATGATCATCACTGGTATCCCGCTATCTCTCGCAGCAACAATCTGTTCGTGAACAAACTCAATCGAGCCAACATCCAAACCTCTAGTTGGCTGCGATGCAACAAGTATCTTCAGGTCCCTTGAAAGCTCTCTGGCCAGCACAACCTTTTGCTGGTTACCACCAGACAACTGCTTCGCTTTGCTGAAAATGCTCTGCGCTCGAATGTCAAACTGTTTGAGCTTCTCTTCTGCAAACTGGTGAAGTTTTTTCAGTTGCAACTGAACGCCTCTTGCAAAGGGAGGCCGGTCGCTTCTATCAAGCATCAGGTTTTCAGCGATTGTGAAATCTGCAACTAGACCATCCTCGGTTCTGTCTTCGGGAACAAAGCCAACACCCGAATCCAAAACCTTTTTCACGGACTTGCCTAAAAGCTCGTTGCCTTCAAGGGTTATGGATCCTGTAACCCGCTCTTGGATTCCCAAGATTGCCTCGGCAAGCTCTGTTTGACCATTTCCCTGAACCCCTGCAATCACAAAAATCTCACCCTTTTGAATCTCAAAGCTGACATCATCCAGCACCTTGTTGCCTGCGGAATTGAACGCAGTCAAGTTGTTGACTTTGAAACTGGCATCCCCGAGGTTCGCAGGTTCTTTGTGAACAGAAAGATCAACCTCTCTACCAACCATCATCGAAGCGAGTTGCTCTGTACTGTCCTCTGGACTTGCTTCGCCGACAACCTTGCCAAGCCTGATAACGGTTATTTTGTCAGCCACCTCTTTCACCTCACGCAGTTTGTGAGTGATAAAGACAATGGCTTTGCCCTCTTCTTTGAGCTGACGCATAATCGCCATCAATTCATCAGTTTCCTGAGGAGTCAAAACTGCAGTGGGCTCGTCAAAGATCAACACCTTGGCATCCCCGAGAAGTGCCTTGATGATCTCCACCCTTTGCTGAACTCCAACTGAAAGCTCACCGACGATGGCATCGGGGTCAATGTCAAAGCCAAACCTGCTACTGACTTCTCGGACTCTTTCGCGGGCCGCCTCTAAATCCAGAAATCCAAGGGCTTTGGTTGGCTCATGGCCCAAAATCACATTCTCGGCAACGGTAAAGACAGGAACCAGCATGAAGTGCTGGTGAACCATGCCAATACCTGCAGCCATCGCATCGCCTGGACCACTGAAGTTTTGAATCTCACCGTCCAGCAGAATCTCACCCTCATCGGCTTGATAGAGGCCATAGAGAACATTCATAAGGGTTGATTTGCCGGCACCATTTTCGCCAAGCAGGCAGTGAATCTCGCCGGGATCGGCAATCAAATCGATTTTGTCATTAGCGGTGAAATCGCCAAATTTTTTGGTGATTTGCTTCAGTTGCAGCCGCATTGCCGTCCTTTAGTTGTTGTGCTCCAAAATCTTACAACTTAAATACAAAGGGTCGGGAGCGTAAGCCCCCGACCCTTTGTGCAAACTAATTACTAGTTTTTGTAGAGGGAATCTACAACCAGCTCACCTGCGATGATCTGGTCAGCCAAAGCGTCAAGCTCTGCCTGGATTCCTGCTGGGTAAGTAACCTCGTGCTCTGGGCTGATGCGAACACCGCCATTTGCCAAGTTACCTACGTACTGGTTCTCGTCGCCACCAACGAAGGTGCCCTCAACGCCAGTCTGGATAACGTTGAACACAGCATCGCTCATCTTCTTCTCGATGCTGGTCAAGATGTTCTGCTTGTACTCGGCGTGAGCGTCTAGGTTGTACCAGTCGCTGTCAACACCGATTAGCAATACACCCTCTGAGTCCAAAGAAGCCTGTCCGGTTCCCTGACCTACTGGGCCAGCTACTGGAAGAACGATGTCTGCACCCTGGTCGATGAACTGCTCGGATAGGTTCTTACCCTTTGCGATGTCAGAGAAGTCTCCGGTTGCGCTCCAGTTTGCCTGGTCCTCATCAGTTGCACCCAAAACCTCAACGCTGGTTCCGTTCTGCTCGTTGTAGTAATCAACACCCTGCTTGAAGCCATCCATGAAGATGGTTACGGTTGGGAACAAAATTCCACCGTAAGTTGCCAAGGTGCCGGTCTCAGTGGTTGCAGCCGCTAGGTAGCCAGCAAGGAATGCTGCCTCTGCGGTGTCATACTGAATCGGCTTTACGTTTTCAAGGCTTAGTGGGCTGAAGTCGTCATTTGAAAGAGCAGAGTCAATCAATGCGAAGTCAGTGTCTGGGTTTGCAATTGCTGCATCCCTGACTGCGGTCGCAAGGGCGAAGCCAACACCGAAGACCATGTCACAGCCTTCGCCAACAAGACTCTCAATAGCACTTGAGTACTCGGTCAGAGTTGCACCGGTGTTCGACTCAACTGCAGCAGTCTCGATTCCTAGCTCATCTTCAGCGCGCTGAAGACCGTTGAAGGCCTCCTCGTTGAATGATGCGTCATCGAATCCACCCTCGTCACTTACCATGCAGGCTTTGTAGTCGACGGTCTCAACCTCTGTCTCAGTTTCGGTCTCTGATGATCCGGTGTCTGAGTTGTCCGCGGTCTCTTCTTCCTCTGGGGCTGCAGCGCAGCCAGCCAGAACAAGAGCAGATGCGGCTGCAAGGGCGATTCCCTTGACTGCCTTACGTGAAATTGTGCTCACGGATTTTCCTCCTGAAATTAGAAAGGCGCTTCTAGCGCCATTGATTTGATGGCTAAAGACTACCTAAGCAAAGGGAAAGTGAAGCCTCTGGAAACAAAAACTTAGCTTTGTTTTGATAACGATTTGGAATTAAAGGACATCGTCCTGACCGGTTGCGCGAAGTGAGTCGACCAAACCCTTTACTCTCTGCGCATGCTGCTTGGTTGTAACAAGCAACGCATCCGGGGTGTCAACAACAATGATGTCTTCGACACCAATCAAGGCAATCAGCTTGTCGTTTTCACTAACTAAAATCCCACTGGATGAATCACTAAGCACCTTTGCCTGGCCCAAAACAGCCAGGTTTCCGCTTCGACCTTGCGACTGCAACTCAGCAATCGCTGCAAAGTCACCGACGTCGTGCCACTCAAACTCCGCTGGTACGCAAGCCACCAAACCCTTTTTGGCGGCCGGTTCCGCAACTGAGTAGTCAATTGCAACCTTTTTCAGCCTGTTCCAAACCTGAACACCCTTTTGATCGAATCCGCCGCTCACTACCTGGTCAGCAAGGTTCTGAATATCGTTGGCAAGTTCTGGCTCGGTTTCTGCCAAAACATCCAGCAGCACTTTTGCAGGGGCTATGAACATACCGGCGTTCCACAAAAACTCTTTTTTGGAAAAGTACTTCTTCGCCTTTGCAATCGAGGGCTTTTCAATAAATTCAACAACATCCAGCGCAGACTGAGAACCTTCGATTGAACTTGAGGTGGAGATGTAACCAAAAGCGGTTGATGGCTCGGTTGGTGAAACTCCAATTGTTACCACCCGTCCGGTGGCTGCAACCTCGATTGCTTCGGTGACCGCCTCAGCAAACTTTACATTTTCGTGAATCACATGATCGGCGGCAAAAGAGCCAATGATGACGTCCGGGTTGCGACGATATAAAACAGCTGCCGCCAAAGCGATTGCCGCTGTTGAATCTCTGGGGGAAGGTTCCAGTAACAAATTCGCTGGGAGTAAATCAGGCAATTGATCCGCTACTGCAGATGCATGACTGGCGCCAGTGACAACCATTATGTTTGAGCCAGCGATAGGAACCAGCCTGTCCCAGGTGTCTTGCAACAAAGTCTGTCCGCTACCAGTTAGGTCATGCAGAAACTTGGGTGCACTTGCCCTGGACAAGGGCCAAAGCCTGGAACCAATTCCACCTGCAGGAATCACTGCGTGGAACTCTGCTGAATTACTCATTTGCCTAGGCTATCGAGAATGTAACGAAGGTTGGTTAGTGGTAAAAACTTTTTTGTTCTCTCAGTTACACTTAACTCACTAAACCTTGGAGGCAAATTTAATGTCGGTTGTGCCAGCAGGAACCCTCTATCGCGGCAAAGTAGGCATGTGGTCGTGGGTTCTTCACCGTATAAGCGGTGTCGCAATTTTCTTTTTCTTGCTTGTTCATATTTTGGACACAGCCCTGGTGAGGGTCTCACCAGAGGCTTACAACGTTGTCATCGAGTCCTACAAGACTCCGATTATCGGTCTGGCTGAACTCGGCTTGGTCGGAGCAATTCTGTTCCACGGACTAAACGGAGTTCGCATCATCTTGGTTGATTTCTGGTCAAAGGGAACCAAGTATCAAAACATCATGTTCTGGATTGTTTTGGTCTTGGCGGTTGGCATCACCGCTTACTTCACCCCCGGCCACCTAGCGAGAGTTTTGGAGTTCTAAATGTCAGTTCAAATTGAAATCCCCAACTCCCCTCGCAAGCAGCGTGTAACCAACTGGGAGAAATACGGTTGGCTCTACATGCGCATCAGTGGCCCGCTGCTGATTGTTCTGATTTTCACTCACGTATTTGTAAACCTATTCACCGGTGAAGGAATCAAACAGATTGACTTCGCCTTCGTTGCTGGAAAATGGGCAGACCCCTTCTGGCAATGGTGGGATGTAGCAATGCTGTGGCTGGCGCTAATCCACGGAACCCTTGGCATGCGCACCGTCATCAACGACTACACAGAGAAACCAAAACTTAGAACCGCTTTGGTTGGAACTCTGTGGAGCGTTTCCGGAGCACTAATCCTGCTGGGCACCCTGGTCGTATTCACTTTCGACCCATGCCCCCCAACCTCAAGTCCCGATCTTCTACCTTCATTCTGTGAAGCGATTGCGAGTAACTAAATGACTAAAGTTCACCACCACGAATTCGATGTTGTCATCGTCGGTGCCGGCGGCGCCGGAATGCGTGCAGCTATCGAGGCTGGACCTCACGCAAAGACTGCTGTTATCAGCAAACTGTTCCCAACCCGCAGCCACACCGGTGCAGCTCAGGGTGGAATGGCAGCAGCCCTAGCCAACGTTGAGGAGGACAGCTGGGAGTGGCACACCTTCGACACTGTCAAAGGTGGCGACTATCTGGTTGACCAGGATGCAGCTGAAATCTTGGCAAAAGAATCAGTGCAGGCTGTTATCGACCTGGAAAACATGGGGTTGCCATTCAACAGAACCCCAGACGGGAAAATCGACCAGCGACGTTTTGGTGGCCACACCCGTGATCATGGAAAAGCACCGGTAAGAAGAAGCTGCTATGCAGCAGACCGCACCGGCCACATGATTCTGCAGACGCTGTATCAAACCTGCGTAAAGCTTGGCATTGAGTTTTTCAATGAGTTCTACGTGCTGGACATGATCATGACCGAAGTTGACGGTCAGGAAGTTCCAGCAGCTGTAGTTGCTTATGATTTGGCAACCGGCGAGATTCACATCGTTCGCGGTAAAAGCATTGTCTATGCGACAGGTGGATTTGGAAAGATCTTCAAGACCACCTCCAATGCCCACACCCTTACCGGTGATGGAATTGGAATCATCTGGCGCAAGGGCCTTCCGCTTGAGGACATGGAGTTTTACCAGTTCCACCCAACTGGTTTGGCAGGACTTGGAATTTTGCTATCCGAAGCAGCTCGAGGAGAGGGTGGAATTCTAAGAAACGCCTCCGGTGAGCGCTTCATGGAACGCTACGCGCCAACCATTAAGGACCTTGCTCCTAGAGACATGGTCGCCAGAGCAATGGCAAACGAGGTCCGCGAGGGTCGTGGTGGAGGACCAAATAAGGACTACGTATTCCTTGACCTAACCCACCTGGAGCCTGCGGTAATTGACGCCAAGCTTCCAGACATTACAGAATTTGCAAGAACCTACTTGGGTGTCGAACCATACACCGAGCCAGTTCCTGTCTTCCCGACCGCTCACTACGCAATGGGTGGTATTCCAACCAACATCAAAGCTGAAGTTCTTCGAGACAACGACACTGTTGTTCCTGGGCTTTATGCAGCAGGTGAGTGTGCGTGTGTGAGTGTTCACGGAGCTAACCGCTTGGGAACCAACTCACTTTTGGATATCAACGTCTTTGGTAAGCGAGCGGGTATCTATGCGGTTGAGTATGCAAAGACCGCGACTCTCCCTCCGCTTCCAGACAATGCTGAAGCGGGCATCATTGAGCTTTTGGATAAGGTCCGAAACTCAACCGGTGATGAAAAGGTTGCTGTTCTAAGAAAAGAGCTGCAGGACACCATGGATGCCAACGCTCAGGTTTACAGGACAGAAGAGAGTCTCGACGAAGCGCTAGAGAAAATCACCGAGCTTCGCGCACGCTACGAAAACATTTCAATTCAAGATCATGGACAGCGCTTCAACACTGACCTGCTGGAAGCTGTTGAGCTTGGTTTCCTTTTGGACCTGGCAGAGGTTTTGGCCTACGCGTCCAGAGAACGACGTGAGAGTCGTGGTGGTCACTTCCGCGAGGACTATCTGGAGCGTAACGACGATAAGTTCATGGTTCACTCAATGTTGTATCGAGAGGGTGACCCAGATGGAACAACCGGTGGTGGTATCCGAGTTGATTGGAAGCCAGTTGTTATCACCAACTACCAGCCAATGGAGCGTAAGTACTAATGAGTGAAGTAAAAGAAATCGCTGAAATTCCCTCTTTCACAGTGAAACTCAGCATTCGCAGGTTTGATCCTGAGCGAAGCGAAGAGGCCAGCTGGCAGGAATACGAAGTTGAAATGCATGCAACCGACAGGGTTTTGGATGCGTTACACAAAATCAAATGGGAGCAGGATGGAACA
The DNA here is from genome assembly GCA_965657575.1 of Microbacteriaceae bacterium. GTDB lineage: Bacteria > Actinomycetota > Actinomycetes > Actinomycetales > Microbacteriaceae > CAJXVY01. The sequence continues at coordinate 12,887 of CBFHOK010000015.1, read as the reverse complement.
CTAACCTTCCGCCGCTCCTGCGCTCATGGCGTTTGTGGTTCGGACGCCGTGAGAATCAATGGAAGAAACCGATTGGCCTGCAAGACACTAATCAAGGATCTGGATATTAACTCCGTGATTACTGTCGAGCCAATCAAGGGTCTTCCGGTTGAGAAAGACCTGGTAGTGGACATGAACCCCTTCTACCAGGCCTACCGCGACATCAACCCATTCTTGGTGGCAAACGACAAGCCTGAGAAGGAGCGTTTGCAGTCTCCGGAGGATCGTGCTCGCTATGACGATACGACGAAGTGTATTTTGTGTGCTGCCTGCACCACCTCCTGCCCCGTTTTCTGGACAGATGGTCAATATTTCGGGCCTGCAGCGATTGTTAACGCGCACCGCTTCATCTTTGACTCTCGCGATGAAGAGGCAGAGGTCAGATTAGACATCCTGAACGATAAAGAAGGTGTTTGGCGTTGCCGGACGACTTTTAACTGCACCGAGGCCTGCCCAAGAGGCATTGAGGTGACGAAGGCAATTGCCGAGGTGAAGCAGGCAATTTTGCGAGGAAGGCCGTAGTGCTTTCCCGCCGAATTGTGCTGACAAGCGCCCTCGGCACCGCAGCTGCGGCAACTCTGGCAGCGTGTGCGACTGGAGCAAGTGAAACCAGTGGCCCAAATCCCAGCGAGACCGCTGACGATCAACCTATGGAGCAACCAACGGCGATGGTTGTCGGTTTAGCAACCGATGTTCAAGTTGGTGGCGGCACGAAGTTCAAAGCGGGTGACATTGAAGTCTTCGTCACCCAACCCAGCCCCGGCGAATTCAGAGCCTTTGATGCTCGTTGCACCCACGCTGGGTGTGCGGTAACAGATGTTGTCAGTGGTGAGATTCTGTGCCCTTGTCACGGAGCGAGATACAACTTTGAAACCGGGGCAGTTTTGGCAGGCCCCGCTCCCAGAGCACTAGGAAAAATCAGCATTGCTCAGGTTGGCGAAAACCTAGAGGTTAGTTTCTAAACCGCTAATTTTTGCCTGAGGGCCGGAAGCAGAGCACTCGATGCACTCAGCGAAGATGCACCCAGGTCAATAAACCATTTTGCAGCCTCTGGCTCCCCTGCGATCTCACCGCAAATACTTACAGGCTTTCCAGCCTGTTTGCCAGCTTCAATAACAGCCGCCACTCTAGAAATAACATCTGGGTGCTTGGCATCACTGAGAGACCGGAAACTACTTCTGGGTTTTCTCAAAACATACTGGGCCAAATCATTTGTTCCAATAGAGACAAAATCCACCAGATTGAATAAAGCCTGCAGAACCTGCGGGGTGGCAAGTTCTGGAACCTCAACCATTACGCCCAATTTTCCGAAGTTGTATTGAGAAGCCATTTCAATAAACTGCTTTGCCTCGTTGTAGGAGGTAACCATCGGGGCCATCACCCATAACTCTGTCTCCGGGTAGTAACTGCTGGCTTTAGCCAAGGCTTCTAGTTGCGTATTGAATACCTCTGGATTGGCCATCAGTGTTGATATTCCTCGACCGAAATAATCACCCTCGCCGGCAGGAGTCAAAAAAGGAAGCGGTTTGTCAAAATCAAGGTCCAATAACCTCGCAATTACCAGCTTGCCCTTGAATCTTGCCAATAGCCTCGAATACTCAAAGACCTGTTCTTCCAGACTTGGGGCATCTTTTCTGCCCAAAAACAATAGCTCTGTCCTATAAAGCCCGACACCTTCGGCACCAGCCTTGATAGCACTGCCACCCTCAATAGCACTGCCGACATTTGCCAACAGAGGTATTGGTGTCTTGAGACTCAGATCAACTTCAGTTGCAATGGCTTGTTTGTAGTTTGCTATTTCATCTTGGCTTGGATTTATGAACACCTGACCACTGGTGGCGTCAAGCAAAATAGTGTCACCGTCTCTAATTACTCCAGCACCAACAACCCCCATTACCGCAGGAAGCTTATTGGCTCTCGCCATAACTGCGGTATGAGAACTTATGCCGCCCTCTTCGGTGATAAATCCCGAGACATTGCTTGGGAGGTTGGAAAGATCTACCGGAGATAGTCTTTCGGCAATCAAAATCTTTTTCTCTTCGTCGTCTTCCTCAGCTGGCTCGTTTGCGAGTAAAGATATAGTTCGCTCAGCGACCCCCAAGAGATCATTGGATCGCTCGGCAAAGTGACCACCCAAGTCGACTAGCTTTCTTGCAAATTTTCCAAACCCACCGCGAATGGCGGTTGCCGCATCGGCTCCCTCGCTCATACGTGCTTTGATTTCTTCAAATAGTTGTTTGTCGCTGAGCATCATCGCCATTGCTCGCAAAATCTCGATTGACTCACCAGCACTGCCGAAGGCTTCGATTTCAATCTGCTCACGCATCTGCTGCATGGCAACCTTTACATCCAGCAAGCTGTAACGCTCTCCGGGTTGATTGGACAAAACGATACTTCCTGGAATTTTCACCCGAGCCTTAGCGATTACTACCCCATCGTCAGCGCTCGCTACTCCCGCGCCAACCAAAACTCGCTCTGCCATACATAGATTCTAGGTCGGCATAGACTTAAGCACATGCCGACAATGAAAATCGCAACAGTAAACGTAAATGGAATCCGTGCTGCCCACCGCAAAGGAATGGCCGATTGGGTAAGTGATACAAACCCTGACATTCTTTGTCTGCAAGAGGTTAGGGCTGGCGATAGTGATGTCAGAAAAATCATTGCTGAACTTGGAGGGTTGGCCGAAGAAAGCGGCCAGTGGTATCTAGACCACGACGAGGCCTCCGCGAAAGGAAGAGCTGGAGTTGCAGTCCTTTCAAAACTTCCAATAGCTTCTCGATCAACAACACTTGGGGCAGAGGATTTTGATTCTGCTGGAAGATGGCTAGAAACCGAGTTTGAAATAGGTGGTAAGAAACTCACAGTGGTGAGCGTCTATGTTCACTCTGGAGAGGCGGACACACCAAAGCAGGTGGAGAAGTATAAATTTTTGGATGCAATGACCATTCGGATGCAAGAGCTTTTCAAAAAAGACTATGTGCTGGTGGTGGGAGATCTAAACGTTGGCCACACTGAGCTGGATATAAAAAACTGGAAGGGAAACATCAAAAACTCAGGGTTCTTGCCAGAGGAAAGAGCATATTTTGATGGCTTCATGCAAACCCAAGGCTGGGTGGACGTTGGAAGACAGGCTCACCCTGAAACACCTGGACCCTATTCCTGGTGGTCATACCGAGGTCAAGCATTTGATAACGACGCCGGCTGGAGAATTGACTACCACCTAGCAACGCCGAAGCTTGCCGCACTGGCGAGTGACTATCAGGTTCACAGGGCAGACAGCTACGATACTCGTTGGAGCGACCACTCGCCGGTGGTTGCCAATTACAACCTCTGATAGGTGGGCAAATGAACAATCCGAATTTGCTTTCGGGCATGCAACCGAGTGCATCATCATTGCATCTTGGAAACTATTTGGGTGCCCTGACTCAGTGGGTAGCAATGCAAGACACCCATAATGCTCACTACGTCATCGTTGACCTGCATGCGATAACCGTTTCCCAAGACCCGAAGTTGTTGGCTGAAAACACTCGCAAAACTGCAGCTCAATACATCGCCGCTGGTTTGGATGTTGAAAAATCGACGCTTTTTGTTCAGTCCCATGTTCCCGCCCATTCGGAACTTGCATGGATTCTCAACTGCATCGCAAGTTTTGGCGAGGCAAGCAGAATGACTCAGTTCAAAGACAAAAGCCAAAAAGGTGGTAGTGATAACGCCTCAGTCGGTCTTTTCACCTACCCAATCCTGCAAGCAGCAGATATTTTGCTCTATCAACCAAAAGCAGTCCCCGTTGGCGAAGATCAGCGTCAGCACTTGGAGCTGACAAGAAACCTAGCCGAGCGGTTCAATAACCGCTATGGCAAAGTCTTTGAAATGCCAGAAGCGGTAATACTCAAAGAAACCGCCAAGATCTATGACCTTCAGAACCCAACGGCAAAGATGAGCAAGTCCGCCACTGAACCCAAGGGAACTGTCAATCTTTTGGATGAAGATTCGGTGATATTGAAAAAAATCAAATCAGCGGTTACTGACACCGATGGCGAGATTCGTTTTGACCCGGCGAATAAACCAGGGGTTTCAAATCTGTTGGGGATATTCTCAGCAGTCAGCGAGCGGACAGTTGCCGATATTGTGAACGAATATCAGGGCAAAGGTTATGGAGATCTGAAACAGGCAGTTGCAGATGCCGTGATCAGCAAGATTTCACCGATCAGAGAAAAGACCAATGAGCTGATGTCAGACCCCAATCATCTCGATCAGTTGCTCTATCGAGGTGCCGAGAAGGCTCGCGAAACAGCAAACCAAACATTAGAAAACGTTCAGAATGCGCTTGGCTTCATTCCATATCGGAATAACTAGCCAAAAAGGAGTATTGTTCTAAGTGTGCTTCGGGGTCAGTGAAAATCTGAACCGGCGGTGATAGTCCGCGACCCGACTTTGGTCTCTGCAGCCAGCAGAAAAACCAAAGGCGGTTGATTTGGTGAAATTCCAGAACCGACGGTAATAGTCCGGATGGTAGAAGCAGTCGGTCAGCTTGTGCTGCCCGCTCGCCCCGTTGTTAACGACGAAAGGGCGAGCGATGATTTCTAATCACCTCTTTGAATCTGCAATGCGTCACGCATTGAACCTTGCCCTAAACGGTCCCGCCTACGGAGTCAATCCACAGGTTGGTGCAGTGATTCTAGACGCCGAGGGTCAGGTGATTGCCGAAGGCTGGCACATGGGAAGCGGTACTCCGCACGCTGAAGTGGTGGCTTTGGAAAACGCGAGAGAAAAATACGGTTTCCAAACTAAATTCCCCGAAGGCTACACCGCCGTTGTCACCCTCGAGCCATGCAACCACACGGGCAAAACCGGCCCCTGCAGTCATGCGCTTCTAGATGCTGGGATTACAAGAGTTGTCTATGCATCCAATGATCCTGGGGAGAAATCATCTGGTGGTGGAAAGTTCCTCAAAAAGCAAGGTGTTGAAGTTATCAAGGGAGTTCTCAAATCAGAGGCGGATGATCAAGCACGTCACTGGATCATTGCCACGAAAAGACAAAGACCTTTTGTGACAATCAAATACGCATCAACACTTGATGGTCGAGGTGCGGCCCAAGATGGTTCAAGTCAGTGGATATCTGGTCCCGAAAGCAGGGCAGATTCTCACAGAAGACGAAGTGAGGTTGATGCAATCCTGGTTGGAACCGGCACTGCAATCTTTGATGACCCGGAACTAACAGCCCGCAGACCAGACGGAAGCTATTTCGAACACCAGCCAATTCGGGTGGTTGTTGGTCAACGTGAACTGCCAACAAACTTGAGGCTATTCAATGATCGAGCAGAGACGATTGTCCTGCCAACCCAATCCCTTCAAGAAGCAATGACAGAGCTTTGGGAGAGAGGTGTTCGTCACCTGTTGGTTGAAGGTGGACCGAATGTCGCCTCAAAGTTTATAACCCAGGGATTGGCCGATGAGTTTTTGGTTTATCTCGCACCAATGCTTTTAGGCGGGGATAAAACAGCCATCAAAGATATCGGGGTCAACAACATCTCAGACGCGGTAGACCTGGAGATAAAAGAGCTAAAAACACTTGGTAAAGACATATTTATTAGAGCGAACAGGAGCAAGTGATGTTTACAGGAATTATTGAAGAATTGGGTGAAATAACGGCAATTGAGACCCAGCCGGACGCTGTCCGATTGACCATTTCCGGCACAAAGGTTCTTGGGGATCTAAAACGCGGAGAGTCAATTTCAGTCTCCGGCACCTGTCTGACAGCAATCGAAATTGATGACAAATCATTCACCGCCGATGTCATGCACGAAACCATTCGCCTAAGTGGTCTGCAGCGAGTCGAGGTTGGCCAGAAAGTAAACCTGGAGCGAGCAATGACCGCTGCCACGAGATTTGGAGGTCACGTGGTTCAGGGGCACGTTGACGGTGTTGGTGAATTTGTCGCGCGCGAGAAAAGTGACAACTGGGACTGGGTAAGAATCAGTGTCCCTGAGAACCTAATGAAGTATGTGGTGATGAAAGGTTCAATTACCTTTGATGGCATCTCGCTGACGGTAAACGAAATTGATGGAAACGTTATTGGACTCAGCTTGATTCCAGAAACGCTAGAGGTGACAACTCTTGGTTATAAAAAACCTGGGGATTTAGTAAACGTCGAAGTTGATGTCATGGCAAAACACATTGAAAGACTGATGGAAGCAAGACAGGGATGATTTTTAGCCCAATTGAAAAAGTTTTAGAAGACCTCAGGGCCGGTAAACCGGTCTTGGTTACGGATGATGAGTCTCGTGAAAATGAGGGTGATGCGATTATCGCTGCGGAGCTAGCGACTCCTGAGTGGGTGGCGTGGATGATTCGCTACACAACAGGCTTTCTTTGCGCCCCAATGACCGAACACCGTGCCAACGAGCTTGATCTGCCGGTGATGTGGCAGGACAACGAGGACCCACATCAAACCAACTACACGGTGAGTGTTGACGCTGCCAGCAGAGAGTCAACCGGAATCTCTGCCAAAGAAAGATCACTGACTGCGAATGTTTTAGCCGACCCCAAATCAACTCCCAAATCACTGATTCGTCCTGGACATGTTGTTCCCCTCAGAGCTAAGCCCGGAGGGGTGCTGGAAAGACCCGGCCATACCGAAGCGGCGGTTGATTTACTGAGGCTTGCAGGTCTTACTCAGGTGGGTCTGATGGCTGAAATGATCAATGACGATGGAACAATGATGCGGGTTCCGGAACTTTTTTCTATGGCCGAGCGGTTTGACCTAAGCATGACTAATATTCATGAGCTCAGCGACTACGTTCGCCAGAGGGCAAACGGAGAGGTTTCATCAGAAAACCGCGTCCGTTTGGAAGCAGAAACCCTAATCCCCACCACCTGGGGAGAATTCAAAGTGCGGGGTTATTACGATGCCCGCACCACAGCCGAACACGTTGCCCTAATTGCAGGCAACCCCGGCAAAAAAGATGTCTTGGTGAGACTTCACTCCGAATGCATCACTGGTGAAGCATTCGGATCATTGAAGTGTGAGTGCGGCCCACAGCTTGATGCGGCACTAGAAAAAGCCCAGCAAGACCCAAACGGTGGAATTGTCCTCTACCTAAGAGGCCAGGAGGGCCGAGGTATTGGTCTTTTGAACAAGCTAAAGGCGTATGCATTGCAGGAACAGGGCATGGACACGGTTGATGCCAACCTTGCTCTTGGCTTTCCAAGTGAAGCTCGCGAATACGGAGCGGCGGTTGCAATACTGAGAGACCTTGGTGTCGAAAGTGTCAGGCTAATGACCAACAACCCAGCCAAGAAGAAATTCTTAGAAGACGCTGGCATTCCTGTTACCGAACTTTCACCACTAATTGTTGGTGTCAGCGAAGAAAACCAAGGGTATCTCGACACCAAGCGTGAGCGCATGGGTCACATGATTCCCGAAACTGATAAATGAGTGGCGCGGGATCTCCTGAATTCAGCCTTGATGCCTCGGGTTTGAAGGTGGCGGTTGTCTACTCAAGCTGGCATCAATCAATAATTGATGGTTTGTTGGCGGGCACTAAGAAAGCTCTAGAACAATCAGGTTGTGATCAATACAGCTTTCATGCGGTTCCTGGTGCTTTTGAGCTTTCGTTGGCTGCATCCAAGCTGGTTGACACCCACGATGCGGTTATTGCTCTGGGTGTAGTTATTCGAGGAGACACCCCCCACTTTGACTACGTTTGCAGTTCTGCTACCGAGGGCCTGACAAAAGTAATGCTGGATAGCCAAACACCAATTGGCTTTGGATTGCTAACTGTTGATAATGAGCAGCAAGCGCTAGACCGTTCGGGAGAAAACAAGGACAATAAGGGCATTGAATCGACCCTGGCGGCCCTGAAAATGGCAATAGATTTCAAATAATCTTCTAGGCTTATTAGCACTGGAGGAAAAAATATGGATCTAACAATCGAGATTGTCAGGAATGTGACACTCATTCTTCACTTCATCGGTATCGGTGCTTTATTGGGTGGTTTTCTAACCCAAATGAAATCAATGCGAGCTAAGCAGGCAAAAATAGTCCCCGCCATCAACCACGGTGCTTGGACAATGTTCATTACCGGATTGATTCTGACTGGAGTTGCCGAATACCGAGCTTCAATCATTGGCTTTGAGGTCAACCACGCTTTGATTGGAGCAAAGACAGCGGTTGTGATTGCAATCCTGGTGCTGGTCTTGCTAAACAGAAAAAAGCCAGTTGTTTCATCCGCTGTGATTGGTTCAATTGGTCTATTGACCATAGCCAACATAACAATGGCTGTTTTGTATTAGCTCGCCAATAGAGAAACTAATTACTTCTTTGATTTTCTAGGCTTAGGCTCTTGTTGTGAGCAACGTCAATGAGAACAATCCCCGTTCAAGAGAATATAAGGGTCCAAGAGCTAATTTCAAAGAGCTAATTCCTTATATCACCGCTGAGAGAACACCGGTGATTATTGCCATGGTGCTAAGCATCATTGGTGCGGGTCTATCGCTTGCGCAACCTGTAATGGTTGGAAGTGTAATTAGTGCAGTTGAGCAACAGCAGGAAATTCTTCCTTTCGCAACCATCCTGGTTGGGCTGATTGTTCTCTCTGCCGCTTTCTCCGGATTCCAATACTTCTTGCTAGCCAGAACCGGTGAGGCTGTTGTGCTAAACACGAGAAAGCAGCTGATTGGAAAGTTGCTGAGACTCCCGATATATGAATACGACCAGCGAAGAGTCGGTGATCTGGTGTCAAGGGCTGGAAGCGACTCAACGCTTCTTAGAGCGGTCTTAACTCAAGGCTTAGTAGAAGCGGTCGGTGGTGCATTTTTATTCTTGGGTGCACTAATTGCTATGGCTGTGATTGACCTGCCGCTACTGCTCGCCACCTTGGCCGTTCTAGCGTTTTCGATAATCGGCATCTCCATTGCTGGGAGAAGAATCCGCTTCGCAACCACTCAGGCTCAACAACGAGTCGGTGAGATGAGCAGCAGTGTTGAACGAGCACTCAGTGCAATCAGGACTATCCGTGCTGCCAGGGCTGAAAAACGAGAAGGCGAGGCAATCTATTCCGAGGCAACCGCCGCCTATGACCAGGGAGTCAAGATCGCATCGTTGAGTGCGATAGTCGCCCCTATTGCCCAACTGTCTTTGAACATCGCCTTCATAGTGGTTATCGGTGTCGGAGGACTCAGGGTTGCCTCTGGGGAAACAGACATTGCAAGCCTTGTCACATTTGTAATTCTTTTGTTCTTTTTAGTTGGCCCTCTGCTGCAGGCCTTCGGTGCATACAGCTCAGTTATGAGTGCCCTTGGAGCACTTGCCAGAATCCAAGAGATTATGGCCCTGCCTGATGAGCAAGTGGATGCAAGTGTTGACTCCAGAGTTCCAAAAAACGACATCGCGATTGAATTTGCGGGTGTTGGTTTTCAATATCCTGGGGATGAATCGAAACCGGTACTAAAAAACCTGTCATTCAAAATCCAAAGGGGTCAAAGAGTTGCCCTGGTTGGGCCATCAGGTGCCGGTAAATCCACTACTTTCTCCTTGATCGAAAGATTCTATGAACCAACAGAGGGTGAAATCCTGATGGACGGTCAGCCGGTAACGGAATTTTCCAGAGCAACTCTTAGAGAAGAAATCGGCTACGTTGAACAAGACGCACCGGTCCTGGCGGGCTCGTTGAGAGACAACCTATTGCTGGGCAAAGAACATGCAGGTGATGAGGAGTTGGTAAAGGTTTTAGATCAGGTAAACCTGACGGATGTTCTAAACCGCGACAGCCGAGGATTAGATGCTCAGGTTGGCGAGGATGGAATCATGCTATCCGGTGGTGAAAAGCAAAGACTTGCAATCGCTAGAGCATTGCTATCAACTCCGCCAATATTGCTTTTGGATGAATCAACATCCAGCCTTGATGGACTGAACGAACAACGAATGCGAGAAGCAGTTGATGCGGTGAGTGAAAACCGCACAATGTTGGTCATTGCCCACCGACTATCGACAGTTGTCGATAGTGATTTGATAATCGTTTTGCAGAGCGGAGAAATCATTGGTTCGGGCACCCATGCGGAATTATTGGAATCAACTCCCCTCTATCAGGACCTGGCGAAACATCAGCTGCTGGTTTAGCAATATCCTGAAGGGATGAAACTTTTCGAAGGCGACCCAACCGACGTTCAAACAATTCAGCAGCTTGATAGTTCCGACCCACTAAAAACCTATCCCGATAAATTCTTCAGGCCCGACAGCGAACTTTGCTACCTGGATGGAAACTCTTTGGGCCGACCACCCAAGGAGACGATCGAAACCATGGGCAAGTTTCTCACTGAAGAGTGGGGGGCAAAACTGGTGGATGGATGGGCGGACTGGATCGATAATGCCCAAACTGCAGGAGATCTGCTAGGTCGAGCAATACTGGGAGTGGAATCGGGACAGACGTTGGTTTGCGATACGACCAGTGTGAATTTTTACCAATTATGTGTGGCCGCAGTCAGGCATCAGCCAGATCGAAAAACCATCATCGTTGACAGTGCGAACTTCCCCACCGATCGTTACATCATGCAAGGAATTGCCGAACAGTTCGGACTAAAGCTTGTGACACTGGATACTGACGGTAGCGGTGGTCCAGGAGCAGTCGAGTTCGAAAGCGAACTAGAAATGATTGAACCTGAGGAGCTAGAGAAGCACCTCTCTGAGGACGTATCTCTGCTCACCCTGCAGGCCTTGAACTATAGAAGTGGTGCAAGACAACCGATACTTGAGATTAATAGACTTGCCAAAAAATATGGTGTGTTGGTGGTTTGGGACTGCTCGCACGCGGGTGGGTCCATTCAGTTAGATTTTGATAAAAACGAAATAGATCTGGCTGTTGGCTGCACCTATAAATATGGCAACAGTGGTCCTGGTTCTCCAGCCTGGTTGTTTATCAGAAAAGACCTGCAGCAAAAGATGAATGTTCCGATTCAGGGGTGGTTTGCGCAAGCCGATCAGTTTGCGATGGGGCCAACGTTCGAACCCGCCGACACAGTCAGGAAATTTCAAATAGCCTCTCCCCCGATTGCTGGCATTAGAGCAGTTGAAGTTAGCTATCGGATGATTGAGCAAGCGGGAATGAAAGACATTGAGAGAAAAGCGGCCATTGGCACGCAGATCATGATTGATCTGTTCGATGCTTGGTTAGAGCCACTGGGATTTGAGTTGGGAACGCCCAGAGATTGGGACAAACGAGGTGGTCACATAATCATCACCCATCCAGAAGCAAAACAAATTGCTCACGCCATGAGAGTTATTTCAAAGGTAATTCCTGACTACCGTGAGCCAAATGCGATCAGGCTTTCAATCTCACCACTCACAAACAGCTACTTTGATGTTTACCAAGGATTTTTGAAACTAAGAAACCTAGTGACCTCTGGGGAATACAAGAACGCAAAGCAAAGTGAAAGTCGAGTGACATGACCGCTGATAAGCACCTTACCTATATCTCCTACCTAAAAGTTGATGAGCTTCTAAAGCTTCAGCAGCCACTTAGTGATGGCCCAGAGCATGATGAGTTGCTCTTCATCACAATCCACCAGGTCTATGAGCTTTGGTTCAAACAAATTCTTCACGAACTTGAGGCCTTGCAGGTTTCGCTTGAGTCTGCCGATACACACAGGTCCCTGGCTCTTCTGGGAAGAGTTCGGAACATAATGAAAACCTGTGTTTCGCAATTGGACATTCTGGAGACGATGACTCCACTTCAGTTCAACTCGTTTAGGAATCGCCTCAGCTCAGCAAGTGGTTTTCAATCAGCCCAGTTCAGGGAACTAGAGGCAGTTTTGGGAAGAAGAGATAAAGCTGGAGAGGGCAGTGCCAAATCAACCGGCATGGGCATGAGCGAGCACCTGACCAAGGGAAGCGAAGCCAGGGAGCGGGTTGAGAGAGCGATGCAGAGAAAATCTGTTTGGCACTCAGCTCTTGTTTACTTCAACTCCAGAGCAAATCTTCCAGAGGATGCTTTGTCCATTAATCCAGCTGAGCCGTGGGAGCCTCACGAAGGAGTTCAGCAGGTTTTGATTGAGCTTCACAAAACAGACCCTGAGGCAAACATGATTGGTGAGGCGCTGACCGATTTGGATGAAGGCTTACAGGAGTGGCGTTACCGACACGTGAAAATGGTCGAGCGAACAATAGGCAGGAAAATCGGAACCGGCGGATCGAGTGGTGCTGGCTACCTAGCCTCAACTCTTTTCAATCCGGTGTTTCCAGATCTTTGGGCGATTAGGAGCCAATTTTAGAAAGCTTCAGCACATTCTTTAGAAGCATCACTCTGGTCATTGGACCAACCCCACCGGGGTTTGGAGAAACCATCGAAGCTGTTTCAAAAACATTTGGGTGGACATCGCCGAGTAATCCATCATCGGTTCTGGTGATTCCAACATCGAAAACCTTTGCCCCTGGCTTTATGTCATCAGCCGAGACCATATGAGGCGAACCAGCGGCTGCAACCACAATGTCGGCCTGAGCTAGCAAGTCGGAGGTGTCGCCACTGGCTGAGTGGATAACCTGCACCGTTGAATCAACGCCTCTACCTGACATCATCAGGCTCAACGGCCTGCCAACGGTAATGCCTCTTCCAACAATCACAACCCGCTGACCCTTGGTTTGAATGTTGTATCGCTGGCATAGCTCCAATATCCCAGAGGGTGTGCAGGGAAGAGGGGAATCAATATCCAAAGAACCACTCAAGACAAGCCTTCCAAGGTTGATTGGATGAAGACCATCCGCGTCTTTACCCGGATCAATTAGCTCCAACAGTCTGTTGGTGTTGACAGCTTTTGGAAGAGGTAGCTGCACTATAAACCCCGAGACTTC
>CBFHOK010000014.1:0-27114 GCA_965657575.1 Microbacteriaceae bacterium | reverse complement strand
GAATGATTGGAACAGTCCTCGGTGCTTTGATTCTGTTCACAGTTCAATCTGGCTTGATCATGGCCGGAGTTGCACCAGACTGGAAAAAGGTTGTCGTGGCCGTATTGATTGCCGCGGCAGTGGCGGCTCAAACGCTGAGACCAGAAAATCGGAGGAGGTAGGGCGATGAGTGAATTTTTATACGAAGCTCGCAACGTATCTAAGAATTACGGTTCGGTGGTTGCCCTGCAGAATGCCAATTTTGGAGTAAGAGCCGGTGAAGTGGTCGGACTTGTCGGTGACAATGGTGCTGGCAAATCAACGCTGGTAAAAGTTTTATCCGGTGCTCACATGCCTGACGGCGGAGAAATGTATTTGGATGGCGAAAAAGTATCCTGGGAGAACCCAAAGCAGGCATTGGATGCCGGAATTGAAACTCTCTATCAGGACAGCGGACTCGCACCCCATTTGACGGTTAGCAAAAACGTATTTCTCGGAAGGGAAATCATGAAGCCCGGATTGCTCGGGAAACTCGGATTCTTAGACAGCAAGGCAATGGCTGAGAAAGCGCACGATGATCTAGAGCGAGTCGGTATTGCGGTTCCAGCCTCAAACAGGTCCGTGAGTCAACTCTCCGGAGGTCAGCGACAAGCTGTTGCAATTGGTCGTGCAGTTGCTTGGGCTAGGAAAGTAATCATTCTTGATGAGCCAACAAACCACCTGGGTGCAAGACAAGCAAAAGAAGTTCTGGAAGTGATCAAGGCCGCGAAGGCCAAGGGGCTCGGAGTTATTTTCATCTCACACACCCTTCCTCACGTGCTTGAAGTCACCGATCGGATTGTTGTACTGAGACTTGGCGAGGTGGTCGAAGATGCATCAACGTCCAAATTTGATGGGGACAAACTTGTCGGAACCATTACAGGAACTATCAAAACAATTCAGGAGGGCAAGTAAGTGTCTGCCCTTTATCTCATCGCCGAAATCTACCCACGCATTGAAAAAGTAGAACAGGCGCGTTCAGAGTTTGACCAACTGGTAGCGAAAACAAGAGCCGAGGAAGGCTGCCTGTTATATGACCTTGTGCAAGAAGAAGGCAGTAACGGTTGGTTAATGATCGAAAAATGGCAATCCCGAGCACATTGGGAAAGCCATATCGAAACCGATCACGTGAAACACATCAACTCACTTGACGAACTTTTTGCAAGACCAACCAATCTCCGTTTTATGACCGAAGTCGAAGTGTAGGCAGCGAAGCTAGAATTAGGCCCATGGTCAAAGTTCTGGTTGTCGATAATTACGACAGTTTTGTTTACACCCTCAATGGGTATCTGCAACAGCTTGGCGCTGAAACCGAGGTTATTCGGAATGACTCAATCGAAGTGTCTGAGATACCAAGAACACTCTCTGGCTATGACGCAGTGCTGATAAGTCCCGGACCGGGAAACCCAGCCAGCGCAGGTATTTCAATACCAATAGTCACATACGCCCTGCAGGAGAACTATCCGGTATTGGGTGTTTGTCTTGGCCACCAAGCAATTGCTGAGGCAATGGGAGCCACCGTTGAGTCGGCACCGGAGCTCATGCACGGGAAGACAAGCGTTGTTCAGCACACTGAATCTGTGTTGTTCAAAAATCTCAAGCAGGGATTCAAAGCAACGCGTTATCACTCGCTTGCCGTGACACGAGACACCGTCCCAGACGAGCTCAGAATCACTGGCGAGACCGAGGGTGGAATTGTTATGAGTCTTGAACACGTTTCAAAGCCAATCCACGGGGTTCAGTTTCACCCAGAAAGCGTTGTTACCGAGGGTGGCTACCTAATGCTTGGAAACTGGCTGGAGTCAATTGGTCTTACTGGTGCAGCTGAAAAAGCCAAGGACATGCAGCCACTGATGAACTAGGTTGCTGGTTCTGGCTCCAGCGGATCTTCAACCAATGGATCTTCTGGTTCTGGCTCAAGCTCTGGCTGATTCACGCACTCAACATACAAAACAATCTCCTGCAGTTGAGGCTGCAATCCAGGCAGAACAGACTGTTGCAAAACAACCGTTCCCGGATCCCCAAGGCAGATCTCAGCATCCAGGATCTCAACCGATACCGTATAAGCAACATCTGGGGCTGTCAGCACTCTTCTGGCCTCCACCACATCAAGGTTTCTGACATCAGGGACAATCACTTGTCCATTTGAAATAACTATGTTCACAGTCGTATCTGTCGGCACCTGAACATTGGCGACTGGGTCGCTTGTGATAACAACTCCCTCTGGGACCTCAGAGGAATTCACCGAGCTGATTCGACCAAGCTCCAGGCCATTGCTATCGATTTGCCCAATGGCATCTTCTTCGGTCAAGCCTGTCAGGTTGGGGACTGTAATCAACTCTCTTCCCGATGAAACGTAAAGAGTGATTGGAGTGTTTTGAATCACCTCAGTTCCAGCCTCGGGTTCCATTCGAACAACAAACCCCTGCTCAACTGTTTCACTTCTCTCAAACACCCTAAGAACCAACAACTCTTGAGAGCTCAGTTGGTCGTAGGCATCGGTGTATTCAAGACCCGTTACGTCGTTGACAATGATGCCTCCCGTGGGAGTTGGTGTATTTGGATTCACACCCAGCAGATTCTGTGAGAACCAGAAGCCAAGCCCAAGCAGTATCACCACTACCGCTGTTCCAAATCCCCAGATAACACCTGCGTTTGCCCTGTCAGCAGTGTTGATCACCTGCTCGGGAGCGGTTTTTAGCGACTCTCTTAGACCAGTCGGGAAATCATCAGTATCAGTGTTCAAAAGTTCGGTCTTTGCAAGGTTAGCTGTGGGCGGCTTGCTGTCCAGTAGCTCAGCACTTGAAGTTGAAAGAGCGTTTATAAGGTCCTGCCTGAAATCAACGGCTGTTTGGTATCTATCATCTCTGGATTTCTCCATTGATTTCATAACCACCGCATCCAGTTCCTTGGAAACACTCGGGTTGTGTTCCGATGGAGGAGTTACCGCTTCGCTCACATGCTGGTAGGCCACACTTACAGCACTCTCCCCTTTGAAGGGCGGGCGGCCAGCCAGCATTTCATAAAGTATTACGCCTGTGGAATATAAATCTGTTCTGGAATCAACTGCCTCGCCACGAGCTTGCTCGGGTGAGAAATACTGAGCGGTTCCCAGAATGCCCATGGTGGCGGCTTTGGTTGCCGAGTTATCAGTGACTGCCCTGGCAATACCAAAGTCCATAACTTTCACCTGGTCGTTTCCAACCACCATCACATTTGCAGGCTTTATGTCTCGGTGAATAATCCCTGCGTTATGGCTAACTTCCAGAGCGGTCAGAATGCTGGAGGTGTATTTAACAGCCCTCTCGGTTGTTACCTCGCCCTCGTGAATTAGATCCCTGAGCAAGGTTCCTTTGACGAATTCCATGACGATGAATGGAACTTTTCTTTCATTTCCAAACTCGTCGGTGTTTACCTCTTCACCTGCGTCATAGACACGAACAATTGTTGGGTGGGCCATACGAGCACTTGCCTGAGCCTCCTGCCGGAACTTCTCTTCAAAGCTTTCGTCATTGGCAAGGTCTGCCTTTAGTAACTTGACCGCAACCGTCCTACCAAGGCGAGTGTCGGTGCCTTCATACACCTCAGCCATACCGCCACGGCCGACTAGTTCGCCTAGGCGGTAGCGACCCGCGATTAGGCGTGGGTTTTCGGTCAAGTTAACTCCTCTTGCTCAAATCATATTTTCTAGTTTGTAGTTTCGTCGGCGGCAGGCGCATCGGTAACATCATCGTTACCTTCCCCGGAATCATCCGCTGGTGGATCAGTAACGTCTTCTGGGTTTTCAGGGTCTGTTGGTTCCGGATCGACCTCAGGCACTGGATCCTGAATCTCATTGGTGTCTTCTGAATAATCCCCCACGTAATAAGTAACGGTGATTTCCTCCCCAAGTGTTACGTTACCAAGTGGTGTGGCGGCATAGACGGTTCTGACCCTTGGGTCATCACCATCCAAAACCTGTCCGGCAACCGCATTCACCGTGAAGCCGAGGTTGTTCAAATAACTCGTAACCTCGGCTATTGCCTTGCCTTCAACATTCTCATATCGGATGACTGCTGATTGAGGCTCAGCAGGCTCAGAGGTCTCTGGCTCTGATGGTTCCTCGACCTCTTCAACTTGAGCCGGTTCCGGATCTGGTTCAACGATTTGGCTTGGTTCGCTCAGTATTGCTGCCACCACAACCCCAACACTTATAACCATCAGCCCAATCAGAGCAAGCCAAGGCCAGACCACTGGAGCCTTTGGAATGGGAGCTGTGTCAGCCAGTTGCATAGCGATAGTCTTCTCGTCAATCTCGTCTAGCTGATCAGTTGATGGACCGCCACCGCTTCGTCTTTTCTCTCTGAGTAATCCCTCTGCTCTAATCGCCAGCGAATTAGCACTCTCAGGTCTTTGGTTGGGCTTCTTTGCAAGACAGTTCATCACCAGTGACTGCACCCTGGGGTCAATGGATTCAGGAAGAGCAGGAGGAGTTTCATTGATCTGCGCCATAGCAATGGCCATCTGTGTTTCACCGGTAAAGGGTCTTTTCCCAGCAAGTGCTTCATAAGCAACGATTCCCAGTGAATACAAATCGGTTGCATAGGTGGAGGTCTTTCCAGTCGCTTGCTCAGGAGCCAAATACTGAACGGTTCCCATAACCTGACCGGTCTTAGTCAGTGGCACCTGATCACCAACCCTGGCAATTCCAAAGTCAGTAATCTTCACTTGACCGTCTGGGGTAATCAAAAGGTTGCCTGGTTTGATGTCCCTGTGAACAAGGCCCCTGGCGTGCGCGGCAGCAAGCGCTCTAGAGGTTTGAGCGATTATGTCTAGAACCTTTTCTTGGTCCAGCTTTTTCTCTCGCTCCAAGATTCGAGAAAGAGCCTCACCCGGAACCAGTTCCATAACCAGATAAGCACTACCGGTGTCCTCACCGTAGTCATAGACATTCGCAATACCCTCGTGCTCGACCAACGCAGCACTTTTTGCCTCCGAGCGAAATCTGGCTATGAATCCTGGGTCACCAAGATATTCCTCTTTTAGAATCTTTATCGCAACCTTGCGTAGGATTCTTTCATCCTGGGCCTGCCACACCTCACCCATGCCTCCAACGGCAATGCGAGTTTCTAATCTGTATCGACCACCGTAGGTCTGTCCCATTGCCGGCTTCATCGAACACTCTCCAGAATCCTTCGACCAATTGGTGCAGCAATCGTGTTACCGGTTCCCAGTTGGTCTTCACCTTCGACCACTACCGTCACCACAAGCTCTGGGTTTTCAGCAGGGGCGAAGCCTGTGAACCAGTAGGTGAATGGTTGCCCCAATCCGTTTTCAGCAGTCCCCGTTTTTCCCGCAACAGCCATCCCTGGAATCTTGGCGTTGCCAGCAGCTCCAACCTCAACGGATTCAAACATCATCTGTGTTAGCAATCCTGCAGTTGACTGGGATATGGGAGAGCCGAATACCTGCGGTTGCGGATCAGAGAGCAATTCCAAGTTGTTTGAAACAACTCGACTAATTAGTTGCGGGGAGTAAATAACTCCCTGGTTGGCGATTGCCTGGGTAATCATCGCAATCTGCATTGGCGTGCTTCTGAGGTCGTATTGACCGAAGGAAACCAAACCTGTTTGTGCTTGGTTGAGTTCTTCTGGGAAAAGACTTCGTGAAACGGGTATTGGAATTTCTACAGTTCTTCCAAAACCAAACAGCTCTGACTGAACGCGCAGTTCGTCTGCGCCGAGCTGCATACCCAATTCCGCAAATGGAATATTGCAGCTTCTAACAAAAGCCGTTCGCAACGTAACTGTCTCACCTTCGCCGCAAGTTGAATTATTGGCGTTCTGGATGTTGGTAAAGGTCCCTGGAAGTGTCAGAAAATCCGGGTTTTCGAATTCAGTTTCTGGGGTAAATCTTTCGCTTTCAAATGCTGCGGCAGCCACCACCATTTTGAACACAGAACCCGGGTGATACTGATCCCCAGAAATGGCTCTATTAACCAGTGGTCTTTCTGGGTCCGTTAGTAGTTCCTCATAAGCACTGGAGCTTGATGCGAAGCTATGGCTTGCAAGTAGATTCGCATCATATCCAGGCTTTGAAACCAGGGCCTTGATTTCACCAGTCTTTGGGTCAATTGCAATAACTGATCCACGGTTATCCCCTAGCGCATCCCAGGCTTTCTGTTGAAGCTCATTGTCTATGGTCAGCTCCACATTCGCACCACTTATTGGAGTTCCACTCAACACCGCATTGATCTGGTCAAAAAACTGGGCTGAGGATTGACCGGAGAGGAAGTTGGTCATTTCCCGCTCGATACCAGTGCTGCCCTGGAACAGTGAAAAGTAACCGGTGAGGTGGCTATAGACCTCTGACTCATATTCACGTTGATAGCGGAAGTTGTCATCAACCTCATAGCTTGAGGCAATCGGATTGCTCTCAACCAATATTGTTCCGCGAAGGGTTTTATAGCTGTCATAACTGGTTCTGACATTTCTTCCATCACTAACCAGTGATTCGGCCTGGAATACCTGAATACCCGTTGCAAACGCAAACAAGGTTAGAAACATAAGCAGAATGAAACTTGTCAGTCGGCGGATTGATTTACTCAACTCACCACCTGCCGATTTGATGAATCACTCAGTCTTAACAAAATCGCCACCAACAACCAGTTGGCTAAGAGTGAACTACCACCGGCTGCCAAGAAAGGCGTTGTCAATCCAGTTAGCGGAACAACACGAAGCACACCACCAACCACAATGAATACCTGCAGGGCGATAACAAAGCTAAGCCCCGCCGCCAGCAATCTGGAAAAATCGTCTTGATGGGCCATCGCGATTCGCAAGCCACGGTAGGTGATCAGAAGGTAAATCGAGAGCACCGCAAATACCCCAACCAAACCGAGTTCTTCAGCAATTGCGGCAAAGATAAAGTCATTGGCGGCAAGCGGCACCAGTTGCGGGTAACCTCCGCCAAGTCCTGTTCCGAGGATGCCTCCATGAGCCATACCAAACAACCCCTGAACTAATTGGTAGCTTCCACCAACCCCTGAGTAGTTCTCAGACACAAATGGATTCAACCAAGCATCGAAGCGATTACCTACGTAACTGAGCAGTTGAGAGGCAATCAACCCAGCGGTGATAATCATGCCTATTCCAATTCCGGCATAGAACCCTCGACCAGTTGCCACATACAAAAGCCCTAGGAATATACCGAAATACAAAAGCGATGTTCCAAGGTCTCTTTGTAAAACCAAAACACCCAAAGACGCAAACCAAACCAACAGCAACGGCCCTAAGTCTCTTGCCCTTGGAATCCTGACTTTCCAGATCTTCTTCCCGATCAGACTCAGGCTCTCTCTGTGCTTAGTTAGGTATCCGGCAAAAAACACAATCAGCAATAGCTTTGCTATTTCGCCCGGCTGAAATGTCAGTTCCCCAATTGAGATCCATAACCTGGCTCCGTTAATCTCCCGACCGATTACCGGAAGCATGGGTGTTAGCAGAACTAGGATTCCGAGAGCCATTGCGATGTAGGTGTATTTTTTCAAAACCATATGGTTTTTTAAAACCCAGATAAGCCCCGCTGCAACCAGCATTGCAAACACCGTCAACCACACCTGCCTGGCGCCCAGAAGTTGTTCGTTTCCGCGAGCAGCCTCAGCGAGGTCGAGTCTGTAAATCATGCTGATGCCAAGACCATTCAACAAGGTCACGAGTGGAAGTATCAGGCTGTCTGCAGACCTTGCCTTAAACCTCAAAACAAAATGAATTGCGTAGGAGGCTAAAAACAGCGGTGTCCAATACAGCAGTATTTGTTCATCTAGGGTGTCGGTGACTGAAAGCTGTATTTGCGCAAGCTGAAACGCATGCATTCCCGCCACCCAAAACAATAAAACCGCTTCCAGCGACCTTGATCTCGGAACTGAGTTGATGAGCCTGGGAAGAGCTTGGGTAAGACTTGTATTACTCATCTTGCACGCTCTCGGTCAGCTCCCTAATGATTCTTTGGGCATCGCTTAGCGACTCAGCACTGATCGATCTTTCAATGAGCGTCTGCTGAAAAGCAGGTAGCTGATCAACAACCAGATCAGTCACCTCATACTCACTCGAGAAATCCAATGGCCCAAGGGACTCACGGATGCCCTTGAATATCGCAACCTTGCCATCGCTCTCAGCAACGTAATATCTGGTTTGGGTGTATTCATAGCCTGCGTAGCCAACACCAATGGCAATTCCAAATATCAACACCCACCCAGCAATGATTCGCCATGACCTGAAGCGAATCTTTCGCTGGGTGTCTTTCAAAATCTTCTCGAGTAGTTCCTCTGATTCAGGTGCGTAGCTGGTTGGGTCTTCGGAGGGTGTAAGCAGATCGACCAGCTTCTTTGGATTCAGAAGCCTCAGGATTCTTGATCCCGACTGCTCTTCAATCACGATTTCGTTTGCAGAGGACCCAACAAACCGAGCACTTGGTTCGTATTCTGTTTTCTGCTCAGCGTCGATAACGTCGGTCAAAACAACCGTCACGTTATCGGGTGCTCCAAACTGCAGAGCTTCGTCGATCAAGATATCGACTGTCTCTTGAGCTGCCATGCCGGAAACGAGAATCTGTTCCAGTAGTTCATCTGGAACAACTCCACTGAGTCCATCCGAACAGATAAGCCAACGGTCGCCTGGCTTGGTTTCCAGTGTGACCATGTCTATCTCGGGTTCTGATTGAACATCACCCAATACCCTCATCAACACTGATCTTCTTGGGTGAGTCAAGGCTTCTTCGGCTGTGATTCGGCCGGTGTCTAAAAGCTTTTGAACAAAGGTGTGGTCACTTGTTATCTGAGTGACAACTCCGTCTCTTGAGAGATAAACCCTGCTATCACCAATATGAGCGATGATCACCTGGTTTCCATGAATCAAGATCCCTGAAAAGGTTGTTCCCATGCCACTGAGCTCAGGGTGTTCAGAGACGGTGTTGTTGAGCATTTGGTTTGCTTCAATCACAGAATCGTGCAGCTCTGCCTGGGCCTCTTCAACAGTTTCATACTTGTTGTCACTGAGCGCTATTCGTTGACTGGAGATGGCCGATGCCATATCTCCGCCAGCGTGACCACCCATACCGTCAGCTACGAAAAACAGTTGGTAGCCGGCATAACCACTGTCTTGATTGCTCGAGCGGTGCTTTCCTATATCGCTGCCAGCAGCAGCTATCGGTCTGATACTCACTACGGCCTCAATTCAAATGTCGTCTTACCCACCCTCACCGGGATGTTCATTCTCAAAACCTCGGGAGTCTGAATTCGAACTCCGTCAACATAGGTTCCGTTGGTGCTCTCTAGATCCTGAATAACCCAGTCACCGCCGATATGAACAACCTTCGCATGCTGCGAGGAGGCAAATTCGTCGGTGACAATCAGCTCGCAGCTGGGGGCGCGACCGATGAACAGCTCTCGTTTATCCAGCGGTATTTTTGATCCCGCACTCACGCCGGTGATCACATAAAGGTGACTTGGCCCACCAGCCTCAACCTCAGCGTTTATCTCTGGGGTGTCCCCGGTGTCTACCTGGTTGGCAACTGAGCTGCCGCTTTGTTGGGCAACAGATCTGATAACTCTTCGACCATAGATATCTGATCGAATAACACTGAGCAGACTGAATATAAAAATCCATAAAACCGCAACGAAACCGATGCGGACTAGAAGTAGCGCCAGTTCACTCACGCGTCCTCCTTAAGTTGGGGTAGGTAGAAAAACTTTATTTCAGTGTTTCCGCAGGCGATGATATCGCCGTTTACTAGTGGCCCCTCTTGGAACTTCTGACCGTTGAGGAAGCTTCCGTTTGTGGAACCAAGGTCTCTAACCCCTGCCTTTTCGCCATTGAATAAAAGCTCCAGGTGAATCCTTGAAAGTGTTCGGTCATTGACCTTCACATCCGCCTCACTCCCTCGACCAACTCTGGTTCTGCCCTTGGGCAGCGGAATCTTTTGCTCATCGAATTCAATAAACGGCTGCCAGTAAACATCAGTTTCAGATTCAGTGATGTTTATTTCTAAATCTCCAACCGAGAGCTTTTCTGATTTACCGAGTATGAATCTGAGGTCATCGATAGTTGCGTAATTCTTCTGCTTGAGATGCTCAGTCACCATCTCGGTGAGTTTTCTATCAAGGTTTAGCTGATCAGCACTCAGTGCTTCAAAGTCTTTTTCTGAAACAAGTAATTGGTAACGGTGGGCAACAAGTTTTTGTTCTTGCTCTAAAGAAACCTGATTATCCATACTGGATTTGATTTGAGAGGCAATCTCTATTGGGTCGAGTAGTGACTTGAAGGTTGCATTGAATGGTTTGCGAACAACCTTCTCGATGCTTTTCTCGAGCTTGTCCAGCAGACCCATTACTTCCCTCGTTTCCTAAGCTCCCAGTCTATTGGGCATCCGCCTTAGCTATCCATGTCGAAAGCTGGTAATCTCAGTGTGCTTATAAGCGCGAGTGGCGAAATGGTAGACGCGCTGGCTTCAGGTGCCAGTGTCCGCAAGGACGTGCGGGTTCAAGTCCCGCCTCGCGCACAACTAGTGACCAACCAAAACCTTCTGACGGTTTCGGGTGTGAGAGGGATCACACCTGTGAAGCGATTCATCTGCCTCACATGATTTACAAACAACCACCATGTTCTTGCAGGTCTCATCGAAGCAGTTTCGAACATGGTTGGTGTTTGTGCCACATATCTCACACTCACCAATCACCTTCGCCTGATCGCTGAAGTCAGTCACCATCCGGTTATCAAAAACCATCAGGCTTCCCTCCCATAGACCCTGGTCTTTGAATCTCTCGCCATAGCGAACAATGCCACCATCAATTTGGTAGACCTCTTTGAATCCACGGTTTTTCATTGCCACACTTAGGATTTCACAACGGATCCCTCCGGTGCAGTAGGTGACTATTGGCTTGTCCTTCAAGTAGTCATACTTCCCACTCTCAAGTTCTTCGATGAACTCATGGGTTGATTCGATATTTGGCATGATTGCATTTTTGAATCGACCGACCTTGGCCTCAACAGCATTTCTTCCGTCAAAAAAGACAACGTCTTTTTTCTTCTCAACCAGCTTATGAACCTCTTCAGGTTTCAGGTGCTTACCCCCGCCAACTACACCTTTTTTGGTCACCTTGATCTCATCCGGGATAGTGAAAGCAACCAGTTCTTTGCGAACCTTTACGCTCAACTTGGGAAAGTCGTTTGCCTGACCATTGCTGAACTTGAAATCAGTGTCTCTGAAGCCATCGAACTCTCTGGTTTTGCGGATATAGGTTTTTATGTCCTTCAGCTCCCCACCCAAAGTTCCATTGATCCCGTGCTTAGAAATAATGATTCTTCCCTTGAGATTCAAAGATTCACATAGTTGTTTTTGCCAAAGCTGCATTACTTTGGTGTCATCTATCGGGGTGAAGCGATAGAACAGAATTATCTTCGGTTGAGCCATAGGCGAAATTTTAGCCAAAAACCCCTCATAGACTAAAGAGATGCCAGTAAAACCAGGAATTAATAAAGATAACTTCAACTCAGAAATCCGTATCCAGGATGATCTCTACGCCCACGTCAATGGCTTGTGGCTCGACAGTTTTGAAATACCTGCTGACAAGGCCATCTATGGCTCTTTTTATCAACTTAGGGATGACAGTGAGAGTGCTGTCAAAAAGATCTTGGAAGAGGCAATTGAAAACCCAAGCCCTGGAGTTCAGCAGCAGATTGGTGATCTCTACGCATCGTTTTTGAATGAAGAACTAGCAAATGAAAAAGGCATTGAGACCATCAAATCTGAGCTAGCAAGCATTGAAAGCCTGCAAAGCATTCAGGAAGCCATCAAGCTCACCGGAGCACTTTCAAAGGTTGGTGTTGGTGGTTTCTTTGGGATGTATGTGGATAACGATCCTGGAAACCCAGATCGCTATCTTCCAATGATGGCTCAGGGAGGTTTGGGCCTTCCCGACGAGGCTTATTACCACGAAGAGAAACACGAGCAGATTCGTGCAAGCTATCTCAATCACCTGCGGAACATGTTTGATCTTGCTGGTAGCGATGACCCACTGGGGGATGCGGGAAAAGTTCTGGAACTGGAAACAGTAATTGCTTCCCATCACTGGACGGTTGTTGAATCAAGAGAAGCTGAAAAAACCTACAACCTGAAAACTTTTGAACAACTGAAAGCCCTTTCCAGCTTTGACTTCGAGGCTTGGCTAGCAGGGGCTGGCAAAGACAAGAGCCTTTTAGCTGAGGTTTCAGTGATGATGCCAAGTTTCTTTGAAAACATCGGCAAGGTCTTAGAGGACGCAGGGCTTGAGACAGTAAAGCTCTGGATGATGTCATCACTGCTGAGATCCCGCGCTGCTTTTTTGAGCAAAGAGTTCGTTGATGAGAAGTTTGACTTCTACGGAAGAACCCTCACCGGAGCTGAAGAGAACAAAGAACGCTGGAAGCGGGGAGTAAGCCTGGTCGAATCAGGCATGGGTGAAGCAGTCGGGCAGCTCTATGTTGAAAGACACTTCAAGCCAGAAGCCAAAGCCCAAATGGACAAACTGGTGCAATTCTTGATTGAGGCCTATCGCCAGAGTATTGAACAGCTGGACTGGATGACCGATGAGACCAAACAGCGAGCATTAGAAAAACTTTCTAAGTTCAACCCAAAGATTGGCTACCCAGAGAAATGGAAAGACTACAGCTCAATCACCATTAACAAAGATGACCTGGTTGAAAACGTCAGACAGCTGAATATTTGGGAATTTGAGTTTGAGGCAAAAAAGATCGGTTCAGAGGTGGACCGTGATGAATGGCATATGTCCCCGCAGACCGTTAACGCCTATTTCAACCCCGGCTTCAACGAAATTGTTTTCCCTGCTGCAATTCTGCAACCACCGTTTTTCTCAGCAGAGGTTGACGCCGCTATCAACTTCGGTGGAATTGGTGCCGTTATCGGTCACGAGATCGGTCACGGCTTTGACGACCAGGGAAGCAAATACGACGGTGACGGAAGACTGGTTTCTTGGTGGACCGAAGAGGACCGCAAGGCCTTCGAAGAGAGAACCAAAAAACTAATCGATCAATACAACGAACTCTCACCAAGGCAGCTCGAAGATGATTACAAAGTCAACGGCGAATTCACCATCGGTGAAAATATTGGTGACCTTGGAGGATTGGGCATTGCTTGGAAGGCATACCTGCTCTCGCTGAAAGGTGCAGAGCCACCAGTAATTGATGGACAAAGTGCTGCCGAGAGGTTTTTCTATTCTTGGGCACAATGCTGGCAGAGCAAGGCAAGGGATGAAATTGCCAAGCAATTGCTTTCAATTGATCCTCACTCGCCCGCTGAGTTTAGATGCAATCAGGTTGTTCGCAATCTAGATTTGTTCCACGAGACTTTCAACACATCAGTTGATGACGAGCTCTATTTGGAGCCTGATCAACGAGTGAGTATTTGGTAAGGAATCAATGAAACTCTGGCTAAGAATCCTTTGGATTTATCTCACCTACAGATCTCGATCAAAACTTTCTATCGAGGAAGTCTCCAGGACAAACCTGATTGTTTTGCCAAACGATCTAGACACATACGGTCACATCAACAACGGTGTTTATCTAACAATCATGGACTTGGGCCGATTGGACCAAGGTCTTAGAACAGGCATCTGGCAGGACTGGAAAAAGCGTGGCTGGTATCCGGTGGTGGTGAACGCCACGATTAGCTTCCGCAAATCTTTGCAGCCCTGGCAGAAATACACCCTCGAGACCAAGGTCATTGGTTGGGATGAAGTTGCCTATTTCATCGAGCAGAGGTTTGTTCGTAACGGCGAGATTTACGCAAGAGCAGTCATGCGTGGAAGATTTTTAAAGCGCTCCTGGGGAACAGTTACCCCGGATGAAGTAATGCACGCACACGGGGGATGGCCCGGAGGGGATCCAAAACTTCCCAAATGGGTGAAAGACTGGGCAGAGAGCGTTGCATTGCCCAAGGGCAAAGAACCAGCACCAAGTGAATGGGATTGAAATGACAGATCTTCCAATTGAAAGAACCTTTACTGACCCCGATGGAACGCAAGTTACATTCTGGGAGTGGCCGGTAACAAAGCCAACCGGCGTTATCCAACTTATTCACGGTCTCGGAGAGCACGCAAGACGATACGACGAGTTAGCCGGTGTTCTCAACCGTGCGGGCTGGAGTGTTTATGCAGAAGACCACCGAGGCCATGGCAAGACTGGTAAGTGGCAGTTCGATAACAACAAAATTGAACGCCTGGGTCAGTGGGGAGACGGTGGATTGAAATCCACCATCCACGCTGTCGCTGAGCTAACAAAGATCATAAAGAATGAAAACCTAGACAAACCAGTGGTTGTTTATGGGCATTCTCTTGGTGGCATCATCACTCAGAACCTGCCTGTTGAAACCCTCGATAAGTTCTCGGGCATGATTCAATCCGGATCGACATCAATGAGGCTTGGCAAACCAGGTGTGGGTAATTTCAACAAGATCTGGGACAGGACTCCCAATCCAACAGGGTTCGAATGGCTATCTCGTGACCGCGAAGTTGGCGCCAAGTTCGTGGCCGACCCACTAACCTTCCTCGCTCTGCCAATGGTGCAGTTGGGAATTAAGGGTTCGTTGTATTTATCGGGAAAACCAAACTTTCCATCAAAGCCCTATCCAGCATTGTTTATCGTCGGTGAATTAGACCCGGTGGGTGGTATTGACAGCAATAAGAGACTTTTGGGGGACTACCAAAAAGCGGGCTTTGAGGATCTGAATCTTTATGTTTATGACGATGGTCGCCACGAGATGCATAACGAAACAAACAAAGAGCAGGTCTTCGAAGACGTCACTGCTTGGTTGGCAGAGAGGTTTTAGAGCTCTCTAGCTCAACCTTTGGGGCAAGACCTGGACCAAAACTAACTGTTGCCTTTGCTGTTGCCAGGTGTTCTTCATCTCCTGTCTTAGCACTAGCAACCGCAGTTGCCTGAAGGTAACCCTCTTTGACGTTGGCAAGCCAGATCAGCACTGCTCCTGGGATTGAAATCAAAACTGCAATAAGTATTAGTTTTTTCATGCCAATAGGTCTTTCTCATCTGGGTGCATCTCAAAATACTTCACCGTATAACTGCAAACTGGCACCACCTTGTATTTACCCACTGACCTAACTTCATCAAGCGCATGCTTGGTGACAATGGCCGCCAAGTTCTTTCTTCTTAGGGCAGGATTCACAAAAGTCGAAACAAACTCGATCTTGTCGCCATTGATTTGATAGCTGAGTGAACCAGCCGGCTGGTCATCCAAAGAAATTACATACCGCTGTTCTTGTTGATCGTGAACCACCTCTGTTGCCATTGCTGTTAACCTTTCAGTGTGTATGGGTCAAATGCTGTCATTGAAGGAGACAACCTTCAAGTCTTGAATTCCATCCCTGACGAATCTTTTCAACTGATCTACATCGACCCGCCCTTCAACACTGGTCGCGAACAATCAAGAAACACCACCAAAGCAGTACCGGATGAGAATGCCCATAAGGGGTTCTCTGGTAAGGGTTATAAACGCATCATTGAAAACGTCTTGGCCTATGACGACACTTTTGCTGATTACTGGGAGTTTTTATTTCCAAGACTTATTGAAGCCAAAAGGCTTCTAACGAACTCAGGAACGCTTTATTTGCATTTGGACTATCGAGAAGCGCATTACGCAAAGGTTTTATTAGACGGTCTATTCGGCAAAGAAAACTTCCTGAATGAAATTATTTGGGCTTATGACTATGGGGGGAAGAGTAAATCTCGTTGGCCATCAAAACACGACACCATATTGGTTTATGTCAAAGACATAAATAGTTATTACTTCAACTCAGAAGCCGTTGATCGTGAGCCCTACATGGCACCGGGGCTCGTGACAGCGGAGAAAGCAGAACGTGGCAAGCTTCCAACCGATGTTTGGTGGCATACGATCGTCTCCCCAACCGGCAAAGAGAAATCTGGCTACCCAACCCAGAAACCCCTAGGGATCCTGAGAAGAATCATCCAGGCTTCATCGAAACCTGGTGACAGCGTTTTAGATTTCTTTGCAGGAAGCGGAACAACTGGAGTTGCTGCGGCAGAGCTTGACAGAAAGTTTTTATTGATTGATCAAAACCCAGAGGCGATCACAGTAATCAAGGACCGTCTTAGTCAGATTGCTTGCGAGTATTCGCTAAAGCTAAAACCAGCAGGCTAAAAACAATAATCAGTGCTGAGGTTGCCATTGCCATCCCGAAGTTCTCCCCACCCGGTCTTGATGCCAACCTAAACAAAAGCGTGGTGATGGTTGCCTGATCACCGGTTGCTAAAAACGATGCAGCGGAAAACTCGCCAAGAGAAATCAGTGCGACAAAGGCCAAAACGTTTCTCCAAGCGGGAGCAATTAGCGGAAGCTCAATCAAACGAAGCCTCTGGCTATCCCCCGCGCCATCCAATTCAGCACTTTCTGTCAGCTCCCGAGGAATGCTTCCAAATGCACTCTGCAAAAGTCTTATGGCCAAGGGAAGTGCGATAACCACCTGCGATAGCGGAACAATAAGCCAGCTGGCCCTGAGTTCACTCAACACCGGAATACCTGCAAACCCGACCAGGTAACCAAGACCTATAACAACAGCTGAGATACCCAAAGGCAAAAGGAAGGGTATAGCCAACCACTGCCGGTCTCTGCTCGCTCTAGCAACAGCCATCGCAATCAGCATTGAGGCAATGCTTGCAATCAACATATTGCGAAGTGAATTGCCACCTGCCTCTAAAACGCTGATGTTGAGCAGGTCTCTAGTGCCAGTTCCAGCTAGGTTCAAAAAGTTCTGAAGACCAAAGACACCATCAACAGAAAACGCTTTTATGAATATTGAAGAAGTCGGAATCAAATACAACGCAAAAACCACGACTCCTGAAAATACCAAAAGTGGAATATCAGAAATCTTTAGTTTGCTAACCATTCCAGAATCGGAATCTATGCTTATGTTACCAAGACGAATCGATACCGCAAAGGCGGCCAGGGTTATAACCGTCTGCGCAAAAGCCAATCTGCTCGCCTCTGCAATATCTAAGTTCCTGAGAGCCTCAATAAAGATCTCTGTCTCGATGGTTTCAATGGTTCCACCGCCTAAAAGCATGATGATTCCAAAACTTGTTGCCGAATACAAAAACACCAAAACACTGCTTGCGGCAATCGTCGACCTCAGCTGCGGGAAGATGATCTCTCGCCACAACCTGAGCCCATCGGCACCATCCAATTTGGCAGCTTCAATCTGATGCTCATCGAGACTTGCAATCCTTGAGCCAACCGCACGGATGATAAGCCCCATATTCAAAAACACGTGAGCCACCAAGATTCCGATTAGCCCTGCAGTAAAGACATCGAAGATGTCTCTAAAAAACCTTTGGTAATCATCTAGTGCGATGGCAACAACAATCGTTGGCATCAAAAACGGAACAGCAATGATTCCTTGCAGGACCCTAGAGCCAAAAAACTCTCGTCTGTATAACAACGTTGCGATAGGTAAGGCCAGAACAATCGCAAGCAGGGTTGAAAGTAGCGCCTGCAGAATCGTAAAACCGATTGCCGGATTGGTTGATAAACCAATGCCCTGGATCACCACCCTGCCAATTGGCAGGTAAAAACCAAGCGCTATGAATAGCGCCGGGATGATCCAGGGCCTGAGTTTATTCAAATATGGCTTCCCAGCTTCCTAGGATTTCCTCTCTGCGGTCATTCAGATCAGGAAGATCGACAGTTGTGGTTGCCGGTGTTGCAAACTCAGCCCAGGACTGAGGAAGCTCGACATCAGTTACCGGATACACATACATCAACTCCGGAACCGCTGACTGGAATTCATCACTGAGCATGAACTCAACTAGCTGCTCGGCACCACTCGGGTTTGCGGCACCGGCTAGAACGCCTGCAAACTCAGTCTGCCTAAAGCAGTCATCCAACAATGCAGCAGTTTGTGATTCACCGTTATCCCTAACCTCGGCAGAGGGAGATGATGCGTAGCTGAGAACGATTGGGTAATCACCCTCACCACTTGAACCACTGAACTCAGTGAAGTATGCATCTTCCCAGCCGGAAGTAACCAATACGTCATTGGCCTTCAGATCCTGCCAGTAAGTTTCATAGTCATCACCTAAAGCAGCAACTGTCGAGGCAAGGAATGCCAAACCGGGTGAGCTGCTCTTGGGGTTGGTGATTACCGTAAGACCCCTATAGGTCTCATCGGTTAGCTCTTTCCAAGATGACGGCGGGGTGATGCCAGCATCTTGGAAGTAGTAGCGGTCATAGTTGAAACAGACATCGCTGTAATCGATGGCTGTGAACTCACCGTCAACGATTTCGTTTTCTTCAGCGACACCTCGGAAGGTGTTATCGATTCCAAAGAATGCATCGGCGACTGGTTCGTCTTTACTGAGCACCAACTGGTTAGTCAGAGTACCTGTGTCACCCATTCGGATGATTTCGAGCTCTAGCCCGCTAGTTTCCTCGAAGCTTGCAATTAGTTCATCACTAATTGCAAAGCTGTCGTGGGTGGCGATACGGACCGTGGTTGGTTCTGCAGTGCAGCCGGTTAGGACTGCAGGTATTAGCAGTAGTGGAAATAGCTTTTTCACACATGCCCTTTCTGTTGAAATGGCACGGGGTAAATCAGAGTTGTCTCCCTGCGCTGGCATTACCCAGATCAGGTTCGACGGTCGAAGACAGCTTCAGTCTTCCTCTCAGTTTGGTACGCCCAAACTCCCGTGTATTTAAAACTTTACTTGCTTTGCTCCTTGGCCGCATTCTCAGCACGCTCTTGAGCAACGCTTTTTGTCCTTAGCGGTATTTCTTTCACAAACCAGCTGGCGATAAATGCAACCACTAAAACACTTGCTCCCAAGATAAACAGTGGACTTGCCGCTTCAATGAAACCAATCGTGAAAGGAGCAGAGAGTCTGTCATCAACTCCAATTAGGAAACTTGAGTCTTCGGTGACTGTGGCCACTGATTGGTCGCCGCCCAGGATTTTTAGTATCTCTGTGTTTTTAGGATCAGAAACCACACTTGGGTCGTTTAGTGCAGCGTTGAGATCACTTTGAATCTCTGGTCTTGCAAAAGCACTCTGAATGGATTCGGTCACTCTTGAGAACAGAATGCTTAGGAAAATCGTTGCACCCAGCGTTCCTCCCATTTGCCTGAAAAAGACAACGCTGGATGTTGCAACGCCAATGTTTTTTGGCTCGACAGCGTTCTGGGTGGCAACAGTGGTTGTCTGCAATAGCTGACCAAGACCAAAGCCAACAAAGAACATACCGATTGCCATAATCCAGTAAGGAAGCTCAGGGGTGACCAAGAAAAACAGGTAGAGGTAACCGATGATCATGGTGGCGGTTCCGGTGTTTAGAAAGATTCGGTATTTGCCGGTAGCGCTGGTGATACGACCGCTAAGGATGCTGGCTGTGAAGATTCCGCCAACCATTGGAAGCATCTGGAAACCAGCCTGGGTTGGAGTTGAGTCAAAACCAACCTGCAGAATCAGAGGGATTACCAGTAGGGCTCCGAACATGCCCATTCCAATCAGGATTCCCATGAAAGCTGTAATCGAAAAAGTTGAGATTTTGAAAATACGCAGGGGAATTAGTGCTGACTCGCCCATTTTTCGTTCAATCAAAATAAAGCTCACAAGCCCAACAGCACTCATTGAAAACAACAGGTAGGCAATGTCACTATCCCAACCCCAGTTTCGACCTTGCTCGAGAATCAATAAAAGCGGAACAACGAACAAAACAATTGCTGCTGCTCCCATGAAGTCAATCCTTTGTTTCAGAGGGGTATGCGGAACATGTAAAAACTTATAAACCATAAACAGCGCCAATGCCCCAATCGGAACATTGATCAAAAACACCCAGCGCCAGCCATCAATGAAGAAAAATTGATCAACACCAGCAAATAAACCACCAACAACCGGTCCGATTAGTGAACTCGTTCCAAACACAGCAAGGAACATTCCTTGGTATTTCGCTCGTTCTCTCGGCGGAACAATGTCGGCAACAATGGTCAGTGCCAATGAGAAAAGCCCTCCGCCACCAACACCCTGCAGGGCCCTGAAGGCAGCGAGTTCAATCATGCTGGTTGCGAAACCAGCAGCAACTGAGCCAATCATGAAAATACTGATAGCAATCAAAAACAGATACCTGCGCCCATAAATGTCGCCCAGCTTTCCATAGAGAGGCGTGGAGACAGTGGTGGTGATGAGGTATGCAGTGGTCGCCCAGGCCTGCAAGTTCAACCCATCCAGGTCATCGGCAATGGTTCTGATAGCGGTTGCAACAATTGACTGATCGAGTGCTGCTAGGAACATTCCGGACATCAGTCCAATCAGAACTATCCAGATTTGCTTGGGGGTCATAACACCCGATTGGGCAGCCTTGATGGCTTCCTCTCGGCGGTTTGTCTTTGCCAATTCGGCCTGACTTTCTAGGGTTTGTCTGTGGCTAAGTTTAGAGGCAGAAACCGTTCTGGCTGGTTTGTTTTATTACCGCCAGCGGTAATGGTGATTGCCGCTGGGATAATTCTTGGCCATGCAGCCCTTTCTCCATCTATTGCTCAACCCAAACAGGTGAATTTTGATTTCTTATACCTTGAGACAGAACCCACCGAACCTGACCCCGTACCCGTTGAGCTTCCCGATCCGCTGCCTGACTATTCGCTGGATGAAGCCGATTCTTTGTATGTGGTGGTAAATAAACAGCGACCCTTAGACCCCATTGATTACACCCCCGAGGTGATCACCGTTGAAAGCGAATTTGTCGACAACTCAAGAGGCATTGAACTAGCTCCGGTTGCAGCGGAGGCTGTTATTGAAATGGCGAAGGCTGCCGAAGAGGCAGGCGTTGGAACACTGAAGCTAAACTCAGGCTTCCGAAGCTATGACTACCAGGGTGAATTGTTTATCGCCAAGATAGCTCAATATGGGGAAGCAGAAGCATTGGAAAGAAGTGCTAAGGCAGGTCACAGCGAACACCAAACAGGATTGGCGGTTGATGTCAGTGAACCAAGCCAAGGGTGTGAGATTATGCAGTGTTTTGGAAACACCGAGGCGGGTATCTGGGTGGCTGAAAACGCCTGGAGGTTTGGCTATATCGTTCGCTACGAACTAGACCAAACATCAATCACCGGCTACACCTACGAGCCCTGGCACCTCAGATACGTTGGCAAAGAACTGGCAGAGAGATACTACGAAGGTGAATACAACACCTTGGAGGAGTTCTGGGGACTGGATTCAGCCCCAGAGTATTTAGCTACGACCGCTGAGTGATCGAACCAGCTGGCTGAAATAGGCAATTGAAAATCCAAAGCCAACCCCCGCGTAAGTCAGATTGAACCAGTTGTATTCGGTTGGGATCAACAACGAAAATGCCCCTAAACCGAACGCTGCCAACATCATGGTCCAACCCGCAATTCGAACACCGAACTGAGATGCGGAGATGCTCACCATCGCCATGTTGCCGGTGAGTGCGATCAGTGTCACCGCAATCAGCATCATCGCCCAGACAAGGGATTCATTTGCTTCAAGCCCCAATAGTTCGATGAAGCCTTCAGGGAAGATCATCAGGGCAAATGCGGAGATACCAAAAAATACCGCACCAACCAATAGGATGATGCGTATGATTTTCACGCCTGGGATTGTGTCCACGGATGAATATATTAAAGTCAGCTGGGCCCGTTAACCTAATGTTAAATTTATGAGCCCAGAAACCATTGCCTATCTCGGACCTCGCGGAACTTTCACCGAAGAGGCAGTCAATCTGCTCAGCCCCAAACAAACAATTCCTGTGGGTTCGGTTGCGGAAGCCCTAGACCTGGTGGTTTCCAAAAAAGCCGATCGGGCGGTAATACCGGTTGAAAACTCAATTGAGGGAAGCGTTAGTGCAACAAGTGATGCGCTGGCGAACATCGCTGGTATTCAGATTTATTCAGAAAACCTAATTCCAGTGCGATTCGTGCTTGCATCAAAGGGAAAACAACTAAACGAAATTGAAAAGGTGCTAACCCACCCTGTTGCCTACGCTCAATCAAGAAAGTGGTTGGCTAAAAACCTAAGCTCCCACCAACACATCCCAGCAGCATCAACTGCAGCTGCTGCCAAAGCACTCAGCGAATCAGAGATTGCCGATGCTGCTGTTGTCGCCCCAGCTGCAGCAGAGATTTATGGCTTGGATGTGTTGGCAAGTGATATCGGTGAGAACAAAAACGCCCAAACAAGATTCATTGAGGTGGGCCTTAGTGGCAAAGCTCCAATTAGCACCGGCAAAGACAAAACCAGCCTGATTGTTGAACTCCCCGATGACAAACCTGGTGGACTGTTAGAGATGCTGGAGCAATTCAGCGTCAGGGGAATTAATCTTTCCAGAATCGAATCAAGACCAATCGGTGATGCCTTCGGCAGGTATCGGTTCTATGTTGATGCTGAAGGACATTTGGATGACAAGGCAATCAGCGAGGCGATGATGGGTCTTCACAGATTCAGCCCGAAGGTTATTTTCTTAGGCAGCTACCCAAGAGCAGACAAACAAGACAGCACCCACCTGGGTAACAACACCGACAGCAGTTATAACTCCGCCAAGGCTTGGTTGGATTCGCTAGCAGGCGACCAGTAGCGCCTTCGGGATAACCTCAAAGCTAACCTGATTCACCGATTTGATCGGGTCTCCATCAACTTGTAATGTGCACTTCGTTTCGCTTTCAACCTTTATCTTTTTACCTCGAAGGTATTCAAGGGATTTCAAGTCAGCGGTTGCATCCATGATCTTTCTTCCCAAAACTATCGGCCTGATAAACCTGTTCTGCCAGGTGATTCTCCCGAGAACATCAATCCAGTTCCATATCCACCTTGGACCAATAACTGCAACATCTAGATTCCCATCATCAACTCTGGCATCCGGTATTAGCTCAACGTGACCCGGCAGGGTTCCGGTGTTGGCAATGATCAGCGTCAGCACTTTAACTTTTCTGGGTTCAGCGCCATCGACTGTGATGGTGAATTTTTGAAACTTAGCTGGGAGTGCTCTGATGCCGCCTTCGATATAGGCAACCCAGCCAATTCGGCGCTTTAGCTTGCTGTCAGTTTTCTCCATAATCTTGGCATCTAGCCCAAGGCCTGCGATACCGGTGAAGAAAAGCGGTTGCTCACCAGCAATCTTTGCTTTGCCAATGTCAATTTCTCGAGGTTTTCCATTCAAAGCAGTCTTTGCAGCATGCTCAACATCCAAGGAGATGCCAAGGTTTCTAGCGAGGATGTTTCCGGTTCCAACTGGAATGATGCCAATTGGGATGCGAATATGCTCCTGCATCAAATACTGAACTACTTGCCTGAGAGTCCCATCCCCTCCAGCAACAATGCAGCGATCAAAATCCCCCAGGTCATGACTTTCTTCCAGATCCTCGGCCTTCAAAAGCCACGCATCAGGAAACAGTCTGACAAGTCTTTGCTTGGCCATTTTCTTTGGGTTGAACACCACCACTGTTCCGCTCACCAACACAGCCTATAAAGCTCGCTAGGCTAGAGGGGTGATTGATGTCAATCTCTTGCGAGAAAACCCCGAACTTATCCGTGCTAGCCAAGTAGCCCGCGGAGCCGATATTTCATTGGTTGATAGGGCAATAGAGGCTGACAAAGTGCGTCGAGCCAAGCAAACAGAATTTGAATCGCTCAGAGCAGAGCAAAATGCCCATGGCAAATTGGTTGCCCAGGCCCCTAAAGAGCAAAAGCAAGAGATGGTCGCCCAGGCCAAAGAGCTCTCAACCAGGGTCAAGCAGCTGGAAGCTGAGGCTGATAAGGCAGCTCAAGAGGTATTTGAGCTGATGATGAAGATAGACAATGTCATCCTCGATGGTGTCCCTGAGGGTGGGGAGGATGACTTCGTAGTCATCAAAGAGGTTGGCGAAATTAAAAACTTCGGCTTTGAAGCCAAAGATCATCTTCAGTTGGGTGAAGCTCTAGACATCATTGATACTGAGCGTGGGGCGAAGATCTCTGGGGCAAGGTTTTATTTCCTGAAAGGCGCCGGAGCCCAACTAGAACTTGCAATTATGAATATGGGTCTGAATCTTGCGATTGAGAATGGCTTCACCCCAGCAATAACTCCGACGCTTGTAAGACCAGAAACCATGGCTGGGACTGGTTTTTTGGGAGAGCATGCAGCCGAGGTCTACTACCTAGAAAAAGATGATTTATATCTAACCGGCACCAGCGAGGTAGCCCTCGCAGGTCTTCACTCAGATGAAATCATCGATGCAGAACAGCCAATCAGATACGCGGGTTGGTCGACGTGTTACCGCCGCGAGGCTGGAGCGCATGGTAAGGACACAAAGGGAATCTTGAGGGTTCATCAGTTCAACAAACTGGAAATGTTTAGCTATTGTCACCCAGACCAGGCAGCTGAAGAGCACGAGAGATTACTCTCCTTCCAGGAGCAAATGTTGCAGGCCTGCGAGCTCCCATACAGAGTCATTGATGTTGCCGCAGGCGATCTCGGCAGCAGTGCTGCAAAGAAATACGATGTTGAGGCATGGGTTCCAACCCAAGGCAAATACCGCGAGCTAACCTCAACCTCCAACTGCACGACATTTCAGGCCAGAAGGCTAAACACAAGATTCAAACAAGACGGCAAAACCCACCCGGTTGCAACATTGAATGGAACATTGGCAACCACCAGGTGGTTGGTAGCGATATTGGAAAACCACCAGCGCGAGGACGGAAGCATTTATGTTCCCAAGGCGCTGCAGCCCTTCATTGGCAAAGAGATTATTGAACCAAAGGGATAAATGAGTCGCTGGTTAGTAGCGCTGGATATAGATGGAACCACCGTGCACGACGATGGGTTTTTATCACCCCGGGTTCACCAGGAAGTCCAGCGAGTAAAAGACCTGGGCCACGAGGTTGTCATAGCAACAGGCAGATCTGCCGCAAACTCATACCCTGTAATCCGCGAACTGGATTTCCCGGGAAATCACGCAGTCGCTTCAAACGGAGCGGTTAGCTATCAATATGATGCAAACGGGTTTGAGGTTGTAGAGGTCGAAAGCTTTGATCCAGCGGCAATTTTGAATCGACTAATTGAAGTAATACCCGAGGCACACTTCGCTGTTGAAGACCTAGATGGAACCTATAGGTTCCACAAGCCTTTCCCGACCTATGCCCTCGGTAATGAAAACTTCGAAACTCCATTGGAAGAGCTATTGCACCACCCAGTCAGTCGAGTGGTCGTTCTATCGCCATCTCACGATGTCGATGAGTTTCTTGGAATCATGAAGGAGATTGGTCTGCACTCAGTCAGTTATTCAATCGGCTACACCGCTTGGTTAGATATCGCTCCAGACGGAGTTGATAAAGGCCACGGCTTAGAGAAACTGAGAAAGAAACTTGAAATAGACCCATCCAGGGTTCTCACCATCGGTGATGGGAGAAATGACATTGAGATGTTTGAGTGGGCGAAGGCCAACGGTGGTCACAGTTTTGCCATGGGTCAGGCACCGGATGAGGTTAAGCGTGCAGCAACTGCAATCACAGCTTCTGTCGAACAAGACGGAGTCGCTGAAGTGCTCTCCAGCTTTGAGGGTCTTGAATTCATCCATGCAAAATAAGGCGATTTTCGTATAGACTCTCCCGCGGAGGTCTGTCCGAGCGGCCGATGGAGCTGGTCTTGAAAACCAGTGGGCAGAAATGTCTCGTGGGTTCGAATCCCACGGCCTCCGCCAAACGGGCCCAAGGGGCCCGTTTTTCAGTTAACAAAACCCAAGCCCGGCAACGGTTTCCACGGTTTTGGGCCAAAAACTGTAAACGCTTACAGTTCCTAATTCAGCGCTGACTGAGTTGTTAGTAATAACTTTGTTATCAAATTGAAACCGCTTACAGCTGTTTACAGTCTCCCATTTACCTATGGTTAAGAGGCGCCCTCACAAAGGGTGAGATTTCCAAATTTTTGGACATCGAAGTTATCTGAAAGGACAGAAAAACTATGGCAGTTATTCGTCGTCGCGCTACCGCACTAGTCGGTATCGCAGCAGTTTCTGCTCTGGTTCTCTCAGGCTGTGCAGCAGCCGAAGAAGAAGAGACCACCAGTGCAGGCGGTGACTCAAGTTCGAGCTCAGGCTCAGACGAAGGTCTAGCAGCAGGCTGTGAAGCATTTGAAGAGTACGCAGGTCTATCAGGCACCGAGGTTGAGCTTTACTCAACAATCGTAGGTACCGAAGCAGACGCATTCCGTGAGTCATTCGTTGAGTTCGAAGACTGCACCGGAATCACCATCAACTGGAACGGATCACAGGACTTCGAGGCACAGCTTCCTGTCCGCGCAGCAGGTGGAACAGCACCTGAGCTAGCACTGTTCCCACAGCCAGGTCTGCTTGCAGCTATGCAGGCAACCGGCGAGATGTTCCCAGCTCCTCAGTCTGTTCAGGACTCAGTGGCAGCGAACTTCACCCCAGACTGGCAGGTTTACGGTTCAGTTGACGGAGAGCTATACGGTGCCCCATTCGGTGCAAACGTAAAGAGCTTCGTTTGGTTCTCCCCAAGCGTGTTTGAGGCAAATGGCTGGGACACCCCAACCACTTGGCCAGAACTGCTTGAGCTAAGCGACACAATTTTGGAAACCAGCGACATCCAGCCATGGTGTGTTGGATTCGGTTCAGGTGAGGCCACCGGTTGGGTTGGTACCGACTGGATGGAAGACCTAATGCTCCGTTTCCAGGACGGTGAGACCTACGACCAGTGGGTAGCACACGACATCGCGTTCAACGACCCCAAGGTTGCTGAAGTTCTAGCCGAAGCCGGCAAGATCATCAAGAACCCTGACTACGTTGGAAACGTTTCAGCTATCGCAACCACCACCTTCCAGGATGGTGGAAAGGGTGTTGTTGACGGAACATGTGCAATGCACCGTCAGGCATCATTCTTCGGTGGAATCGCTGTGAATGACTTTGGCGCAACAATCGTTGAGCCAGACGACACCGCAACCGCAAACGGTATCTCAACCTTCTACTTCCCAGGCCTAACTGCAGACAACAAGCCTGCATTGGGTGGTGGAGAGTTCATCGGTGCATTCTCAGATG
>CBFHOK010000013.1:5944-35305 GCA_965657575.1 Microbacteriaceae bacterium | reverse complement strand
AACAGGATTCCAACCGGGATTACCCCAACTGCCTCGAGCCAAGGAATGGCGCCTGCTATAAAAACTCCAAGAAGGCCCAGTTGCTCCAGAAATGATTCAGCCATCAGTCAACCAATTCGTGTTTGATCTTGTAATTAGCGAGCGCCATTGAGGGAAGACTGAAGGTAAACCCTGCAAACAGCCAGAACAGGGCGTTTATCTGACCCCAGGTGATTTCAACTGGATAGATCCAGCCATCTGGAGAGTAATCCTGGTAGTCCATCGCAATCACCCAGCCAAGAGCCGCTGTTCCTATGGCAAAAACAATCGCCGATAGCCATCGATATGCCCAGAGGTAACTGATGTTTCGCATTTCCAATAGTCGCTCATCCAAAGACTCTTCAGGTGCATCAGCCACCAACCTGACTGCTTTTCTAAGGAGAAACCAAAAAACAAAAATCAACAGAATATGAATCAGTAGATAAAACACAGCTGGGCTGTCTGGAACCAAAGAAAGAACTATGGTTCCGCCAAGAATCACGATGGTGTTGCCCCAGACTAAAAACCTCAACGCTCCCTTGGTTCTCAACCCATTCCAACGCTCATCGTGCAGTGATTTTTCGACCGAGGCGGGACTGGACGACCAACCGTAATCAGCCGAGGATGAGGAACCCCAAAGAGCTTTATATTCAGGCCAAAGCCCTCTCGCTCTCACATACAAAACAAACACTGGTATTTCGATGACCATGTAGGCAAGGATCGAGTAAATAAACCAATTGAGTTCAAGTCCAAACACCCTGAACACTGGATCGGATTGCCAGAAAAACAAACCCGAAACAGCTGCTGGAACAAAAGTGAAACCAATGTCCATGTAGGCCATCAACTTCACATTCCGACCGGCAAATCTCGGATACACCCATAAATATGAAATGCTCAGTGTAGCCAAAACAATCGCAATAACAATCAGCTCATTCACTTTTTCTCCTCAAGCCAAAAGATTTCCTCAACTGAGGCTCCAAGTGCTTCAGCGAGTTTGAGAGCAAGAATCAAAGAAGGGGAATACTCACCACGTTCTATATAGCCAATGGTTTGGTAGTGAACACCCACCGAATCCGCAAGCTGTTGACGACTTAAGCCAGCCCGCTCACGAAAGCTCTCGACAGCACTTCCAATGCGCTCGAGTTCTTCTTTGGGTTTGCGACTCATATATGTAGCATAAATACTATGTAGTATAAATGCAACATTAACTGAGCGCTTTTTTCAGCCGCTCTGGATCCACTCTCCAAAAACTGTGTTGTTTACCATCAAGCAAAACAACAGGAATCTCCTCTGAATAGGCATCAATCAAGCCTTGATCTTCCAACATGTTTTTCTCTTCAAAACCAACTTCAGGGAAGTCCTTCAGCACATCCAGGATGATCTCCCTAGCATCATCACAAAGATGGCAGCCGGGTTTTGAAATAAGCACCAATTGTTTACTCACCTCTCCAAACTACCTCCTAGACTGAGCGGGTGAGCGAAGACAAGGTGAAAAAGAACACGGCAGCGTTTTTCGATGTCGATAACACCCTGGTTAGAGGCTCAACAGCTTTTTTGTACGCAAAGGTCGCGATTGAACTCGGAGTCTTCAAAAGGACTGATTTATGGCGGATGGGTTGGGAGCAATTCCGCTTCATTTGGAAGGGCGAAAATAACGATCGCCTGGCCAACATAAAAGACCGTGCGCTTGGACTGATTGCTGGGGCCAGCAGGGACGAAATGCACAACCTGATGGAAAAGGTTTGGGAAAAAGAAATCAAAAGAAAAGTCTGGCCAGAAATGGTCGACATTGTTCAGCACCACCTAAGCCAGGGTAGAGAGGTGTGGCTGATAACCGCCTCCCCTAAAGAACTTGGTGAACTAATCGCAGAAAAAATAGGTGCAACGGGAGCGCTGGGAACAGTTGTTGAACACAAAGACGGTGTCATGACAGGCCAACTTGTTGGACCACCGCTGCATGGAATTGAAAAGGCAAAGGCTGCGAGAAAACTAGCCAAGGACAGACACCTGAGCCTAAGGAGATCTTGGGCCTATTCAGATAGTCGAAATGATTTACCACTGCTGACGCTTGTGAAGCATCCAGTGGCTGTTAACCCAGACAAGGTTTTGAAAAGGCACGCGCAGTTGGCTAACTGGCAAATTCTGAACTTTGGAAAAAGGGATCTTAAAAAGTAAAAGCCCGCCGAGGCGGACTTTGACTACTTATTGCGTCGCTGGTGACGAGTCTTGCGCAGAAGCTTACGGTGCTTCTTCTTGCTCATACGCTTGCGGCGCTTTTTGATTACTGAACCCACAAAAACCTCTTTTTCTAAGTGCCCTTCGGCAACTGCCCTAGTCTATTGACTTGTTGGCTTTCACTCAAGCCCAGAGTTTATCTTCCACCATTTTTCTTCAAACGCTCGACCTCGGCGTCGATGTCATCATCAGTGATGGGTCGATCAAATCCTTTGCCATAAGCCTGGTAGCCGGCAACCAGTAAGGCGATTCCGATACCAAAAGCTGGCCATACAGGCCAGAAATAACCTGCCGGAGTTGTGAAGAACCAGATTGCGGTTGTCAGGATAAAAACAAAGGTCCAAACAGCCAATATATTTCTAAAGTCCTGCTTTGCCTTTAGCTTCTTTTTTGCAAAATCTCTGAAGCCATCATCACTTGTTGCCACGATTTACCCTTTTCTTTACTTCCTCGGTGAAGTGGTCGACTTCCGACTTTACTTCTTTGGACACCTCGTCCACCTTGGTCTTTGCCTTTGCCTCAAGTTCTTTGGCTTGCTTCTCAGCTTCGCTCTTGCCCTCGGCGATTCTGCGACCAAGATCTTTTCCAGCTTGCTTGGGGTCAAACTCTAAGTGAACCTTGTCGCCAACTTTTTCCTTCAGCCAGCCAGCACCCTTGGTTAGCCACTGACCCAACTGCTCGCCGGCCTCTCCCAATCTCTCGCTGAGGATTTCTTCAGCGTTGATTTCGAAGTCAACACTCAAAAATGGAACAACCCAGTCTTCAACTTCTTCGAGTGCTTCTGGGGTGACGCTATAAAAACGCTTCTGTCCATCTTCGCGAGCGGTTACCAGGTTTGCCTCGCGCAAAACCTTTAGGTGCTTAGAAACTGTTGGCTGACCCATCTGGGTGTGCTCAACTAATTCGCTAACTGTCATTTCACCCTCGGCACCAGATAACTTGCTCTGCAGGAGAGCATCAAGCATGTGTCGACGGTTTGGATCCGCAATTGCTTCGTATATATCAGCCATGGAATAAGTCTATCCCTCGAGACCCGCAATTTGTCGAGCCCTTTTTAGAGCCGCCTTAGTTGCAGCATCAAAAACCTCACCAAGTTTTTCATTTTCAAAAACTTCGATTGCCTTCTCTGTGGTGCCATTGGGACTTGTCACCTTGGCTCTAAGTTCTTGAGGGTTACTGCCGCTACGAATTGCCAATTCGGTAGCACCTAAGAATGTTTGTCTAACCATGGTTGCCGCTTGTTGCTTATCAAAGCCGTATTCCAATGCCAGCTTTTCAAACTGCTCTAGAAAATAAAACACGTAGGCAGGACCAGAACCACTAATGGTGCTCAGAGCATCAATCTGCTCCTCCGGACATTGAATAACTTCGCCAACAGTGTCAAATAGCTCAATAACGCTGTTGATGTGCTGTTGGTCACAGTGCTTACCCCAGGCGACACCACTAACACCAATGCCAATCATCGATGGGGTGTTGGGCATCACCCTAAACACTGCTTTGCCAGGAAGCTTTTCCTGCATCGCATCAATGGTTATACCCGCCGCAACTGAGACAACCACGGTTCCGGGGTTCAGGTGCTCTGCGATTTCATCGATTGTTTCCAATATTTGATAAGGCTTCACGCCCAGCACGACCATCTTTGCATCGCGGACAGCCTTGATGTTCGCATGCGGGTCTGTCTCTTGGTTGAAGCTATTGATACCAAGCTCTTTTGACAGTTCAACCGAAGATGCACGGGTTCTGTTGGTGGCAGTTATCTCGGACGGATTTACACCACTATTGATTGCCCCGCGAATAATTGCCGAGGCCATAGAACCTGCTCCAATGAAACTAATCATTAGTAAAGCAGGAACTGGGGGTCGGAATCAGCGGCTTCAACTGCGTCTTTACTACTCAACACTCCATTGACCTCAACACTGAGGAAATAACTCGCGCCACCGGTGATTACATCTCTTTGACCTGCGCCGCAACCTGTGTCAGAGCTTCTGACTTTTTCCCAAGGCAGTGGTGGGCTTGCCAGAGTTGACCCAGCGGTCAAAACACCAATCTCGTTTGTGTCACCGCTTCGATCGCAGTCTTTGCTGGTCCAAATCTGTTCTCCGCCACTTGTAATTTCAAAAAATGTGACAGCGGAACCTACGTTGAATTTGCAGTCGACACCAGAATTATTTGTGATTGTGTACCACATGTGCGGAAGCTCAGTCGGG
Organism: Microbacteriaceae bacterium; assembly: GCA_965657575.1. GTDB lineage: Bacteria > Actinomycetota > Actinomycetes > Actinomycetales > Microbacteriaceae > CAJXVY01. Next base: position 30,845 of record CBFHOK010000013.1, on the reverse strand, counting down.
TTGAAATCAAAATCAACCTCACCGTTGGCATCACCAATTTCAGCTGTCACCACCACAGTCCCCGGAAGGCATTCTGCGATTTCTGCTTCCTCAGGCTCAGCGCTCTCGGCTGTTTCGGTTGTTTCCTGCTGTTCTTCTGCTGGGGCTGTTGTGTTTTGCCCACCAAACAAAGCACTCACCCCAAATCCAACAAGGCCAATGATTGCGACAAGTGCGACCAACACAACGGCTCTTCTAATCCAGAAAACTGATGCTGGGGTTTCACTCATAGAGTTCAATCTAGTTAGAGAACCCTTAACATTCGGGTGTTTCCGAGCGTGTTCTGCTTAACTCGTGCCAAATCCAAAAACTCTGCAACACCCTCGTCATGTGAGCGAACCATCTCCGCATAGACCTCGGGCTTAATTGGGGTATCGGTAATCACCTCAAAATTGTGCTTTCCAAAAAACTCCACCTCAAAGGTCAAACAGAAAATCCTCGTAACACCCAAGGACTCTGCTCTCTCGACCAGTCCATTTAGGAGTTTGTGACCAAGTCCGGTTTTTCGATATTCATCATCGACAACCAGTGTTCTAACCTCTGCCAGGTCCTCCCACATAACATGCAGTGCCCCACAACCAATTAGTTTCTCGCCCTGATAGCAAACTAAAAACTCTTGAACCGACTCATAGAGTTCAACCAGTTCTTTGCCAAGCAGAACACGCTTGTCCACCAGTGGTTCGCATAACTCTCTTATGCCGGTTATGTCACTGGTTGTGGCTGGTCTAATCTCAAACTGCATCGCATAATTATCCACCAATGTCGACCAGCACTTCGTTTCTTCTCAAAAATGGTGCCTTGAAAGGTCCGTCATAACGTGCATAAATCGCTCCCTCTGAGAGCTTCTCGGTGGCTAGTGTTCGAAGCTTCGCTTCTTGTTCTCGAAACTTTTGCTCGCCAACTGAGCCTGAAAACTTTCTTGCCACCCTCATCATCGGCTCAACGCCAATGATTTTTAAATCAGGCGATAGGGGAAGTGGTGGAAATTCGCTATCTGCAGGCATTACAAAACTCAACCAATAACCGTCTCCCTGTTTTTGTTGCAAAACAGGGGCGGTCATCGGTATTTTCTCGCGATCCTGATTGGCGCCTGAGATGTAACCAAAGAGCTGGCCAAAACCAGAGTTGCCAGTTGTTCTCATGTCCCCACTCACCCAAACGCTCACCAAAAAGTGAGCGGGGTAAGAGCGAACCTCATACCCAGCCTTTGTATCGATTACTCGATATGGCTGGATTTCGGTCATGACTGAACTGGTTGCTCGTCTCGCTGGTTGACCGCGAAGGTGAATTCCTCACCAACAAAGTCCACCAAGATTTCGCTGGCGTAACTAATCTCGCCGCTCAAAATCCGCTCGGAAATCTGATCTTCAATCTCTCGCTGAACCACTCGACGCAAAGGCCTTGCACCCATCGACGGCTCGTAGCCAAGATCAATTAGTTTCTCCTTGGCAGCAGTGGTCAAAGTTAGCTTCAGATCTCTGTCGTCCAAGCGCTCATCCAGTCTCTTGATGAACATATCGATGATTGAAATCAACTCCTCACGGGTGAGCTGTGGGAAGACGATGACTTCATCAACACGGTTCAAAAACTCTGGTCGGAAGTTTTGCTTCAGCTCTTCGTTTACCCTGGCCTTCATCTGCTGGTAGTCATTCTGGATATTGCCCTCAAGGGTGAATCCCAATGCTCCACGGGTAATCTCACGAGATCCCAAGTTGGTGGTCATGATGATGATTGTGTTTTTGAAATCAACGACTCGGCCCTGACCGTCAGTCAAGCGACCCTCTTCCAGAATCTGCAACAAGCTGTTGAAGATATCTGGGTGAGCTTTTTCGATTTCATCAAACAAAACAACACTGAATGGACGCCTACGAACCTTCTCGGTTAGCTGTCCACCCTCGTCATAGCCAACAAATCCGGGAGGAGCACCAAACAGTCTGCTGACGGTGTGCTTCTCGCCATACTCACTCATATCCAATGAGATCAATGCGTCTTCGTCTTCAAACAGGAACTCGGCCAGAGCTTTGGCAAGCTCGGTTTTTCCAACACCGGTGGGACCGGCAAAGATAAAGCTTCCGCTTGGACGCTTCGGATCTTTCAATCCCGCACGCTGACGACGGATGGTCTTTGACAGAGCACTAATAGCCTGCTCCTGACCAATTACTCGCTTGTGGAGTTCTTCCTCCATAAAGACAAGCTTTGCGCCCTCTTCCTCGGTCAGTTTGAATACGGGGATTCCCGTTGCCTGAGCCAAAACCTCAGCAATCATTCCCTCATCAACAACACCCTCGATGTCAACGTTTCCGTCTCTGAACTCCTGCTCTTTTTGCTTCAGCTCGGCGTTGAGTTTTTTCTCCTCGTCACGCTTCTGGGCAGCAAGTTCGAAATCCTGATCGGCAATCGCCTGCTCTTTGGCTTTCTTTGCTTCCTCTACTGCCTGCTGAGCCTCTTTCAGCTCGGGCGGAGCCGATAGGAAACTTAGTTTCAGTCTTGCGCCAGCTTCATCGATGAGGTCAATTGCCTTATCTGGCAACTGACGGTCGGTGATGTAGCGATCTGACATTGAAACTGCAGCAACCACGGCCTCGTCCGTAATGGTCACCTTGTGGTGTTTCTCATAGCGGTCTCTTAGACCCTTCAAGATGTTGATAGCCAGCGCTGGGCTTGGCTCGTTTACCAAAACAGTCTGGAAACGGCGAACAAGTGCAGCATCTTTTTCAAAGTGCTTGCGGAACTCATCCAGAGTTGTGGCACCAATTGTCTGAAGTTCACCTCGAGCCAACATTGGCTTCAAAATGCTGGCTGCGTCAATCGCACCCTCAGCCGCACCAGCACCAACCAGGGTGTGGATTTCGTCAATAAAAGTGATGATGTCGCCGCGGGTGCGAATCTCCTTGGTGACCTTTTTCAGTCTCTCCTCGAAATCTCCACGGTAGCGAGATCCAGCAATCAGTGAGCCCATGTCCAATGTATAAAGCTGCTTGCCCCGAAGAATCTCTGGAACGTTGCCGGCAACAATCGCTTGTGCCAAACCTTCAACAACGGCAGTCTTTCCAACGCCTGGCTCACCAATCAGAATTGGGTTGTTCTTAGTCCTGCGAGCAAGAATCTGCATTACTCGCTCAACCTCACGCTCACGACCAACAACTGGGTCCAGCTTGCCCTCGGCCGCTGACTGAGTCAGGTTCTTGCCGTATTGATCAAGAATCTGGCTTCCCTTTTGCTGCGGTGGTGGGGTGTCTGCTCCAACCGAAACTGTTTCATTGCCCTGGTATCCACTAAGAAGCTGAATAACCTGCTGACGAACCTTGTTGGTGTCTGCACCCAACTTGGTCAAAACCTGAGCTGCAACACCCTCGCCCTCACGGATCAATCCAAGCAGCAGGTGCTCGGTGCCGATGTAGCTGTGACCAAGCTGCAGTGCCTCTCTAAGGCTCAGCTCCAAAACCTTTTTTGCCCTCGGGGTGAAGGGGATGTGACCACTGGGGGCCTGCTGACCCTGGCCAATGATTTCTTGAACCTGCTCCCTCACCTGCTCCAGAGAAATGTTCAGTGATTCCAGCGCCTTGGCTGCAACACCCTCTCCCTCGTGAATGAGACCCAGCAGGATGTGCTCGGTGCCAATGTAGTTGTGGTTGAGAAGCTTGGCCTCTTCCTGGGCCAAGACAACAACCCTTCGGGCCTTATCGGTAAATTTCTCAAACATCTGTGAACACCTCCGCGATTCAGATACTGAGATGCTAAACCGATTAGGGGGTCAAACAATACCCGTGTTCGCCAACGGGTGAACTATGACTGATCGCGCCTTTGACGCTCTTCTGCCTCAATCTTGCTGTATTCCTCGCGTTCACCGCGGTCAGCGCGGATTATTGAGCGCATCACAACATAAAAAAGTAATCCAACCAGGGCAGGTGGAACTAGCGACAGCATCGCGTCGCCTAAAATCTCCCAGCCATTCATTTCTTGCACGCCATTACTTAACCAAAGGAAACAGAATTGTTTCCCGAATTCCCAAACCAGTTAGTGACATCAGCAATCTGTCGATGCCCATACCCATTCCACCACTCGGTGGCATGCCATATTCCAGCGCCTTCAAAAACTCCTCATCGACCCGCATAGCCTCTGGGTCGCCTCCTGCTGCCAGGGCAGCTTGGGCAACAAAGCGCTCTCGCTGAATTACTGGGTCAACCAGCTCTGAATAGCCAGTTGCCTGCTCGTAACCGCGGATATAGAGATCCCATTTCTCCACAACCCCGGGCTTCGATCGGTGATCGCGAGTCAGCGGCGAGGTGTCAACCGGGAAGTCGATTACGAAAAATGGCTCAGGGTGCTTGGACTTATAAAAATGCTCCCAAAGCTCCTCGATGTATTTTCCATGAATCGGGTGCTTGACCTCGATATCTAATTTGTCGGCAATCTTTTTCAAAGTTGCCATATCGGTTTCGGGTGTAATTTCCTCTCCAAGTTCTGCACTGAGGGATTCATACATCGGAACCTTGGCCCACTCGCCACCGAGGTCATACTCCTGGCCATCCTCCAAAGTGACAACCGTTGTTCCAAAAACATCCTTGGCCGCATTTTGAATTAGTTCTTTAGTCAATTCAGCTACACCGTTGTAGTCGGTGTAGGCCTCATAGGCCTCAAGCATTGCAAACTCAGGAGAGTGCGAGCTGTCAGCTCCTTCGTTTCTGAAGTTTCGGTTTATTTCAAAAACTCTTTCAAGTCCGCCGACAACCGCTCTTTTCAGAAACAGCTCTGGAGCGATACGCAGGTAGAGATCCATGTCGTAGGCGTTCATGTGAGTTTTGAAAGGCCTAGCGCTTGCCCCTCCGTGCATCACCTGCAGCATCGGTGTTTCCACCTCTGTAAAGGCATGGTGGTGGAAGGTGTTACGAAGTGACTGCATGACCTGGCTGCGAATTTTTACAACCTCACGAGCTTTGTCTCTGACAATCAAATCCAAATAGCGATTCCTTACTCGAACCTCTTCAGAAAGCTCAGAGTGAAGGTTCGGCATTGGCCTAATGGTTTTTGCAGCCATCTGCCAACTGTCTGCCAAAATACTCAGCTCTCCACGCTTGGAGGTAATTACCTCGCCACTAACAAAAACATGATCGCCAAGGTCAACAAGTTCTTTCCATGAATCAAGCTGCTCTTGACCGACCTTGTCCAGGCTGATCATCGCCTGAATACGCTCGCCAGTACCTGCCTGAAGTGCAGCAAAGCAAAGCTTTCCGGTGTTTCTTAGGAACATAATTCGGCCGGCAACTGCAACTGTGTCACCAGTGGAGACGTCTGCTTCTAGGTTGGGATAGTGGTTTTTGACCTCTTCGATTGAATGGGTAATGGGAACGGTGACCGGATAGGCATCTCCCTCAGAAATAAGTTGCTCACGCTTTTCTAGGCGAAAACCCATCTGCTCCGGGAGGTCTTCTCCCGCTAATTCTTGATCCAATTAACTTCCTTTGATTGTGATTTCTCGGTTGTCAATCAATCTGACATCCCCAACAAACCCAGCAAATAAGGCTAACGCAGAACCGACGAAATCATCAGAAACTGGTTCAAAAGTATCTGCGTCAACTATCTCCAAATAATCCAATCTGATATCTGGGTGCAACTCTTGCTTGGCGCCTTGAATTGCGTTCTCCCGTGCCTTGCCATCGCAGGATGCCAACGCGGTATTGATAGTTCTAGCAATCTCCAACTGCTGCTCATTCAATCTGGCATTCCGACTTGAGAGCGCCAATCCGTGCTCGTCACGAACAGTGTCGCCCGCAATGATGCTTAGTGGCATTCTCCTGCCACTTGCCAGTTGGTGAGAAACCATTTTCTTTATCAGTGCCAATTGTTGAGCGTCTTTTTTCCCAAAAACTGCGATGTCAGGCGTGACCAAGTCAAACAGCCTTGAAACCACTGTCAATACCCCTTCGAAATGCCCGGGCCTGAACTTTCCTTCTAACGCGTCACCGATATTGCTCTCAATATCGCTGGGGCTAATCAAATTCGGTGATTCGGGATAAACAGTTTCTGCCTCTGGCAAAAATAAGACATCCACCCCGCGGTCACTGAGAAGCCTTGCATCCACACCAAGTGACTGGGGGTAGCTTTCGTAGTCGTTTTTGTCGTTGAACTGCAGCGGATTTACGAAAATACTGGCAACCACAAAATTGTCATCTTCGCGCACCTTGTCAATCAGCGAGAGGTGCCCCAAATGCAACGCGCCCATGGTTGGAACAAAAGCAATCTGTTTTCCCTGGGTCCTTGCCTCGGAAACCAACTGCTTCAGCTCAGCTGCACCTGTGACTTGCTTCAATTTTGAAAATCCTCCGGAGTTGGACCTATGCCACCTTCTCGCAAAGCCCGCTCGACAGCCGCTCTGGCCATCGGTGCTATCAAGTCAACCACTCTTGGCACCTCTTCAGCCTCCAACTCGCTAATTGCCTGCGAGACAATCATCTTCGGGAAATTATTCAAAGTGCTGTAAGCCTCTGCATAGGCCGGGCGCTGATACTCCGCAACCACTATCGGATCGGTTCCGATTTCTAAAGCCAACCCTTGAGCAATTGGCAGCACAGAATCTGGTGCTGTAACAGCTGAGACCGAGTCTTGCAGAGTCATCAGATCAAGACTCGTACCAGTGAAATCAACCACTGGATGCATCGCTATCGGAATAGCTCCCGCCCTGGCTGCTGATGACAGAATGGAATAACCTCGCTGAGGCGCGCAGTGCATAACAATCTTGCCCGGACCAAAATATCCCAGCTGGCTAAGCCCTGTGACAGCCTCTTCGACCGCTTGGACATCCATCGCCATGATTACTAAATCGCAACGCTCAGCCACCTCCTGCATGCTGACTATTTCAACTGATGGCAGCAGTGAGTCTGCTCGCTCGATTGCTTGATCGGCTTCAACGTGAATTGCCTCAGCTGTGTGTCCAGCACCGGCAAGTGCCTTCACCATGATGATGCCCTCTAGGCCATCACCAATGCTTCCAATTTTCATTCGACCCGGTTTATTGCTCATTGACTGGTCTCACCTTCTTCTAGATCATCTGGGGTGCGCAGGTTTTTCTCGCCCAGAATGCCAGCCACCACGGTCATTAAAGATGCCAAAATCCCCAATACCGCCGCAGTTGGGAATAACTGATTTGATGTGTTCATAACTAAGAAAATAAACGCCCCCATATGCCAGCCTAGGAAACCACTGCCAACATATGCCACAGATTTTGCTAAAACAAGCAATCGAAATGACCAAATTGGGTCTGGTCTTGCAGGTCTTTTAGAAATCTTGCCTTCTCGAAACTCGGCAAGTTTGCGCTGATAGCTGGCAATTCGCAGTGTCAAAGAATAGACAATTGCCCCTGTGAGAAATAAATTCACCGCCAAAAGCGGATGGCTAAAAACCAAGGCCATTCCGCTTGAAAGCAACCACTGCAGATAAAAATAACCAAGGCTCAGCCAAAGAACAGTTATCGCAGCCAGTTGCGAAACAGAAAGCGGTTTCAAACTAAACCCCCTGCACGCTTGATCTAAATTTCTCAGCCAGTTTGGCAACTGACCCGTGTCCGGGCAAAACTGCCTGCGGGTCAATTTCCTCCCATGGAACCAAAACAAAACCTCTTTGGTGAGCTCTCGGGTGAGGAATCTGCAAAGTCTTGGTCTGAACAAACTCAGTCCCAAAAACAATGATGTCTATATCCAGTGTTCTTGGACCCCAGCGCTCCAGCCTGACTCTTCCGTGGCTGTTCTCGATCTCGAAAAGTTTTTTCAATAACTTCTTTGGCTCCAGCTTGGTTTTGACCTTGATCACGCAGTTTAGAAACTTTGGTGCATTTTCATCTTCGCCTGCAAGGGTCACCGCAACTGATTCATAAAAAGAGCTTTGGCTGACTAGCTCAACACCTTTGAGGTCAGCAATCTCAGAAATGGCATCTTTCAGTGTCTTTTCTCTGTCGCCTAGGTTTCCACCCAGCGATAAGACAACCTCTTTCACCACTTATCCGATGTTCTAATTACCGTCACACTGACATCACTAAAGGGAACCGTGATCGGAGCCTCTGGTTTATGAACCGTTATTTCAACACTTCTCGCTAGCAAGAAGTTATCCAAAATAGCTCCTGCGATTCGATTAGCTAGGACTTCAATCAGATTCACTGGATCATCTTGGATCTGCTTATGAATCAACTCAGCTACTTTTGAGTAATCAACGGCGTGATTGACATCATCACTGACTAGCGCCTTTGCGGTATCAACCTCGATTTCGCAGTCAACAATAAATTTCTGACCAGCTTGTCTCTCAGATTCCAATACACCGTGGAAACCGATGTTCTCTATCCCTGAGAGCCTAATAATCTGATTCACTCGAATTTTCCCAGCTGCTCAACCAAGTTGATTGCATCCATTGAAGCCTGCACGTTATGAACTCTAATCCCCCAAAGCTGGTGCTGCATCAATAGTGCTGTCAAAACGGCGGTTGCTAAATCTCTTCGAGAGTTATCCATTTCCGCAAATTCCGGATCCAAAGCACTTGCTAAAAACTTCTTTCTTGAGTGACCAACAAGGATTGGAAGCCCGAGTGTTTTGAGTTCATCAAGCCTTGCCACCAATTCCCAGTTCTGACCCATGTCTTTATTGAACCCCAGCCCCGGATCAACAATGATCCTCTCTGGATTCACACCCGCCGATACTGCTCTGTCAACCTGCTTTTTTATTTCGGAAACCACCTCACTGGCAACGTTTTGGTAGTCGGCCTCCCGATACATATCCTTGCTGTGACCACGCCAGTGACTGAGGATGTAATGCGCGCTCGAGTTTGCCATCACCTTGTGCATGTCTTGATCCGCAAGACCGCCGCTGACGTCGTTTATATACATAGCCCCCATGCTCAGAGCAATCTCTGCTGTTGAGGCATTCATGGTGTCAACGCTTAGGTCAACCACCTCGGCAAGCTCTGTTAGCACTGGAAGCAACCTCTGCTGCTCAACAAATGCCTCGATCCGCTCGGCTCCAGGCTTTGTGCTCTCGGCGCCAACATCGATAATCTCGGCTCCCTGAAAATGCATTAGCTGAGCTTGAGCATAGGCAGCTTGCGGGTCGTTATAAAACCCTCCATCGCTAAAGCTGTCTGGAGTGATGTTCAGAACACCCATCAACTTTGGTCTCATTTTGAAATAAGCCCCATCGCCTCTTGGCGGTATAGCGGGTCCTGCAATAATCCCCTGGCTGAGGTGGTCAGGGTATTTACCTCTGGCTGCCTCGCCCCTCTTGAAGCAACACACTGGTGCTTGGCCTCAACCACCACCAGCACTCCCTTTGGATTCAATCCCTGGTCAATTGCATCGGCTATTTGGTTTCCAAGGTTTTCTTGCAGCTGCGGCCTGGAAGCTAAGACCTCAACTACCTTGGCTATTCGGCCTAGGCCAATAATTTTTTCATCTGGCAAAAAAGCCACGTGGGCGACACCGGTAAACGGAAGCAAGTGATGCTCACATATCGAAACCAGCTCGATGTCTTTCAGCATTACAAGCTCAGTCGAATCAGCCTCGAAGGTGTCCTTCAAATAATCAATCGGGTCTTCGCCGATTCCCTTGAAAAACTCTTGGTAGCTCTCGCTGACCTTATCGGGAGTATCAGCCAGCTCTTTGCGATCGGGGTCTTCACCGATTGCTGCCAGCAGCTCCCTGACGGCTCGCTTGATTCGCTCTGTGTCCATTAGCTCTCTTTTGAAGCCGGCTTGCTGGTCTTAGCAGGTGTTTTCTTGGTGGTCTTCTTAGGCTTTGGTTTCTCTAGTTGGCTAACAATTCGCTCAGGTACGGCAACCGGGCCTTTTCTGGAGTGGGGTCGCTGTTCACTGGAGTGCCAAACTTTTCGCATGGGAAGCTTTTTGACAGGCTCAAATATTTTGGCGATGTCCTCTTGGTTCAGAGTTTCTTTTTGCAATAACTGCTCTGCAAGATCATCCAACACCGCCCGGTTTTTTGTAAGCGCCTGGTGGGCTTCATTCAGAGCATTGTCCAAAATCTTTTGAACTTCGATATCAACAGTCTCAGCGATTCTCTCGGAGTGGTCTTTCGAGCTTGCCAGCTCGCGGCCCAAAAACGGCTCGCTTGAACCGCTACCCAGAGATATAGAACCAATCTCTGAACTCATGCCGTATTTGGTAACCATCTGTCTTGCAGTTGAGGTGGCCTTTTCAAAGTCATTGCTAGCACCCGTGGTTGGGTCGTGGAAGACGATCTCTTCGGCAACCCTTCCACCCATGGCATAGGCAATTTGGTCTAATAACTGATTTCTTGAAATCGAGTAGCGGTCTTCCAAAGGCAAAACCATTGTGTAGCCAAGGGCACGGCCTCTGGGCAAAATAGTGATCTTCGAAACTGGATCGCTGTGATTCAGCGATGCTGCAACTAGCGCGTGCCCGGCCTCGTGATAGGCCGTAATCAACCGCTCGTTGTCTTTCATGATCGAAGACTTTTTCTGCGGTCCGCCGATTACGCGATCAATTGCTTCATCCAAAACCGCGTTGTCAATGTTCTTTCGATCCAACCTGGCAGCCAGCAAAGCAGCCTCGTTCAGCACATTCGCCAAATCGGCTCCAGTGAAGCCAGGGGTTCTTCTAGCGATTGTTGCTAAATCAACATCCTTGGCAATCGGCTTATTCTTCGCATGCACCTTCAAGATCATCTCTCGGCCTTTGAGATCAGGCGCTCCAACACCAACCTGGCGGTCGAATCTGCCTGGACGCAAAAGTGCTGGGTCTAGGACATCTGGTCGGTTTGTGGCAGCAATCAAAATCACATTCGTGTTTGTATCAAATCCATCCATCTCAACCAGTAGCTGGTTCAGTGTCTGCTCACGCTCGTCGTTACCACCGCCAACTCCAGTTCCACGGTGGCGACCAACAGCATCAATTTCGTCAACGAAGATAATCGCTGGAGCGCTCTGCTTAGCCTGTTCAAACAAATCCCTCACTCGACTGGCTCCAACACCTACAAACATCTCAACAAAATCACTGCCCGAGATCGAGAAAAACGGAACCCCCGCCTCACCAGCAACAGCCTTGGCAACCAGCGTTTTACCTGTTCCGGGAGGACCATATAGCAATACTCCCCTTGGAATCTTTGCTCCCAGGTCACGGAACTTCTTTGGCTCCTCTAAAAACTCTTTAATTTCATGAAGCTCTTCCATCGCCTCTTCTACACCAGCAACGTCATCGAAGGTGATGTTTGAGGTTTCTTTGCTGACCATCTTTGCTTTGGATTTACCAAACTGCATCACCCGGTTGTTGCCACCCAGAGCACCGCTCATGATGAACCAGAAAATCAAACCAATCAAAATAAATGGAAGCAGTGTTCCGATTAGAGACAAAAACCACGGGGTGTTTGGAACCTCGTCGGTCCAACCATCCGAGGGTCTGGATGACTGAACCAATTCAGCAATGAACTGATCACGACCGGTTACGTAATAAAACTGAACCTCGTTACCCAGTGCTCCATCTGGAGAAGACAGTGTTAGGTCAACACGTTGCTCGCCATCAAAAATGACAGCCCGCTCGACATTTCCGTTTTGCAGGTATTCGATTCCCTTTTGGGTGTCAACTTTTTGAAAGCCACCGCCAGTAAACAGCGATGAGCCGATAATTAGCACACCAACAGCTACCGCAATCCAGATCCACGGACCGCTAAGGATTCGCTTCGATAATGGTTTCTTTTTCTTCTCTTCGCTCACTTTTTCCTATAGACCTCTGGATTCAGAATTCCCACGCCTTTCAAAGAGCGGTAGTGCTCGGCGTAATCAAGACCGTATCCAACGACAAATTCATTTGGTATATCAAACCCGACCCAACGGACATCAATTTCAACCTGAATGGCATCGGGCTTTCTAAGCAGTGAAACAACCTCCACTGATTTTGCCCCACGAGCCTTCAGATTTGCTGTGAGCCAAGAAAGGGTAAGACCACTGTCAACAATGTCTTCAACAATCAAAACGTCCCTGCCCTGAACGTCGGTATCCAGATCTTTCAAAATCCTTACAACACCGCTGCTTGTAGTCCCAGAACCGTATGAGCTCACTGCCATCCAGTCCATCTCGACCGGTTCTCCCATCTCACGCAACAGGTCTGCCATAAACATCACGGCACCTTTGAGCACCCCAACGCATAAAACATTGCTGCCCTGGTAGTGCTTATCTATCTCCGCAGCAAGCTCAACAACCTTCTGCTGGATTTGCTCGGGGGATACTAAAACTTCAGTTATGTCCGGATGGTTCAGCTGCACAGCCGCTCCTAATCGAAATGGAGATGGTTTTCAACCCTACTAACTGTAATGCCTGGAAGGTTCAGTGGCTTCTGTCCATGCCAATTCGTCACCAGCTTCTCAATTTCCAACACGTGAACCCGTCCCAATTCAGAGCCGTTTAGCTGCCCGAGTTTGTGAATAACTCGTCTTCGATAGGCCTCGCTTAGCTCTTCCAAAAAACTCACGGGGACAGATTTCTTGTTCTTGATCTTTTCCACCAGTGAGTCAATAAGCGGATTGATAATCTGCTCCGCCTCCTGCATTTGTGTGGCAGTCCTAGCGAGTGATTGAATCACACCCCCTGACCCAGAGGCTTCTAGGTTGGTAAGTATTTCCCTAATCTGAACCCGGCTAAACCTGCTATCGGTGTTATGCGGGTCATCCCAAAACTCCAGCCCCTGATCAACACAAGCCTGCCTGAGTTCATCTCTGGTCATAGACAGTAGCGGCCTCAATACCCAATCACTGATTTCACTCATCCCCGCAATGGCCCTCGGACCACTTCCTCGCATCAACCCCAACAAAACACTCTCAGCCTGGTCGTTGAGGTTGTGACCTAGGAGAACATACTCAGCTCCAAACTCAGCTAAAGCTTCCTCGAAGGCTTCATACCTTGCATAGCGAGCTGCGTTTTCTAAACCGCCATCTTTGCCAACAGTTACTTTTTTGATTACGGCTTTCACCCCAAGGCTTTCAGCTGTTTGTTTGGCATTAGCCGCAACCTGATCTGAATTTTCTTGCAAACCGTGATCGATGATTACAGCAATTGGTTCAAGCGAGAACTTAGGGGCTTCAAAACTGATTGCTGACAATAACGCCAGTGAATCAGCGCCTCCGCTAAAGCCAATGAGAATCCTCTGGTTTTCTAAACCAAGGCTTTCAATCAGCTCTCTGACTAGCCGTCGCGAGTCGGCGACGGGAGGAGTCAATCTCGGACGCTCAGGCAAGGTTTTCATCCATTCGGTAATCTTTAGCTACATCAACTTTAGGAGGGCAATTGGGCTACGAGGTAGTTATTGAGATTCCACGCGGGTCAAGAAACAAATATGAGGTCGATCACGAGAGTGGCAAAGTCATGTTGGACCGCGTTTTATTCACCCCTTTTGTCTATCCGGTTGACTATGGATTTTTTGAACACACCCTTGGTGGTGATGGAGACCCACTAGACGCTCTGGTGCTATTGGAATACCCAGTCTTCCCAGGTGTTGGCATGGAGGTCAGGCCAGTTGGAATGCTTCTTATGGAAGATGACGGTGGACTGGATGAAAAGGTTTTGTGTGTTTTAGATGGCGACCCAAGGTGGGATCACATCCAAGACATCGATGATGTTCCGCAGCAAACCAGAAACGAAATCGAGCACTTCTTTGAGCACTACAAAGACCTAGAGCCTGGCAAGTGGGTGAAGCTTCAGGGTTGGAAAAACCTTGCTGAAACCCAGAAGGTCATCGACAAAGCGTTTGCGGATTACAAAAACTAATTCAAAGTTGAGCTAGCGGTGGGCCTGCCCGCATAGGGCCAGAGCTCACCGTATCTCACCGGAACAATGCGAACTGTTCTCGCAGGGTTTGGTGCTTCCAGCATCATGCCATCGCCAAGATAAATGGCCACGTGATACTTATCGCCATCAAACGCACTTGACCTGCTCCACCAAATCAGATCGCCCCTTTGAGCATCCTGGAATGGAACGAGCTTTTGCTGCTTGGCCATGATGTTGTATTGGGCTGTGGCGGAGTGCCAACCGATATAAACACCGGCAGCAGCGTAGGCCTTCATGGTGATACCGCTACAGTCCCAAACGTTTGGTCCGGCACCACCGAGAACATATCTCTCACCAAGCTGCTCTCTAGCAAAATCAATTGCCTGCTCAACTAAAGCTGAGTTTGGTGCACCAACTGAATAAAGCTCTGGAGCCGTTGGCGGAGTTCCAACCGCACGCTGTCTGGCCTCAGCTGCCAAACCCTCTGCTCGCTGTCGCTCAAGCTCTTCCGCTGTGTCGCGCAAATCTGCAAGCTGACGAACCATCTCTGAATTCAGAGCTTCGTTTTCATCAACTTTGTCCTGAACTGCAGCTGCCGCATCCTGTGCTTCTTTCAAAGCCTGCTCAGCCTCAACTCTTTTTCCCTCTAATTCTTCTTCAGCAGCTTCCAGCTCTTGAGATAGCGATTCAGCGTTTGCCTGCTTTTCTAGGCTTCGCTCATAAATCGTCTCTGTCCTCGAGGCAATGATTTCTTGGGTTCCGAGTTGATAAAGCAGATCATCTGCTGACTCAGGGTTGAAAAACAGTTCTAAGGAACCGTTACCACTGGTTCCCTCCCGATACATCCTGGCTGCCATCTGTCCAAGCTGCAGCCTGACACTCTCCGCCTCTTCGGTGGCGGTATCAACCTCGCGCTGCAACTGATCAACTCTTCGAGTGAGGATATTCACCTCTTCAACCGCCTGGTTGTATTCCTCGTTTTTGATAAGCGCGATGGTGTTTAGCTCATCAAGCTCTGCACCAAGCTCTGCCAGGTAGCCCTCGAGCTCCTCAATAAGTTTTTCTTTTTCCTCGACATCGTCCTTGGCAGCTTCAACCTCTTCCCATGAGGGGTAGTCGGGAACCGCAAATGCAGGACCAAGGACCGCGCCACTAACCCCCATTGCAAAGGCAACGGAGATTGCAATCAGCTTTCCTTTGTGGGTCAAAGACTTCCTTTCAACAGCAAACTTTTTCATTGTGACGATAACATGAACCTTCAAGTATTAGCTTAAGGTGTTCCGCTTGTTGCCTTAATGGCCATAAACTATGTAGGCTTATGCGTCGGTGCTCTCAATCGCTTGAAAGAGAGGCCCCATCGTTTAGCGGCCTAGGACGCCGCCCTTTCACGGCGGTAGCACGGGTTCGAATCCCGTTGGGGTCACGAAAGCGTTGGGAACACCACTATGGCCCCGTGGCGCAGTTGGTTAGCGCGCCGCCCTGTCACGGCGGAGGTCGCGAGTTCAAGTCTCGTCGGGGTCGCCAAATAGCTCTCTTCGGAGAGCTATTTTGAAATGAGCGAAAGCTCAACCGGGCTCTGTAGCTCAGTTGGTAGAGCGAACGACTGAAAATCGTTAGGTCACCGGATCGACGCCGGTCGGAGCCACATCAAGGCGGGTCTTCGGACCCGTCTTTTTGGTTAAGGGAGATTCATGCTGGCAATTGGTTTGGGTTTATTGGCTGCCGCCAGTTATGGAGCAGCTGATTTTTTTGGAGGGCTCGCCTCTCGCAGAGCTAACCCAATTCGCGTTACCGGTATCGCTTTATTCATTGGCTTGCTGTTTTTGTTGATCGTTTCATTGTTTTTGCAACCAGAGTTTTCAAACCAAACGATTCTGTTTGGTGTTCTGGCTGGAATCTGTTCCGGCCTTGCACTCACCATGTTTTATGCTGCCTTGGCCCTTGGGCCAATCAGCATTGTCTCGCCTTTGACGGCAGTTGCTGGGGCAGTATTACCAGTCATTGTCGATGTTGCCCTGGGGCAGGCTCTGGGTGCCTTTACGGTGCTGGCAATCATCATCATTGTCGCCGCCGCAGGGCTAGTCAGCGTTGTTCCGTCAAAGAGTGTTCCGCTTCCGTCTTTGAAAGCGCTGTTGCTGAGCATGGGTGGCGGAGCAGGTTTTGCTGGAATCTTTATCTTCTTGGATCAAACGCCAGTTGACAGCGGCATAGCACCGCTGGTTGTTATGCGAATAGTCGGCGTTGCGATGCTGGGAGTTGCAATCCTTGCGTTGAACAAGCGAGACAGAAAGCACAAAAAACCAAAAGACAGCTTTCCAAAAATCCTGATTGGCATGATTGCCATCAGTGCTGTTTTGGATGTTTCAGCCAACCTGTTTTTCCTAATCGGAACCCGTGAGGGAGTGTTGGCTGTGGTGGCGGTTGTGACGTCCCTTTATCCAATTGGAACAGTCGCTTTGGCGCGAATAGTTCTGAAAGAGAAGCTTGCCAATTTGCAGTGGATTGGGGTTGGGTTAGCAATATTTGGTTGCGTGTTGCTGGCTATATAGTCCTCGCATCCAGAACAAACCGGTAGCGAACATCAGAGTCCTCTACCCTCTGCCAAGCGGTGTTGATTTCATCTGCTGAGCAAATTTCAATTTCACTAACGATTTTGTGCTCACTTGCAAACTGCAGCATCTCTTCAGTGAGCTTCATCGGAGCTACGTTAGATCCAGCAATGATTCTTCCTGCATAAACCACATTGAACGGATCAAAATCAGGTTTCTCTGTTGGCAGTCCTAAAAGCACTAAAACCCCTTCGGGTTTCAGAATTTTCAAAAACCTATCAACACCAACATTCGCACTCGCCGCATTCAAAACCAGATCGAAATAGCTCGCCTTCGCATCAAGCTCCTCATCAGTAACCAGATAATCGCTTGCACCAAATTCAAACGCATCTTGTTTTTTGGCACCACTGCGACCAATCACACTCACCTCAGCACCCAGAGCACTGGCGAATTTGATGGCCATATGACCAAGACCACCAACACCTGCGATTGCAACTTTCTTGCCAGGGCCGACGCCCCATTTTTTCAGTGGTGCATAGGTTGTTATCCCCGCACACAACAATGGTGCTGCAGCATCCAATGGCAAGTTTTGGGGGATGTGGTGGGCGAAACTTTCACGCGCATAGATGTTGTGAGCATAACCACCCTTGGTTCGCTCACCGTTTGCCAAAGGTGCGTTATAAGTCTGCGTGCGACCCTTCAGGCAATAGTTTTCTCGACCCGAAACACACATCTCACACTCAGCACAGGAGTCTTTGAAAACGCCAACTCCCACCCGGTCACCTATTTTGAACTTGGTCACCTCGCTACCAATAGCTTTGACTATTCCGGTTGCCTCGTGACCTGGAACTAACGGAAAGAAGGCCCGCCCCCAGTCGTTTTTGCCCTGGTGAATATCCGAGTGACAAACACCGCAGAAGTGAATATCAATTTCGATCTCATCCGCTGCTAGCTCCCCGCGATCAATCTCTCCGCGAACCAAAGGTTCGCCAGCTGCGTGAATGATCAGGCAGTTAGGCATTAGATGGTTGAGGTGTCGATTACGAAACGGTAGCGAACATCACTTGCAACAACCCTGTCCCAGGCCTCGTCAACCTCGTCGGCTGTGACAATTTCAACGTCACTGACAATTCCGTGTTCACCACAAAAATCCAGCATCTCCTGAGTTTCAGCCATTGAACCGGTGTTTGATCCAGCAATCGAACGACGCTTATCAGCAACGCTGAATGGGCTAAATTTCTGATCCTCCGGCGGTAATCCAACATAGACAAGCGTTCCATCAACGGTAAGTGTTGATAGCACCAGGTCAATATCCAAACTGGCACTCGATGCGTTGATGATGAGATCGAAATTCAACTTCAGGTTTTCTAGGTTTTCCTCAGTTCCAATCACGTAGTCTTTTGCTCCCATGCGAAGCGCATCGGCTTTTTTGGATTCACTCATACCGATGACTGTCACATCGGCACCCATTGCGTGGGCAAACTTGACAGCCATATGACCAAGTCCACCGAGACCGATAACGGCCACCTTTTTTCCAGGTCCCGCCTGCCAGTGCTTTAGTGGTGAGTAAACGGTAATTCCTGCACACAACAAAGGAGCGGTTGCAGAAATCTCCAGGTTTGTTGGAACTCTCTGAGTGAAGGACTCCTTGGCAACAATCTCATTTGAGTAGCCACCATAGGTGACATTGCCCTCATAGTCCTTGGCGTTGTAGGCCTCAATGCGACCAGTCGAGCAATACTGGTCATAACCAGACGCGCAAAAATCACATGTTCCACAGGAGTCAATGAAAACTCCAACACCGGCTCGGTCACCAACTTTGAATTTTGTGACATCGCTGCCTACCTCTGTCACGATTCCGACCATCTCGTGACCTGGAACCATCGGGAAGATGGACTCAAACCACTCCTCACGACCCTGATGAATGTCTGAATGGCAAATACCCGAGTATTGAATCTCGAGGCGAACATCGTCCGCTCTGAGAGCTCTGCGCTGAATCTCTCCGCGTTCGAATTTGGCTGTTGGTGAATTTAGTAAAAGTGCTTTAGTCATAGGTTCACTATAGGACTGTTCCACTAAAGCATCGAATTGGCATAACTTTTCATAGCAAGTGATAGATATTCACTCAACCCAGGATGGATTCGCTCATAAAAAGCAAAATAGCGCTCGTCCTCCAAATACATCTCGGAGAGCTTCAGATAAGCCTCTTTGTCTGGATCCCAAAAAGAACTCACCCAGACAAAGTGCTTACCGACAACCTCTTGGGTTTCATCCGAATGCGGCGGAAGACCCGCCTCTAAACATCGAACAAGGTTTTCATTTACCCAATCGGCAAGCTTCTGAAGTTGTAGGGCATCATCCTTTGAAAGTCTTGAAAATCGCTGTTGGCTTTCAGCAAATTTCTCAGGCCAGCGAAAGCTTGCTTCGTGTTCATAACTTTCCCCACGGAAGTCAGCAAAATCATCGTCTTTCATACAAACCCCCTCAGTCAAAAAACTAAACCAAACAGTCATGCCTTTCAAGATAATGATTCCAAAGTTCACCCATGCACGAGGAACTAATTCATGGCTAGGCTGTGATGGTGAGCAATTATGGCTACATATTTTTAGGTGGCGCCCTCGGAGCGATGGCCCGCTACATGCTCATGGAATTGGCAATCATCAATTTCCCAAACGAACTCGGCCAACTAGTTTCGCTTTTCGTTGTAAACCTGATCGGCGCCTATCTGTTGGGCCTCACTGTCCGTCACCCCTATTTCACATCTGGCTGCAAAAACCTCTGGGGAACCGGTTTTGCGGGAGGATTCACCACCATGAGCGGAGTTACGGTGTTTATGGCTCAGACTGAGCTGGATCAGTGGATATGGGGAATGTTGATAGCAGGCTTCATTGCCTTCTCGATTGGCTTCCGCCAGGGAAGATTGGCTGAGCGCAAAAAAGAAGTTGAATTCGCTTGATTGAATCAACCCTTCCTGAAAACCCGCTATTCGCGATTGCGGTAGTAATCGGCATTGGAATCCTGGGCGGTATTGCAAGTGTTGTCAGGGCCAGTGTCACAAACTGGAAGGGCTTGCTCCCCTGGGGAACACTATTGGTGAACACAATTGCCGTGGTGTTCATTGGTTTCTGGTTTGCGTTTTATCCAGCCGAGTCATCAGTTGCCTGGGTGAGTGCACTTTTGGTGGCGGGATTCGCCGGTGGGCTAAGTACTTTTAGCACCATGGCCGGGGAATTGGTGTTTTATTTCCAACGCGGAAGAATGATGCAAATGATTTTTACCGCAGCTGGGAACATTTTTATACCCCTAACAGGTTTATTAGTAATTACCGCTAGTTTCTAGCTTGCGGTAGTCTGTTCGCCAGGATTGTTTTGTAAGGGGCTCGAATTGGGTCGAGGACGTCAAAAAGCTAAGCACACGAAGGTGGCTCGGGAGCTGAAGTATTACAGCCCGGACACCGATTACAACGCGCTCGAGGCAGAACTGAAAAGTTCAAGCGGGGATGAGACAGAAGAGTTTGTTGACCGCTGGGCAGATAGCGTTGAAAAACCAACCAGCTACGAAGACGAGCGCGAAGTCGATCTAGACGAAGACCGCTAGAGGACACCCGCTTGGGTGGCTTTGTGGATAACCTCTGTTCGCTTGGTGCAATTGAACTTCACACAAATGTTGTGAACGTGAAACTTCACGGTTGATTCAGAAATAAACAGCTTGCTGGCTATCTCTTTATTTCCTAACCCCTCACCCACCAGTCTCAATACTTCCAGTTCTCGATCACTCAGTGGTTCAACGTTTGTTCTGGCACCAACACTTTTGGCCAATAAACCACTAACCCCTGAACCTAAAACTGTCTCTCCGTGCTGAACCTGTTTGACGGCTTTTTGTAATTCATCAACGTTGACCTGGTCTTTAATCAAAAAACCACTCGCTCCGCGTCTTAGTGCCTCTACTAAAACAAACTCGCTGAGAGTTCTAGCCATCACCAGAATCTTTGTCTTCTCACCGTATTTCTCACTGATCTCTTCACAAAGATTCAATCCTTTTGTGGTGTCATCACCTAGGTCTAAATCAATCACCAAAACATCTGGAGCGTGCTCATCAACCGCCATCAATGTCGCTTCATAGCTGGCAGCCTCAGCAACAACGGCGGTTGATGAAGATCTTTCCAAAATGGATCTGATGCCAACTCGGGCAATAACAGTTCGGTCTGCGACCACAACCCTGGTCTCTGCCGAGGGGGCTCGCAGACCTCGAGCGACATCGTCTCGAGAAGCCATAATCAAAGGATAGGCATAAAACCCCTCACCTGTCCATAAGTACAGGTGGTTACCTGTCCCCAAGATGGGCTACGGGATAGTTCGAACGCTTACCCCTAAACATTTTCAACAACAACACTTACAGTCAATCTAACTTCGAAATTAGGGAAATACGGAGTTAGTAAAGGAGTCAATGATGACTGTTTATGCACAACCCGGCCAAGCCGGCGCGGTAATGGAATACCGCTCAAGATATGACCACTGGATCAACGGAGAATACGTTGCCCCATCATCTGGAGAATACTTCGAAAACGTAAGCCCGGTAAACGGCAAGGTGTTTTGTGAAGTAGCTCGAGGAAACGCCGCCGATATCGACAAGGCTCTAGACGCAGCCCACGCTGCGGCTGTCTCATTCGGCAAGAGCTCACCAACTGAGAGATCAGTCATGCTCAACAAGATCGCCGACCGCATGGAGCAGCATCTGGAGGAAATCGCTGTTGCCGAATGTTGGGAAAACGGAAAGCCAGTTAGAGAAACTCTTGCTGCTGACATTCCACTAGCAATTGATCACTTCCGCTACTTCGCAGGCGTGATTCGCGCCCAAGAGGGAACCATGGGAGAACTGAACCATGACACCGTGAGCTACCAGTTCCACGAGCCACTGGGTGTTGTTGGTCAGATCATTCCTTGGAACTTCCCAATCTTGATGGCCACCTGGAAGCTTGCTCCAGCTCTTGCCGCAGGAAACTGTGTTGTTCTAAAGCCCGCTGAGCAGACACCTGTCAGCATTTTGTACCTAATGGAACTAATCGCAGATCTGCTACCTGCAGGTGTTGTAAACATCGTCAACGGATTTGGTGTTGAGGCAGGTAAGCCTCTTGCTTCATCTCGTCGAATTGCAAAGATTGCTTTCACGGGTGAGACAACAACCGGTCGATTGATCATGCAGTATGCAGCGGACAACATCATTCCTGTAACACTGGAGCTTGGTGGAAAATCACCTAACGTGTTCTACCGCGACATTGCTGACCAGGATGACGCTTTCTATGACAAGTGTCTAGAAGGTTTCACCATGTTTGCCCTAAACCAGGGTGAGGTCTGCACCTGTCCTTCACGTGCACTTATCGACGCACCGATCTATGACAAGTTCCTAGGAGATGCTCTAAAGCGGACAGAGGCAGTCAAGCAGGGCAACCCGCTAGACACCGACACCATGATTGGTGCGCAGGCTTCAAATGACCAAATGGAGAAAATCCTCAGCTACATCGACATTGGAAAGCAAGAGGGAGCTAAGTTGCTCACCGGTGGTGAGAGAACTGACCTCGGTGGTGACCTAACAGATGGTTACTACATTCAGCCAACAGTGTTCGAGGGACAGAACTCAATGAGACTGTTCCAGGAGGAGATCTTCGGACCAGTGTTGGCGGTGACCAAGTTTGATGGTCACGACCACGCAATGGAGATTGCCAATGACACTCTCTATGGTTTGGGAGCTGGTGTTTGGACCAGAAACATCAACACCGCCTACCGTGCAGGACGCACGATTCAGGCTGGACGTGTTTGGACCAACTGCTACCACGACTACCCAGCACACGCTGCCTTCGGTGGTTACAAGTCATCCGGTATTGGTCGCGAGAACCACAAGATGATGTTGGATCACTACCAGCAGACCAAGAACCTCTTGGTCAGCTACAGCGAATCAAAGCTTGGTTTCTTCTAAAAACTAGCCATCGATCACAAACCGGCCAGCTTGGAACATGCTGGCCGGTTTGCTAGTTTAAATTCCTATGTCTCAAATCTTGGAAACTCGGAGTGTGAAGCTCAACACTCGAGTAAACATCGAGGTGAGGCGGACAATCCCCAACAGAAAGCTAAGGACAATTGGGGCATTCTGTTTTGTTGATTACTTCGGCCCAACCGATCAAACAGAAGCCATGGTGGTTGCAGCCCATCCTCATACGGGTCTGCAAACCGTCACCTGGTTATTTGAAGGTGAAGTTGAACACAGAGATTCAATCGGTAGCGTCCAGCTAATAAAACCAGGTCAGCTAAACCTCATGACCGCAGGCAAGGGTATTTCTCATAGCGAGCTATCCAAGAAAACTCAAGGAAGACTGCACGGAATTCAACTCTGGGTAGCACTTGAAGATAAAGACCGTCAAACAAACCCAAGCTTTGAGCATGTTGCCAACAACCCAGAGCTAGCCGAAGAGGGCATGAAGCTGAAGGTGTTTATGGGAGAACTTATGGGTGTTAGCTCACCAGCCAAGCTTTATTCAAAGCTTGTGGCAGCTGAAATTGAACTTCAGCCAGGGGAGCATGTTTTGGAAGTAAACCCTGAGTTCGAACACGGGCTGATGTTGGTTGAAGGTGATTACGAACCAGAAGGTGAAAAAGTTCGGGAGGCTGAACTTGTTTATTTTGAAACAGGTCAGTCGGAGATAAAGATCTCAGTGAAAACCAAAACCAAATTAGTGCTAATTGGTGGTGAGCCATTCAAAGAGCAGTTGGTTATGTGGTGGAACTTTATAGCTCGCTCTCACGCTGAAATCGAGCAGATGCGGGCTATGTGGAATGACGAAGAGAACCGCCAAACGGGTAGCGATTACTTCGGTGTTTTCGAAGATGAAGTCGGAAGCTGGATCCCAGCACCAGAGATGCCAAATGTTCAACTAAGAGGCCGTGGTCAACAGGGCTAAATTGTTTTATGCTGAGAGGAGTCAAAGGAGACAACCATGAAGCCAAACAGAGTTGAGTTCACAGAGACCGCAATGGAGCTCATGCGAAAACTAGCAAACCGTCACGGAACAGGTTTGATGTTTCACCAGTCAGGTGGATGCTGTGATGGATCAGCACCTATGTGCTACACAGCAGGAGAATTTAGAACCGGTGGTAGCGACGTCATGCTCGGAGAATTGGAAGTAGAGGGCGTTCCCGGAAAGATTCAGTTCTGGATGAGTGCAGAACAGTTTGAATACTGGAAGCACACCCACCTAACAATTGATGCAATCCCAGGAAGAGGTTCAGGATTCAGTCTTGAAGCACCAGAAGGAATGAGGTTCCTAACCCGGTCAAGGATGTATTCAGATGAAGAGTGGATGCAGCTAAAAGACGAGCAACTACCAACAGGTTTGGAAGTAAACGCGTAATAATTTTTGTACACAAAATTAAATTTTGTCGTACACTTGTCACATGGCTAAATACTCAGTTTCCGAAGCAAGAGCAAACTTCAACGAGGTAATCCAACTTGCCCAAACAGAGGCTGTGGAAATCTTGAAGCACGGCAAACCAGCAGTAACTATCGTCGAGTCCATGAAATACGAAGAGCTGCTCGATTACATCGAAGACCTAGAAGACCGTTTGGCAATCGTCGAATCCAAAATGGATCCAAATCCAGATTGGAAAAGCTGGGAAGAAGTCAAAAAGGAACTAGGTTGGCAAAAACCTACTCCCTGAACTTCACCAAAAAAGCCAGGGATGGTCTGAGCAAGATTCACCCGCAAGAACGGGACAGGATCCTTGCAGCCCTTGAACTTCTGAGCATGAACCCCTATGTGAGCAAGGCCGTCAGGCTGGCTGGAACAGATTCGATGAGGGTGAGGGTGGGTAACTACCGAATTGTTTACCAGGTCTTTGAATTTGAACTTCTTATTCAAGTTATAAACATCAGCCATCGAAGAGATGTTTATAAAAACATCTGATTACCAAGCATCAGCAACAGTGATTACGCCCAGTCGTATTTCAATGTTGATTCGATCAAATCTGTAGTCCTCAGTCAAAGCAAAAAACTCTCCATCGCGTGCAGCTACCCTGACGGTGACATCTCTGGACTTGGCGTATTCAGCACCAGCCTCTTCGGTCATGCCAGTAATCTCACAAGCCACCAATTTGGTTTCAGCATGAACCGGATCTTCAGCATTTGGATCCAAGAAGCAATTCTCATTCGGCTGGTCTTGAATAAGCGCTCCGCCAGCATTATTGGCACCAGTGATGATTCCGAGGATAAAAGCCACGCTGGTTGCCAATAATCCGATTGCTGCAACAACAACGACTGCTTTATTGCGCATACTCCCCAACCATCCTTGCCCCACCACCGGTTGAGCCCTTGCCACCGAATTCGTAGCCTTCGGAAGAACCAAGCTTTTCAACCTGGCCGATGACAAAGCTCTCCATGCCCTGAGATTTCAGAGAATTCCTAACTGAATCAACGCCAGAGGCATCCACCACAACAGCAAAGCCAAGGCCTAGGTTCCAAGTCGATTCGAGTTCAGTCAGTTTGTAACCGGCAATG
>CBFHOK010000013.1:0-5846 GCA_965657575.1 Microbacteriaceae bacterium | reverse complement strand
TTTTCAATGCAGAAGCATCGAATAATCCAGCAAAGCCGCCAAGGCCAGTTAGAACCTCTTTGCCATGTGTTGCGGCAACAGATTTTTTCATAAGCTCTACGGCTTTATCGCCAGCTTCGGTGTCAACACCACTGGCCTGGTAAGGATTACTCATGAGGTCTTTCCGTGGATGTGGTCTTCAGATTTGATAGTGGCAACACCTCGTTCGAGCAGGTTTTTGCCCAGACGTTCCTCAGCTGGGAGTGGGATTGGGTATTTGCCTGTGAAACAAGCCGTGCAGAGCTCATTGGCCGGCTGCTCAGTGGCTGCAATCATGCCCTCTTCGGAGAGATAACCCAAACTGTCAGCACCAATGGACTGCTGGATATCACTTACGGCTAGACCACTGGCAATCAATTCGGCACGAGATGCAAAGTCAATCCCATAAAAACATGGCCACTCGATCGGAGGGGATGAGATACGAACATGCACCTCTTTGGCTCCCGCCTCCATAAGCATTTTGACAAGCGCTCTTTGAGTGTTTCCACGAACAATGCTGTCATCAACAACAATCAGCCTTTTGCCCTTGATGGTCTCTCGCAAGGGATTCAGCTTCAGTCTGATTCCAAGCTGGCGAAGAGTGTCTGAGGGCTGAATGAAGGTTCGGCCGACATAGCTGTTTTTGACTAACCCATGCCCAAATGGAATCCCCGACTGCTCGCTATAACCAATCGCTGCTGGAGTTCCACTCTCAGGTGTTGGCATCACAAGATCTGCCTCAACCGGATGCTCACGAGCTAGCGCTCTTCCCATCTCAACTCTGGATTCATAAACCACGCGGCCGTTAATTGTCGTATCTGGCCTTGCCAAATACACATACTCAAAAACACAACCTGCTCGTTTGGTTTCAGCAAACTTCGAAGACCTCAAACCGTTTTCATCAATGGCGATTAGTTCTCCTGGCTCAACCTCACGAACAAAGCTTGCGCCAACAATATCTAATGCAGCACTCTCGCTGGCAACCACCCAGCCTCGTTCCAGTCTCCCTAGAACCAGTGGCCTAACACCCTGAGGGTCTCTTGCTGCATAAAGCGTGTTCTCGTCCATAAACACAAGACAGAAAGCACCCAATACTTTTGGCAAAAGCTCTAATGCGGTTTGCTCCAAAGAGCTATCTTCGTTTCCTGTCAGCAGTGCTGTCAGCACTGCTGTGTCAGTGGTGTTGCCACCTCTGAGGTCACCAGCATGTTCTGGGTAGCGTTCCTGAAGAAGCTCCAACAAATCTTGGGTATTAGTGATGTTTCCGTTGTGACCGAGGGCAACTGTTCCGAAGGCAGTTTTTCCCATCGTTGGTTGAGCGTTTCTCCAAGCTGAAGAACCAGTAGTTGAATACCTGCAGTGACCAACCGCTAGATGCCCACCAAGGGATTCCAAGGTGGCTTCATCAAAAACTTGGCTAACAAGACCCATGTCTTTATAAACCAGCATCTTTTTTCCATCACTGGTGGAGATACCTGCCGATTCTTGACCGCGGTGCTGAATGGCATAAAGACCGAAGTAAGTCAGCTTGGCAACTTCTTCACCCGGTGCCCAAACTCCAAAGACTCCGCATTCGTCCTGGGGTGCTTTTTCGCCAGGGAATGTCTCGTGGGTGAGTTTGCCATCGCCTCTCATCACTTACCAACTTCATCATCAGGAGTCTCTTCACTCCGCTCGGCGATCACCATTTTGGTTCTACGAACTGTTATCCAATCCAAAACAATTGCATAAATCACCCCAAAGGCTCCAAAGGTTCCGCCACCATAAACAATGAACAGACCCAAGGCGTTTTCAGCCGCCTCGTCGGTGTTCGGGACTAGGAAATAAGCCAAGACACCAAGAATGATTCCAATAACGGTTCCGGTCAATCCAAATGGCAGTAGCTTTGGTGCTCTGCGGATATTGACCTCTTCTTGCATGATTCAATTATTTCGGAAGATGTCACAAATGACTAATTTTTAGCGGAAACAGTTCAGCCAATAGGTCAACCCTGTTCCCACTGGCACTAATCAGTCCCGCATCCATAAGCTCCTGCCAGCTCAATTCACCGGTCACTAAATCTAAAAAACTCTCTGGTTTCATCTCAACGACGTTGGCAGGCGTTCCTCGTCTGTGATCAGGTCCCTCAATACACTGCGTCGCCCCGAAAGGAGGAATGCGCAGTTCGACACTGTTGCCAGGGTTAGTTTGCGCTATTTCTTCCAATGCGTATCGAACCGCCATTGGGATGCTCTCTGGGTCGCCGTCAATAAAACCCTGGATAGCGGCTTGACCTACCTCAGGATTTATTTTTCTCTTCGCCAACGATTTACTCCTAGCCCGAGTTTCAGACTACTGCCAACCCTTGGCTAGACTTCAACCCATGCGCATATTGGTTCTAGGAAGCGGTGCTAGAGAGCACGCCATCATCAAATCTCTCATCCGCACCGGAACAGAACCAGAAGATATCGTCTGTGCTCCGGGAAATTCAGGCATCGCCCGCGAGGTCGAATGCCGAACGGATATCGACATCAACAACGAATTAGATGTCTCTCGAATGGCAATCAGTGAAAGAGCTGACTTAGTCATCATTGGCCCCGAAGCTCCGCTGGTTGCAGGCATGACCGATGTCTTGAAACAACAGGGTGTGCAGGTCTTTGGTCCCTCCAAAGAGGCAGCCCAATTAGAGGGCAGCAAAAACTTTGCCAAAGAGGTCATGAAGCATGCGGGTGTTCCAACTGGTGGAGCGACACATTGCAAGACCCTCGAAGAAGTCGAAACGGCAATGGGTGAATTTGGTGCGCCATATGTGATCAAGGCTGATGGCTTGGCAAGTGGTAAGGGAGTTATTGTCACCGAAGACCGTGATGCCGCATTGGATCATGCCAAAAAATACATCCACGATGGAATCTTGGTTGAAGAGTTTTTAGATGGTCAAGAAGTGAGCCTGTTTTTCCTCTCTGACGGCAAAAACGTGATGCCTTTATCCCCTGCGCAGGATTTCAAGCGAGCATATGACAACGATGAGGGGCCAAACACCGGAGGCATGGGTGCATACAGCCCAGTCCCTTGGCTACCCGAAGACTTTGTTGATGAAGTTCAGGAAATGATTGCGCAACCTGTTGTTTCAACCATGCGGGATATGGACATCGATTTTGTTGGTGTTTTGTATTGCGGACTGATTGTCACCGACAAGGGAACCAAGGTAATCGAATTCAATGTTCGATTCGGTGACCCTGAAACACAGGTAGTTCTTAGGAGACTGAAATCAGACCTGGCGGATCTACTCATGCGAGCCTGCACCGGAAGACTGAATCATGGACCAGCCGCTGATTTCAGTTATCACTCAACGGTGACAGTAGTGCTGGCAAGCGAGGGGTATCCGACCAACCAAGCAGAGCCCAGAGAAGTCACGGGCATTGAAAAAGCAGAGGCTCTCGAGGGAGTCGAGGTCTGCAAGGGTGGCGACACAGGAAGGGTGCTGAGTGTTGTCGGTCACGGTGACAGCATCAAAAAAGCACGAGCCAAGGCTTATATGGGTCTGGAGCAAATAAAGCTCGAAGGGAGCTTTTTCAGAACTGACATCGCTGAGAAAGTAAGCGAGTGAGCTGGCAGCATGTTTACTCCGGCAAGGTCCGAGAGCTATATGAAAACCCAGATTTCCCAGAAACAATACTTATGGTCGCAACTGACCGAGTGAGTGCTTTTGATCACATCCTCTCTCCCGAGATTCCTGGCAAAGGAATTGAACTAACAGCAATCACCAACTGGTGGCTGGAGCGTCTTCCACTTCCCAATCAAACAACTGACCACCAGGTGCCAGAGAAGTTTCAAGGCCGAGCAGTTGTTGCCAAAAAGCTCAAGATGTTCCCAGTTGAATGCGTAGTCAGGGGCTATCTGGCTGGCAGTGGTTTCAAGGAGTATCAGCAAACAGGTGCAATAAGTGGGGTAAAGCTTCCCGAAGGATTACAACTCGGTGACAAACTCCCAGAGCCTATCTACACCCCAGCATTCAAAGCAGACCAAGGCGAGAGCGATTACAACATCAGCTTTGAACAAACCGTTGAGCTGATCGGCAAAACACATGCCGAACAAATCAGAGATTTATCGCTGAAGATATTCAAAATAGCCTCTGAGCTTGCATTGAAAGCAGGCATCATCATTGCGGACACCAAGTTTGAATTTGGTCTCGATGGAGAGACGGTAACTCTTGCTGATGAGGTGCTAACACCTGATAGCTCCCGCTACTGGGACAAGCAGGCTTGGGATGAGGGCGAGCGGGAACAAAGCTTTGATAAGCAAATAATCCGCAACTGGTTAGATGCAAATTGGGGCAGAAAAGACTCGCCACCAGAGTTATCAGAAGATGTCGTAAAACTCACGAGTGAAAAGTATTCTCTTCTTAGGCAAAGACTAGAAAGTGTTGGGTGATGTATCCAAAGGATTATCTCTACAGCAAACACCACGTCTGGGTTGACCAGACAGGTGATATCGCAACCATTGGCATAACCAGTTATGCAAGCGATGAGCTAGAAGACATTTCAAAGATTGATCTTCCCGAAGAAGGAGATTCAATCGAGATCGGTGATCCCATCATTGCCGATGCCCTCGATTTTTATTCACCCGTTGCAGGAGAGATCATTGAGGTCAATCCGGTAGCACTATTCAACACAGAACTGATTGTTGAAGACCCTCACGGTGAGGGATGGCTCTTGCAGGTCAAGGTCACTGAAACAGAAGACCTTATGGATCAAGAGCAATACCTCGCCAAAGTAGGGGCTGCGGAATAAAAAGAAGCAATTAAAAAGTTGAGGCAAATACTTAGGAGCCTCAATGACAATCATCGAAAAAGCCAATAAGCAGTTTGAATCGATTGACCTGCTTGTCATCAAATACATGACCAAGCTGGGTCTTCCGATCCTCCGCTATTCGTTGGCTGTGGTGTTTATCTGGTTCGGTGGCCTGAAGGTCATTGGTCTGTCCCCCGCTTATGACCTGGTGGCAGCAACAGTGTATTGGCTAACCCCTGAAATCATTGTTCCGCTGATTGGGCTTTGGGAAGTGCTTATTGGTGTTGCTTTGCTGTTCAAGCCCCTGATTCGCATCGGGCTTTTATTGCTTGCAGGTCAGATGCCCGGAACGTTTTTGCCGATAGTGCTGCTACCTGAAGTTGTCTTCACCGATTTCCCAATCGGACTAACCATGGAGGGTCAATACATCTTCAAAAACTTGGTGATTATCGGATCGGCATTGGTTGTTGGTTCAACCGTCAACGCCAGAGCCAAGGCTAAAGCTTCCGAAGGTGATTCTTAATCCACTCAGCTGATTGCTCAGAATCAATTCGCTTATTGGCAACGTCCAAGACATAGTCAAAGACTTCATCTTGGGTGGCGATGATTTCAAAGTCATTCATTTCAACAAATAAGTTCAACGCCAACCAGCTGGAGCGCTTGTTTCCATCAACCATCGGGTGATTGAGAATGATGGATTCAACCATCACAGCCGCTTTCAATTCAAGTGTTGGATAAGCATCTTCGCCAAACAGGCTGGTTTGTGGTCGAACCAATGCCGATTCCAACAAACCTAAGTCTCTGATGTGGAAGCCAACTCGCTTGAGTTGCGTGACGAATATTTCTAGGTCTACAAATTCCGTCATGCGTCCGACAGCCTTTCCAGGACCTCTGCGTCTCTGGAAAGAACTTTGTCGATAATTTTCTCAGCAAGCAGGCTCTTTCCATCACGATTAAGTTTTTCAACAATGGCGGCTTCAATGAACTTGTTCTTTGAAACACCAAGTTGTGAGGTGACCTCTTCGAGCCTTGCCTCAACCTTCTCTTCTAATCTCAATG
>CBFHOK010000012.1:7393-46645 GCA_965657575.1 Microbacteriaceae bacterium | reverse complement strand
TAAACCCGGGCGATGTAGGACGGTTTTTGCAATCAAGGTTGTGGCGGCGAGGGTTAGCGCACCCTGGCCAAAAAACCTCAGTCCAACATAAATTGCCGTGAGGTTGAAAATATCGCTAACAAAGCTTGCGAGGTATATGACCGCTGCCAGACCGATACCCACCGCCAAGATTGACGTTTTCGATCCGATGCGGTCTATTAGCCTTCCAAAATAGGGCATAGTCAAAGCTCCGGTCAGCGTTCCGATTAGATAGCTGACAGAGATGGCGGTACGAGTTACGCCAAGTTCATTAATTAGCGGATCGGTAAACGGCGAGAGCCCGGCGGTTTGCCCGGGTGCTGTCATTGCCAACAGGACTCCGCCTGCAAAAACAAGCGCGATCCAACCCACTGAGATTTTGGAGAACGACACCAGTGAATCTTAGTGCTGGGCTCGCTCCAAAAATAGAAACCGATGATGGGTCTTCCTCCACCATCGGTTTCAGGGGCAAATGCCTAGTTTTGCATTTGGTCTTTTGTTAGGACTCCGCCGTTTTCGGCGGCTAGTTCGAAGGCTGGAAGGTGTGAATCCAAAGATGCACTCCGAAGGTTATTGAACACCTTGATTACCTGCTCGCTCTGTGCATCGGCAATCAGTTGGTCATATAGCTCGACGTTTAGGATTTCACCCTCGGCCCAAGCCTCGGCGGCTGTCTCTAAATCAGTCGGTGCTGGGATGTCTCCAAGGTAAGGGTTTTCAGGTGCATCAACGCCGAGTCGATCCAGTTGTCTGATGAGCGCATCCGCGTGACGAGCCTCTGCCGCCATGATGGTGGGATATGGCTCAACATCGCCGTATGCGTCCAATACTGCTTGGTAACTTGCCAATGCTGCATACTCACCATCTGCACCCATCAGTGCTTCCCAAAGAAGATAAGCATCGGTGCCTTCAACGACACCTTGTGGGATAACGATGTCTGAAACCTCTGCCTCTTGCTCATCGATGTCGCCTTCGAGATTCTCGGTTGTGGAGGTTGAGGCCTGTGTCTCCTCCAACTCTGTTTGTTCTGTATCACTTGCACATCCACTCAGAACTAGTCCGGTGATGAGTGCCAGTGATGTTGTTGCTAGTAGTTTTCTCATACCCAAAAACTACTCTTGTGAAAATATTTAGTCTGGGAGAAAGCTGGGAACAAACTGAGTTAAACCTGACCCACGCCTGTGGGGATTGAAATACCGGGGTTTGTGACCAATGGGTCCAAGGCAGTGGGTAGAAATTGCCCGTGAAAACCATTTTCATTTCCCCAGTGCGCAAGTGACTGAAGGCTCGACTAATCTCCCTTAGCATGGGGACATGGAAATATCTCAGTTTCAAAAACTAATTGAATCCAGAAACTCGACCAGAGACTTCACTTCACAAGCAATACCCGCTCATCTCCTAGATGAAATTCTGCAAGATGGCATGAATGCTCCCAGTTGGTCAAATACCAGGCCTTATCTTGTAGCGGTTGCGACAGGTGAGCAAAGAGATCGAATAAGCAATGCATTGATTGAACGTCTTCGAGAAAATGCAGAAGTCAAGGGCTTGGGGCATAACCCTGATTTCACGCACGAGATCCCCTATCCCGATGGACTTTTAGAAAGAAGCCAAAAAGTTGGCGCCGGAATCTATGAAACCTTGGGTATAGATCGCTCCGATAGGGCTGCCAGATTCAGATTCATGGAGAGAAACTATGAGTTTTTCGGTGCTCCGGTGGCACTGTTCTTTTTCACCCACAGGGGACTAGATCAATTTGGAACTTTAGATCTTGGTTTATATATGCAGACCATGATGCTTTCGGCAAAGGTACGTGGCATCGGAACTTGTGCTCAGGGCTACCTGGGTAACTACCCAGACATCATCAAGGCTGAATTCGATGTGCCAGATGAGTATGCGCTGGTTTGTGGAATGAGTGTTGGATACCCCTCAGATCACCCCATCAACTCTTGGAGAGCTGAGCGCTTGCCGATCGAAAACCTAAAGCTTTCTTCCAATAGATAAGGTTGCCAATTGATTGACGACAGTTCCCTCAGCGGTTCTTCCCATGGCACCAACATAAACGCGGAGCAACAAAGCCAATATGAGCAGGTTTTCTCGGCGATAACCGAGCGGATGGCTGAATTTATGAGCCAGGGTTTGGAGGCTCATTCTCCTGAAATGCAACGAGCAGTAGATGATCACTACAACTTCATTCTGCAGTTCTGGAAACCCGATAGAAATGCATATAAATCACTTGCTCTTAGCTATGTTGTCCCATCTGAGTATCACGAACACTATGAGAACGTCGCTCAAGGATTGGGAACATACATTTACGAGGCAGTTGTTTATTACGCGGATAACAACTTGAAATAAAAAACCCTCCCCGAAGGGAGGGTTTTGTGGAGACTAGGGGGTTCGAACCCCTGACCCCCTGCTTGCAAAGCAGGTGCTCTACCAGCTGAGCTAAGTCCCCGCATGTGGTTATCGTCTGCGGGACGATAACTCACCGTGGGCCTAGGAGGACTTGAACCTCCGACCTCTTCATTATCAGTGAAGCGCTCTAACCACCTGAGCTATAGGCCCGCAGAGCAACAGGAATACATTACCCGAAAAGATAAAGCCTGACAAACCCCAATTAGTTATTGGTGAATGTCAGTCCAACTCCACCGATCAATTTTGCAACAACGTTGAATACTCCAGCCCAGACAACTGTCAGTGCTGTATTCAAAACAATATTTACCAAAGCAAGCGTCGCAGCCGTTGACATGACTCGCTCGAGGGCGAACTCTTCGGTGAGAACAATGGGTGTCACCTCACCAAATACGCTTCTTAGCAGGCTGTCAATTGATGCAAATAGGCTCACGCTGTCTAACACGGTCCAGAGAAGGAAAGCCGTTACCAAAGTCGCTATTCCGAGGGCAATCGATGCCAGAAAGCCAAGCTTCAGAGCTGACCAAAGATCAATGGATACAAGTTTTAGCCTGACCTGCTTACGAGGTTCCTTGGGCTTTCGCTTTAGAAAATTAGACACCAAATTACCTTACTCTGAATCCAAATGTCTTTCACTGTTTCGAGCGATGCTCAAAACCTGGTCATCATCGGCAAACCTTGCAAAAACAACACCCATGGTGTCTCGTCCCTTGGCAGGAACTTCGCTAACACTTGAGCGAACAACCTTGCCAGATTCCAATACCGCCAACACTTCATCATCGTCACCAACAATTAGTGCTCCGGCTAGGTTTCCTCTTTGGTCGTTCAGTTTTGCCACCTTGATTCCAATACCGCCTCGTTTTTGAACTCGGTAGTGCTGGGTATGGGTTCGCTTGGCGTATCCACCCTGGGTAACTACAAACACATAACCTTCGGAACCAATAACCTGAGCTGAGAGCAACTGGTCATCTTCTCTAAAGCTCATACCAATAACACCAGAGGTGTCTCTACCCATTGGTCTCAGTGAAGAATTATCTGCTTTGAAGCAAATACTCATTCCTTGTTTTGACACCATCAACACAAAGTCGTCTTCGTTTACCAACATTGCACTAATTAGCTCATCATCCTCACGAAGCTTGATGGCGATAATGCCTCCGGTTCTAGCGGTGTCATAAAGCTCCAGCGATGTCTTTTTCACAAGGCCCCGCTTGGTTGCCAAAACCAAATAGGGATATTGCTGGTAATCCTTCAGGTCTATTACCGCCGCGACCTCTTCCTCCGGTTGCAAAGGAAGCAAGTTTGCAACGTGCTGACCCTTGGCATCGCGAGATGTCTCTTGGATTTCATAGACCTTGGATCTATAAACCCTTCCCTGGTTGGTAAAGAACAACAGCCAGTGGTGAGTGGTGGTGACCATCAGCTTGCTAACAACGTCATCTGCTCTAAGGTTTGCACCCTTTACACCCTTACCACCACGGTGCTGGGCTCGGTAGTTATCACTTCTGGTTCGCTTGATATATCCGCCACGAGTTAGTGAAACAACCATTTCTTCTTCAGGTATCAGGTCTTCCATTGAGACGTCTGGGTCGTATCCAGGCACAATTTCAGTTCGGCGCTCGTCGCCGTATCGATCGACTACCTCAGCAAGCTCATCGCGGACAATTTCACGCTGACGGTTTTCATCTGAGATGATCGCCTGATATTCGGCAATTAGTTTCTCCAACTCTGTTGCCTCATCAATAATCTTCTGTCGCTCAAGTGCAGCAAGCTGCCTAAGCTGCATGTTGAGGATTGCCCTTGCTTGCAACTCGTCTATATCCAAAAGCTTGATAAGACCATCTCTTGCATCTTCAACAGTTGCTGATTTTCTAATCAAAGCGATGACCTCATCCAAGTTATCCAATGCTTTGAGATAACCCCGAAGAATATGTGCACGCTCTTCTGCCTTGCGGAGGCGGAACTGAGTTCTACGAACAATTACTTCAATCTGGTGGGTAACCCAGTTGGTGATAAAGCCATCAATGCTCAGCGTTCTTGGAACACCGTCAACCAGAGCCAACATGTTTGCACCAAAGTTATCTTGCAGTTGGGTGTATTTATAGAGGTTGTTCAACACAACTCTGGCAACAGCGTCTTTTTTCAAAACAATTACAAGTCGTTGACCTGTTCGACCGCTTGTCTCGTCGCGAATGTCGGCAATGCCTGTGACCTTGCCCTCTTTTACAAGCTCGGCAATTTTGAGGGCTAGGTTATCCGGGTTCACCTGATAAGGAAGCTCGGTAACAACCAAGCAAGTTCTTCCCTGCAGTTCTTCAACGCTGACAACACCGCGCATGGTGATTGATCCGCGACCAGTGCGGTAAGCATCTTCAATACCCTTGCGACCAAGGATCTGGGCTCCGGTTGGGAAATCAGGACCGGTAACAATCTTGATCAGTTCCTCAATGAGTTCTTCACCTTGAATATCCGGGTTTTCGAGGTGGAACTTTGCTGCTGCTGCCACTTCGGTCAAGTTATGAGGCGGGATATTGGTAGCCATACCAACGGCAATACCGATGGAGCCATTGATTAGCAGGTTTGGAAGACGTGAAGGAAGAATTGTTGGTTCTTGTGTTCTTCCGTCGTAGTTATCTTG
This sequence comes from Microbacteriaceae bacterium, assembly GCA_965657575.1. Classification (GTDB taxonomy): domain Bacteria; phylum Actinomycetota; class Actinomycetes; order Actinomycetales; family Microbacteriaceae; genus CAJXVY01. Next base: position 41,583 of record CBFHOK010000012.1, on the reverse strand, counting down.
GAAATCAACCGTTTCCTCGTCGATGTCCCTGACCATTTCCATAGCCAGTGGTGCCATCTTGCACTCGGTATACCTTGGAGCTGCCGCTGGGTCATTACCGGGAGAACCAAAGTTTCCTTGGCCTGCAACCAGTGGGTAGCGCATGTTCCAGTCTTGAACCAAACGCACCAGGGTGTCATAAATAGCGCTGTCACCATGGGGGTGAAATTGTCCCATGACGTCACCGACAACACGGGAACACTTGCTGAATTGCTTGTCTGGGCGGTAACCACCGTCATACATCGCATACAAAACTCTGCGGTGAACTGGTTTTAATCCATCTCTAACATCGGGAAGTGCTCGCCCGACAATAACGCTCATCGCATAGTCGAGATAACTTTTTTGCATCTCAAGTTGAAGATCAACCTGCTCGATGTGGTCGTGGCCTTTGATTATGTCTGTCATGATGCCTTCCTAGATATCCAAGAATCGGACGTCTTTGGCGTTTTTCTGAATAAAGTTTCGGCGGGATTCAACATCCTCACCCATTAGCGTGCTGAAGATTTCATCGGCGATTGCCGCGTCTTCAAGGGTTACCTGTAGCAGGGTTCTAGTTGCTGGATCCATAGTTGTTTCCCACAACTCGTCGTAGTCCATCTCACCAAGACCTTTGTATCGCTGGGTTGAGTTCTCTTTGGGAAGTTTCTTGCCAGCAGCCTTACCCTCTTCGACTCTGCGCAGTCTCTCTTCATCGCTGAAGACAAATTCGTGTGGGGAGTTTGACCACTTGATTCGATACAAAGGTGGCTGGGCTAGATAAACATAACCGTGTTCAATCAGTGGTCGCATGTATCTGAACAGCAAAGTTAGTAGCAGGGTACGAATGTGCTGTCCATCAACGTCAGCATCAGCCATCAATATGCACTTGTGATACCTAGCTTTTTCAGGATCAAAGTCCTCACCGATTCCTGTTCCAAAGGCTGTAATCAAGGCTTGGACCTCGGTGTTTTGCAATGCTCTATCCAGTCTTGCCTTTTCAACATTTAGGATTTTTCCCCTTAGGGGCAAAATAGCCTGGGTTTCGGGGTCACGACCTCGCATGGCTGAGCCGCCAGCCGAGTCACCCTCAACGATAAAGATCTCACTTCTCTCTGGATCTTTACTCGAGCAGTCCCTGAGCTTTCCAGGCATTCCACCTGACTCCAGAAGACTTTTTCTTCTGGTTGCTTCACGGGCTTTTCTGGCAGCAAGCCTTGCGGTTGCCGCAGCTATTGCCTTTTTACCGATTTCTTTGGCTTGACCTGGGTTTCTAGCCATCCAGTCACCAAGCTGGTCATTGACAACTCTTTGAACAAAAGCTTTGGTTTCTGTGTTTCCAAGTTTGGTTTTTGTTTGACCTTCAAACTGCGGCTCAGTCAGCTTTACGCTGATTACAGCTGTTAATCCTTCGCGGACGTCATCACCGGTTAGGTTTTCATCCTTTTCTTTCAGCAGTGCTTTTTCTCTGGCAAAGCGATTGATCAAAGATGTTAGAGCTGAGCGGAAACCCTCTTCGTGAGTACCACCCTCGTGGGTGTTGATTGTGTTTGCGTAGGTGTGGACACTCTCAGTGAAAGCAGAAGTCCACTGCAGTGCGATCTCCACAGACATAGTCTTGTCATCCAATTCGCTTTCAATGCTGATGACCTCGTCGTGGATTTTGTCGTTTTTCTTACTCGAGTTCAGGTACTCAACGTAATCAATCAAGCCTTTTTCATAGAAATAGCTGTCTGTTCGCTCATCCCTGTCATCGGTAAGGGTTATTCGCAATCCCTTATTCAAAAAACACATCTGCTGGAACCGAGCCCGAAGGGTTTCGTAGTCGAAATCTACAGTTTCAAAAATCTCATCGTTTGGTTTAAAGGTGATCTTGGTTCCGGTGTAGTCGACCTTCTCGTTCTTCTTTAGGTCGTGGTCGGGAACTCCATTTGAAAAACTTTGGGTCCAGAGGAAGCCATCTCTCGCTACCTCAACGTCTAAGTGATGCGACAACGCATTTACAACACTGGCTCCAACTCCGTGCAAACCACCTGAAACGGCGTATCCCCCTCCGCCAAACTTTCCACCCGCGTGCAAAACAGTTAGAACAACCTCGACTGCTGGACGTTTTTCAACTGGATGAAGATCAACGGGAATTCCTCGACCGTCGTCTTTGACACTCAGTGTGCCGTCTTTGTTGATGTTGATAAAGATGTTTGAACAGTGACCCGCAAGTGCTTCGTCGACTGAGTTATCAACAATTTCATATACGAGGTGGTGAAGTCCCCTCGGGCCTGTCGACCCGATATACATACCCGGTCTTTTTCTAACAGCTTCCAGTCCTTCAAGGACCTGAATATTGGCTGCACCGTAGTTTTCCGAATTAGACATATTAAGTTTGCTCCTCAGTTTTTGTTAGGACCCGTGAAATGCGATGACCCATCGACTGAGATTCGGGGCTACTAACGGTTCTATCCTATCGCAGGCTTGCAAAAACAGCCCCAGGATAGTGATTTATCCATAAGTGTCTCTTGGACCTCTTCCAGGGACGGATCTGGGACCTTTTTTCCAACTTGGGGCTTGTGGTGAATGAAATTTAATTTCTCGAATATTCAGATTTGGATAATTGCTATCGATCTCCGTCAATACTGCGGCCGACATCAGTCTCATCTGGGTTGCCCAGGCTGTTGAGGAACAATCAACATGCAACGTCTGATTTTCTAGAGAGACTGGAGTGCAAGCGTTAGCTACGTTTACGCCAACAAGGTTTGGCCAAGAAACAAACAGTTCTGCCTTAGAAAGCTGATCTGACCAGTTGAATTGTCCAATAATCTCATCCAAACCTGCAGATAACTTCACCGGATCGCGATCAGAGTCAAATGGTTGGGAATTACTCTTTGTTTTTTTGTTTATTTTTTTCTGGTCATACGAAATTTGGCCATTGAAGGTTTTCAATAGTTGCTGATAGAAACTAACCGCGTAATTATTCAAGCTGACCACCTCTAATTACATATTTTGTAATATCCGAGGTTAGAGGTACATCGGCTTCTACTGCGGCAGTAATCAAAACCTGTTCATAACCGGTTACAAACTGCGTAAGGGATTCTCGTCTAGATGAATCTAGAACACTGAATACGTCATCCAGAATCATCACGGGTTTTCCAGTTGAGGATGAATCCGCTATCAATTCAGCACTGGCCAATTTCATTGACAATGCTAGAGACCAAGCCTCTCCCTGAGAGGCGTGTTCTTTTGAAACCAAGCCGTTGAGTTTTATTTCTATCTCATCTCGCTGTGGACCGATGAGTGTAAGACCGCGCTCTATTTCGTCATGGCGTATGTTTTTTACAGCATGGGCGAATTGATTTTCAATCTCTGTTGTTTCCAGGTTCGAATAATCAACATCAAAAGAACTTATTTGCTTTATATGAATCTCAGCGCTTGATGAAGATATCTGTTGATACTTTTCTGTGATTCTTGATATCAGGCTCTCAAGTAGCATCTCTCTATTTCGGATTATTGATGATCCGATTGATATCAGCTTCTCGTCCCATAACTCCAATGTTGAAAGATCTATGTTTGGCTTACCCCTGGCGGATTTCAATAGTGCATTGCGCTGTTTCAAAACTCGTTCGTAATCTTGCAGGGTTTGGTAATAGCTGGGTCTGAGCTGAATACCCAGGTCGTTTAGAAATGACCTTCTTGTTCCTGGGTCTCTTCGAATTATGTCTATATCTTCGGGGCTAAAAATAACAGTTGTTAGGGCACCAAGAACTTCAGATGATTTTCTGACTATGTTCCCATTCAAACTTTGTCGATTAGAACCCTCTCGGTTTAGCTCGATACCTAATTTGAGTGATTTGCCTTTATTTTCTATTTCAACACCAATAAGTGATTGATTTTCCCCAGCTGCAATCAAGCTGCTACTGGGAGATCTATGAGAAGAGAGTGTTGAGCAGTATCTGATTGCCTCAACCAAGTTTGTTTTTCCCTGACCGTTTTGGCCAATGAATAGGTTTATACCCGGACTTAGCTCTACCGATAACTGGCTGTAGTTTCTGTAATTAGCGAGAGATAAGGTTTTTACCTGCATCAGTTTTCATCGAGCAGGTTGGGTTGTAGTAAGTATTTAAACTCGCTGGCCTTGTCGCCTTTTTCTGTGAAAAGTAGTGGTCCGGGTTTAGTTGGATTTTGGGCGTTCTTAGTAAAGCCAAAGCTCACATGATCGGTTGCAATACCACTTAGCCCATCCAAGACAAATTGTGGTTTTAGAGATACACCAACTTCATCGCCAATTAGATCAACGGTTACCTCTTCAGACGCCTGTGCGGTTTCGCTGGTTATTGACTTGATTGTTACCTGATCTGAAGAGAAGTTATACCTGATTGGATTATCACCCTCAACAACAAGGGAAACACGTTTGGTTGCTTCAACTATTTCATCAACACTTGCAATTGCTTCGTGCTCGATATTTTCGGGAAAAAGACTTAGAACAGCCGGGAAATTCCCCTTTAGAAGCACAGAGGTAACGCTTTTATTATTAGCTGAGAAGGCGACCATTTGTCTTTCTTCTGACTTTTCAATCGAAACAGACAAATTCCCTTGGTTCGAAAAGGTTCTTGCAATCTCTTGAAGAGTTCTGGCTGGAATCAATACTGAATCTGAAACAGACGATTTCCAGGGGATCGATTTCACAGCAACCCTGTATCTGTCGGTGGCAACCAAATTCAGTGAGTCATTTTTAGCTTCAATCAAAACCCCAGTCAAAACAGGAGTTACATCTTCCTTAGAAGCTGCGTGGGCAACTTGTGTAACAGCTTGAGCAAATATCTGACCGTCAACCTCTCCGTTGCTATCGGGTAATACTGGTAGCTCAGGGTATTCACTGGTTGGCATCGTCAATAGATTGAACTTAGCTGAAGCAGAGTTCACATTTACCTTGTTATCTACCAACTCAAAAGAAACCTGATCTTTTGGAAGTTTGTTCACAATTTCAGATAGCAGCTTCCCTAATACAAGAACAGTGCCTTCTGAGTGAACATTTGCATTGATAGTTGATTTAGCTGAAACCTCGTAGTCGAAAACTGAAAGTGTAATTTCATCACCTTTAGCTTCAATCAACACCCCGGAAAGGATTGGCAGAGATGCTCTTTGGGGTAGAAGTCGAACAACAAAGTTCACAGCTTCCGCTAAAACATCTTTATCTGCTTCAAATTTCAATGGTTCCCCTTGATCTTGGAAATCTTATCTTGACACATTTATGGCTATGTGTAGCTAAGTTTTCAACTGCTCAGTTGTTCACAGCTCTTAACTGGTATCAAATAAATTTAAATTAAATATTAATCTCAATAACCTTTGTGCGATTTGTGAATAAATATCAACACGCTTCAAAAACAGTAATAACTACATTTGTGTAAGTTGTTTATTTACCTGTGGATAACTTTGTGTATAAATTAACTACCTGTGGATAACTATTAGTGTTTTCACAGTTTTATGGGCTTTCTGAATAGTTATTACACATTTTCTCTGGGTTATCCACAGGTTATCCACAGAAAAACTGAATAACTATCTTGCTGTTCTTTCGACTTTGTCAATGATTTCGGATACCTGGTTGTAGATATACCTGCGCTCACGCATCAGTTTGCTTACCTTTTTGGTTGCATACATAACGGTTGTGTGATCGCGGTTACCAAAGATCTGGCCAATTTTTGGCAGAGATAAATCTGTTTTCTCTCTACATATATGCATAGCAATCTGTCTTGCGAGCGCTACTGCCTGTTGTCTTCCTGATCCAAATATGTCATCAACGCTGATTTTGTAGTAATCCGCCGCAGCGTTGATGATCGCGATTGGATCAACTGTGTTATCTGTTCCTAGTGGAACTACATCTTTCAGGACTGTTTGAACAAGATCGATATCGACGCCTGATTTATTGAGATTGGCATAGGCGGTCACACGAATAAGTGTTCCCTCTAACTCCCTAATATTTGATGAGACTCGGGCAGCCATAAACTCAATAACTTCATCCGGGATTTCTAATTGCTCGTTTTGAGATTTCTTACGAAGAATCGCAACCCTTGTTTCAAATTCTGGCGCTTGAATATCTGTTAGTAATCCCCACTCGAATCTGGAAAGCATTCTTTCCTCAAAACCGGTTAGCTGCTTTGGTGGTACATCAGAAGTAATCACAACTTGCTTGTTGTGATCATGCAGTGTGTTGAAGGTATGGAAGAAAGCCTCTTGAGTTTGGTCTTTACCCTGCAGAAACTGAATATCATCAATCAAAAGAATGTCTACATCCCTGTAATGCGCCTGGAATTCAGCGGTTTGATTGTTCTGAATAGAGTTGATGAAACTGTTTGTGAACTCTTCGCTGGAAACGTATTGGACCTTGATTTTCGGATATAAGTGCTTCGCGTAATGTCCAATGGCATGCAGCAGGTGTGTTTTTCCAAGACCACTTGATCCGTAGATGAATAAGGGGTTATAAGCCTGGGCGGGTGCTTCAGCGACTGCAAATGACGCTGCATGAGCAAAGCGGTTACTTCCACCGGTGACAAAGTTTTCGAAACTATATTTTGGGTTGAGACCAATTACATCGGATCTATCCACAGGACCCGTTGCTGGATCTGGTTCTCTAACCTTTTCTGCCACCCAGTCAGGTTCTGATTCCTCTTGCGCTATTTGTTCAATCGTTGGGTTAATAACAACAGCAAAAGTTGATGGGCCGCCAAATTCGGAGAGTTCGATCAACGCATCCGTTATGGGTTGACTGAGGCGGGTTTCAATCATCGACCGGGTAAGGTCGTTCGGAACTTCGAGGTAAAGGGTTTCACCAAGAATTCCCTTGGGTTCCGCCAAACTAATAAAACCGATTAGTTGAGGTGTTATGCGAGGGTCTGAAGAAAGGGTGGTGACGAGTGAATCCCAAATGGATTGAACCTCGTTGTCACTCATTGTTTATCCCCGACCTAAATAGTTATCCACAGTTTTTCCACAGCCTCGTGAATTGTGAATAACTTATGCTTTGTTGTTAGTAATTGCGGAAGTTATCCACAAGCACTCGGTTATTCAACAACATAAATGGTTAATTAATCAAATTATTTATCGTGTCTTTCAAGTGCTTATTAAGAGTTTCGTGATAGTGAATCATTCAGTTATGAAAATCATTGACTTCAAGAGTGAATATGGCGTATGTTTAAGCGGTTGTTTTTGATAACAACATAGATTTTTAGCTAAGGAAGAAAATTGACCAAGCGAACCTTTCAGCCAAACAACCGCAAGCGTGCGAAGAACCACGGTTTCAGGGCAAGAATGCGTACCCGTGCTGGCCGCGCTATCTTGAACGCCCGTCGCCGTAAGGGACGCACAGAACTCAGCGCCTAAGCACAATGCTTCCTCGCGCTAACAGATTGCGCGATTCCAAAGAGTTTCGCCGGGTTTCACGATCCGGGCGTAAGTTCAGAACAAACTATTTCGTAATTTCTGCTACCGGAAACAATTCCAATACAAGCAAGTTTGGTTTTTCCGTGCCTAAGCGAGTTGGCAACGCAGTTGTTAGAAATCTTGTCAAAAGAAGGTTGAGGTCTATTTGTCTGGATCTTGTTTCAACCACAAGTTCCCTAGATGTTGTCATTAGAGCCGAAAGGCCAATTGTCGACATTCCTTTTGATCGGCTGCGGGTCGAGCTGATTGAGGGGATGAAAACTCTCGAGGCAAAGATACGATGATCGTCATCAAGCATCTACTTTTACTTCCAAGAAACTTGGTTGTTGCCTTTTTGCTCGCTTATCGCAAGGTAATTAGCCCGTTATATGGAAATGTTTGTAGGTATTACCCCTCCTGTTCGGCTTATGCTTTAGGTAGTTTTCAGCATTTAGGCGTTATAAGAGGCTTTCCGATCTCAGGATGGAGAGTGCTCCGATGTAACCCTTGGTCTGAAGGCGGGATTGATGATTACAAGACGGGTCCAGACTGGATTCAGGTAACTGAACTAGGATTTGTCATTCCGAGGAAAAAAGGATAAGTGATGCCAGATTTACTGTGGCCTATCAAATGGGTGATTGAGTTGATCCTCGTCACCTTCCATAACATATGGACATTTATTGGCTTTGGTGCTGATTCCGGTTTGACCTGGGTTTTGACTGTTATCGGTTTGGTACTGGTTGTTAGAGCAGCGTTGATTCCTGTATTTGTCAGGCAGATCAAGAGTCAGCGAAACATGATGCTGGTTCAACCAGAGTTGAAGAAACTCCAAAACAAATACAAAGGCAAGACCGACAGAGACTCCAGGGAAAAGTTCGCCCGAGAGCAAATGGAGCTGTATAAGCGAACAGGATCAAATCCACTAAGTTCCTGCTTACCTCTCTTGTTACAGATGCCTATTTTTATGGGACTGTTTTTTGTTATCAACGACGCTCAGAACAACCGAGCTGGCGTTGGGCTTCTGAATTCGGAACTGGCAGAGTCTTTCAGGGAAGCGTCTTTTCTGAGTGCCAAGCTATCGGCAACTTTTATTAGCACATTTGATGAATCCTTTGACGGCGAGAGTGTTTGGGCGGTCAGGATATTGGCCGCGGTAATGGTTGTTTTGATGAGTGCTTCACAGTTCATCACTCAAAAGCAGATCATGGCTAAAAACCAAAACCCTGATGTTCAAAATAGCCAGTTCATGCAGACTCAGAAGATTTTGTTGTATGTACTGCCATTCGTGTTCTTGATCTCAGGTGTCAGTTTCCCGTTAGCTCTTGTTACCTACTGGCTGTCATCGAATATCTGGACCATGGTTCAGCAGTTCATTGTTATTCGGAGCATGCCAACACCGGGCTCAATTGCTTATAAGGAGCGCCAGGCAAGACTTGCGAAAAAGGGTAAGTTGAAAATAGAAGAGGCGACAGATGGTGAAACTCAGGCAGAACCTGAGAAACCTGCTGGCCAGCGTCAACAGCCCGTCAATAAGTCCAGAAGAAAGAAGAAAAAATAATGGCCGAAATGGAACAAGAGGGCGAGTTCGCCGCCGATTTTCTAGAAGAGTTTTTAGACATCGCTGATATAGACGGAGATCTTGACATTGGGGTTTCTAATGAAAGACCCTTGGTTTCAATCACTTCCGAACTTGCTAGCTCAAACTTGAAATTACTTTCAGATCCTGAAACGGTTACAGCGCTTCAGGAAGTAACAAGACTGGCTGTTCAGGTCAAGACATCAGAGCTCTCAAGAGTGATTTTGGATGTCTCAGGTTCTCGCAAAAAGCGCGAGGAGCAATTGGAGTTCTTGGTCGAGAAGACCCTTCAGAAGATTGAGGAGACAGGAAAAGACCAGCATTTGGAGCCAATGACCTCCTATGAGCGCAGGATCGTTCATGACTTGGTGGCGGAAGCAGGTTATGTATCTGAATCTGAGGGACAAGGCCGAGATCGGCACATCGTAGTAAAAAACAGCTGATTGTTTCACGTGAAACATTTGGAGATTGAACCTGTACCGGAGACAGCAAAGGCTGTTTTTGGAGCGAATTACGATAAGGCGGTTCAGTATGCAGAGCTTTTGTCCCGCGATTCAGAAAAGCTAGGACTTCTGGGTCCAAGAGAGTTGGACAAACTTTGGTCTCGTCATATTTTGAATTCAGCAGTAGTTTCTGAATATATCGAATCAGGGCTGAAGGTGGCGGATATCGGATCTGGTGCTGGTCTGCCAGGTTTGCCGGTGGCCATGGCAAAACCGGATTGTCAGGTGACGTTAGTCGAACCCATGGAGAGAAGAAGTGACTGGCTAAAACAGGTCGTCAGCGAGCTGAAATTAGACAATGTCAGGGTGTTCCGCGTCAGAGGAGAGGATCTAGATCCTCAGTTTGACGTGGTGATGGCGAGGGCTGTTGCGGCATTACCAAAACTGATTAGATTTGCCATTCCTGGAGTCCTGCCAGGGGGAAGATTGCTTGCTTTGAAGGGTGCGAAAGCCGAGGAAGAGATTGAAGAGGCTAAGAAGTTAGCAAAGAAATTCAAGCTCGATTCTTTTGAGGTAGTTTATGCGGGTGGGGATAAGCTCGAAGAACCCACAAAACTTGTCGAGGTGAAGGTTAGAAACATTGACTGAGAATCACGCTGAAGAAACATCAGTTACCAAGCCAAGTGTTTTTCCTGGCCTGGGCTATCCAATGAGCAGAGAAGAAGAATCACCCAACGAAACTGGCTGGAGGGGTTCCGGCAAAGAAAATATTGAACATGTTTCACGTGAAACATTAGGTGAAAATGACTGAGCAACCACCACTCGCCGCTGAGATAGTCACCAATCAGCAGCGGCTGAAAAAAATTGACGCTACTGAACTAGACCACAATGATTCGCCAAGGGTTTTCGCAGTTACAAACCAGAAAGGTGGCGTTGGCAAAACAACCAGTGCGGTGAATGTGGCTGCCGCCTTAGCATCCAAGGGCATGCGTGTTTTGGTCATAGATCTTGATCCACAGGGAAATGCCTCTACTGCTTTGGGTGTTGAACACCACGGCGATGTTGAAGGAACTTACGAAGTTCTAATTGGGTCAAAATCAATTATCGAATTAGCGAAAGAATCGACATTTAGCGAAAACCTGCTTTGTTTGCCGGCGACCTTGAACCTAGCTGGTGCTGAAATTGAGATGGTTTCTCTGCCATCCAGAGAGTTTTTGCTAAAAAACGCTCTAAGTCAGTTCTTCAAGGACTCATCCCAGCCGATTGATTATGTACTGATTGATTCACCGCCATCTCTTGGGTTGCTAACAATCAATGCTTTTGTGGCAGCCAACGATGTACTGCTTCCAATTCAGTGTGAGTACTACGCCCTTGAGGGCTTGAGTCAGCTAATGAATAACATTCAACGAATCAAGCAACACCTCAACCCCGAACTTGAGCTATCCACAATTCTGCTGACAATGCACGATGCCAGAACAAACCTCAGTAATCAGGTTGTTGAGGAGGTTAGGAAGCACTTTCCGGATCAAACACTTTCGGCAATAATCCCAAGATCAGTTCGAATATCCGAGGCTCCAAGCTATTCACAGACGATAATTTCATATGACCCACAAAGCAGTGGATCGATTGCTTATTTGGAGGCGGCTTTGGAAATTGCTGCAAAAGGAAAGAAAAACTAAATGGTTGAAAAAAGAGGTGGTTTGGGTAAGGGAATCGGTGCCCTTATTCCCAGTGGTGAAAAAGATGCCGTAGACGTATTTTTTAGCTCTGAACAGAAAACCACCCTGCTGCCAGTCCCTGGCGCAGCCTTTGCAAGCATTCCGGTTGAGCAAATACAACCAAACCCGCAGCAGCCAAGAGATGTTTTTGAGCCAGAAGCATTCCAAGAGCTAGTTCACTCAGTCAAAGAATTCGGAGTTCTTCAGCCGATAGTTGTAAGGCCAGCGGGAGATGGTTTTCAACTCATCATGGGCGAAAGACGATGGAGAGCCTCTAAAGAGGCCGGTTTAGCGGAAATACCTGCCATCATCCGCGAAACTTCCGATGAGAACTTGCTACGCGATGCCTTGCTTGAAAACCTTCATCGCAGCGATCTGAATCCCCTGGAAGAAGCGGCTGCCTATAAGCAACTGCTTGAGGATTTCGGAATCACCCAGGAGCAACTAGCTGACAAACTCGGACGGTCTAGGCCTCAAATTACGAACACACTGAGGCTTATGAAACTGCCGGTAATGGTTCAAGAAAAGCTAGTAAGCGGGGTTTTGAGTTCAGGTCACGCAAGAGCACTGTTGTCAATTGAGAACGAATCACAGGTTATTGAGCTTGCTAATAAAGTAATCAAACAGGGTCTGAGCGTGAGGGCCTTAGAAGAGCTAATTTCTGTAACCAAGGGAAAGAAACCAAAAGCAAAAATTACTCCTGGTTCAACCGGCGGAGCTTTAACTGAGCTTGAAGAAAGACTGGCTGAGAGATTGAACACATCTGTTTCAATAAAACTTGGCAAAAAGCGCGGTCAGCTGGTCATTGATTTTGCCAATTTCGCTGATCTGAAGCGACTTATCGACGAGATTGATAACTGATCGCTGACTCAGCCAAAGCTTTATAGGCATCAGCAAGCGTCCATCCAGCTGCAATGAAGGCCTGTGGAGCAAGAGAGGTCTCTGTTAGGCCCGGTATTACTGAAGCTTCTAGAAACCAAGGCTCATTGTTTTCATCAACAATCAAATCAATTCGCCCGAAAACCCCTAAACCAAGAGTTTTATGGGCGCTGAGAGCCATTTCAGCGGCTTTTTCGGCAATTTGTCCATCCAACCTTGCAGGAGCATAAAAAGTTGTTTCACCGGGGATATAACGCTCCTGATAGCCAAAATTTCCACTATCCGCACTAATTTCGACTGCTGGTAGGGCAGTGGGTCCGTCTCCTAGGTCAACAACTGTGATAGCAAGCTCGGTTCCCTGAATAAATTTTTCAATGATTACTTCATCGCCATAGGCGTAGGCCTCCACCATCGACTTACCCAATTCCTTGGCGTTTTCGGATCTCAGAACACCCTGAGCCGAACCGCCCTCGACCGGCTTGGTTATCAGCGGGAATTCAATGTTTTTTGAAACAACACCCAAAACTGACTTCGCGTTGAGTTGCTTGAAGGTGTTTTTGGGAAGAGCAATCCAATCGGGGGTCGCAATCCCCCGAGCTGCCACCAGTGACTTAGCGGTCGCTTTATTCCAAACACTCTTAGCTTCTTTGCTTCCAGCTCCAACAAAGCTAAGTCCGATCATCTCCAATAATTTTTGGATGCTTCCATCTTCACCGCCTGCACCATGAAGAACTGACCAAACTAAATCCGGTTTTGTTGTCGCAAGGTAGTCAATCAGAAGCTCATCTGGCTCTCGTATTTCATTCTCTATCCCTGCTTCTGCAAGGTGGTCCGAGAGTCTTCGACCAGATTTCAATGAAACATCACGTTCAGGCGAAATGCCGCCGGCAAGAATTACAACCTTCACCGTTTACTCCGCATCAAATGTCTTTAGAAGATCAATTTGATTATTGATAACCGTTGAAAGTCTTTGAATACCCAGTGAAACCCTTTCAACACTTGGGTGAGAGAAACAAACACGAAGATTGTTCTTGCCCAAACCGTTTCCATAAAAAGCGGTTCCTGGGGTGTAAGCGACAAGCTCACTAACTGCCAAAGGAAGCATTGCCTTGGAATCAATTCCTTCAGGCATTGTCACCCACAAGAAAAATCCACCTTTAGGTCTGGTTGTCTCAATACCCGGCAAATGCTTATCGATCGCCTCAATTGCAGCATCTCGTTTTTTTCGGTAAAGATCGCGATAATCAGAAATCTGTTTCTTCCAGTCATTGACGGTCAAATATTCACTAACCAGCATTTGCCCGAACATTGCGGGGGACAAAATGGCAGATTCGTTGGCAAGGGTAAGTTTTTCCCTGATTGCTGGGGGTGCCAATACATAGCCAACACGAAGTCCTGGAGAGAGGATCTTTGAAAAACTTCCTAGATAAACAACATGTTGCTCGCTCATCGCCCGCATAGCGTGTGGCGGAACCTCATCAAAATACAGCTGTCCGTAAGGGTTGTCTTCGATAATCAAAATACCCTCAGCCTCACAAATAGCCAAGATTTCCTCGCGACGGTGCTGGGGAATGGTGACACCGCTGGGGTTTGCAAAGCTGGGGACCAGATATAACAGCTTTATCTTCTTACCCTGCGCCTTTAGCTTCGTAACTTCCTCCTGCAGTGCAGCGGGGTTTAGACCTTCGCTATCTGTTGCAAGGTGAACTAACTCTGCCTCTTTGTGTCGGAAAATACCAACGGCTCCGACATAACTTGGAGATTCAAGCAAAACAACATCACCCGGATCGATGAACAGATCTGCCATCAAATCCAGACCGTGCTGACTGCCGGTGGTCACAATCAGGTCTTCAGCACTTCCATTGATTCCCTCAAGTGCCATGATTTCGACTATTTGCTCGCGAAGCTTCGCATCACCCTGACCGCCTCCATATTGCAGTGCCAAGTCTCTACGGGTTGATAAAAGGGATTCGTAGGCTTTATTCAAACCTTCAGTTGGAAGTTGCGAAACATCCGGCATTCCGCCAGCAAGGGAAACAACCTCTGGTCTGGAAACCACGGCAAACAGTGCCCTGACTTCACTCACCGAGAGATTTGAGGCGCGACCAGCGTAAGCCGACTTCCAATAATCGAAGTTGGTTATGCTCCCTGTGTTGGTTTCATTCATCAGGCTCAAAGCCTAATTGTTAGATGCCATTATTGGCTAGAGGTACTCTTGCAATTCGCTTTGGATGGCGGCCTTTGGCCTTGCGCCAACCAACTGCTTTACAAGCTCGCCGCCTTTGAAAACTCCGAGTAGTGGAATCCCGGTGACGTTGTATTTCATGGCGAGCTCCGGCTCATGATCAACATTCACCTTCACTACATCCAATTTTCCCTGCAGGTCAGTGCCCAATTCGTCAACGATTGGTGAGACCATGCGGCATGGACCACACCATTCGGCCCAGAAATCAACTAGTACCGGTAGAGAGTTATCTAAAACTTCCTTCTGGAAGTCTTCCGTTGTTACATCTCTTGCCATTTTTTCCTCCAAATACTTTTTAGTGATCAGCCAGGTAGTGCTCGGCATCTAGTGCTGCTACGCACCCACTGCCAGCTGCTGTAATTGCTTGTCTGTAGGTTGGGTCAATTACATCACCGGCAGCGAAGACGCCGGGAAGAGTGGTTTTTGAACTTCTTCCATCCACCTTTATGAACTTCTCTTTGTCTAACTCCAATTGACCCTCAAATAATCCAGTTCTGGGGTCTGAACCAATTGCAATGAACAGACCTTGGATCTCCAGATGATTCTTTTCACCGGTTTGGGTGTCATTCAGAGTTACCCCCTCAAGCTTGCCCTCACCGTGTAATTCAGCAATCTCGCTGTTCCAGATAAATTCAATTTTTTCGTTGTCAAAAGAGCGCTGCTGCATGGTCTTTGAAGCCTTCAGGCTGTCTCTTCTGTGAATTACATAAACCTTGTCAGCAAACTTGGTTAGAAAGTTTGCCTCCTCCATGGCTGAATCGCCACCACCAACCACAGCAATGGTTTTTTCTCTAAAGAAGAACCCATCGCAGGTTGCACACCAGCTAACCCCATGCCCAGAGAGTTCCTTTTCTTTCGGCAAACCAAGCTCTCGATAGGCCGCACCGGTTGAAATGATTACGGTTTTCGCCTCAACAGTTTCCCCACCACCGGTTTTGATGATTTTTGTGTCACCTTTTAGGTCCACCTCGACCACGTCATCAAACATGATCTCTGTGCCAAACCTCTCTGCTTGAGCTTGGAAATCAGCCATCAGATCAGGCCCCATGGTGCCGGTTGGAAATCCTGGATAGTTTTCCACCTCGGTGGTCTTCATCAATTCACCACCAGGCTCAACACTGGATGCGATCAGAAGCGGCTTGAGATCAGCTCTCGCAGCATAAATAGCAGCTGTGTAGCCAGCTGGACCAGAACCGATGATTACAACTTCTCGCATTTTTACTCCAATGCCTTGTGGGCGTTATATAGATGTTTGTCTATGTATCAAACTAGCACTCGCTAGCTTTCATTCCTTCTTCTTATTTCAACTAAAAACTTAGTAATAATTCCGTGTTCCGGTAGTCGAAGCGCCCGAACCAAGAATAAATAGCTAATTATCATCAAAACGCTAACAGCGACTGAACCTAGACCAGCATTCAACTGGTTTTCAAACAACCAGCTTGATGTGTTAACCCCACCCATTTGGTCAATCACCAGATAGCCAATGGCACCGGTGATAGAGGCTGCCAAGATTGACCTGATCAGATTCAAGGCCAGACCCTCAGCCTTGAAATTGATTTTTGATTTCAATAATGCTCCAGCTAGCAGTAGTTGAACAGTGATGGTTGAGGCGGTGATCAAAGACAAACCAACAACCAACCACTGTTTATCTAAAACATTCAGAAGCGTGATTGCCCCAATTACATGCAAACCAACCTGAATAGTCGTGAAAACAAATGGTGTCTTGGTGTCTTCTAATGCAAAAAACGCTCTTTGGAACATGTGAACCATGCTGAAAGGAACCAAACCGATTGCCAGTGCGATGATTACATTTCCCAATGCTTGTGCTTCTGCAAATCCAGGCGAGAAAACTCTTGCCAGGGGATATGCCAAGACAATTAGCCCAGCTGTTGCCAGAGTCATTGCAATCACAATCAGCCGCATGGCAGTTAGCAAATCGGCTTTCATGCTTGCCATGTCTCCGTTTGAGGCGGAGGTTGAGATGCGGGTGTAGTAGGCGGTTGCAATGCTGACGGTAGCAATTGAATGTGGAAGCATGAAAATCAACCAGGCAATTGCTGCTGCGGCAACACTGGCAACCACAATCCCTTCAGCACGAGCCTGGGCAGCACTGGATGCAACATTTGTTTGCACCAGGGCACCAATCTGACTAATTAGCACCATTGCGAATGACCAAGACGCTGTTTTTAGCCCAGCACCAATGCCGTAGCCCTTGAACTTGAAATTAAGTGAAAGTTTCAGCCCAATTCTTTTCCAGAAAAACAAAAGTATTACCGCCTGTGCTGCAACACCCGCGGTTGCCGAGCCTGCCAAAAGAGCTATTTGATCAGCACCCCATGAAGTTATCGCACGCTGACCATCAGAGTCAGAACCAAAAGCCCAAATAAATACTCCAAGACCAGCAATTGAGACCAGGTTGTTCAGTGCCGGTGCCCACATAAATGGCCCAAAAGAAGACCGCGAATTCAGCACCTCACCAAATACCGAATACAACCCATAGAAAAACAGTTGCGGAATAGTCCAGTAGGCGAAAGAGGTGGCAAGAGCAATTTGTGAATCACTCCAACCGGTTGTGTAGAGCCCAATAAGCGCAGGAGAGGCGATAGTGGCAATAGCTCCGACTGCAAAAAATACCAACAGAGCAAGGGTGGCAAAGCGGTCGATATAACCTCTGCCGTCGTCTTTCATCTTGCGGGCTTTTACCAACTGCGGAACCAAAATGGCGTTTAGAACCCCACCCATAATCAGCGCGTAGACGTTATTCGGCAATTGATTGGCAACACCAAAGGCATCAGCCGCATCTGTGGTGACACCGATCGCAAAGGCAAGCAGAATTGCTCTGATGAACCCAAGAGCTCTGGAGAACACCGTGCCACTGGCCATCCAGAAGCTGGAGCGCCCTACTGCCGGACCAAGATCAGTCATTAGCCCTTCCCCGAAGTGAGGTTCTGACAATTCCTGCAATCAACAGGATGGACAATAAACCTATAAAAACCCCAACCAGGATCCCCTCAACGTCTCGGTTTATGTTCACAACCAGGGTTTCTGGCCCAAAGATTCGCTGACCTGTTGAATCATTCAGCCACACCAAAACCTCAACCTGTCCGTTGGCAATTGCTGTTGCTGGAAGTTCTGCGTTTATGGCACTTTGGGCCGCAACAGACACAGCTGTCCGTGAGGCGACCTCTAGTTTGGCGTTAGTAGATCTCGCACCCAATTCGAGATCCATCCGCTGGTCAGTTTCATTGATGATTGCAACCGGCAGGTTGGTATCAACACTCACCAGGTTTATCTCACTACCTGGAACAATACGTATTTGCTCATTGCTGTCAGCACTTGCATTCAAACTGGCAACAACACTTGCCGGAACACTTGCAACACTGACAACAATCAGCAACAGCGCTAAAAACCTGGTCTTTCTAGCCATCAATCAACTCCTGCGCCAATTGAGCCATGCGACGTTCATTCTCGTGGGCCAAAACCTCTTGCAGCTGGTCAATTTCCACCCACTGCGCATCAATAACTTCCCCCGCCGGATCGTTGCTTGCATCCAGTTCACCGCCAACCTGAGTCATCAAAAAATGATGAACAGTTTTCGAAATTCGATTATTGCCAACTTTGAATCGATAACTTATCGTTCCGAGCTTTTTGACAATCTTTGCCTCTAGGCCAGTCTCTTCAAAGACTTCTCGGATTGCAGCCTGCTCCAGTGTCTCGTTGTTCTCTGGATGTCCCTTTGGAAGACACCAGTCAATCCGCCCCCCTCTGTTTTTGTGAGAGATGAGCGCAACCTTGGTTTTATCTTCACTTGAAATCACCAAACCACCAGCACTAACCTCACGGATATTTTGGCGACCAAGTTTCATAGTTCAACTCTACTTCGACTATTTTTGATGGAGGCTATGGCAAGCTAGCATCCATGCAAACCGTCGCCGATGCGCTTGCCAATCTGGAAAGCTCAACCTCATCCCCAATTCTCACCAAACTCGGTGAGAAATTCATCGCTGCCGGTTTTGAGATTGCTCTGGTTGGCGGTCCAGTCAGGGATGCCTTCTTGGGGCGAGTTTCTCCAGATCTTGACCTAACGACAAACGCCTACCCGGACGACATCCTCAAAATCTTGAAGGGCTGGGCAACAAACACCTGGGATGTTGGCAGAGAGTTTGGAACCATAGCCGCAACCATCGAGGGCGAGCAGGTTGAGATAACCACCTATCGAGCAGACAGTTACGACAAAAAGACTCGCAAACCCACCGTTGAATTCGGAGACAACCTGGAAGATGACCTGATTCGCAGAGACTTCTCGGTGAACTCAATGGCGCTAAGGCTTCCAGAACGAGTCTTTGTTGATCCTTATGGTGGCTTGCAGGATCTATTGGAAAAGCGCCTCAGAACGCCAACCGATCCAGAGGTCAGTTTCAGTGATGATCCTTTGCGGATGATGCGAGCCTGCAGGTTTGCAGCACAGCTGGGATTTGATATCGAAATAGATACCTTCCAGGCAATGATGAATATGGCTGGAAGAATCGAGATTATCTCGCAGGAGAGAATACGAGATGAACTAACAAAACTATTGCTATCAGCAAACCCGAGGCTGGGATTGACTGCGTTGGTGGATTCAGGATTAGCAGATCTGGTATTGCCTGAGCTACCAGCTTTGAAATTGGAATCTGATGAGCACCACCACCACAAAGATGTCTATCAGCACACACTGACGGTTTTAGAACAGTCAATCGATTACGAAGCTGACTACGGGTTAGAAAAAGATCTCATTTCCAGGCTGGCAGCTCTGCTGCACGATATTGGGAAACCAGCCACCAAGAGATTAGAACCAGGCGGTGCTGTCACCTTCTATCACCACGACATAGTCGGGGCAAAACTTGCAAAGAAAAGACTTAGAGAGCTCAGGTTTGATAATGACACCATCAAGGCGGTTGCACTTCTAGTTGAACTACATCTCAGATTTTTCGGATATTCAGATCAGCAGTGGAGCGACAGTGCTGTTAGGCGATACGTTCGCGATGCTGGTGATCAGTTAGATAGATTGCACATCCTCACCCGCAGCGACGTCACCACCAGAAACAGGCGAAAAGCAGAGAGATTGGCTTTCGCCTATGACGATCTGGAGCAACGAATTGCTGAGATCAGCGAAAAAGAAGAGCTTAATTCGATGAGGCCTGATCTAAATGGCGAGCAGATTATGGAAATTTTGGAGATACCTGCAGGCCCCGAGGTTGGCAAAGCGTATAAGTATTTGTTGGAGCTGAGGATTGAAAACGGTCCGCTTGGCGAGCAGGAAGCTAAAAAACGCTTGCTCGAATGGTGGTCGGCTCGCTAGGCTGTCTTAGTTGCCGAAAGGCACGATAACCCCTCCTGTTACAGAAGGACTGTAACCGCTAAGACCGAAGGAGGTGCGGGTTAGCTATGCACAAATACGAGCTGATGGTGATTTTCGATCCATCCACCGAAGACAAGCAGGTAACCCCCATTCTGGAAAAGAGCCTCGCGGTAGTCACCAATGCTGGTGGAACCGTTGACAATCTTGACCTGTGGGGCAGAAGAAAACTTGCTTACCAAATCAATAAAAACAGCGAAGGCATCTATGCCGTCGTAAACGTTCACTCAAACCCAGATGAGGTCAATGAGGTGGAGCGTCAGTTGAGACTAAACGAGCAGGTCATGCGCACTAAGACCATGCGCTATGAGGATGCAGTGTTTAGCATTAACCCAGTTGAGTTTGTACCAGAGAAGCCTCAGAAGAAGGCTCCTCGAAAGCCAAGGGATAACTAGTCATGGCTGGCGAAGCGATTTTGACCGTGGTCGGAAACCTCGCTGATGATCCAGAGCTTCGCTACACCCAGAACGGTGTAGCGGTGGCTTCCATCAGAGTTGGTTCCACCCCCAGAACCTACAACAAGCAAAGTGGTGAATGGGTGGATGGCGAAACCGTATGGATTCGCTGCACCGGTTGGCGTGAGGTAGCTGAGAACATGGCGCAGTCACTGCAAAAAGGTGCCCGTGTTGTTGTTACCGGTCGTCTGAAGGCACCTAGTGCTTATCAATCTGCTTCAGGCGAGGCAAGAGCCTCTTTAGAGCTTGAGATTGATGAGGTTGGACCTTCACTACGGTATGCAACCGCTGCGGTTACACGCAGAGCCCGTGAGGGCGGTGGCGCAGCTCCCGTGGAGTCAAACCCATGGAGCGACTCATCATCACAGCCAGCTGCTGACAACTGGGCTAACCCAGCTGAGTCAGCAAGCGACGACACCCCGTTTTAGAGATTTAGAAGAGGAGAAAACAAATGGCAGGAAAAGGCGCAGCCAAGCGCAAAGCAAGACTTAACAGCATGGCCAAGCCAGCACCAGTGAAGCTGGTGAAGGTTGGCACCATCGATTACAAGGATGTTGCAACACTCAGGAAGTTCATTTCTGATCGCGGCAAGATCCGCTCACGTCGAATTACCGGTGTGTCCGTTCAGGATCAGCGCAAGATCGCAAAGGCCGTGAAAAACGCCCGCGAGATGGCTCTGCTCCCCTATTCAGGCGCTGGCCGCTAAGGAGAAAACCAAATGCCAAAGATTATTCTTACAAATGAGGTTTCCGGGCTGGGAGGCGCCGGAGACGTCGTCGAGGTCAAGGGCGGTTACGCACGTAACTACCTGATCCCTAACGGCTATGCGGTTGCATGGAGTAAGGGAGGCGAGAAGCAGGTGGAGCAGATTAGAGCTGCCCGCAAGGCTCGCCACCTGGCTGATGCTGAAGCAGCCCAAACACTGAAAGCCAAGCTTGAGCAGGCCCCAATCAAGATTTCCATGAAATCAGGTAAAGAGGGTCGTCTGTTCGGTGCCGTAAAGCACGGTGATGTTGCAGATGCAATCAGCGCAGCCGGTATCGGTGAAGTAGACAAGCGCAAGGTTGAGTTCGTATCTCCAATCAAAAACCTTGGAGAGCACGAGGCAACCGTTCGCATCGGTGAACTGGTTGCGAACCTGAAGCTACAGGTAGTGGCTGCCAAGTAGCAGAAACTTATCGACTAAAGGCGAGGGATTCCCTCGCCTTTAGTTATTTAATGTTCGGTTTCCCACATAGTTATCCACAACCGTCAACTTCAACTTTAGAGTTTTCCAAATACTTTTCTCCACAGGTTATATGCCAATGTTTATATGGGAAGTAGAAATATTTCCACAAGTTATACACAGGTTACTAACAGGTTTGATAACAGGATGACGGCGTGTTTCCACAGAGTTATCCACAGGCGACAATAGGTGTGTTTTGCAAGATAAATGTCACTACTGAAAGATATAAAGGTCTTCACAGGAATTGTGATTTCTGGCTCGCGAAAAACTAGTTCTGGAGGAACCGCTTATGAGTATGGTGGCACCAATTCAAAGCTCCGCAAGGACTCTGCCACATGATCTCGACGCTGAGATGGCAACCCTTGGAGGAATGCTTCTGAGCCAAGAGGCGGTTGCTGAGGTTTTCGAAGAAGTCAGAGGTATCGACTTCTACGCCCCAAAGCACGAAATTATTTTCAACGCCATTTTGACACTGTTTGGAAAAGCAGAGCCAACAGACGTTATTGCTGTAACTGACGAGCTAAATAAAACCGGGGGGCTTCTAAAAGCCGGTGGGGCCGACTATCTGCACACTCTGGCGTCTTTTGTTCCAACCGCTGCAAGCGCTAGCTACTACGCGTCAATTGTTAGCGAAAAGGCGGTTCTAAGAAGACTTATTGAGGCAGGCACCAGGATTGCCCAGAGCGGTTATGACAGTCAAGGCGAGGTGCTGGAGCTAGTAAACGAAGCACAGTCAGAGATTTTTAAAGTAGCTTCGGCGAGTGCTGGTGATGACTTTGTTGGCCTGAGCACAAGTATCGAAGACGCCATCCATGAGATGGAAGCCGCACAGAACCGCGGCGGTGAGCTAACTGGAATTGCTACTGGCTTTACCGAGCTAGATCAGCTAACTCATGGCCTTCACCCAGGGCAGCTTGTTATTTTGGCCGCCCGCCCAGCGATGGGTAAATCAACCCTTGCCCTTGATATTGCGAGAAATGCGGCAATTACCAAGGGAAACAGCACAATATTTTTCAGCCTTGAAATGGGTCGAGCAGAAATTGCCATGAGGCTTCTGAGTGCCGAGTCAGCAATCAGCTTGCAGTCGATGCGTAAGGGAATGCTTGCTGAAAAAGACTGGTCCAAAATTGCAGCTACCCGAGGCAAGATCAACGACGCTCCTTTGTACATCGATGATTCTCCAAATATGACACTGGTTGAAATCAGGGCTAAGTGCAGGAGACTGGCGCAGCAGACCGATCTAAAAATGGTCGTTATTGATTATTTGCAGCTTCTAACCTCGGGAAAGAAAGTTGAGTCTCGTCAGCAAGAGGTTTCCGAGTTTTCACGTGCATTGAAGCTTTTGGCAAAAGAGCTAGGTGTGCCGGTGATTGCTATCTCTCAGCTAAACCGTCAAACAGAGCAGAGCAAGGACAAAAAGCCTGAGCTGTCTCACCTTCGAGAGAGTGGTTCGCTGGAGCAGGATGCAGACGTAGTCGTACTTTTGCACCGTGAAGGAGTCTTCGAGAAAGACCACCCAAGAGCAGGTGAAGCCGATCTGATTTTGGCCAAGCAGCGAAACGGACCTACGGGAACCGTGGTTGTTGCCTTCCAGGGTCAGTACTCTCGCTTTATGAATATGCAAAGATAGTCGAATGCGACTTTCCTCCGGCCTCAGAGCTTCCATAAGTTTGGCCGTTGGTTTATTCATCACTTTCTCTCAATCTCATTCGGCATCAGTTGGCCTTCTAGCTCTTGGCGTCTATGGAATCGGACTTGCTCTGATTACTTTTGCGGTTCATTTCATCAAGCAAAAAGGCATTGCAACCATCGAGGCAATTCCCTTTGCAATAATTGCCCTAATCATTGGTGTTTTTGCGCTAGTCGTTCCAGAGGGTGATCAGACCGAGGTGGCAGCGTTTATTGCATTGGTAACGGCATGGGGTCTACTCAGTGGAGTTCTGGAGCTATACGCGGCAAGAAAAGAAAAGATGTCGACCAGAGCGGGCCGGGATTACCTAATCAATGCGGTATTTGCCTTGGTGCTTGGAGCCCTGTTCTTATTTGCTCCGCTGGATATCGTTTCAGCGGTCGGTTTCTTTGGAGCCTATTTGGTGATTTCAGCGGTTCACTTGGGCATCTCAGCCGCTACACCCGCAAAATAGAGACGTGTCCAAATACCAATTCAACCCGCCACCTGCAGTGCAATACACCTTGATTATTATCAGCGGTGCACTAGTTGTTGGATTAGGGCTGTTTTTTGGAAGTGAAATCATCTCTGACCTGTTGGGTTCCTTCAGGGGAAACTAAAGAACGGACCATTTTATGAGGCGATTTCAATCAGCCAGGGTTTATCTGGGGCTAGCCGCACTTGCCGGCATTCTCTCCGGTGCGGTCATTTTTGTGATTTTGAGAGACCCAATGGCTGGCCTTATTTGGGGAGGCGGAATCTTCATCGCGACCGTTGTCGGTTTGGCTACTTTGGATTTAGCAATCAAAGACGAACCCCCGCAGGATCCGAACAAACCCAAACTCAGCTAAACGGACCTAGCAATTTGTGATGCCAGACCAACATAGTTTTCTGGCTTCAGCAACAACAACCTATCTTTTGCCTCTTGTGAGATATCTAATCCAGCAATAAATCCGGTCAAGCTGTCTTCGTCAATTCCTTTGCCGCGGGTTAGTTCTTTGAGCATCGCGTAAGGATCCTCAATGTTTGATTTCCCCTCAGCAACCTCGGCCCTGATAACTGTTTGAACAGCTTCGGCTAGGACCTCCCATGCATCAAGCAGATCAGCCCTGATGCTCACTCGGTCAACCTCAAGTTCGTCTAATCCGCGGTTTATATTGTCTAGGGCTAGCAGGCTGTGACCGAAGGCAACACCGATATTTCTTTGGGCCGAGCTGTCGGTCAGGTCTCTTTGCAGTCTGGAAGTGACAAGTGTTTGATTCAGCGAATCAAAAATGGCGTTGGATAACTCCAAGTTGGCCTCAGCATTTTCGAACCTGATTGGGTTGATTTTGTGAGGCATGGTTGATGACCCGGTAGCACCAGCAACAGGCGTTTGTTTGAAATAACTCAGTGAGATATAGGTCCAGATATCTGTTGCAAGGTTGTGAAGTATCCGGTTGAAATGGGCGATTGCCTGATAAAGCTCCGCTTGCCAGTCATGGGATTCAATCTGGGTGGTCACAGAATTGAAGCTCAATCCGAGGCTCTCAACAAAATCCTCACCCTCGGCCAACCAATCAGTTTCTGGTTTTGCTGACAGGTGAGCTGCGAATGT
The DNA here is from genome assembly GCA_965657575.1 of Microbacteriaceae bacterium. Lineage (GTDB taxonomy): Bacteria > Actinomycetota > Actinomycetes > Actinomycetales > Microbacteriaceae > CAJXVY01. The sequence continues at coordinate 16,959 of CBFHOK010000012.1, read as the reverse complement.
TCCGGTTGCACCGGAGAACTTACCCAAATACTGCTGGTTTTCAACCCTGGCAATCTGCCGGTTGAGTCTGTGAGCGAAGACTGCAATCTCTTTACCAAGAGTGGTGGGCGTTGCTGGTTGACCGTGTGTGCGAGAGAGCATTCCAAGATCCGCGTTCTGGTGGGCTAGCTCTGTGAGTTTTTGGCTGACCTCATTGGCTTTTGGAAGCCAGACCTCTTCGGTGGCCTTCTTGATAGTCAAGGCGTAGGCCAAGTTGTTGATGTCTTCGCTGGTGCAACTGAAGTGAACAAGCTCTGCACGGTCTGTCAGCCAAAGTTTGTCTAGGTGTTCCCTGATGAAATACTCAACCGCTTTGACATCGTGGCGGGTAGTTTTTTCTATCTCGGCAATCTTGGCTTGTGATTGCTCATCAAAATCTTGATAGAGCGCCCGGAGTTTTGACTTCTGTTCATCATCAAATGTCTGAACATCGAAGTAATCGCTCTCTGCAAGTCTTATTAGCCACTCAATCTCAACTTCAACCCGGGCTCTGTTTAGCCCAGCTTCGCTAAAAAACTCGCTCAATCCACTAACTTGCGATTGATATCTTCCGTCTAACGGACTCAGGGGTTGGTTATTAAGTGTGCTCACCTTCCCAATCTTGCCCTAAAAGCCTGTTTTCCACCGAATCAACATTCAGCCGTTTCAAACAACAGTTTGCTGTTTTGGTAATTGCATGAACGGTGATTTGTTTATCAAGTTGGCAGTTGGTGCCCTAGAAACAGCCAAGCCAGATACTGGTTTATGGCAAGGGGATGCCCAACTGAGTTATCAGTATCAGCTTGAAGAGATCATTTGGCAGTTGTATTCGGAAGTTCATGAGTGGTGACTTATTTATTTCTGGTGGCAATCCAAAGATTGTTGCCACCAGAGAGGAAATAGCCAGATGCTCTTACTGGATATCTCAGGGAATCAGCTACCTCAACCAAGCCAAAAGTGAGTTGGTATGGGAACCAACTGTGCTTGGCTTTGATGTCCCCAACCCAATTGCCTTTATTCAAAGAAGAATCAAAATAGAAAACCTTGTTGGTCAACTCGAAGACCTCCAATACAAGCTCTATCTGGCAAGCGAGTCATATTTTTCCTATGAAATTCAGATGGCTCATCACATAGAGAACAACTACCTGGCAACCGCTAAAAACTTTCCCTGGGATCTAATGACCATCCCAATCCCAAGAATGAGATACGCCGGAAACCCATACGCTCCATACACCGCAGCCTTGGCAATCATCGGCCTAACATTGCCGCCTTCTCCAGCGGCAACAAACGCCATCAGGTCAGCCGCATCCCTAGCCCCTTATACCTGGTCAATGCCCGCCTGGCCCTATGGTGCGCCCTATGGTCAGTCACCGACCAAGGTCACTGGGTTATTGGCTCAACTGCAGTCAAATCTGTTCTTTTTAGGCATCAGAACTAAACCCGTTGCTGAAACCAAACTGATTGAAACAACAAAAACCCAAGGAGCGAGTTCTTTTGCTGAAAAGCTTTCAAGATTGCAGCAAACCTATTTCAACCCTCGCTCTGCCATTCAGATTGACAGCTTTCAGAAAACCAAAGGCCGCGACCTGGTTGTTTATATCCCCGGAACCCAGAGCAACAAGATCAGTGGTGAGAATGTATTTAACGTGGGCTCCAACATCTCAGCGATGACTTCAACTGAGTTGGCTCCGAGTGAGGTGGCATTGAGGCAAAGCCTGGATGAGATGAACATCGGTGAAAACGATCGAGTAATTCTTATCGGTCACTCCCAAGGTGGCATTATCGCCTCAAACGTTGTTCTCAGCGGAGATTACCCAGTTAAAGGACTTATCAGTGTTGGAGCACCTATAGCTCATCAAGATCTTGACATTCCTGTTATTTCAATTGAGCACGCCAACGATATTGTGCCTGCCCTGAGCGGCATGACAAACCCAATCAGCAATAACTGGGTGACGGTGGAAAACACCCCTGAGGCAGAGACCATAGTCGAAGCTCATGCGATGAATACCTATATCGAAACTGCAAAGCTGATGGACCAAAGTGAAGACATCGGCCTAAAGCTTGTTCTGGAACAAATGGATTTCCCCGAAGGCGAGGCAACCAGTTATAAGTTCAAACTAATCGGTTAGCGAATACCGATTAGTTTCAAAAGTGACCGGGCAATAAACGCACTAATTGAAATCACAATCGCACCCAATATCGCAAAGCCCAGGGTGTCAATGGTTAGCCCTTCGGATGTGAAGCCATCAATGGCAAATACATCTGCTCCAATCAGCGTTGAGAGATAGGCCACAAACAGCAGTAATGCACCGTTGACCACAAACGAAATCAGCCCAAAGCTGATTATGTAAAGCGGGAAGGCAATGATTTTTATAAGGGTTCCCAACACCGCGTTTACAAGCCCAAAGATGGCTCCCACAACCAAATAAGTTCCGATTGTTTGCCATAAACCAGTGCCGCCATAGGGGGTTAGGTTGATTTGTGGAATCAGGTTATTCGCCACCCACAACCCAAAGGCGTTCGCAACGGTAGTAATTAGGAATCTCAACATTCCAGAATTATTGCAGGATTCCTATACATTGGAATGGATGAATCAGCCAGCGTCGGAACAAATGCTGCAACTTCTGGACACAGAAGGGCAGTATGAGGTTCCCAAAAAATACTCCCAGTATGGGGAGGTCATTGACCAGCTCGGCGAGGATGATTACAAAAAGTTTTATCGAGACATGGCACGCATTCGTCGTTTTGATGAGGAAGCGACAGCACTGCAGCGTCAAGGACAGCTTGGTTTATGGGTTCCGGCTATCGGCCAAGAGGGTGCTCAGATCGGTTCTGGTTACGGCGTTGGACCCAATGACCACATCTTCCCAAGCTACCGAGAACATGGGGTAGCAATCACCCACGGCGTTGAACTGATGTCGATTCTAAAGATGATGCGTGGTGTCAATCACGGTGGTTGGGATCCCAATGAAACCAGGTTTCACCACTATGCGATTGTTCTAGCCAGCCAAACTCTGCATGCCGCGGGCTATGCCATGGGCGTGAAGTTTGACGGCAAGGTCGGCACTGGTGCCGATGATGATCTTGCAGTAATCACCTACATCGGAGATGGCGCAACAGCTGAGGGTGATGTCAGTGAGGCGTTATTGTTTGCGGCGGTGAATGAATCGCCGTTGATGTTTTTTATTCAAAACAATCAGTGGGCAATTAGTTCAAATGTTGAGACCACCACCAAGGTGCCACTTTTCACCAGAGGGTTGGGTTTCGGGGTTCCGGGTATCAGGATTGATGGAAACGATGTCTTGGCTAGTTATGCGGCAACTAAATTGCACATGGACGAAATCCGTGATGGGAAGGGTCCGTTTTTGATTGAGGCGCTGACTTACCGAATTGGTGCCCACACAACAAGCGATGACCCCAGCAAATACCGCCCACAATCAGAGGTGGATGAGTGGAAGGCGAAAGATCCAATCCTTCGCTTTGAAAAGTTTTTACGTCGGCAGGGAATCGGTGAGGATTTCTTTGAGCAGGTAGTTGAAGATGGTGAAGACCTCGCCAAAGAAATCCGTGAGGCAACCTTTGCTTTGCAAGACCCACCCAGAGAAAACATTTTTGAACATGTCTATTCCGATCCGCACCCTGTAATTGACGCTCAGCGTAAATGGCTGAGTGATTATGAAAACTCATTGGAGGAATTCGATGAGTAATTACACCGAGCTCTCCATTGCCAAAGCACTCAACCGTGGGCTTTCAAAAGCCATGGAAAAAGATTCCAAGGTAATCACCTTTGGTGAGGATATTGCTGAACTGGGTGGTGTATTCCGAGTCACCGAGGGATTGCTCTCTGAGTTTGGTTCAGAGAGGGTTTTCAACACTCCAATCGCTGAGTCAGGAATTGTTGGGACAGCAATTGGTCTTGCCATGCGCGGCTATCGCTCTGTCGTTGAAATCCAGTTTGATGGGTTCGTCTATCCGGCGTTTAATCAAATCACCTCACAGCTTGCCAAGTTCACCTACCGCAGTGAAGGTTCGCTATCGATGCCGGTGGTTATAAGAATTCCCTACGGAGGTGGCATCGGAGCTGTTGAACACCACAGCGAATCACCAGAGGCATACTTCGCCCACACCGCAGGCTTGAGGGTTGTCAGTCCCAGCAATCCAAACGATGCCTATTGGATGATGCAGCAGGCGATTGAATCAAATGACCCAGTTGTTTTTCTAGAACCCAAAAGGCGTTACTGGCAAAAAGGTGCTGTGAATTTGGACCAACCACCAATGCCCATGCACTCGGCAAGAGTTCTAAAAGAAGGCAATCAGGTAACAGTTATTGCCTATGGACCAATGGTCACGACTGCCATGCAGGCAGCGGAGATTGCGAAGGAAGAGGGTGTCAGCATTGAGGTTGTTGACCTGAGGTCACTTTCACCAATTGATATGGCAACCATTTTGGATTCGGTTCGGTCGACGAATCGGGTGGTAGTGGCAGCTGAGGCACCAACCTTTGTGTCTGTTGCTAGCGAGCTTGCGGCAAGCATTACAGAACAGGCTTTTTATCACCTGGAAGCACCTGTAATTCGGGTTGGCAGTTTTGACACTCCCTATCCACCTGCCAAGCTGGAGGACAGCTATCTTCCTGATGCGGATCGGATTTTGGATGCAGTTGATCGAGTATTGGCTTATTAGACCGAGGAGCAACCATGGCAAAGATATCTAAGTTTCCCCTCCCCGATGTTGGCGAGGGTCTAACCGAGGCAGAGATCGTCAGCTGGCAGGTCGCCGAGGGTGACAGTGTGAAGGTCAATCAGATTATTTGTGAGATTGAAACCGCTAAAAGCGTGGTCGAACTTCCCTGTCCTTTTGAAGGAACAGTCAGTGAATTATTAGCCCAGGTTGGTGACACCGTCGAGGTTGGTCAGCCAATCATTGCCGTGAGTGTTGAGGGCGGGGTTGATACTCCTGTCGTCAGCGAAGATAAACCAGATACTCCTGCGACCCTGGTGGGTTATGGGGAAGGCGAAGCTCCCAAATCGCGCAGAAAGAAATCAAGCAGTATTAGCTCATCGGCTGTAGCGGCAGCGGCCATGCCAGCCCCCATCATTCCTGCAAGCAATGTCATGGCCGCAAGCCAAGAAGCAAACGTGAGTGCGAAGCCACCAATTAGAAAGCTGGCTAAAGAGCTCGGTGTTGATCTCTCACAGGTTGAACCCACCGGATTGCACGGTGAGGTTACTCGCGAAGACGTAATGCGCTCCGCCGGCCAGGCCTCAGTGTTTAAAAATCTCTCCACCCCGCAACCTCCAACCGACCGCGAAGAGCGCATCCCAGTCAAGGGAGTTCGCAAGGCAATCGCAACAGCGATGGTTCAGAGTGCTTTTACCGCTCCTCACGTGAGCATTTTTGTTGATGTTGATGCGACCAGAACCATGGAATACGTAAAAAGATTGAAAGACAGCGTTGATTTTGCGGGAGTAAAAGTAACGCCGCTATTGATCATGGCGAAGGCAATCATTTGGGCCGTTAGAAGAAACCCAACCGTGAATTCAACTTGGACCGATGAGGAAATCATTGTTCACAACTACGTCAATCTCGGCATCGCTGCAGCAACCCCAAGAGGTTTGATTGTCCCAAACATCAAAGACGCTGATTCAATGAGCATGTTGGAGCTTGCAACCAATATTGAGCAACTGGCGATGACCGCCAGGGATGGCAAAACCCAGCCGGCAGAAACCCAAAACGGGACTATTACTATTACCAACATCGGTGTTTTCGGTGTTGACACCGGAACACCGATATTGAATCCAGGCGAGGTTGGGATTGTTGCCCTTGGTTCAATCCAGAAAAAGCCCTGGGTGGTTGATGATGAGATTGTTATTCGTCAGGTGACAACGATTGGTGCGACCTTTGACCACCGGGTTGTCGATGGAGATGTTGCCAGTAGGTTCTTGGCCGATGTTGCAAGCGTTATTCAGGAACCAGCACTCTTGCTTGACTAATGGAATTGACATTCATTTCCATTAGTATGATACTGATTACATGATTAGAAAAGTCTTAGCTATTTCAGCAGCAACCGTTTTGGTTGCTGGCTGCACAGCAGCAGAAGAAGGCACAGCACCAACCGGACCAATTGCGGTTACCGCAACAACCAATGTCTGGGGAAGTATCGCCGAGTTCATTGGTGGCGACATGGTTGAGGTGACAAGCATTGTTGACCAACCAACCATTGACCCTCATTCTTACGAGCCTTCAGCAAGAGATCTGCTGTCGGTTCAAGATGCTGAATTCGTGCTGGTAAACGGAGGTGGTTATGACTCCTTCATGGACAGCCTCGTTGACCAAGCTGATGGAACAAGAGTTGTTCTTCGCGCCGTCGAGGGTGAAGGTGACCATGACGACTCCGATGAGGAGCATTCCGACGGGGACCACACCCACACACACGCTGACGGCAACGAGCACGTTTGGTATGACTTTCACGTTGTTGAAGAGGTTGCGAATGAAATCCTCGCCGCTTTCACTCAGCTAAGGCCAGAATCAGCAGGTGATTTCCAGGCCAGGCACACAGTTTTTGTTGACGAACTAGAGGTGCTGGAGGTCAGGCTGGAAGCACTCAGAGAGAAGGCCTTGGGCTTCGGTGTATTCAGCCTCACACCACTCGCCTCAATCATGATCGAAGAGGCTGGGCTTACTGAATACGCACCTAGTGAACTTTTGGAGGCAGTTGAAGAAGAGCGGGATATCCCACCTTCAGCCCTAGCCGAAGCTGTTGAAATCTTCAATGACCCAGATGTCCTAATGGTGATTACAAATGATCAGGTGACTGACACCCAAATGCAGGGCATAGCTGATGCGGCTGCCGATAGGGGCTTGCCGGTAGTCGGTCTTAGCGAATTAATTCCCAATGAGGATTGGGACTATCTTGACTGGATGGCCAACAACCTAGATGTGTTGATGGCCACCGTAGATCAATCCCTTCCAGAACCGATAGAGAATTGACACTTCTAAGAGCCAATAAAGCTTCACTGAGCTTCGGATCCAGAAAAATCTGGGACGAGCTCAGTTTTGCGATTAATCGAGGAGAGTTCATTGCTCTTATTGGGGCTAACGGAACAGGCAAGTCAACGCTTTTGAAAGCAATCATTGGCACCCAAGAACTTGACTCGGGGTCAATAGAACTGGAACCAGGTGCATCACTTAGCTACATTCCCCAGCACAGAACCGATGATGGCTTCACGCCGTTGAAGGTGAAAGACCTGGTGAGACTGGGTCTTGATGGACATAAACCGGGACTACCCTGGCCCAGCCGCTCAGTCAAGGACCAGGTAGACAAGGCTTTGAAGGCAGTCCAAGCTGAGCAGTTGGCCAATGAGTCGATAGGCAATCTCAGTGGCGGGGAAATGCAAAGAGTTCGAGTTGCGCAGGCAATGATCGGTGAACCGGATTTGATTCTTGCCGATGAACCATTGAGCAATCTGGATCTGAACCAGCAATTGGTGGTTAGTGAGCTATTCGAAGAACAAAGAAAAAAAACTGGTGCCGCCGTTTTGTTTGTCACTCACGATGTGAATCCGATCATCGAATACGTCGACAAAGTGCTTTATCTGGCCCCCGGTGGTTATCGAATGGGTTCAACCGAAGAGGTCATGCAGTCAGAGGTTTTGAGTGAGCTGTACGGGGCGGATATTGATGTGGTTCGCAACCAGGGAAGAATTGTCGTCATCGGCACCCACGATCATGCTCACCACGCAGGCGAGGAGTGGGTGTAATGCCAACTCTTTTTGACTTCAGTGACTATGACCGGCTAATACCCCTGGTCACGAACTCGCTGATTGCTGGTGCGCTATTGGCTCTGGTTGGTGGATTGATTGGTGTTTTTGTTATCACCAGGCAGCTATCTTTCGCAGTCCACGGTGTTGCCGAATTGAGCTTTGCGGGTGCAGCAATCTTTTTGCTAATCGGCCTTGATGTTGTTTTGGGGTCAATCATTGGTTCGATTACAGCCGCCATAATCATTGGAACCTTGGGTTCCAGAGTCCAGGAGCGAAATTCGCTGGTGGCTGTTTTGATGCCCTTCGGGCTTGGCTTGGGGATTCTGGCGTTGGCTTTATATCCCGGCAGGGCTGCCAATAAATTCGGTCTTTTGACGGGTCAGATCGTCACCGTTGATGATCCGCAGGTGACCTGGCTGATTGCGATTTCGGTTTCAGTGCTGATAGCCATAGCTGTTTTCTGGAGACCACTGGTCTTTGCTTCTCTCGACAGCTCGGTTGCAATCGCCAGAGGGGTGAATGTAAATCTCATCGGATGGCTTTTTATGATTCTTTTGGGCCTGGTTGTTGCTGCAGCAGTACAAGTAATCGGAGCACTGCTGGTGTTGAGCTTGCTGGTAACACCGGCAGCCGCAGCACTGAGGCTCTCTTCATCACAAATCTGGGTGCCGGTGTTATCAATCAGCTTTGCAATGGTCAGTGTTGTTGGCGGGATTTTGCTAGCACTGGGTGGCGGGTTGCCAATTAGTCCTTATGTGACAACCATCTCTTTCCTTTTCTATTTGGTGGCCAGGGTTCTCACCAGCAAAAGGTTTGGGATAATTATGGTTGGAGGAAGATAAATGACAGAACGCAGGTCAACCTGGCAGAAGGCAGCGGTTAAAGACGCCCTCACCAAAGCCGATGTTTTTATCTCGGCACAGGATCTACACAAAATCCTCAGCGAAGAAAACCAAAAGGTTGGACTGACAACTGTCTATAGAGCACTATCTGAATTAGCAGAGACCGGCGATGCTGACCAACTCACAACAGCAGACGGTGAAATGCGCTTCAGGGTCTGTCATTCAGCGCAGCATCACCATCATTTGAGCTGCAGGAAGTGCGGAAAAGCAGTTGAAGTTAAGTTTGCTGCAACCGAGGGATGGGCTGAGAAACTGGCTAGCGAGCACGGTTTTAGTGACGTAACGCACTCAATTGAGATTTTCGGTATTTGCGCAGCTTGCGGAGAAAACTAACTGGGGCTTGATTTAACCCCGAATTACCTCCTAAACTTGCATGGTTGAGTGGGCAAGAGCCCGACAATCCAATCGAATAACGGATACATCAGCTTGCCCGCAAGGAGGAAAGAATGGCGGCATATTGCCAGGTTACTGAGAAGAAGCCTCAGTTTGGCCACAAAGTTTCGCACGCTCAGAACAAAACTAAGCGTCGTTTCAACCCAAACATTCAGAAAAAGACCTATTACGTTCCGTCACTAAAGCGCAACGTAACTTTGAACCTTTCAGCTCGTGGCATCAAGGTAATTGATGCTCGTGGCATTGAGAAGGTCATCGGTGAGCTAATTGCTCGTGGAGAGAAGATCTAGTAATGGCTAAAGACAAAGACGTACGTCCAATCATCAAGATGAAGTCAACCGCTGGCACCGGCTTCACCTATGTCACCAAAAAGAATCGTCGTAATGACCCAGACCGCATGGTTCTGAAGAAGTATGACCCAGTGGTTCGCAAGCACGTTGAATTTCGCGAGGAGCGCTAAATGGCTAAGAAATCAAAGATTGCTCGTAAC
>CBFHOK010000012.1:0-7296 GCA_965657575.1 Microbacteriaceae bacterium | reverse complement strand
ACGAGCAGCGCAAGGTAATTGTTGAGCGCTACGCAGAAAAGCGCGCACAGTTCAAAAAGACAATTGTTGACCCAAAGGCAACTGAAGAAGAGCGCGAGGCAGCTCGCCTAGGTCTGCAGAAGCTTCCTAGGGACGCTTCCCCAATCCGTGTTCGTTCACGCGATGCAATCGATGGTCGTCCACGTGGCGTATTGACCAAGTTTGGTGTCTCCAGGGTTCGATTCCGCAACATGGCCCACAAGGGTGAGCTACCAGGAATCACCAAGTCAAGCTGGTAAAAAACTTTTAAGCACAACCGCCTTCCACCAAAGAGTGGACGGCGGTTGTGCATTTAAGCCAAAATCCCCGAAAATTCGGGGAAAAATAGGATGCAACACGCCCACAAACAAGGACAGTTGCTTGATTTCAGGCTATATCTTGAATGCAGACAACATTGTCCCAAGAAACAAGTCCAGGAGGACCTAAATGAACAAGAGCGAACTGGTAGCAGCAGTAGCTGCACACACAGGCGAGTCACAGGCAGCAGTTGCCCGCGTGATCGACGGAATGTTTGACACCATTGGTGCTGAAATCAAAAAAGGCAACAAGGTCACCATTCCTGGCTACCTATCTGTAGACAAGGGCCACCGTGCAGCACGCACCGGTCGTAACCCACAGACAGGCGCCACCATTCAGATTGCAGCTGCAAACACCGTAAAGGTATCAGCAGGTTCAAAGCTGAAGGCTGCTGTTAAGTAAGTAGCGAAAAAACTTATAAGGCGCTGGGTATCCAGCGCCTTTTTGTTTAACTTGTCCATTTCAAAACTAGGCTTATACCTATGAGTACTAACGCCAGAGCAGCCAGCTATGTCCTGATGCAGTTTGTTTTACTGGCGTTGCTGATTTTGGCCCCAAGAGACCCAAGTGTCTATGGTGATTTCAGAGCAGTGCTTTCAATTATCGGAATCGTTCTAATTGCCTCTGGAATGGCGGTTGTGCTTTACAGCTTTTTCGCTTTAGGAAAATCGCTGACCGCATCTCCAGTTCCCAAAGAGGACGGGAAGCTTGTCACAGGTGGCTTATATTCACGAGTTAGGCACCCGATCTATTTCGGACTGCTTTTAGCATCCATCGGTGTAGTGCTAGACGCTGGCCCCTGGCCGCAGTTCGCAATTGTTTTGCTGTTGTATGTGTTGCTGAATATCAAAGCCAGCTACGAGGAAGAACTCTTAGCTAAGAGATATCCCGACTACAAGGCCTATGCAAAAAAGACCCCTAGATTTTTCCCGAGGATTGGATCTTGACCACCACTGAACAGGTTCAGGCTCGAGCTATCAACGCTCGGGTAATTACAGGCGTCTATCTGCTTGGCGGCTTTGGTCTTGTTGCAGTCATTGCTGGTCTGGTAATTGGCGGAGGGGCTGCTCCAGCTCAGTTTGGTGATCCTGGCGCTGTTGTTAGATGGGGAACCCCAATTGCCAAGCTGGTGATGAACCTATCGATTGCAACCACTGTCGGGTCTTTGATTTTGGGAGCCTTTGCTGTTAGTCGTGGAGAAGAGCAGCGTCGGATGCTGAATGTTGCCGCTGTCAGTTCTGCTATTTGGCTGATGAGCGGGATCCTTTATTTTTTGATGACCTATTTATCGGCTAGCGGTTTGGCAATTGCATTCACTGAGGATTTTTCGGACGGGCTTTGGCTGTTTGCCACACAGATCGAACTTGGTTCTGCACTTGCTGTGAACCTGGTTTTTGCAGCAGTGCTGAGTCTTTTGACCTTATTGTTCATTGGCACCAGGTCACTTGGCATCATGGCTGGAATTGCAGCAATCTCACTTTTCCCACTTGCAGAAACAGGCCATGCATCAAGTGATGCCAATCACGCACTCGCTGTGAATTCACTTTTGATACACCTGGTTGGAATTTCTATCTGGGTCGGTGGTCTTTTTAGTCTTTACCTAATCTGGACCGCCAACTCAAAGCGAAACCTGGAGCTTTTACTTAGATACAGTTCATTGGCTTTGGCAGCCTTTGCTTTGGTGGGCATCAGTGGTGTTACAAATTCTGCAATCAGGCTTTATCAACCAAGCGATATCTTCACCCCCTACGGCCAGTTGATTCTGATCAAGATCGCCCTAATGGTCGTGCTAGGCGCATTTGGTGCTAGGTACCGCTTGCGGGATATAAAACTTATGAAAGAGGGCAAGGAGCTGAAGTTCTGGAGGATCGCTCTTCCGGAGCTTGCCATCATGGGCATAGTGATGGGCTTCAGCACAGCACTTGCCAGAACCGCTACTCCAATCGATGAAGTTCCTTTTACTCCACCAACTCCTGCGCAGATACTTACCGGTGACAGACTGCCACCAGAGCTCACACCAACCGTTTGGTTTACTTTGTGGGATGTGGACATTCTTTGGCTACTGATTGCCGTGGCCGGAATCTTTTTCTATTTGGCTGGCGTGAACAGGCTTCGTAAGCGAGGAGACCACTGGAACAAAGGTCGTACCGCCAGCTGGATTGCTGGAATGGTCGTGCTGTTTTATGTAACAAACGGTGCACCAAACGCGTATCACGAGTTTTTGTTCTCGGTTCACATGGTTGGCCACATGATGCTCAGCATGCTGGTACCGGTGTTATTAGTCCCCGGAGCGCCGGTGACTTTGATATCTCGCGCGGTCAAAGCTCGCAAGGATGATTCCTGGGGCCCAAGGGAATGGGTTTTGTGGGCGGTGCATACGCCGTTTGCGAAGTTTGTCTCTCATCCGATTGTGGCGGCCATCAACTTTGCCGTGTCCCTTGTGCTTTTTTATTACACGCCACTATTTAGGTGGGCCAACGAGGAACATCTTGGTCACCAGTGGATGATTGCTCACTTTTTGTTTGCCGGATACATGTTTGTGCAGGCAGTTGTTGGAGTTGATCCCAGCCCGCACTCAGTCCCCTATCCACTGAAACTTGTTTTACTAATCGGAACAATGGCGTTCCACGCTTTCTTTGGGGTGGCACTAATGAGTGATAACAGTTTGTTGTTAGCTGATTGGTACGGAGCGATGGGTCGAGAGTGGGGAGCGGATCCCTTACGAGATCAATCAGATGGAGGAGCAATTGCCTGGGCAATTGGTGAATTCCCAACACTGATATTGACCATCTTGGTGGTCTATCAGTGGAGCAAGAGTGATGATCGGGAGCGCAAGCGCAAAGACCGCGTCAGTGACCGAAGTGGCAATAAAGACCTTGAGGATTACAACCAGATGTTCAAAAAGCTCAACGAGTACGATGGGTCTCGATGACATTCTCCCTATCTGATGAACAGCAAAAGCTTTTTGATTACATCGAATCTACTGACGCCAATATCTTCATAACTGGAAGAGCTGGAACCGGTAAGTCAACGTTGCTGAGCTATCTGATTGCCAACACCGAGAAAAGCTTTGCTGTTTGTGCACCAACCGGGGTTGCTGCGTTGAATGTCGGCGGAGTCACCATCCACTCGTTGTTCACTTTCCCCTTTGGAGTTTTAGGTGAAGTTGATATCGCAAGACACATGTCAAGAAGAACCCGTGAAGTTTTGCGAGCCATCGATGTTTTGGTAATCGATGAGATTTCGATGGTCAATGCCGATCTGATGGATGCAATCTCGAAGGCGATGGGGATAGCAAGAGGCAGAAGGAAAGCTCCTTTTGGTGGTGCTCAGGTGGTCATGTTTGGAGATCCGTATCAGTTGTCACCAGTTCCACCGAATGATCCGCAGGACCGCGCTTATATGGCAGAGACCTATCAGTCTCAGTGGTTTTTTGATGCTCATGTTTGGAAAGAAGCAGATCTAGAACGTTATGAACTGAGCAATATCTTTCGTCAAAGTGATGACCAGTTCAAGGTGATCTTGAATGCGATCAGGGACGGAAGCGTTGATCAGGACATGCTGGATGTTTTGAATACCGCCGGTAATCGCTTTCCACCACATCCAGACGTGATCCGTTTGGCAACAATCAACAACACAGTCCACGAGGTCAATCGCCGAAGGCTGGAAGTCCTGGATGGGCAATCAAAGATTTTTGAGGCGAAGTATTCGGTTGATGCCAGAGAAAAGTTTGGAAAGCAGCTTCCTGCCGAGACTGGTTTAGAGCTCAAGGTTGGAGCACAGGTGATGTTTATCAAAAATGATGACAGCGCTAATGGAGACCGACGCTGGGTGAATGGAACTATTGGTCACGTGATTGATTTCCCATCAAGTGGTGGGGTGGTGGTTGAAGCCGAGGGCGAAGAGCTGCAGGTTGGATATGCCAGCTGGGAAAAAGTCCGCTACGAGGTTGAAGAAGACTTTGATGAAGCTACCAACACCACCAAGGAAAAACTTGTTCCAGTGACAGTGGCTGAGTTCAAACAGATTCCCTTGAGGCTTGCCTGGGCTGTCACCATTCATAAATCTCAAGGCCAGACCTATGACGAGGTTGTTGTTGATATGGGAGGCGGGGCTTTCTCACCAGGTCAGACCTATGTTGCTTTGTCTCGAGTGAGGTCTTTGGAAGGTCTTTATCTAACTCGTGCCATCAAGCTCAGTGATGTAATGGTGGATGGCGATGTTGTCAGGTTTATGACCACTGCTAGGGAACCAAAGCTAGAAACCCTCTACTGAACCCCAAGTTGTTTTTTCTTCATCTCCCTAAATCCCATAAACAGCGGGAAGGTGAAAGCGATTGCGGTGATGCCGGAGAGTAAGAAATAAACCCAAACACGCTTCATGCCCAATCTTCTGGCCTCAACGATCATGAAAACCACTACCGCTAGCGCAACCACTAACAAATCAACCGAGAGAACCCAGTCGAGATAGCTGCCAAACCATTTGTCGAGGTAGTCCTCACCGTTAGCTAGACCAAGCGGATTCAAAGTCCAGGCGGTAATTAGGCCAATACTTGCGATAATGAAGTAGGTGATTGCCAAGGGCGTCAATTTACTTGTCATATTGGAATGTTCTCACGCTTTTCGTTGCTGAAACAACGGGGGATAAAGATAGGTTTTTGATGCACGGCTTAGGTGTTTGGTTGACGAGGCATGCTCGTCTCGGTTTATTTGGATTTATTGGTCTAGTTTTTGCTAGTAGTTTCTTAGGCTTCCAGTCTTTTGGAAACCTAGCTGGTGGTGGTTATGAGGACCCCAATGGCGACAGCCAAAAGGTCGATGACATCCTGTTTGAAGAATTCGATATAGATCCAGCAGAGGTTGTTGTGCTTGCTGATCTGGAGGATATTGCAACCGAGCAGTCATCTATTGACACCGTGAGTGCTCTAAACAAAGAGCTTGCAGCACTTGATGGAGTTGTTTCGGTTGAGGATTACTACACCCTTGGTTCTCCCGAGTCTTTGATTTCAGAGGACGAAAAGCTTGTTTATCTTTTGGTTGATCTGGATAACGATGCTGAAGCTGGACCCATTGTTGAAATCATCGTCAACGACTTCACCGGAAGTTACCTCACCGCAGAGGTTCACGTTGCTGGGTTTGAAGCAATCACAAAAGCCCTCAACGAGACTATCTATACAGACATCATCACAGCTGAGCTGATTGCTGTCCCACTAGCTATTTTGCTGCTGGTATTTGTTTTCGGAACATTGGTTGCTGCAGGACTGCCGCTGATGGTTGGGGCACTTGCCATCATTGCAAGTTTCTTTGTGGTGTGGATATTCAGCCTATTCACCGAGATGAGTGTGTTCTCGCTGAATTTGATTACTGGCCTTGGCTTGGGTCTCGGAATTGATTACAGCCTTTTGGTTATCAACCGCTGGCGAGAAGAAAGAGCAAACGGGCTGAGCATTGATGAGGCCACCATCAAAACGGTTGAGACTGCAGGTCGAACAGTGTTCTTTAGCGGTCTAACAGTCGCCGTTACCCTGCTAAGCCTCGGGTTTTTCCCACAGTCTTTCTTGCAGAGCTTTGCAATTAGTGGTTTCACGGTTGTGTTGATGGCGGTGCTGGGTGCAATCATTGCCCTGCCAGCTGCATTGCAACTTCTTGGCGACAGGGTCAACAAGCTGAAGGTAATCAAGGGAGACCTAAACCCCAAGCCCTTTGGGCTTTGGTACAAAGTCGCAAGATTCTCCGCCAGAAGATCAATCGTTGTTGCAATTGTTGCCGTTACAGGGCTTGGAGGCCTTGCCTCTTTGAGCTCAGATGCGGTCTTTGGTCAGGTTGATGATCGAATCCTGCCAAAGGATAATCCTGCTGTTGTTGCGAGTGACTTGATTCGTGATCGTTTCGATGGCCGAGCAAATGACCCAGTTGAGATAGTTGTTTCGGGGTACGACAACGAACAGCTTGCAGACTATGTTGAAACACTCAGCGAGGTTGAGGGAATCACCACCGTTCAGTCGCCACTCGGAATCACCGAAGATGGCGCCACCATCCCACAAACCGCAGCTTTCTTTGAAAGCTATGTCAGTGATGATTACTCAAGGATTGTTGCCCTCAGCGATGTCGAACCCAGATCCACCGAAGGCTATGACCTGATAGTTGATGTCAGGGCGGTAGATAGTGGTTTTGAAGAAATACTGGTTGGCGGTGGAGCTGCTTTCTACACAGACAGCCAGCAGGGCATTGAGCGCAATGCACCAACGGCACTGATCTGGATCCTGATCGCTACCTCCATCCTTTTGTTCCTGTTCACCGGAAGCGTTGTCTTGCCGCTGAAGGCAATTGTTCTAACGGTGCTTTCTTTGGGGGCAACGCTTGGTTTTATCACCTGGGTGTTCCTCGGTGGGGAGTTGATGTGGCTAATAGGTGAATTCCAAGTGACTGGCTCGCTCGACACATCCTCGCTTGTCTTAGTTGGCGTGGTGGCATTTGGTTTGAGCATGGACTATGAACTGTTCTTGCTGTCCAGAATCAAAGAGGAACACGAGAAGGGTGTTCCAACAAGCCAGGCAGTTGCAATTGGTCTGCAGCGAAGCGGCAGGATTATTACTGCAGCTGCCCTGATTCTTGCCGTTACCTTCGGAGCGTTTGGCGCAAGTGGTGTTTCGATTATGAAGATGTTGGGTCTGGGAATTGCCTTTGCAATTTTGTTGGATGCAACAGTTGTCAGAGCTGTATTGGTGCCTTCGATTATGCGTCTGCTTGGTAAATACAACTGGTATGCACCGAAACCACTGAAGAAGGTCTATGACCGTCTTGGAATCAGCCACTAGCATTTACTCATGCTGCTAAGCGATAAAGACATAAGAAACCAGATTGAGTCTGGCCGGATCGGCCTTGATCCGTTGGATATGGATCTCCTCCAGCCATCCAGTATCGATGTCAGGCTAGACAGGTTTTTTAGGTTGTTTGATAA
>CBFHOK010000011.1:0-46931 GCA_965657575.1 Microbacteriaceae bacterium | reverse complement strand
TCCATCTGAGTAGTTTATTTGCAATCATCCAAGCCAAGATGCGATAAGTGTTAGACAATAGAGACGTGGCTCAGAAATTTCCAACTCACAGAATAGTAATCATCGGTGCAGGTCCGGGTGGCTTTGAAGCGGCTCTAGCCGGAAGACAGCTCGGTGCTGAGGTTATTTTGATTGAACGCGAGGGCTGGGGTGGCTCTGCAGTCCTTACCGATGTTGTTCCTTCAAAAACACTGATTGCAGTAGCTGATATTTCCAAACGCTTTTCTGAAATAGAAGAGCTCGGATTGAAAACCTCAGGTGCAAAAATCGAAGTGGATCTGAAAGCCGTCAATCACAGGCTGAAAAACCTAGCCCGGGAACAGTCGCTTGATATGCAGCAGCAACTGGAGCAGGCAGGCGTCAAGCTAATCAATGGAACCGGCAGATTGGATGGCAATCACGCGGTGATTGTCACCCCAAACGATGGCACCGGTGAGCAAAGAATTGAAACCAAAACAATCATCGTTTCAACTGGAGCAAGACCCAGGGAATTGGATTCAGCAAAGCCGGATGGCGAGAGAATATTCAACTGGAAGCAGCTTTATAACCTGCAAAGTCTTCCTGAGCACCTAATCGTGGTTGGTTCAGGTGTCACCGGTGCGGAGTTTGCTGGTGCGTATTTGGCTCTCGGCTCTAAAGTCACGCTGGTTTCCTCAAGGGATTATGTTCTGCCCGGTGAGGATAAAGACGCAGCAATTGTTTTGGAAAATGTTTTCAAACGTGGCGGCATGAGAATTATGAACAAGTCTCGTGCAGAAAGTGTCGAGAACACCGGAGACGGTGTCAAAGTGACGCTGAATACAGGTGAGGTGCTAGTTGGCTCTCACTGTCTGATGGCTGTTGGATCTATTCCGAATACCGAAGGGCTAAACCTAGAAGAAGCCGGAGTTGATGTAAATGAACAGGGCCAGATTGTGGTCAACAAGGTAGCTGGAACATCTAGGGCAAATGTCTACGCAGCAGGTGACTGCACAAACTTCCTTCCGCTAGCTTCTGTTTCTGCAATGCAGGGAAGGACAGCTGTTTTCCACGCAATGGGCGATGTTTCAACACCAACTCAACTCAGAAACGTCACCGCCAATGTTTTCACCTCTCCGGAGATTGCCTCCGTTGGCTGGTCTCAAGCATCGATTGAAAACGATGAAGTTAGAGGCTTTGTTCACAAAATTGACCTTGAGAGCAACCCAAGGGCAAAAATGATGGGTGTTCAGGACGGATTTATAAAGCTCTTTGCATCTACCGGCGGAACTGTCATTGGCGGTGTTGTAGTCGCACCAAGAGCTAGCGAATTGATTTATGCAATTGCTGTAGCGGTTGAAAATCGTCTGACGGTTGATGATGTCAGTGCTGCATTTGCTGTTTACCCGTCACTTTCAGGATCAATTTCTGACGCGGCCAGGGCTCTGCACGTTCCGATTGTCTAATCGGTGATTTCTAAGATCTTTGTGCCGGCGGATAGCGTATTTCCCACCTGCACGCTAAGGCCTGTGACCTTGCCGCTTCTATGAGCGGTTACCGGCTGCTCCATTTTCATGGCCTCTAGCACCAGCAAAAGATCTCCCTCATTCACCGAATCTCCCTCACTGACGCTCACCTTCACGACATTTGACTGCATCGGTGCAAATACAAGATTTCCCTTGATTCCCGAATGTGAAGTCTGTTGCTGGGATTGTTTGCGACGCGGAGGCTTTGCGTAATTTGCACCCTCTCCAAGCATCCTGCTTGGAATCGAAACTGTGACCAACTGACCATCAACCTCAACATTGACATCACGCAGGGTTTCGGGGTTTTCCATCTCGGCAATTCCAGACCATGCTTCAATTTCGTTTTCCCACTCGGTCTCAACCCAACGAGTGAAAACTGAAAATTCAGCACCCTCGGCTGTGAAGCTGGGTTCGTTTACGAGCAGTCTATGAAATGGAATCACCGTTGGCAATCCATGCACCTGCAGCTCATCGAGAGCTCGTCTGGCTCTTTGCAAGGCCTGCTCTCTGCTGTCGCCGGTGACAATAAGTTTTGCAAGCATGCTGTCAAAGTTGCCACTGACAACATCACCTGATTTCACACCCGAATCAAACCTGATTCCAGGTCCGGAGGGCTGGACAATGCTCTGAATCTTTCCAGGGGTTGGCATGAAGTCTCTGCCCGGATCCTCACCATTTATTCTGAACTCAATTGAGTGACCTCTGACAACTGGGTCTTGATAAGTAATCTCCCCACCCTCTGCAATTCGAAGCTGCTCTCTGACCAGGTCAATCCCAGTCACCTCTTCACTTACCGGGTGCTCGACCTGAAGCCTTGTGTTCACCTCTAAAAATGAAATCGTTCCATCGGCCCCAATTAGAAATTCACAAGTTCCAGCACCGCTGTAACCAGCCTCTTTCAAAATCTTTTTGGATGCCTCGTACAACTCTTTGTTCTGAGCTTCAGAAATAAACGGTGCTGGCGCCTCCTCAACGAGTTTTTGATGCCTTCTTTGAACAGAGCAGTCTCGGGTGCTAATTACGACAACGTTGCCAAAGTTATCAGCAAGGCATTGGGTTTCAACGTGACGGGGTTTATCCAAGTACTTTTCAACAAAGCACTCTCCTCTTCCAAAGGCTTGCACAGCCTCACGGGTTGCTGATTCAAATAGTTCGGCAACATCGTCTCCCTCTCGGGCAACCTTAATTCCTCGGCCTCCGCCTCCGTAGGCGGCTTTGATAGCTACCGGCAAACCATAGGTATTAACAAAATCTAAAACCTCTGATGCGCTTTTTACAGGCTCCTTGGTTCCCGGGGCAAGAGGTGCGCCAACCTTTTCTGCAATCTGCCTGGCACTGATCTTGTCTCCAAGAGTTTCAATCGCATCAGCGGAGGGACCCACCCAGATCAGTCCCTTGTCAATGACGGCACGAGCAAAATCAGCATTTTCCGCCAAAAACCCGTAACCGGGGTGAATAGCATCAGCACCGGTTTTTTTGGCGATGCGAATAATTTTTTCAATGTTCAGGTAAGTGTCTGCCGCAGTCAACCCCACCAGGGAGTGAGCCTCATCGGCCATTAGGGTGTGGGGTGCGTTTCGATCGGCATCCGAATAAATCGCTACCGTCGGTATACCACTGTCGTGGGCTGCTCTGATGATCCTGACCGCTATTTCACCTCGGTTGGCGATAAGCAGTTTCTGAATTCTGCGTTCCATAACAGCAAAGCTTATTGGTGGGAGGCAGTATCGCTGGAATTATCTCCAGAAATCCGTATATTCAAATTCCAGTTCGGCGAGCATCTCTCTCAGCAGTCTCAGCGATAGACCCACCACTGTGTGGTAATCGCCCTCAATTTTGTCTATAAATGCTCCCCCAAGAGAATCGATGGTGAAGGCTCCGGCAACGCTCAAGGGTTCTTTTGAACTGACGTACCTTTGGATTTGCAGATCACTGATGTTTGAAAACCAAACTTTGGTTGAGCTCACCATGGTGGAAGTTTTTCCCGTTGTTGCATCAACAAGGCTTTGCCCGGTAAACAACTCTCCGTGCCCACCTCTCATTTCCCTCCAACGATTTGTTGCAATCTCAGGCTCATGGGGTTTTCCTAGAATTTTCCCTTGGAAGCTCAATGCCGAGTCAGCACCAAGAATAAGTACGTGTTCTGACTGATGATTTTTAGCAACATCCAAAGCCTTTGCCTCTGCCAGGGTTTTTACATACTCAGAAGCGTCCGTGGCCTCTTGAGCTTTGACAATGGCATCCTCGTCAACCTCGCTGGGTTCCGGGATCGGGTCAAATCCAGCGTCTCTTAGGATTTTGAGTCTTGCTGGGGATTGGCTTGCAAGGATGAATTTATGCACAGAGTCAGACTAATACGTCCTAACAGTTCGCTAAGGTTTTAGTATGCCAAAGAGACCCATCTCGGTAGCGATTGTGGATGACCACGAGGCGGTCCGCTATGGGTTTGCTGGTGCCTGTGAGGAATATGGATACAGCTTGGTTGCCTCGGCGGCAACAGTACCTGAGTTATTAGAAAAACTCGCCAAGAAACGGGTAGACGTTGTTGTCATGGACCTTTCTCTTGCTGATGGGTCGCTGATAAGTGAAAACGTCAAGGCGGTTAGCTCACTTGGTTTGCCAGTGTTGATTTTCTCCATCGCCGATAAACCAAAACTGATTCGAGCCGCTATCAAAAACGGAGCGCATGCGATTGTCCCCAAGAGTGAATCCATGCAGGACCTCATGAAATCGATTGAGTTGACATCCAGGGGTGTTTATATAAACAACTCAGAGACCACCGCCGCAATTGATTCAGATCAGGAGTTCAAAGCGGCTCAGCTCACAGAGAGAGAACGTGAGGTGCTGACTCTGTATGCGAGTGGGTTGGCGTTAAAGCAAGTTGCCTATCAGCTGGGCGTGGAGCGCTCAACAGCAAAAGAGCACATTGACCGGGTCAGAAGAAAGTATTCGAGACTTGGAAGGTATGCCGGAACCAAGATTGACCTGCTGAGGCGAGCCATCGAAGATGGCTACATAAACGAGGAGCTACTTTAGTTGGAGAGCCTTTCCTACTCCGCCAGGGGTAATGTCGAAAAAATCATTTTTCGGGCATTCAGCATTGCCGTGATGCTCACCGGCATCGAGGTTCTTGGTAATGCTTTTATTCAGAATCAGTATTTGCACCCAACGCATTGGTTGTTGGTGATCCTGATTGTTGGCAGTCAGCTGGGGCTTTTTTATGGGACTTGGTTTGGGGTGAAGCCCAAAGCTTGGATGATATTCCACGGTTTAGCGCCAATTCTGGTGTTAATTCTGTGGCCGATTCTTGCAAACAACGGCATTGGTCTGCCGGATGATTTCAGACCGTGGATTTGGTGGGCGATGGGCATGAGTGCAATTTCAATAAGTGTTGCCTTCAAGCCACCAATGAGCCTGATTGGGGCTATTGGCATAACCCTCGCCTGGTTTTTATTCGCAGCAGAGCCCTACGGAGGCGCTGTTGAGCTAGAGAGAAGGATTCAAGACTCGGTCCTGGTTTTGATGCTCGGGGGAGTTTTCGGTTCGCTGGCTGGATTGATCATCGCCCAGTTTGGAAAGGTTGATGAGGCGAACTCAAATTCTCTTCGTGAGGCGGTGGCTAGGGCCCAGCGAGAGACTCTGGAACGAGAGCGCGGGCTTGTTTATGCGCTGGTGCACGACCGGGTTTTGAACACTCTGCTGGTGGCCGCCAAGGCTAAGTCGGATGGTGAATATAAATCAGCATCCGAATCAGCTCAGCAGGCGCTTTTGGAGCTGTCCTCGATGGGGTCAGCTGTTGCAAGTCAACAATCGGTTTCGTCACTTGCCCTTTTTCAGGGTCTCAATTCATCTGCACGAGAATATGAGGATGTGGTCATCAGCAGTGCCGGCGAGGGTTCGATTTCTGTTCCTGTTGAGGTCGGCGAGGCACTCACTCAGGCTGCCCTGCAGGCTATTGAAAACTCCAGAACACACTCGGGAGCGAACAAGACCTACCTTCACACCCAAAGTAGCAAGGGCAAGGTTGAGATCACCGTCAAGGATTATGGGAAAGGTTTTAGGACATCCAGGGTAAGCCGAAACAGGCTGGGTGTTCGGCTGAGCATTGTTGGTCGAGTTGAGGCTGTCGGTGGCAGAGCCAGAGTAAATTCTCAGCCGGGCAAAGGCACGGAGGTGAGTTTGTCGTGGACAGCCTAATTGTATCCAGGGTGACTATTTCGATAGTTATCTTCCTCTATAGCTGCTATCACGCGTGGCTTGGATGGGGGAGCCTTTATGCCTATTCCATGCCTGAAGTCGCAATAGCGTTTCTGGCCGCGTATCTACTTTTCTCTCTGGTCAGCATTACATTTTTCAGAGGTGTGAGTATCCCAACCTCGCTAGCCTGGCTGAACTTCTCCTTCACAGCCATTACCCCTTTGGTTTTCACCCGCATGATCGTTGTCAATGAAACAGCGAGTTACGCAACATGGTTTGTGGTGGGGCTTGCCACTCTTATGGGGATTACCGCTTTTAGGGGTCATGTGGTTATAGGTTGGCTTGGTTTTTTGACCATTGCTTTGCAAATAATAATTTGGGGAGGTGTCGGAACGCTTCTGAATGCTGGAGTTGTCGGTGCTCTTTTGATGGTCTTTGCCGGTCACGCATCGGGCTATGCGATTAGGACTGCCGATCGCCAGGCGTCGGAGGAAATTCTGACTCAACAGACCTTTGAGGTTGAAGCTGCCAAAAGATCAACGGCAAGAAAAGTTCGGCAGGAGCGAATCCAGCAAACCCTTCAAAAAGCAGAACCTTTTCTGACAAAGATTACCGAGCACGACGGAAAGCTTTCAGAGGACGAAGCAATCGAGGCAAGGTTACTGGAAGCGGAGTTAAGGGATCTCATTCGAGGACGCGGGCTTATTAATGAAAGAGTCAGTGAGGCTGCCAATAAAGCCCGTGCTCGGGGAGTCAAGGTTGAGATTTTGGATGAGGGGGGACTTGAAGAGGTTGATCCTGAGGAGCGATCAGAGATTCTATTGAAGGTGGCAGAGGCTCTGGACAGTGTGCTGGATGGCAAAATCACCATCCGCTCACCCAAGGGGGAATCCTGGAAAGTCACAATTGCCGCAATGAGCCCATCGAGAGACGAACCAAGCTTGTGGGAGCGGATATAAAAAAAGTCCGAAACGGGTAGCCCCCCAACTGCCACCCGGCCCGGACAATTTCTAGTCTGTCAAGGGAGTGGGGGACAAGATACCGATTTTTGCCAATTGGCGTTCAGCTAAATGGGGGACAAGGAAAAACGCAGAAATCAGAGTTTTTTGGGTAATTTCCGTATCTTTGAATCATTCACCCAGTTGTTCATTTGTTTCTCGGAGCTTGATACCGAGAGATGTTCCAACTGCTCTATCACTGCCTTGACAGCAGCTTTTTTAGGGTTGCTCAAACTGGTTTTGAACCTAATATCTGTCATTAGAGAGGGATGTTTCCGTGCTTCTTCGGGGGCAGTTCCGCTCTCTTGGTCTTAAGTGCTCGGAGAGCCTTGATAACGCTTGTTCGGGTGTGCGAAGGTTCAATGATTCCATCCAGTTCACCCCTTTCAGCGGCCAAGAACGGACTTGCAACGCTGTAGGT
The DNA here is from genome assembly GCA_965657575.1 of Microbacteriaceae bacterium. Classification (GTDB taxonomy): domain Bacteria; phylum Actinomycetota; class Actinomycetes; order Actinomycetales; family Microbacteriaceae; genus CAJXVY01. Next base: position 39,792 of record CBFHOK010000011.1, on the reverse strand, counting down.
GTATTCCTTTGCAAGCTTGGCCCTTACTGACTCGACATCTTCACCGGCCTCAGCTGCCTGTTTGATTTTGTCTCTATACAGAATATTTACTGCACCCTGACCACCCATTACGGCAATCTCCGCTGTTGGCCAGGCAAGGTTGATGTCAGCACCCAGCTGTTTGCTTCCCATCACGATGTATGCACCACCGTAGGCTTTTCTGGTGATGACCGTTATTAGCGGAACGGTTGCTTCAGCGTATGCGTATAAAAGCTTCGCTCCTCGTCGGATAACCCCTGCCCATTCCTGATCGGTTCCTGGCAGATATCCGGGGACATCTACAAGTGTCAGAATCGGAATATTGAAGCTATCGCAGAACCTGACAAACCTGGCCGCTTTTTCCCCAGCATCAATGTTCAGAGTTCCTGCCATTTGCAGTGGTTGGTTGGCAACGATGCCAACAGTTCTTCCGTCCACCCTGGCAAATCCAATAATTATGTTTGGTGCATAAAGCGGTTGAACCTCCAAGAAATCACCGTCATCGACAGTCGCCTCAATAACTGCATGCATGTCATAGGGCTGATTCGGGCTATCTGGAATGAGCTCATTGAGCTTCAGATCCTGTTCTGTGATTTCTAGCTCATGGGCTGGTTCGTATGTTTTAGCCTCGGACATATTGTTCTCAGGCAGGAATCCGACCAGAGTTCGAACGTAGTCAATTGCATCCGGTTCATCCTCTGCTAGGTAGTGAGCAACACCACTTGTTTCGTTGTGGGCCCTCGCTCCACCCAGCTCTTCCATGCCAACTTCTTCGCCGGTTACCGTCTTGATTACATCTGGGCCGGTTACGAACATATTTGAGGTTTTATCAACCATCACCACAAAATCAGTAAGTGCTGGCGAATAAACAGCGCCACCAGCTGCGGGCCCCATTACTATCGAGATTTGCGGGACTACACCGCTGGCCAAGGTATTTTTTCTAAAGATTTCCCCGTATTTACCCAAAGCGATAACTCCCTCTTGGATGCGGGCTCCACCGCTATCCAAGATTCCAATTACTGGAACACCGGTATCGATTGCAATCTGCATGATTTTGATGATTTTGTTTCCGGCAGCCTCACCCAAAGAACCACCAAAAATTGTGAAGTCTTGACTGTAAATCGCGACCTGTTTTCCGTGAATGGTGCCAAGGCCTGTGACAACGCTGTCTCCGTATGGTCTTGGCTTATCGCCGTTAGCCCTGTCTCTTACGAACTCGTCAATTTCAACAAAGCTTCCGGCATCTAAAAGCTGCTCAACACGCTCCCTGGCAGTTTGCTTTCCCTTGGCTTTTTGTTTGGCAATTGCTTCATCGCCGGCACCGTTCATCGCCTCTTGGTATCGGTTTTTGAGGTCGGCAATTTTGCCTGCCGTTGTTTCCAGCTCTGGATTCTCTATCAAGATATCTCCAACTTCGTGATGCGCACTACTTTAGTAATGTTTGCATTGCATGAAGGGAATGCATGGAACTTAATTTATCCGCAGGCTTCGCAAATAAGCTCTTATATTTTGATCAGCTGGACTCCACCAATGAATTCTTAATGAAAAAAGCCAGTGATGATGCAAGACATTTTCCAGACATGACGGTCGTCTCTACATCTTGGCAAACAGCTGGGCGGGGAAGAAATGAACGTCAGTGGGTCTCCCCCAAGGGTTCATCGCTTGCAAGCTCGATTCTTATTCGTAAACCCGCCTCCGCCGCTCAGTGGTATGGAATCCTGTTAGCTCTGGCAGCAGTTAAATCTCTTCGTGGGCAGCAGCTGGATGCAGGTTTGAAATGGCCCAATGATGTTTTGGTGCAAGAGAGAAAGCTTGCTGGAATTCTTGGGCAGTCTGGCGGTGATTATTTAGTAGTCGGTATTGGTTTGAATTTGTCAGCGGTGGATATTGAAAATTCGATCTCACTGTCTGAGCTAGCGGTAAAAACTGATTACGACCTGCAGCTATCCTCCATTCTTGAGAACTTTTCAGAGCTTCGCAGGGAGTTTGAGACAAATGGTGTCTCGGCGGTTTTGGGTGATCTGCGGTCTTTATCGCATACCCTTGGAAAAAGGATTCGGGTCACTACCGATCAGGGTCAATTCGAAGGTGTTGCAACGGACATCGACACTCAGGGAAGACTTGTTTTAGACCATGGGGATAAAACAGTTTCAGCCGGGGACATAGTGCATCTGAGAGGAGTTATCGATTGAGAGTTGGCGTGATAGGCGGCGGTCAGCTGGCCAGGATGATGATTCCTGAGGCAATTGCCCTTGGGTTGGATGTTAAGGTTTTTGCAGAGCAAGAGGGGATGTCGGCGAAGCTTGCAACGGTAACTGTCGGTGATTACACCGAGGCTGAGGAACTTGGCTGGTTTGCTGACGGGGTTGATGTAATAACCTTTGATCACGAGCACGTTCCCATTCAGGCATTGGACCAGCTAGAGCGAATTGGAGTCAGTATTCAGCCTCCTTCGAAGGCGCTGGTATTTGCTCAAAACAAGTTGCTGATGAGGAAGCGACTTTCTGAGGCTGGCTTACCAATGCCCAATTGGGCTGAATGTAAAACTGCAGCTGAACTAGATAAGTTCATTACTGAAAATTCAGGCAGGGTAATCGTCAAAACTCCAATCGGGGGATATGACGGCAAGGGTGTTCGCCTCGTCGAGAGCTCAGAGCAGGTGGGGGACTGGTTTGAAAAGCTTGGCAGGCTTGGGGGCTCACTGCTCGCCGAACAGCTTGTTGAGTTTGAATCTGAGATAGCGGTGCTATCAGCACGGCGTCCAAGTGGTGAGTGGCGAGCCTGGCCTGCAGTTGAAACCGTTCAAAAAAACGGTGTCTGCTCGCAGGTGTTGGCACCGGCACCAGAGGTCGATCAGGAAAAAGCTCTGGAAATAGCCAGAAAAATATCGGAAGAGCTTGGGGTGACCGGTGTGATGGCGGTGGAGATGTTCCAAACCGCAAATGGAGAGTTGCTCATAAACGAACTTGCAATGCGCCCTCATAATTCAGGCCACTTCACCATTGACGCAAGCATCACCTCACAATTCGAACAGCACCTGCGAGCGGTATTGGATTTGCCTCTGGGGCTTACCGATATGACAAGTGAGCATGCAGTGATGGTAAATCTTTTGGGCATTGAATCGAACACAAATTTCGTGGATAACTTTGAAGCCACAATGCACCGATTCCCGGAGGCAAAGATTCATACCTATGGCAAAACTCCGAGAGTTGGAAGAAAAATGGGTCACATAACCGTTGTTGGCGATGATTTGGAAACTGCCAAATCGCGGGCACTTCTGGCAGCAGCGGTGATTAGTGGGTCATAGGATTAGCTCGTGAGCATAGCTATCGTGATGGGTTCGGACTCCGATTGGAGAATCCTTGAGCAAGCCCGCGAAACTCTTTTGGAGTTTGGTTTTGAGCCTGAAGTTGAGGTGCTCAGTGCTCACAGAACCCCCGATGCAATGTTGGATTGGTCCGCAAAGGCAGCTAGCAGGGGTATTCGAGTGATTATTGCTGGAGCTGGAGGCGCAGCTCACCTACCTGGAATGGTTGCCTCAGCAACTTCACTGCCCGTCATAGGCGTGCCTATCTCTCTGAAAAACCTGGAGGGCATTGACTCGCTGCTTTCAATCGCACAAATGCCAGCTGGGGTTCCAGTTGCAACCATGGCAATTGATGGTGCAAAAAACGCGGCACTGATGGCCTTACGTATCCTTGCATCATCAGATGCTGAGCTTCTGGCAAAGATGGATCTGTACAGAAGTGAGCTAAAAGTTCAGGTTCAGCAGAAAAACCAGAAGCTGAAAGATTCCTTAGAGTAAACCGCCACGCCGACACGCATCAACCTAAACCTTCTAGTTAAAAATTAAGCTTTAGTTTTGAGGAGGTCTGTCATGCGCTGGAAAGCTTTTATCATTGCCGTTTTGGCCGGCCTCACCCTGAGCGGTTGCTCCGCCTTTGTCCCCAGTTGGAATGCGCAGCCAACCCCAATTGAAATTGATAACGAGACTGACTCCTCCGACGTTAATGAACTAGACCCCGAGCCTGAGGTGGAACCGGAGCGACCAGAGGACTCAACACCCGATGCCGAGACAGATACAGGGGCTGAGTCTGAAACTGAAGAACCCATTGAACGAAGTGAAGTAAATGTCGAGGTTATTAGTGCCATGGCATACGAGGACGAAGGTCAGCTAGAGGTGATAGCACAGGTTTTTGATGTGGTTGAAGATGGAGGAGAGTGCACTATGAAATTACTGGCAGGTGATTTCTCAACGGAGGCAACAGTTGGTGCCAACCGTTCAAGCAGCTATACCCAATGCGCTCCAATTGATATTCCCCTCTCCGACCTTCCAGGAGGAACGGCAGTTGTGACCGTGAGTTATCTCTCGGAGCGTTACCAGGGCGAGAGTCAAGCAGTTTCGGTGGTGATTCCCTAAGTGAAAAAATTCTTTACCCTAGTAGGTTCCCTTTCTCTGCTCTCAGCACTTTTCGTGCCAGCACAGCAGGCTGATGCAGCTCCGCCGGGATCAGCTTTTGATCCTGGGCTGATTATTTCTGACAGCGTGTTTTTTGACTTTGGAACAATGACCGTTGAGCAGATCCAAGAGTTTTTAGATTCCAGGGTTGAAAACTGTAGAGCAGATGCCGGCGATCCAGACTGCTTGAAAGATTACAAGATGGACACCCCCGCAATGGATGCGGTTGCGGGTAGATGTGAAGCGATTCCCGCCAGAAGCAATGCAAGTGCGGCTCAGATTATTCACGATGTAGCAAATGCTTGTGGCATAAACCCCAAGGTTTTGATTGTCACCCTTCAAAAAGAACAGGGTTTGGTCACAAGCTCTAAGCCAACTCCTTATATGTACCGCGCAGCCATGGGCTATGGATGTCCCGATAGCGATCCCGGTATTTGTGGAAAGGTCTACGTGGGGCTTTTCAATCAGGTTTACCGGGGAGCTAGCCAGCTGCAATGGTATGGAAACCCAGAGGGTTCCTTTACCTGGCTTCGTCCGGGAAGGACTGTAAATGTCCGTTACAGCCCCAGAAGTTCGTGCGGAACGAAGAGCTTTGAGCTGAAAAGCCAAGCAACAGCAAACCTTTATTACTACACCCCCTACACGCCTAACAAGGCGGCTTTGGACAATATGTACGGGACAGGTGACAGTTGTAGTGCCTATGGAAACAGAAACTTCTGGAGGTTCTTCCACGATTGGTTTGGATCCCCTATTGGCGGCAGCTACCTGTTGCAAACTAGAGGTGGTCCTCTATACGTAATCAGCGGTTCCCAAAGATTCCTAATTAGCGACCCTGACCAGTTGGCTGCTTTAGATGCTCTTGGTCCGGTTGGCGAGATCTCTGAGCCTTATCTAAATAGTTTCACTGACGGTGGAGAGATGAAGTTGCTGGTTGAGTCCTCAGCAACTAAAGAGCTTTTCTTGCTGGCCGGAGATCAAAGATACCTGGTTCCAAATTGTGAGCTAGCAAGTGAATTTGGACTGGATTGTCAGAACAAGCTAATGCTGCCAAGCAGCCAGCTTTTGGAATTTGAATTTGGTGGTCAAATCAGCCAGCTTTTGGAGACATCTTCAGGACAGTATTGGGTTGAAAATGGGCAGTATCGAAAAGTGTTCGACCCGCTGGCTTTGCAAAAGGTTGCTGCTGTAATACCAGAGCCAATAACAGCTAATCTTGCCAAGCTCCCTTCATTGGAACCCGGAGCACCTCTAACCAGTAATCTCAGTGTTTTTGAAATTGAGGGCGATAATCGTCTAGCACTGGTTGAGGCAAACGGTCTTTATCTGATTCAGCCCGAGATGGCCGCCGAGCTCAAGATCACCACTTGGTTTGATCGGCCGCAGGCCGAGATAAAGCTTGATGATGCACTGGGTCAGCAGATCGCATTTAGTGGGTTTGTTGAGGGTCCTAACGGTGATGGTTTCATGCTTACCGGTCAAGGAAAAATCGCGGTAGAGAATGTTCAGCAATTTCATCCAAATCCCGCGAAGGTAAGCCAAGAGTTTTTGGAAAAGGTTCCTACCGTTGAGGGTTCAATGGAAGCCCCAATGGTGATTCAATACCCCGGTTCGTTTTACAGATTTGTTGCAGCTGATTCTGGTCGCTACACGATTCTGCAAAGCGGAATGCTGAGTGAGTTCAATCGTCTGCTTGGACCCACGGTAATAATCCCTGAATCAGTTTTGAGAGGTATGCCAAGCATTGGAGCAGCTGCCGCCGACGGAAGTGTTGTCAGGGCGCAGACAGCCGGCGATAGATATTTGATCGACAACGGCAAAAAGATTCCTCTGCAAAGTCAGTCACATGCCGAGTCGGTAACTGACACCCAGGTTTACACCTTCCGCGATTCACTTTTGGACAGATTTGAAACCCAAGCGGTTTTGAACACATCAAAGGTGAGTTGTAATGGGACCCCCTACTTCTTAGACCAGGGTCAGCTCATCCCAACAAGTCCGCAGGTATTCAATCAGTACCCTGGCCAAGCGGTGACTCTGTCCGATGAGACATGTTTAGCTCTGGGCGAGCAGGACACAACAATGACTCAGTTCATTAGAGCTGAGAATCGTGACATCTTTGTTGTTGTCAACCAGCAGAAGTTTGCTTTGAAAAACTTCGAGGACTACGAGTCTCTCAGTGAAGATTCGCTGGGATACAACTGGGTGACTAATTTCTTTGCAAGCACCATTCCGACAGGAACTGAATTGCCAAGTGATACAACGATAGTCACCGAGAGTGGTGCAACCATCGGCGACTTCATCCGTGACAACTCTGAGCAAGCACCTGCAAGCCCAGCTGAACCAGAAGTTGATGAACCTACAACGGCACCGACTGAGAGCAAGCGATACACCGTCAAACCAGGAGACTTTCTATCAAAGATTGCCGCCAGCCAAGGTTCAACGGTTGCTGCGATTGTTGCAGCAAACAACATAACCAATCCGAATTTGATTCGTGTGGGTCAGGTGTTGATTATCCCCGGTTCTGCTGACTCAGAAGCTGATCCGGTAGTAGATCCGAGCGATTCCGAACCTACTCCTGAACCTGAACCTGAGCCAACTCCAGAGCCAAATCTAACTACTGGAAGCATCGAATACAGGGTTCAAAGAGGTGACACTGTAGCAGCCATTGCAAGTCGTTTCGGAGTTACAGTTGCGCAAGTTGCCCAGGCTAGCAACCTATCGAATCCAGGTTTGATTTTCGTCGGCCAGAAGCTGACAATTCCAAATCAGGAGGTTGAGCAAGAGGCTGCTCCAGTCGAAATTCCTGCCCAGCAATCTCAGTCAGAGACATACACCGTGCGTTCAGGCGACACATTGCTTAGAATCGCTTCCCGTCTAGGTGTTAGCTATCGGGACTTGATTGAAGAAAATGACATCAGCAATCCAAATCTAATTCGTGTTGGTCAGGTTCTCAGAGTTCCCTAGACTCCCAAGCTGATCTGACAATTTCGGTGAGGTCGAACTTGGCCTTCCAGCCGAACTGGTTTTGAATTTTGGCGGCTGAGGCCACGAGTTTTGGCGGGTCTCCAGCTCTGCGGTCTGAAATCTTAACTTCGAAATCTAGCCCCGATGTTTTTTTGATTTCAGCTATCACCTGGAAAACACTTGATCCTTCGCCGGTGCCAACGTTGAACACTTCGTTACCAGGTTTTGTCAGCGCGGCTATCGAATCGACGTGTGCTTCGGCCAGATCCTGAACATGAATGTAGTCACGAATGCAACTTCCATCCGCTGTTTCGTAATCATCCCCAAACACCTCAACAGGTTGACCATCTTTGATTTTTTTGAGAATGATTGGAATTAGATTCAAGGCCTGCTTGTCAGAAAGCTCGGGCCAACCGGAACCAGCCACGTTGAAATACCTCAGTGAAACAGCGCTTAAACCCCAAACCTTCGCATTTGAAATCATCCATTCACCGACTAATTTGGTTTGACCGTATGGATTTATTGGTTCGGTTTTATCCGTCTCGGTTACCTTTTCAACATCGGGCATTCCATAAACAGCAGCTGAGGAGCTAAAAACCATTTTTTTGACATTTGCGTTTCTCATGGCTGTCAGAAGATTGGCAAGGCCTGCAACATTTGAGAGGTAGTAGTACTCCGGTTTTTCAACACTTTCCCCAACCTGTTTTCTGGCCGCTAGGTGGATGACGGTTTCAATGCTGTTTTTATTCAGTAGGTTGGCGAGAATTTCGATGCTTTCTTCCGATTCCAACGCTAACTTGATTGATTCGGACCCCAACCTCTTTTCATAGCCTGTGCTCAAATCGTCAACCGAGACCACCTGGTGTCCCGCATCGGTGAGCAACCTGACCACGTGAGAGCCGATATAACCTGCGCCACCTGTAACTAAAACATTCACGTCTTACAGGTTACCGTTGGTTCACCAATTGTCGAATTTGTGCACATCCGCAAAACTTCAACTTGACTTATCCATAGTTACACGTGTGTAATTACACAAGAGAAGTTCAGAGAAGAGGATTTTCAATGCCAGAGGACAACGTAGCAGCGAACTGGTTCGTAGACGTTCTTCGCTTGGGGGTGGCAAATGCATATGACGACCAGGAAGGCGATGCTCTAGCTTGGCAGGCCGATGCGTTGTGCGCGCAGACTGATCCAGAAGCCTTCTTCCCGGAAAAGGGTGGCTCAACCAGAGATGCCAAGCGAATCTGCGGGCAATGTGAAGTCAAGAGTGAATGCTTGGAATATGCCCTCAAAAACGATGAGCGATTTGGAATTTGGGGCGGACTTAGCGAGCGGGAGCGTCGCAAAATCAAGCGTCACGCCTAGACTTTTCACATGTCACTAACCGTAACTGCTCTGGTTATTGGTGGAAATGCCGAGTATTTAGATGAAACTCTGTTTGGACTTGAAAGCCAGTCCAGAAAACCAGAGAGAGTTTTGGTTGGCTGTTCAGATGATGAGCAAGTTGATATCGCCAATCGGCACAACTTCCCGCACATAAAAATTGAAGGAAGCTTCCAAGAGAAGCTCAATACCCTCGTTGCAGCAGTTGAGAAACCGGATTGGTACTGGATTCTTTTCGCTGACTCTTGTCCCGACCCTTCAACACTTGAGCGCATGTCGCTAACAGCAGAGACGTCCCCGTCCGCATCCGTGGTTGCTCCGAAGCTTGTTGACTGGGAGCACCCGGATAAGTTCATTAGCTTTGGAAAATCAATAACTCAGATCGGCGAGAGCTTTGAGTTGGTGGATGCAGAAATAGACCAGGGTCAGCATGATCTGCTTCGCGACGTCTTGGCAGCTGATTTCGCCGGCGGGCTTATTAAGCAAGAGGCCTTATTTGAATTCATTGACTCCAACTCGCCGAAGGCTGCCCTTTCTACAGTCTTTGGTATTGAGCAGTGGTTGAGCGGTAGGCGAGTATTAGTTGAGCCCAAAGCCAAGGTGCGACTTTCAAACAAGCATGGCATTGATGGCGAAAAACACTTCGCTGGTAAGTACTTCGCGAGGCGGTTTGCCGATTATCACCTGAGTCTTATCACTCTGCCAAGAGTTTTGGCCTTGGTCGTTTGGCTGCTGATACCAATAACCTCAATTGTCAGATCTTTTTGGTTGGTCGGCTCACGTCGGGTTAGGTATTTCTTTCCAGAGCTAGCCGCAGGCTTTGGATCGTTTCTATCAGTTCCAAACCATCTAGGTAACGCGTCAAGACTGAGAAAAATCGGCAGGCTCAGATCTATTTCACAGTTGCGGGTGGACAGGACGCAGATCAGAGACAGGGCTCGAAGAAGGTTTAGTGAGCTTCCTCCCGCTGAGTATCGGCCTGGACTGCTTAGCGGACCTTGGGCATGGTTGATCCCAGCAGTAATACTTTTGAACTACACGCTTTTTCCAGCTGGGGAAGCAGTCACAGGCGGAAACTTTCTGCCACTGCCTGCAAGCTGGCTGGAATTGGCAACGAATGGTTGGCGGAGCGAAGAAGGTTTTCCAATTGATGCACTGGTCTTCCCACTTTCAATAATCTCTGCCCTTAGTTTTTGGGCACCATCGGCAGCTATTGGCTGGTTTGTTTTTATAGCCCCTGCAGTCGCCTTCGCCGGTGCTTGGCTGGCCCTTTCAAGACTTAGTGATAATAGGGGGCTGATCACTGTCTTGGGTTTGAGCTACGCAATTAGTCCAATTTATGCAATCCAAAACATTCAGCCAGACATTTCTGCAACCATCACTTACGCACTTCTTGGCTGGCTGGTTCACGGACTAATTATGATTCTCCAGTCCTATGTTAGCTCCAGGGCTTGGAGGTGGACTGCCTGGTCGGGATTCTTACTGGCCATGATTGTAAGTTCTTATCCGGCACTTCTCCTGGTGTTGCTACCGATGGTGTTTTTGCTGATGATTTTCAATCTCAAGCGAGCCGGCTTTTTAGTTTTTGTTCCAGTGCTCGGAGCACTTCTGCTTTGGCCTCAAATCAGCTATTGGCTAATCCGTCCACTCACAATCTTCGCTCCTTTGGGAAATGAGTTTGCCTATAGCAACCTGGCTCAATGGGACCTTTTGGTGACACTGCCACTACTAACGCTGTTTTTGGCAGCACTTGTGTCATTCCTTATCTCACCAAATCGACTCGCCCTGGTTTTGCTCCTAAGCGCAGCTGCAACTGCTGCGGCCTTTGCGGCAATTGAGTCAATTGAATTTATTAGGACCGGCGGTCTTTCGGAGCCGGCATCGGCAAATGGTATTCCGGTATTGCTATTGGGGACATTGGGGCTTTTGGTCGTGGTTATCAAATCCAGAAAACTATCCGCTTCGGTGATTGGTGCGGTTGGAGCGATTGCCGTAATCGGATTTGGCGGCTTCTTGCAACTGACCGGTAATACCGGATATGAGTGGGCTGAATATCGACAGGTGCCAGCAATTGTTGAAGTCGAGTCACAAAGGTTTGAGCTCAGTACCCTAATGATCAGTCAGTCGGGTGAAGCTGTTTATCTGAGGCAGGGGAATGGGATGAACCTGGGCGAGCAATCAATCCTGGCTGAGTTATTGGCACCCAGAGACGAATCGGCCGATGAGTCAATTGCCAGACTGAGCGCATCGCTGATTGCAAGTAATTCCAACGGGGTGCAGTCGGCGATGAATGAGTTATCCGTGGCTTTTGTTCAGTTAGAGGGTGAAAATCCAACAATTGCCTCTCAGCTTTCGAGACTTCCCGAGTTGACCTTTGCTGGGCAAACCACAGAGGGTGCTTTATGGAGGGCGGATAGCACAGAACTTGAGGACAGACGAATTCAACTAAACCTAGTTCAATTAGTGCCCTGGACAGCGATTATCTTGACCCTGTTGATTGCAATCCCGACTCCAGCTTCAATTCGAGGTAGGGCAAGAATTAGGAGCATCAGATGATTTGGACTTTGAGGGCTCTGGGATTACTGGCAGTTGGAATTCTAGTTTCCGCTTTTTTTCTTCCTTACTCATCGGTTTCAGTCAGCGGCTCTTCTGTAACAACCAAACAGGTCAGTGTTCCCGCAAGACCTCTTGAGGTTGTTTGTCCTGGGTCTATGTATCAAGTCGGTGGCGAAACTGGCACCGAGGTCGACAGTGTTGAGCCAATTGCCGATGCCGATTTCTTCTTAGTTAGAAACGGCCAGTCAACTCCATTCAGAGGCGAGGTTCCAGCCGTTTTCAGAGCAGATGGGGACACCCAAAGTTCAGTTGAGCTGAGTGGTTACCAGTGGCAGGAACTCGATGAATTAAGGATCTCTGGCCTTGCGACTATAAGTTGCAAAAAACCAGTGACGGAAGCTTGGATGCTGGGTGGTAAAACTAATCTCGGGTCCGAGAGCTTGCTGATTCTTCATAATCCAGACGTGTTGTCGACAATTTTGGATATGCGTATTTATGGAAGCGAAGCGGTAGCTGATTCAACTTCTCTGGCTCCAGGGGAGACCAAAGTGATCAATCTGTCCAGGTATGCAAACACCGACCAGGCCATTGGTATCAGCATTCAAAGTCAAGGTGGAAGGTTCGCAGCCTGGCTGCAGTCGAAAACCAACTCTGGCATTACCCCAACAGGAGTTGATTTAGAGGCGCATAATCAACTTCAGACGAACCCAAGTCTGCTTATTACTTCCCAATCTGATGACTTGCCGCCGGAGCTGAAGATCCCTGAGCTGACAATTTTGGTGCCTGAATCAATCAGCACCACAATTTCAATCAGCTCCCTCGAGGGTGGATTTGGTGATGCTTTCAGGGTTGAACTAGATGCTGGGGTGAATTCGGTCCAGCTTCCCGATTTAGAAACGGGAAGCTATCGTGTGACACTTGAAGCGGAGTCTGCATTACTTAGTTCCAGAACCACAAATCCACTGGCTCCAGATTTCTTCATTACTCAATCTGAAAAACCAGTTTCTGGCGATGTTCAAATGGTTGCAGTCATCGATGGAGTAGTTGAAATCGCAGCCGTAGATTCCACGGTTGCAACTTTGAAGATCACCCGCGGCGGAGAAACAGTTACTGCTCTAATCGGTGAAGTCTCGGGTCAAAAAATGCTCTCCGCAGAGGTTATTAGGGGTGATCAGATTGAAATCAGCGGGGAGAATCTATTCATCCGAGTCAAAAACGACTCATCCGAATACCTTGCAGTTGATAATTCGAACCTTGGGACAGAGCTTGAGATAACCGTTCGCTAGTCGTTGTCTAATAGTTCCCAGGGGTCTTTGTCTATAAGCTCAGCTACTGCTTGCAAAACCACCTGTTCGATATGAGTGCGTCTATCGGAGGAGGTCTTTAGGTCAATTCTTTCTATCGGTAGTCGATAGAAAGTGATTGTTTTTTCGCTGGGCCAGATTCGATAGCGAGAAAGCTGTTTCGATTGCTGATTTGGCATATCGGTGATTTCCCACTCAAAACCGTCAAGCTCTTCAGGCCAGGTTTTGGAAAGAAATTCACACGCTGCATCAACGATTGCCTTGAACTGGTCACCTTTTTGTGTTTGGTTCACTCTCCAGGAACCGCGAATACCTCGACCACGCCTGTCCCTGTCAATTCTCCGCATCTGGTCATTGTATTCTTATCCCGCTAAGCCCAAGGGAGATAAATGAGCGTCCTAGACGATGTAATAAAGACTTATGACCTCAGAGGGCTGGTTGATTCTCAATTAACCCCTGAGATAATGACCGCTCTGGGGAGCGCCTTCGCTGAATTTGTTGATTCTCAAAAAATTATTATTGGCCACGACATGCGACCATCATCACCTGAGTTTGCCGGTGCATTCGCTGCGGGTGTGAACGCAAATAATAAGCAGGTGGTGTTGTTGGGACTCTGTTCTACCGACCAGACCTATTTCGCATCCGGGAAGCTTGATCTTCCAGCGGTTATGTTTACCGCCAGCCATAACCCTGCAAGCTATAACGGGATCAAATTTTCAAACGCAGCGGCTCAGGGAATTAGTTTTGACACAGGGCTTAGTGAGATTAAGTCTTTGGCCGAGAAGTATTTTGAAAACCCCTTGCCTGAAACCCCAGCGCAGATCGAACACTATGAGAGCTTGAGCGATTACGCAGCGTATTTGAAACAGCTGGTTTCAATCCCTTCGAACACGCTCAGAGTGGTTGTTGATGCTGCGAACGGCATGGCTGGACACACCGTCCCCGCGGCGCTCTCAGAGGTGAATATCGAGCAGATGTATTTCGAGCTTGATGGAACATTTCCAAACCACGAGGCAAACCCCTTAGACCCAAAAAACCTGGTTGATCTGCAAAAACAAGTTTTGGAGAGCAAGGCTGATTTGGGTATTGCCTTTGATGGTGACGCAGACAGATGCTTCATAGTCGATGAGAATTCAGAGCCTGTGAACCCATCGGCAATTGCAAGCATTGTTGCCAAGCGCGAAGTTGAGCGGGTTGGGGGAAACCCGTTCGTCCTTCACAATCTGCTGACCAGCAAATTCTTTGAGGAGTATTTGCAAAAACTCGGAGCTAAAACAGTTAGGACCAAAGTTGGTCATTCGCTGATCAAAGACGAAATGAGACGCACCGGTGCTGTTTTTGGTGGCGAACACTCAGCTCACTATTACTTCAGGGATTTTTGGGGAGCTGATAACGGCATGTTGGCGGCAATGCATGTCTTGGCGGAACTAGCTGAAACAGGAAAGTCAATGAGTGAATTAGCCGCTGATTTGAATCCTTATTTCCTATCGGGTGAGATAAACAGTGTTGTTAGTGATGTTGATTCAACAACCAAGCGGGTGATTGAGAGTTTTTCTGAAGCTGAGGTTGAGTGGTTTGATGGCGTCACCTTGAAAGTCGAGGGTGACGATTGGTGGTGGCTGAATCTCAGGCCCAGCAACACCGAGCCGCTGCTGAGATTAAATGTTGAAGCGGTCAATGAACAGCTGATGATGGATGTTCGAGATAAAGCTTTGTCGATTATCAGGACCGAATTGGGCAATAATTAGACCGTGACGAAAATATTGGTGATTGATGATGACAATGCCCTTCGGGAAATGGTTGGGATCGTTTTAGAAAACGCGGGATATCAGAGTGTGTTTTGTGCTGATGGCGCCCAGGCCGTTTCGATCTTCAATCACGAGAAGCCAGACCTTGTTCTGCTGGATGTGATGCTTCCGGGCGAAGACGGAGTCAGTGTTTGTAAAAAAATCCGCATTGATTCAGGTGTTCCAATAATTATGCTCACCGCTCGTGGGGAGACCGAGGATGTGGTTCAAGGCTTGGAGGCTGGGGCCGATGACTATATAGTCAAACCATTTCAACCCAATGAGCTGATTGCTCGGGTGAAGGCAAGGCTCAGGCCAATGAGTGAGACAGAAGCAAAAGTGTTGAACATTGGCCCGTTGGTTTTAGATATTGAGGGTCATGAGGTCAGACGCGGGGACAAAGCCATTTCCCTCACCCCTCTGGAATTCAAGCTGCTGTATACACTCGCCAGCAAACCAAACTTGGTGTTTAGCAGGGAGATGTTGTTGGATCAAGTTTGGGAATACGACTATAAAGCCGATACTCGATTGGTAAATGTTCACGTCCAAAGACTTCGGGCGAAGATTGAAGACGACCCGGATAATCCGAAAATTGTGACCACGGTAAGGGGCATAGGTTACCGTGCGGGATCCAGTTAGGGGTCAATCATTTTTCGTCTGCTGAGACGTTCATTGCAAGCAAGAGCGGTAACCATGACCGTTTTGCTTAGTGCGATTGCAACCTTTTCACTGGGTGGCATCATGAGCTACACCCTTGCTGATGGGCTTTATGAATCTCGTCTAGAGACCGCTTTAGAAGACACCTCCAGTGCTGTGAATACGGTGAATAGAACCCTTGCTGGTGCTGCCGTCAGCGATGAATCAACACTGCAGACTCTGCTGAACTCCCTTGTTCCAACCCTCGAGGAGGCAGGCTCCAGAAAAGTGGCTCTTTTGCGCTCTCCCGGTCAACCGCAGCTACAGCTATTGCAGTCTCCGGTTAGTGCTGATCTTGACTTTCAGCTGATACCTGATGATTTGCGAGATGCGGTTCGGGATAGTGGTAATCAGCTCAGCTATAAACCCATCGAATTAGTTGAGGGCGAGTCGGTTGTGCCGGGGTTGATTGTTGGAGCTCCAGTAGATGTCCCGCTAGCCGGGCAGTTTGAACTCTTTTTGGTTTTTGACCTACAGGATTCACAGTTGACATTGAATTATGTTCAGCAGGTTGTCGCCATCGGTGGAGTGATTCTGCTGGTGATCATTGGTTTTGTTTCCTATTTCGTCACCCGCAGACTGGTAAAGCCTGTTCTGAAGGCAGCCGAGGTGAGTGAAGAGTTTGCCAAGGGAGACCTAGACCGACGTGTTAGCGAAAAGGGTGAGGATGCTGTTAGCACTCTCGCACGATCCCTAAACCGTATGGCAAGGAATCTTCAGCAGCAGATTGAGCAACTGGATCAGCTTTCAAAAATGCAGCAGCGGTTTGTCAGCGACGTCAGTCACGAACTGAGAACTCCAATGACAACAATCAAATTAGCCGGTGAGGTTATTTTCTCAAGAAGAGACGATTTAGATCCATCGCTTCGGCGCTCTGCCGAGTTACTGCACGATCAAATTTCCAGATTCGAACAGCTATTGGCTGACCTTTTGGAAATTTCAAGATATGACGCCAAAGCAGTCACGCCAGACATTGAAAACTCAGATTTGAACGGTGTCGTCGGCAGGGCAATTGCATCGATTGAACCATTGGCGCACAGCAAGCAGGTAGACATCAGAATCAATATCCCTGCTGGGGCGGTTGATGTTGAGCTGGACCCCAAGCGAATAGAGCGGTTGCTCAGAAACCTTCTGGCAAACGCTGTTGAACACGGTCAGGGCAAACCAGTTGAGGTATCAGTTGCAAGTGATGGACATGCGGCAGCAGTAACAGTCTCTGATAGCGGTGACGGAATGGACCAGGAGCAGCTGGACAGGGTTTTCGATAGGTTCTGGAGAGCAGACCCTGCAAGGCAGAGAAGTGTTGGAGGAACGGGTCTCGGTTTGGCGATTGCCATGGAGGATGCGCATTTGCACAACGGCTGGTTAGAAGTCTGGTCAGAAAAAGGTTTGGGCACTACTTTCAGGTTGACCCTGCCGGTGAAATCCGGCTACCGCCTGACCGATTCTCCGCTCCCTCTTCAAGCGTCAGAGGAGTTGGCATGAAAAAACTCGCGCTGTTGATGGTTGTGCTACTCACGGGCTGTGCTCAACTTCCAACTTCAGGACCAGTTGCAAGCGGTCCGGTAGTTGAGGTTGGCGGCAGTGAGGATTTTGCCTTCTACACCCCATCTGGACCTGAGATTGATGCCGATCAAGCAGAAATAGTCTCGGGGTTTATCAATGCTCACATCGGACCCCAAAACGATTATGCGATTGCTAGGGAGTTCCTCACCGAGGAGTTCTCAGCAACCTGGAATCCACAAGAAGAGGTTTTGATTCGCTCATCAAGCCCAACTTATGAAAGTCTCAGTGATTCTCGCCAGCGGGTGGTTGTGAGGACTATCGCCACCATTGACGAGTTTGGGGAGTATCGCTCCAATGAGGAAGTTGAGCAAAGGCCTCTGTTTTTTGGGCTTGTCAGAGAGCAGGGGGAATGGCGGATTGATTCTGCACCAAATCTGACGGTAGTCAGCTCTCCCGTTTTCTCTGTTGTGTTTCAAAGCTATCCGATTTACTTTTTTGACAGGGGTTACAGATATCTAGTCCCAGATGTTCGCTGGTTTCCAGTCCGAAGTTCAAGTGCCACCAGGATGATTCGAGCGATGCTTGAGGGTCCAGCTGACTGGCTAGCGGATGCGGTTCGATCCGCTATCCCTGAACAAACATCATTGAACATTGATTCAGTACCAATAAACGACTCAACTGCTGCGGTTGACCTATCATCAGAGGCTCTAATTGCTGATTCCCAGTTGAGATCGCTCATGAAAGCGCAAATAGATAAAACCCTCACCTCACTCGCTGGTGTTAGTGCTGTGGAGATCTTGATTGACAGAAACCCTCAGGAGATTGAACCAATTACACCCGTTCAGTTGGACACCTCACCCGGGTCTCCGCTGATGCTTAGCGATAGAGGCGTTTATCGCATAAATGGCTCCGCTTCAATTCCGATTGCTGGCGCCAGCACCCATGTTTTGAAGCTTGAACCGAGCTCAATTGCGCTACTCGAAGATAGTGAGACGCTGGCGCTGGTAAACCCAGAGGGGCTGCATATTGCAAGCCTGCAATCGACTACCAGCACACTGATAGACCCCAGACCAGAAATCCTCACCCCGCATTTCGATGCAGATGGCTACCTGTGGTCAGTTGGCTCAACCGGAGCAATAAGTGTATTTAGGGATGGTCAACTTTCAGAGTTAGTGGGCTCAGAGTCTGAACTGAGGCTTGATTACGCAATCTCGCCAGAAGGATCCAGGTTGGCAGAGATTGTAATTATTGACGATGTCAGACGCTTGCAAATGCGTGGAGTTGTCAGAGATAGTGAGGGTAAGCCTAGAGCTCTGACCGAGCCAGTATTTGTCCGCTCGGCAAGACCTGAACTAGTTGAATGGATTGGCGAGAGCCAGCTAGCACTGGTTGAGCGGTCTGTGTCAGATTCGACCCTTTTGTCCATCAGCTCTCTACAGGGAGAAACCAAAAATGCAATCACCCCACCGGTTACGATTCAGGGAGCGACAACGGTGGGCAGTTCGGTTTATGTCCTCAGCCCACTTGGAGAGGTCTGGTCGAGATTTGGAAATAGCTGGCGAGTTTTGGTCTCAGACGCAACCGCACTGAACACGACAGGATAGTTTTCCACAGTCGAGCCCCAAGCTCCCCGCCTGCAAACTTTTCAAGTCATTATCTTTAGATGTTCTCTGCAGTATTTCCAGTGACCTGCCTTGGGTGCAATGCATTCAATGAGTTTTTATGCGATAAATGTGCCGAGTCGGTAAAGATTGGTTCAACCAGAACCAGGGATGGTTTTTCATTTCAGGTTGCATTTGAATATGTTGGAGTCATGTCTTCTGCCCTTAGCAGGCTGAAGGCAAGCAACCAGTTCGGACATTCAAAAGTGCTTGCCAAGCACCTATCAGAATGCGTTGATCTTAATTTGGAAGAAGAAGTTCTTATCCCACCATCGACATCGCAAGCATTTAGAAAAAGGGGCTTTGTCCCAAGTTTTGAAATTGCTAAGTTTGCAGGTCTCAATGTCACAAAAAATTTGAGGCTGACCAGACAAACCAAAGATCAGCAGGAGCTTGATTCAATTCAGCGCAGAGAGAATTTAGACAATGCGTTTCAGTTATCCAAGCCGGGCCGCTACCTGCTGTTTGACGATGTGATTACAACCGGGGCAACCATGCGAGAGATGATTCGAGCGACTGAGGACGGGGGTGGCGAGGTAATTGGAGTATTGGCACTTTGCTCAACAGAGGTAAAAGGTGCAAACTAAGATTAATTGAATTACCTGATCAGATCACTGGAGGCATCATGGAACTTCGTTACAGCACAAAAAACCTGGACATATCTGACAGATTCCGAGAGTACGTCGAAGATCGCTCGGGCAAAGTTGAGCAGCTTGCCCACAAGCCCCAGGAACTTCACATCAAGATCACTCGCTATGAGCACGATCGAAACGATGGTCAACGGGAACAGGTTGAGCTGACCGTCTATGAACCTGGGCACGTGGTCAGGGCAGAGGCTCGCTCAGAGGACAAATTTGCAGCCTTCGATATTGCCTTTGGGAAACTAACCGAGAGGTTGAGAAGGTATGCGGATAAGCACAAAAATCACCGTGGAACCGGCTTTCACAACAAAGGTGCCAGTGAGCTAAGCGCTAACAACTTCGCTGATATCGATGTTGTCCCGGTGGAGCGGGATGTCTTAGAGGCCGCAACTGGAGAAATTCCAATCATTGATGAAAACGCGAGCCCGATTGTCATTCGTGAGAAAAACTTCAAGGCGTCGCCTATGACTGCAGAGCAAGCGGTTGACCGAATGGAACTTGTTGGGCACGATTTTTATCTCTTTCACAACTCAGAGACCGACAAGGTGAGTGTGGTTTATCGTCGAAAGGGATGGAGCTACGGGGTAATTAGCCTCAGGTGAAACCAATAGACTTGGATAACCAAATCAGGAGAACAACTTGGCATCAGTCATAGAGAAGCTACTGCGCACCGGCGAAGGCCGCATTCTCAAAAAGCTCGGAAGCATTACTAAAAACGTCAACGCCCTGGAGGATTACTTCGAGGACCTCACCGACGAGGAGTTACAGCAGGAGACAGCCAATTTCAGAAAGCGCTATTCAGACGGGGAGACCCTAGATGAATTGATGCCAGAGGCATTCGCTGCTGTCCGGGAAGCTAGCAAGCGAACCATTGGTCTCAGGCCTTATGACGTTCAGGTGATGGGTGCTGCTGCCCTTCACATGGGAAACATTGCGGAGATGAAAACCGGTGAGGGTAAAACCTTGGTTGCGACACTGCCTGCATATTTGAATGCAATAGCTGGACGCGGTGTTCACATCGTCACCGTAAACGACTTCTTGGCTGGATATCAATCTGACCTGATGGGAAGGGTTTTCCGAGCCTTGGGTATGACCACCGGTTGCTTGGTTTCAGGTCAAGACCCACAGGTTAGAAAAGATCAGTATCTGTCTGACATTACCTATGGAACAAACAACGAGTTTGGTTTTGATTATCTGCGCGACAACATGGCTTTGGATAAAGCCAACCTGGTGCAAAGAGGACACTTTTTTGCAATAGTCGATGAGGTTGACTCGATTTTGATTGACGAGGCAAGGACTCCGCTGATCATCTCTGGTCCCGCTCAAGGCGATGCCAACCGATGGTTTGGTGTGTTTTCAAAGCTTGTTCAGCAGATGCAGGTTGATGAGGATTTCGAGGTTGATGAGAAAAAGAGAACCATTGGAATCCTGGAGCCTGGAATTGAAAAGGTCGAGGACTACCTGGGAATCGACAATCTTTACGAGGCTCAAAACACCCCACTGATTTCTTTTTTGAATAACGCCATAAAGGCAAAAGTCCTGTTCAAAAAAGACAAAGATTATGTTGTTGTCAATGACGAGGTTCAAATCGTTGATGAGCACACCGGAAGAATTCTTCCCGGAAGGCGCTATAACGAGGGAATGCACCAGGCAATTGAAGCCAAAGAGGGCGTTCCGATCAAGGCTGAGAACCAGACTCTAGCCTCGGTCACGCTCCAGAACTATTTCCGTTTATACGACAAGTTGGCCGGTATGACCGGAACAGCTGAGACCGAAGCAGCTGAGTTTATGTCCACCTATAAACTCGGCGTGGTTCCAATTCCAACAAATAAGCCAATGGTCAGAAAAGACAAGTCTGACTTGATTTATAAAAACGAAGAAATCAAGTTTCAGATGGTTGTTGAAGACATTGTCGACCGCAATAAAACCGGCCAGCCGGTGTTGATTGGTACGACATCGGTGGAAAAAAGCGAATACTTGTCCTCGCTATTGTCAAAGCGTGGCATCCGTCACGAGGTACTAAACGCCAAAAACAACGCATCTGAAGCACAAATTGTTGCGCAAGCAGGTCGAGTGGGTGCGGTGACGGTCGCTACCAACATGGCTGGTCGTGGAACTGACATCATGCTTGGTGGAAATGCTGAGTTTTTAGCAGTAGCCGAAGCTAAAGCCAAGGGCTTAGACCCCAACGAAGACCCAGAGCGCTATGAGGCTGAGTGGGATGGGATTTTCCAGAGGGTCACCAAGCAGGTCAACGAAGAAGGCGACAAGGTTCGCGAGGTTGGCGGATTGTATGTTTTGGGAACAGAAAGACATGAGTCTCGTCGAATTGACAATCAGCTCAGAGGACGATCAGGACGTCAGGGGGATCCGGGAGAATCCAGGTTCTATCTCTCGCTGACCGATGATTTGATGAGGCTTTTCAATTCAGGTGCTGCAGCGTCGATTATGAACCGCGGCGGAATTCCTGATGATCAAGCAATTGAATCCGGTGTTGTCTCTCGTGCGATTGCAAGTGCGCAGTCTCAGGTTGAGGGTCGAAATGCTGAGATACGAAAAAACATTTTGAAATACGACGATGTGATGAACAATCAGCGTCTTGCAATTTACTCGGACAGGTTGAGAATCTTGGAGGGCGATGACATCCAGGGAACCATCATGGATTTCTTGGAAAGCTCCCTAAAGCTAATTGTTGAAGATCGCATCCCCACTGGCAATGCCGATTGGGAGCTTGAGGAGTTATGGGAGGACCTAAAGAAGGTTTATCCGATCGGTTTGGAAATCGATGAGGTGATGGCAGAGGCTGGCGCACGCTCTAAGGTCACCAGAGAGTGGTTGCTGGAAGAGATTATCAGTGACGCCAAACTTGCCTATCAGCGAAGGACCGATGAGCTTGGTGAAGAAATCATGCGAGACCTTGAGAGAAGGGTCATTCTCAGCGTTCTGGATCGAAAGTGGCGAGACCACCTATACGAGATGGACTACCTGAAAGAGGGTATTGGTCTTCGTTCGATGGCTCAGCGTGACCCACTGGTTGAATACCAAAGAGAGGGCCATGCAATGTTTGTCGAGATGATGGCGGGCATTCGCGAAGAAACAGTGTCTTCGATGTTTAGAGTCGAGTTGAAAAAGGCTCCAGAGTTAGACGCACCAAAGCAGGGGGAGCTCACTTTGAGCGCGCCAACCGAGGGCGGCGGCGTTAGGGTTCAAAAAGGCGATCAAGTTCAGGAGAGTAAAGCTAGTCCTGCTCCCGCCCGAAACAACCTAAACCGTGCGCAGCGGCGTGCTGCTGCAAAAAAGCCTCCGCAAACCGGTCCGGGAAGTTCCTTTTTCAAGAACTAGATAAGTTCTAGATAGGTGATTCTCCATCTCTGGTGGATGTAATCCATTTTCATGCTGACCGCTCGGACACTCTTGTCGTTTTGCAAAAGCACTACCGCTTCCAGCGAGTTTCTCTTGCAGGGGAAAATTGCTGATTTCCGGACTTCAAAGGATCCTATTTCAGTCATACCTTTATTCTTTAGCCGCATTCGCTGAAACATTGCATGCTCACTCGCAACCTGCAAATAAGTTTTCTCATCTAGCCATTTGGATAACTGCTCTGGGTTTCTTCTGCCAGCCAATACTTCGCCGTATACCTGGCCGAGTTGTCTAACAACTTGACTTATATTTTGCTGTCTTTGAGACTTCTGTTCCATGTTTACCCCCATTGTCAAATACCTGTAATTAGAAAATAGGACTTTAAACACACCAGACTTTTGCGAATTTTTCCAGTGGACTGTTTGGGGGTTGTGGATAACTTTTTTCCGGGTCAAAAAGGCCCTTTCCCTGTGGAAAACTTTTGCGAAAGTGTGTTTCTCAATGCTTTGTTTATTCGATGCGACTGAAGAAACTCAAGTATCGAATAAACCCACTAATGCTCGTAACCGTTGGTCTAGCCGTGGCATTGTTGGTTATCTTTCTTTCACAATTCTCGCGGCCAATACCTGAGGTGTTGATTGCCAGAGTAGATCTCGCCGAGGGCTCAAGGCTGTCGATTGGAGATTTTGAAACCATTGGAGTCGATTTAGCGTCGGCTCAAGGTGCATATATTTCACCAACCGACTTTCCCGAGGGAAGCGTTTTGTCCAAATCCATTTCCAGTGGCGAGGTGCTGGCTAAATCTCAAATCACTGAATATGGACCTAAGGGTTTTACTGTAATCAGATTTAAGCCTGAGCTTCCAATAGCGGAGAGTTTGGAAATAGGAGATAGAGCTGCAATCTGGGTTGTTCGCGGTGAACAGTTTGAAGAAATGCAACCTGCTGAGCAAATTAGTCTGGGTCGACTAATGCAGATTCAAACCAGTGATGGGCTATTTGCTGATGAACAACCGTTTGTCGAAGTAACCATTCCGGAGGTAACCCTGCCAGAGGTTTTGAAGTCGATGGCAGCCAATGACAAAGTCTTTTTGGTTGAACCCGGATTATGAAAAAGGACAAAAGGATAGTTCACGAAGCACCATCGCAGGTCACTGGTTTCTGGGGGACCGGAGCCAGCGGTGCAACGAGTTTCAGCCTTGAGTATGCAAGGCAATTGGCTGAGTTAGGTAGAAAAACACTTTTGATTGATTTTGACCTGAAAGATCCGTCACTAATGGTTTACCTTGCAATCGATAACTACCCAAGTGGTTTGCAGGCAGGTCTCAGGCTTGCGAGTCAGCAAAGGCTAGATGCATCAAACATCAATGAACTGATTGTTGACAGTGAACTGACAAAAAGCCTGAGCTTTATGGCTGGCTTGCCAGTATCGGGCAGATTTCGGTCTATCGATACTGAGTCTGTTGGGCTGCTGGTTGAGGTTTTGAAGAGCTGGTTTGATGAGCTAGTTATCGATATTGGGCCTTTGGTTTCTCAAGAGTTAAACAGTCAAGTTTTTTCCCTGCAACAGGAGCTAATGAGCTCAAGTGATGAGCTTTATGGGGTCTTCAGAGCAGACCCCGAAGGTATTGCCAAACTTTTCTGGCTATCCGTCTCAGGTGAGCTGGTAGCCAATTTCTATCGACCGGGAAGTTTGGGAGCCGGAGGCAAAAAAGGTCTCAAATCACTGATAGCAGAGATGACCGGTAAACCTTTACAGGCTGTTGTTGAAGAGGATGACTATCTGGTTCAAGCAATTGCCAAGGGGTGCTCGGCTGGCGAGGTGTCCAAGAAAAGCTCAATCAGCACGATGATCAGGCAGTTGCTGCAAAACAGGTTTGACTCCTCTGGATAGACTTTCTCAGTGACCAATTTCTGGCAAAAAACTGTTGTTGATTCATCAAGCGTCGTCTGGCTAGAGGCATTGATGGCCGATTGGCAGCTGATTGCTGACCTGGCATTTGCCGATCTGGTTATGTGGGTGCCGACAGATAACGGCTTTATTGCAGCTGGTCACGCAAGACCATCTTCAGCTGCAACAAGGTTTTATAGGGATATAACTGGAAATTTCCCTCAGAGAAACTGGGAGATTCAGATTGAGCTGGCTTGGAAAACCCAAGCAATATCGACTTCAGCTGGATCTCGAGACTATGACAACCCAGATCAACTGACTGCAATACCGGTGATGTCTCCTGATAAAAAACCAATAGCTGTTATCACCCGTCACACTTCGAATAGAGCTGGATTTTATTCAAACAAGCTTGAAAAGGCTTACCTGTCATGTGCAAATGACCTTCTAAACATGGTTGCCACTGGCGATTTCCCAAACAAAGACGCTGGAACAGGTCCACGAAGAGGTGCCCCAAGGGCCAATGACGGGCTTATCAGAGTCGACAGTGAAGGAAGAGTCACCTTCGCAAGCCCCAACGCTCTGAGTGCATTTAACAGAGCCGGGATTGATGGGGAGTTGGAAGGTGAAATTCTTGCCGAACTTGCAGTCAAGGGAAATAAGTCTCTACTGCAAGTCGATGAGGGGTTACCGATGGTGCTGAGTGCTAAAGATAGCTGGAGAAGCGATCTCAGCACCCTCAACGCAACGATTTCTATTCGCTCAATTCCACTAAAAAAGGAAGGCGAGCGAATAGGTGGGCTGATCCTTGTTAGAGACGTCACTCAGCTAAGAGACCGTGAGCGCGAACTAATCACAAAAGATGTCACCATTCGCGAGATCCACCATCGGGTTAAAAATAACTTGCAGACAGTTTCAAGTCTTCTAAAAATCCAAGCTCGCAAATCAGACAGCCCGGAAGTCAAAGACTCACTGCAGCAAGCACTTCGACGAGTGAACGCTATTGGTTTAGTTCACGAGGCGTTGAGTGAGGTGAGTCAGCAGGATGTCGAATTCGACAGCGTTTTCCAGCAGATTCTTCGATTGGTGGGGGAGTTGTTCGCAAGCTACCGCGCAACCGTTGAGACCAAAATCGAGGGCGAATTCGGAGTGATCCCAAGTGAGCGAGCCACACCGCTGGCAATTGCATTGACAGAAATTGTTTCAAATGCGGTTGAGCATGGGCTGAGGGATAGAAGTGGCATTGTCACAGTTACCGTCCACAGAGACGCTCAAAGGCTAGATGTCGAGGTCACCGATGACGGGATTGGAATGCCAGAGGGCAAAGAAGGTTCTGGTTTGGGAACGCAGATCATTAGAAGCCTGGTCGAAGGAGAGCTTCGGGGAACAATTACTTGGACGGCACCAATTAGAGGTGGAACAAGGGTTAAATTATCTATTCCCTGTTAGTCGGCTCAGTTATCCAGCCCTGCGGGCTCTTGCATACTTGCGCTTGAGTGAGCGACGCTCGTCTTCACTGAGACCACCCCAAACACCAGTGTCCTGGTTTTCACGAATTGCATATTCAAGACACTGAGCTGCAACGTCACATTGTCGACAGATTGCTTTGGCTTGTTCGATTTGCTCCAGAGCGGGGCCGGTGTTCCCTACCGGGAAGAAGAGTTCTGGATCTTCATTGAGGCATCGAGCCTCGTTTAGCCAAGACATGTCCATATGTTTTGTTATTCCTTGGTCGCCGTCGGTATTTGCCGACTTTGCCGTTTGCAAAGTAACGTTGGAAATGTTTTCACAGTCCTCCACCGAAAGCAATAGTTAGAGGAAAATTATGCGGTCAGCTCAATTAGTTGCATTATTGGCAATCATCACAATCCAAACCCTCGGTGTTGCCGTTCTGACCGGTTTATGGGTCTATGAGTTTTTGACCCTGGGCAGTGAAGACCTCGTGAGTGCTATATCGCTTTTGTTGGTCATGGTTGCTGCAGTGGGCTGGCTGGCTGCTACAGCGAGTGGGGTTTATCAAAAAAAGCGCTGGGCTTTTTCAAGTGCGGTGGTGGCTGAGATATTGACTGTCATTTTGGGCCTTGCTCTAATTCCAGGGGATCTAGTGATGGGTTGGGTGTTGCTGGGGCCTGCGATTATTGCTCTGATTATTCTGCTGAGCAGAAATACCGGAAGAGAGCTTGCTAACCAGGACTAGCTGTCCAAAAGCTCCAACAGATGTTCAACGTGTCCGGTTGATTTCACCCCATACATCGCGTGCAGGATTTTTCCATCTGGGTCAATAATCATCGTTGATCTCAGAACGCCTTTATAAAGCCTTCCAAATACGCTTTTATCTCCCCAAGCTCCAAACTGTCTGTGGACTGCAGTTGAGAAATCACTCAGTAGGTCAAACTTGAGCTCCAAAACCTCGTGGAATCCCTTTAGTCTCTCTACCTTGTCCGGTGATATGCCCACTATCTGATAGCCAAGTTCGCTGAAGCGCTCAAAGTTTTCATCGAAATCACTGGCTTCTTTTGAGCAACCCGGGGATGCAGCAGCGGGGAAGAAATAAAGAATTAGACCTTTGCCCTGAAAGTCCTCAAGAGATCGCATTAGACCGTCTTGATTGGGAATCACAAAATCAGGCGCCTGCTGACCAGGCTCCAGTTGCTCCACAACAGTTGATTCGTTTCCCATACATAAAACTCTATTGAAAATTCTTTGTGGGGTTGGTTAGTTCGCCCTTAGCGTGAGTGGCGAATGGTGCTAAGCTTTTACGCTGATGCGCCTCTAGCTCAATTGGCAGAGCAACTGACTCTTAATCAGTGGGTTCCGGGTTCAAGTCCCGGGGGGCGTACTTTTACTGGGTTTTCTTTCCAAAGATTGCGTTTGCGCTCAAATAAAGAATCAGTCCGAAAAATCCAATGATGCCGACTGCGTTGACGGCAATCAGGATTGTTGACAGGTTCATGTTGATTGTCATCTCGTGATCCATCAGAAGTCCCTTCCAGTTAGCTCTAATGCTATCGAGTTATGGATTATTTTTCTTTGCGCCCGCGTAGGCCTTTGATGGTCAGATAAAGACCGAGGATTGTGAGACCAACAACCCCAACATAGTCCTGCGGACCATAGCCCTGAACGTTGATATTGGTGGTTACGAAAATCCCGCTTACAACCGCCACCAGCAATACCGATAGGCCGATTCCTAGGTTGACTCCCGCTAGGGCTTTTGGACTGTCTTCTGGTTGCAGCGGCTTTTTGGCCTTCTTGGGTTTTTCACTCATGACTAAAACCCTACTGAATTTAGAAGCCCAACTGCTTTCTTAGCATCTCGACGTGTCCCTTGGCTTTGACGTTATAAAACGCGTGCTCGATGTTTCCATCCTCGCCAATCACGAAAGTAGAGCGAATAGTTCCCTCGTACTCTTTTCCGTACATCTTTTTCAATCCATAAGCCCCGTAATTCTTCTGTATCTCGTTTTCAGGGTCTGATAACAATGGAAAGTTCAGGCTCTCTTTTTCTTTAAACTTCGCAAGCTTTGCTGGCTTGTCGGGGCTAACACCGATAACGGTGAAGCCTAGGGATTTTAGAGAGTTGAGGTTATCTCTGAAATCACATGCCTGGTTTGTGCAGCCGGGCGTTCCGGCTGCTGGATAGAAATACAAAATGGTTTTTTGACCCGAAAAACTATCCGAGGAAACTTCGTTTTCCTCGCTGTCAAGGGCTTTGAATTCTGGTGCTTTGCCGCCTGGCTCTAATTTGCTCATATGCTTAATAAGCTCGCAGGGTCTTTGGCTATTCCCCTCTGGAGGGTTTTATTTTGCTCCAGACCAACATCGTCATTGTCACTAGTGCAAAACCAAAAAACAGGTCTTCGACGGGTGCGTAGGCAACCCTTGTCCCACCAATAGCCTCCGGGTTGTAGGTGACGATTTCATTGAAGGTCAGGTAGCCATTGGTCAGCAGTTGGAAGAAAACTACGATTCCGTAGGCCAACCAGAAACGGACATCTGAAAAAAGACCTGTTTTGAAAATAAATATCTCAGCTAGGACAACTGCAACTATGGCAATTTGGGCAAGCAGGAAATAGGGCATTAGTTGCTCCTGACCTTTCTAGACCTAGCGATCCACCTCTGAACTGTTGGTAGGAAGTTTCTAACTCCCTCGAGGGTCAACATGGCTGCAATGGGGATGATTATGAAAAACAGGTATTCCTCGAGAGGGATGTCCAGAGGTCCATAGATTCCAAGTGTTTGTTCAGGGTCAAAAAACCAGTGACCTTCGGCGATTGCATATGCATCCCAGAGAACAAAAAACGGCACCACAATGGCAAGCGTTTTCAATACCCTTTTTGGGTCTCTGATGACTCTGGTGTTGAACGCAATCTCCAGCCACCACGAGGCAACAACCACAAAACCCAGCATGGCCATGTAGGACCATTCTCCAAACAAGCGGACTCACTTTCCCGG
Source organism: Microbacteriaceae bacterium (assembly GCA_965657575.1). Classification (GTDB taxonomy): domain Bacteria; phylum Actinomycetota; class Actinomycetes; order Actinomycetales; family Microbacteriaceae; genus CAJXVY01. The sequence continues at coordinate 11,121 of CBFHOK010000011.1, read as the reverse complement.
TGGCTTCTAAAATCCTCTATATGGAATCTGAACTAAAGCTTCTAAACCGTTTGCGTCTAACTTCTCGCATAGGCATTCTATTTGGAATTCTGGTTGGTTTTTTCCATCTGGCCACCGGCGGGCTTTCAATTGAAGCGCAGGTCGTGCTGGCTCTCCTTGCTCTCGCTGTTGGCATTCCTCATGGTGCGGTTGATCACCTGGTAACCGTTCCGAAAATGGCATCGCTGCGTATGGTTATTTTTCTTACCGGTTATCTAACGGTTGTCGGTCTAGCCATTTGGCTTATCCTCTCGGCAAACCTTTTGGGCTTTCAGCTTGTTGTTTTGATGAGTGCTATTCACTTTGGCATCGGAGATGCAGCATTTATTTCTGAAATTGACTCCAGATCGAATAAGTCAAGCTTTCCTAAAATTCCTTACGCTTTAGCGGCTGGTTTTACACCGGTGTTGATACCACTTGTCAACCAGCAAAGCGCTGAGGCTTTGCGGGCTGTGAACCCAGCTCTTATTGGCTGGGCCGGGGTTTTTGAAAGCTTTCTATATTTCGGCATGATTGCCATTGCCGTTATTGCAATCAGCTGGATGCTGATTAGAAAACGTTTTGATAATGCTTTTGATCTTGGATTGCTATTGGTGATTTCATTGACTGCCCCACCTCTTGTTGCCTTTGCTTTTTACTTTGGTCTTTGGCACGCGCTCAGGCACACTGGCAGGCTGAGCCTGGAACTTCCAAGCTCGGTCAGAGCCCACAATTCAAACCAAACACTGAAGGCTTTTTGGTCTTCAGTGAATGCAGGACTTCCAGCATTGGTGCTGGTAATTGTTTTCACCATTGGCCTGGGGCTCACCATTGGTTTGAATTTGAGTAGTGAGTTGCTATGGATACTTTTGGTTGTAATCTGGGCACTCACGGTGCCACACATGGCGCTTACCGCAAGACTGGATGTTAGGGCGTTGCGATGAATGACAAGTTAGCTCACCTGAGAAAAAGAAAAAGCGTTAAGTGGCAAAGGTTTGCTGATGATGTGATCCCGATGCACGTTGCTGAGATGGATTTTCCAATCAGCCCAGCAATCAAGGCATCACTTATTTCGATGATTGAAAATGACGATCTTGGATATGCTTTTCCGCTTCCGGAACTGGGGAACTCCTTCAGCAGGTTTTCAACTCGACACTGGGGCTTCTCTCCAAACCCAGAGCTGGTTTTTCCGGCAACCGATGTTGGGGTTGCAGGCGTTGAACTATTGCGCTCGTTGATTCCAGATGGCGGAAAAGTCTTAGTAAATAGCCCTATCTATGCTTCGTTCAAAAAGTGGATTGCGGAATCCAAAAACCAAATCGTTGATGCCCCTCTGCAATTGACTGGCAGGAGGTGGGAACTGGACCTGGATTCGATTGAGAAGCGATTCCAAGAGGGTGTTGACGTCTACCTTCTCTGCTCCCCACATAACCCGGTAGGAGCCGTTCACAGCCGAGAAGAACTGGTCGAGATTGCTTCACTTGCCGAAAAATACAACGTAGTTGTTTTAGCAGATGAAATACACGCACCGCTTACTCACTCCGGCACGAAATTCATCCCATTTGCATCGGTAAGCGATCAGGCGAGAGAGGCTGGTATTACCATCACCTCCAGCTCAAAAAGCTTCAACACAGCAGGTGTCAAAGGCGGTCTTATTTCTTTTGAGTCAGCGGCATTGAAATCGAAGGCTTTGGAGAAACTTCCAATGGCGGTTCCCTACAGAACCTCAATCCTTGGCATTGCTGCGATGATTGCAAGCTTCAACGATTCTGATGGTTGGCTTAGTGAGACTGTTTCCAAGATCGAATCCAACTTCCTAGTGTTGAATAACCTTCTAGCAGAACAACATTGGGCCGAAACCTTCGAAGAAAACGCCACCTATCTTGCTTGGCTGAATCTTGAAAAGCTGGGCCTAGAGAACCCAGCGGCGGAGATTTTAGAAAAGGCAAAAGTTTCTTTGGTCGCAGGAAGTGATCACTCGATAGACGATCAGGGTTATAAGGGTTTTGCTCGAATGAATATCGGAACCTATCCAGAGATCATCGAGCAGGCGGTTGAGCGAATCAGCGCCCTTGCAAAATCTCGATAATTATCAAACTGACCACTGCGCCAGCAAAGATATTCAGCCATAAAAAACTCTTCCATCCCCAATTGGCTTTTTCGCAGTCTTCATCTCTGAGATTCCAATAGGGAATCAGAATTCCCATATAGGGGATGAGTGCGACTGCTGCCAGGGTAATCCGATCACCTGCAATGGCCAACAGCGATGCAGCAAGTAGGTAAAGACTAAAGGAGAACCTGACGGTCCATTTGGCACCAATTGCTGTTGCCACTGAACCAATTGAGGCAATTCGGTCGGCCTTAACATCCTGCACCGCACCAAAGGCGTGGGATGCCATTGACCACAAAAACAGCGAGAGAGCAACTAAGACCGCTGGAGAGTCAAAGGGATTTCCTCCAGCGAGCTGAATGCCATAAATTAGCGGCCCGGTGAAATGAGCGGCGCTGGTGATTGAATCCAAGAACGGAACCTCTTTGAACCTAAGCCCCTTCAGCGAATAAGCAATGACTGTGAAAACAGTGATTGACAAAATGAGATTGCTCAAAAAGTCACCAACAATAAACAGATAAGCAATAAAGGGGATGCTGGTACCAATTGCGGAAATGATTGTTGGCTTGTGTAAAGCGGGGGAGAGAAGTGCACCCTCAACCCCACCTTTTCTGGGGTTTGCTAAATCGCTCTCGTAATCAAATACATCGTTTATCCCATACATCATCAGGTTGTATGGGATGAGAAAGAAAAAGGTCCCAAGCCAAAAGGTGAGGTCGAACTCTTTGGAGACCAGCAGGTATGAAACCCCAAAGGGAAATGCCGTATTTACCCAAGAGATTGGCCTGGAGCTTGCGAGGATGGCAAGTGCTGCGTTCATAGCTTTATGCGGAGAAAATTAAATACAGTTGGAATCAATACGAGCGCTACCAGGGTGTAGGCGAAGTCTTCAATTGGTGCCACTCCTAATCTGATTCCAGAAATCTTCTCTGGATCGTAATCAACAATTCCAGAGGCAATGATCAAATTGTCAAACACCAATGTCAGAAACAACATCACTGAAGCCGCCACCATCATCGGCTTGAGCTTTAGCCACTTCCTCATCAAAAACGTATAAATGGTAAAAATCGACAGAACAGTGACCGTCAGCAGAATATAGGTCATTTGAACCTCTTCTCTGCCAGGCGATAAACAACCAGGGTTGAATAGCTCAGAAGAATGAGGAAAAACAGTTCTTCGAGGGGAAGTTCTGGGGCAAGCAGTATGCCCGAGACGTGCTCAGCTGGACCAATAAAGAAAATACCGAGTTCAATCCCAACCAGATCCCATGCTAGAAATACAGCCACACCAACCGCTACTGAGACCAGGGTTGCAACAGGAGAAACAAACAGAGCTAATCCGTGACGCCTGTCAATCAGGCTGGTGCCAATGATTGAAAAAATCAGTGCAGCCAGATAACCAAAACCAATCAACTCCAATTAGCTCAACCCCTTCCAATCTGAAACAGTGGAGAGCTCGTTTTCAATTGGTCCATTCGAGTGATCGTTGACTAGGTGCTTATAAACCAACTCCGCACCAATTAGACACATCGGTAGGCCAATGCCTGGGATGGTGTTGTGACCTGAATAGAGCAAGTTCTTTAGTTTTTTGGACCGGTTTTGAGGCCTGAAGAATGCACTCTGCCTGAGCGTGTGGGCCATGCCCAGAGCGGTTCCGCTCCATGCGTTGAATTCGTTTACGAAATCCTGCGGTCCAACGGTTCTTCTAACAACTACTCGATCACGCAGGTTTTCGATTCCGGCCCACTCGCCCAACTGGTCAATTATCTTGTCAGCTCGGGTTTCAAGTGATTCATCACCGCTTCTATCAATGCCACCACTTCCAAGACTTGGATCGGCTGCAGTTGGAACCAGGATGAATACGTTTTCATACCCCTTTGGAGCAACCGTTGAATCTGTTTTGGAGGGCATGCAGACATACATATTCGCAGGCTCCGGGATGCTACGTTTTCCATCTGCCTTAGCAAAAACCTCTTTGAAGCCACCCTGCCAGTCTTTGGTGAAGAACAGTGTGTGGTGCTCAAGCTGGTCGATTTTGCCTTTGATTCCAAGGTAAATCAGCATGGCTGATGGGCCAGGCTTGCGTTTGTTCCAATAGCTCTCTGGGAAGGTTTGCTTATGCCTTGGGAGCAACTTTGTTTCCACGTGATGCAAATCAGCAGAACCTACAACCACATCAGCCTCATATTTGACGTCTCCCACCATGACGCCTGTTGCCTGGTCGCCATTGCAAAGAATCTTTGTCACCTCAGAGTTGGTGTTTATCTGGACCCCATGCTGAATTGCCAAGCGCTCGACGGCCTCGATCAGGGTATACATCCCACCCTTTGGGTAGAAAACACCAAGGTTCATATCAACGTGGGTCATCAAGTGATACATACTCGGCGTCTCATAGGGACTTGCTCCCAGGAAGACAGCTGGGTAGTCCAGGATCTTTTTCAGTCGCTCATCTTTGAAGTACTTGCCCGCATAACTATCCAATGAGGTTGTCAGCAGTTGAACAAACTTGCCAGCCTGTTTTAGAACTTCAGGGTTTGTAAACCCTTTGGCGTTTTTGAAGTTTGTATATAAAAAATGCTTCAGGCTGAGATCGTAGGCATTTTCAGCACTGTCTACATATTCACCAAGTTTTTCAGAGGCGCCAGGCTCAATTCCCTCGAATAGCTCTTTGTTTTTGTCCAAGGTGTCACGAACGATGATTGGCTCATCAAAACCCTCAACGATTGTTTTGTAGCCTGGGTCTAATTGGACTAGGTCAAGTTCTTTTTCAGCAGTGGTTCCCATCAGTTTGAAAAACTGATTGAAGGCATCCGGCATCAAATACCAGCTGGGCCCCATGTCAAATTTGAAGCCGTCTTTTTCCCAGAGGTAGGCCCTACCGCCAATGCTCTCTCGGGCTTCCAAGACTGTCACCTTCATGCCGGCCTTAGCTAAAAGTGCGGCAGAGGCCAGCCCTGCGATACCCGCTCCGATTACAACAGCTGTTTTTTGTGTCAACGACCCGCTCCTAAATAGCTTCTGACAAGTATTAAAAACTTCTTTCCGTTTGAAACACTGATTCGAGTCCGAATAAGTTCCGAAGCATCGGTTTTGGAAATCTTTTTATTTAAGCTTCCAAATAATTCACAGGCTGCCTTCACTGCCCGCGCAGCTGTTTTTGGTAGCAGCGGAATTGCATTTCTGGCCTTATCCAGTTCCAGTTCAATATCTTTCACCAAGTAGTGCTTGGTCTCCTCGTCAAAATTCTTGACGTTTACGTTTGGGAAGTAGCTTCTTCCTAACTTTGAAAAATCAGCACTCAGGTCTCTTAGGAAGTTCACTTTCTGAAACGCGCTACCTAAAGCTAATGCTCCCTCATTGAGAACCTTCAGTTGCTCATCGGAGTAGTTTTTATCGTTGATAAATGCTCTCAAACACATCAATCCAACAACCTCAGCAGACCCGTAAACGTATTTTTTGAAGCTTGCTTCATCGTGCTCAGTATCAGTCAGATCCATCTTCATTGAATCGAAAAACGGCTTCACGATTTCTTTCTCAATACTGACTTCACGGGCTGTTACTCCGAAAGCATGCAAAACCAAATTGGTGCTGTAACCGAGTTTCATTGCTTTGTAGCATTCAGCTTCAAATTCTTTGATTTCAGCTTCAGGGTTCAGTGCTGACTCTTCGAGGGCAGCTTGAGCGGCAGATCCATCAACGATTTCATCCGCAACGCGAACCATTGCATAAATACTCTCGATGTGCTTTCTGACGCTTGGTTCAATCAGTTTGGTTGCTAGACCAAAACTCGTTGAGTAGGAGTAAATAACCTGGCGAGCACTTTTTTGTGCTGCGTCGGTGTATAGCTCCAAGCCGGTTGGCTGCTTGGTCGTATCTGAATCAACCACCATAGAAGGCTACCGCCTTCGAATTTGATTAGACTAGTCAAATGGCAAATGACATGAAACCTCGCAGTAGAGACGTAACCGATGGAATCGAAAGAGCCCCGGCTCGAGGAATGCTTAGAGCAGTTGGAATGGGCGATGAGGACTGGGTCAAACCACAGATTGGTATTGCCAGCAGTTGGAATGAAGTTACCCCTTGCAATTTGAGTCTTGATCGGTTGGCGGAAGCCGCGAAACAGGGCGTTTTCCAAGCCCAGGGATACCCAATGCAGTTTGGAACCATTTCAGTCTCTGATGGAATTGCGATGGGCCACGAGGGAATGCACTTTTCTCTAGTTTCCAGAGAAGTTATTGCCGACAGTGTTGAAACAGTGATGAGTGCTGAGCGCCTAGATGGATCGGTGACTCTTGCTGGTTGCGATAAGTCACTTCCAGGAATGCTGATGGCCGCTGCAAGGCTCGATCTTGCCAATGTGTTTTTATATGCGGGCTCAATTGCCCCTGGTTGGGTGAAGCTCAGCGATGGTACTGAAAAACAAGTAACAATCATCGACGCCTTTGAGGCTGTCGGCGCCTGCAAGGCGGGTCTTATGAGCGAGGAAGACCTCGATCGTATTGAAAAAGCAATCTGCCCAGGCGAAGGTGCATGCGGAGGAATGTATACCGCTAACACCATGGCGAGCATCGGTGAAGCATTGGGTATGAGCCTTCCAGGTTCTGCCGCTCCTCCAAGTGCAGACAGAAGGCGTGATAACTGGGCTCACCGCAGTGGTGAAGCGGTTGTGAATTTGATCTCCAAGGGAATTACCGCAAGGCAGATCATGACTAAAAAAGCCTTCGAGAATGCAATTGCAGTTTTGATGGCATTCGGTGGATCAACAAATGCCGTTTTACACCTACTGGCCATAGCTCAGGAGGCAGAGGTTGATTTGACACTTGATGACTTCAACAGAATTGCTGACAAGGTTCCACACCTTGGAGACCTAAAACCATTTGGTCAGTATGTGATGAACGATGTTGACCGCGTTGGTGGAGTTCCAGTTTTGATGAAAGCACTTTTAGATGCAGGCCTAATCCACGGTGATGCACTGACAGTTACCGGCAAGACAGTTGCTGAAAACTTGGCAGATATCAATCCACCAGACCCAGATGGCAAAATCATCCGCGCGATGAATAACCCAATTCACAAAACCGGCGGAATCAATATCCTGAAGGGATCCCTGGCTCCAGAGGGTGCTGTTGTGAAAACCGCTGGTTTTGATTTGGAAACTTTTGAAGGCCCAGCAAGGGTGTTTGAGCGAGAGAAAGCCTGCATGGATGCCCTAAGCAATGGCGAAATTCAAAAAGGTGACGTGGTGGTGATTCGCTACGAAGGACCAAAGGGTGGACCGGGTATGCGCGAGATGTTGGCGGTGACTGGAGCAATTAAAGGTGCGGGACTGGGCAAAGATGTTCTACTATTGACAGACGGTCGATTCTCAGGCGGCACAACCGGACTGAGTATTGGACACATTGCTCCAGAGGCGGTGGACGGAGGTCCAGTTGCCTTTGTTCGCGATGGAGACATCATCAGCGTCGACATCGCTAAACGCTCTATCGAGCTTCTCGTAGATGAGGACGAGCTGGCTGCCCGCAAGAAAGATTGGCAACCGCTGCCCTTGAGATACACCAAGGGTGTTCTCGGAAAGTATTCAAAGATTGTTGGCTCCGCATCTGTCGGTGCCTACTGCGGCTAAGGACAAAATGACTGAAACAATGACCGGTGCGCAAGCTATTGTGCGCTCGTTGGAGGAGCTGGGTGTAACCGATATATTCGGCTTACCCGGCGGGGCAATCTTGCCAACCTATGACCCGATGATGGATTCAAAAAAGATCCGTCATATTCTGGTTCGTCACGAACAGGGTGCTGGTCACGCAGCCGAAGGGTATGCATCTGCAACCGGCAAACTCGGTGTTTGCATCGCAACCAGTGGCCCGGGAGCCACCAACCTGGTAACTCCGATTGCTGATGCTCACATGGACAGCGTTCCATTGCTTGCAATTACTGGACAGGTCAACTCCCACGCTATTGGCACCGATGCCTTTCAGGAGGCAGACATTGTTGGTATCACCATGCCAATTACAAAGCACAGCTTTCTAGTAACCAAAGCAGCCGAGATTCCTGCAGTGATGTCCGCTGCAGTGGAGCTTGCAACAAGCGGTAGGCCAGGACCTGTATTGGTGGATATCACCAAGGATGCACAAAATGGAAAATTAGAGTTCAGCTGGCCTCCCCAAAAAGACATTCTTCCTGGCTATAAGCCAGTAACTCACCCTCACGGCAGGCAGGTTGAGGCAGCTGCTGAGCTTATCTTGGCAAGCAAAAAGCCAATTTTGTATGTTGGTGGTGGAGTAATCAGAGCAGAGGCTCACGCCGAATTGGCAAAGCTTGCTGAGATCACCGGAGCTCCGCTGACTACAACTTTGATGGCACGTGGTGCTTTCCCTGACACCCACCCACAGCACTTGGGTATGCCGGGTATGCACGGAACGGTTCCAGCGGTTACCGGATTACAAAAAGCAGACCTTCTGATCACCTTGGGTGCGCGATTTGATGATCGAGTAACCGGTGACGTTTCGTCTTTTGCTCCGGGTGCGAAAGTCATCCATGTTGATATTGACCCAGCTGAAATTGGAAAGATTCGTCATGCGGATGTGCCGATTGTTGGCGATGCCAAAGTTGTAATAGCGATGCTAAATGCGGAACTTGAAAAGCAGCTTGCCGGCAGCAAACCTGATTACTCCGACTGGTGGCAATTTATTGACGGTTTGAAAAGCCGCTATCCACTTGGCTATCAAGAGCAGGAGGATGGAACACTTGCGCCTCAGTGGGTGATTCAAAAAATTGGTGAGATGACTGGACCCGAGGGAGTCTTTGCTGCAGGAGTGGGCCAGCACCAGATGTGGTCAGCGCAGTTTATTAATTACGAGCGGCCAAACTCGTGGTTGAACTCTGGAGGAGCTGGAACCATGGGCTACAGCGTTCCAGCAGCCATGGGTGCCAAGGTTGGAGAGCCCGACAGAGATGTATGGGCAATTGACGGAGATGGTTGCTTCCAGATGACAAATCAGGAGTTGGCGACCTGTGTAATTAACAACATTCCAATCAAGGTTGCGATTATCAACAACAGTTCTTTGGGAATGGTTAGGCAGTGGCAGACGCTTTTTTACAACTCCCGCTACTCAAACACCGACCTCCACACCGGAACAGACACTCAGATGGTGCCAGATTTCGTGAAACTGGGTGAGAGCTACGGATGTCTCTCAATTCGTGCCACCAACGAAAAAGAGGCTGAGGAAGCTATCAAACTTGCTCTGGAGACCAATGATCGCCCAGTTGTGATTGATTTCATTGTCGGACGTGATGCTATGGTTTGGCCCATGGTTCCCGCAGGTGTTTCTAATGACGCTGTTCAGTATGCAAGGGATGCAAGGCCAGTTTGGGATGGTGACGAATGACGCAGCACATACTTTCCCTACTCGTTGAAGATAAGCCTGGTCTATTGACACGAGTTGCAGGCCTATTTGCTAGACGCGGCTACAACATCCAGTCGCTCGCGGTGGGAACAAGTGAAATTGATGGTCTTAGCCGCATAACCGTTGTCGTCGATGTCGAGGGTCATCCGCTTGAGCAGATAACTAAGCAGCTTAATAAGCTGGTGAATGTTGTGAAAATCGTTGAATTGGAAAACGACAACTCAGTCTCTCGCGATCACATGCTGATCAAAGTAAGGACAGAGGCGAACAATCGTAGCCAGGTGTTAGAGGCTGTAAACCTCTTCAGGGCAAGGGTTGTTGATGTGGTAAGCGACTCGGTGGTTATTGAAATCACTGGAGACAGCGCAAAATGCCAAGCTTTCCTGAGGGTTTTGGAACCCTTTGGAGTGAAAGAACTCGTTCAATCAGGAGCCATTGCAATTGGCCGCGGCTCCAAATCCATGAGCGATCGAATCAAATAGGCCAATAAATAAAGGAGCAAAACATTGGCAGAAATTTTCTATGACAAAGACGCTGATCTGAGTCTGATTCAGAATAAAAAGGTTGCAGTTCTGGGCTTTGGCTCACAGGGTCACGCACATGCCCTAAACCTAAAAGACAGCGGCGTTGATGTCGTTGTCGGTTTGTTGGAGGGGTCAAAATCTCGCCCAAAGGCAGAGGAAAAGGGACTCGCGGTCCACACCCCAGACGAGGCGGTGAAGTGGGCAGACGTGATCGTTATTCTTGCTCCAGACCCCGCTCAGCGCGATCTATATACAAACTCAATCGAACCTAATTTGTCAGCAGGCAAAGCTTTGGTGTTCGGACACGGTTTCGCAATTCGTTTTGGTCTAATCAAGCCACCAGCAGATGTAGATGTTTTCCTAGTGGCTCCAAAGGGCCCTGGTCACATCGTTCGTCGCGAGTATGAGGCTGGCCGCGGAGTTCCTAACCTGATTGCGGTTGAGCAGGATGCAACCGGTGGCGCTTTTGATTTGGCCCTGAGCTACTCAAAGGGAATTGGTGGAACCCGTGCGGGAACCATCAAGACCACCTTCACCGAAGAGACTGAAACTGACCTATTCGGTGAGCAGGCTGTTTTGTGTGGAGGAGCCTCACAGCTTGTCCAGTATGGTTTTGAAACCCTAGTCGAGGCTGGATACCAGCCAGAGATTGCATACTTCGAGGTTTTGCACGAGCTGAAGCTGATTGTTGATTTGATGTATGAGGGTGGAATCGCCAAGCAGCGTTGGAGTGTTTCAGACACCGCTGAGTACGGTGACTACGTATCTGGACCACGAGTAATTACCCCGGATGTGAAAGATCACATGAAGGAAGTTCTCGGAGACATCCAAAATGGAAGCTTCGCTGAGCGTTTTATTGCTGACCAGGACGCGGGAGCCCCTGAGTTCCAGGAGCTTCGCGCAAAGGGTGAGACTCACCCGATTGAGGCAACCGGACGTGAGCTTCGTAAGCTATTTAGCTGGATTGAGAACAAAGACGATTACAGCGAAGGTAGCGCTGCTCGCTAATTAGTCACGGACCAATCGCTGCATCGCAAGCGTTAGCGGAATCGCCACTGCGAAGTGGATTG
>CBFHOK010000010.1:0-51743 GCA_965657575.1 Microbacteriaceae bacterium | reverse complement strand
GATCCCTTAATAATCTGCTTCCTTGCAGCACCTGAGATTGCATCAACCAGGATTGTTCCGACAATCACAATCAATAAACCCATTCCTGCAACCTCCCAGTCTTTGAATCGAAGAGCAAGCGCGACATCGTTTCCAATTCCTCCGGCACCAATCAAGCCCATCACGGCACTGGCACGAATATTCACTTCAAACCTGTAGAGAACGAAAGAAGTCATCTCTGGCATAACCTGCGGTAATACTCCCCAGCGGAAGCGGACAAGTTTGTTTGCGCCAACCGCATCGGCTGCCTCCAAGGGCTCTTTTTTGATTGACTCGATTACCTCATAGAAAAGCTTTCCAAGTGTTCCAATCGAACCAATTCCAATTGCCAAAACACCAGTGAGCGGGGTAAGCCCAAAAATAGGTATCAGGGCAATAGCGAGGATTACCTCTGGAACAGCACGCAGGATATTGAACAGCTGACGAACCACCCAGGCAATTGGTCTTCCGACCAGATTTTCTGCTGCTAAGAATGCAAGTGGTATCGCAAATAGGGCGGCAATCAGAGTCCCGACCCACGCAATTGAAATCGATTCCCACATAGCCCCTGCAAGGTTTGGGAAATCGGCAATGTCCATATTTCCAAACATCAAGGTGCCGATCAAAAACATATCCGCTGGAAGGTCAATCAATCTCTCCCATTTGATCTCAAGACCAATCAAAGACCAAATAACAGCAACAGCAATGACGAGTGTGGTTATGTTGCGAAAGTAATCAACTGGTTTTTTGGGAAGGCTTAGATTACTCAAACAAGCCTCCTGCGAATAGTCACCGAGAATCTCTCAACCAAGAACACGACCAGGAAGAACATCAAAACCAATCCCCAGACCTCACTCCAGTCTCCGCGAGAGCGAAAAAACTCAATTCGGGAGCCAATTCCGCCGGCACCGACCAGACCCAAAACAGCACTTGCTCGCAAGTTCAGTTCGAAACCATAGAGCACGAAGGAGGTGTAGGAGGGGAGGATTTGTGGCAACACAGCTGTTCTCAGCATCGCTATCTGCCCACTACCACTCGCTTGAGCGGCCTCGATTGGACCCATGTCGATGCCGTCCAAAGTGTCACTGGTTAGCTTTGTGACAACCGCCATCGAGAAGAAAAACAAAGCCAACAGTCCAGGCAGGATTCCAATCCCCACCGCCGTGACAAACAACAATGCCCACAACAGATCAGGAATCGAGCGAACGATGTTGTTAAAGGTTCGAATCAGAAACCTCAACCAGCGAATGGGGTTTCCAAACTCAGTTGCCCAATAGGCCATCAACAAAGACGCCCCGCCACCCAAAACAGTTCCCAAGACAGCCAGCTGCAGGGTTTCAATAAAAGCCGAGAGCGACCTCTCGGAGAATATCTGAGTGAGGTCTGGGCTTAGAAGGCCATCTGTGACAAGGTTTCGTCTTCCAAAATTAGAAAAGATCTCAGTGAGTGAAAACTCAACGGTGATCATCGTCACCACGGTCAAAACAAAAGCAAAGACGAGTGAAAAGATTATCCCTCCGGGGATACCCGGTTTCTTTGGAAGCTTGACCTGAGTGGAGCTCATTTAACTAGGCTTCCTCGCTCAAGGTGTCATCGGCGGTGAGGCTTCTGCCATAGATTCCTTCGAAGACCTCCGGCGTGCATTCGCTTCCTGGTCCATCAAAAACCAACTTGCCCTCACGCAGACCAATTACTCGCTCACCGTATGCAGTTGCCAAATCCAAAAAGTGAAGGTTGACAATTGTCGTGATGCCCAAGTCTTGATTGATTTTTTGCAGGTGCTGCATCACAGCATGTGATGTTGGTGGGTCAAGTGAGGCAACTGGCTCATCCGCCAGTATCACCTTCGGCTCCTGAGCCAGAGCTCTGGCAATTCCTACACGTTGACGCTGTCCGCCACTCAAGTCAGTTGCTCTGGAGTATGCACGGTCTAGCATGCCAACTCGATTGAGTGCCTCAGCTGCAATCTGCTGATCCTTTTTTGGATACGCACCAAAGACTGTCCTCCAAGTGGGGAGTTTAAAAACTCTCCCCATCAGAACGTTTTGAATCACACTCGCTCGGTCAACAAGGTTGAAGCCTTGAAAAATCATGCCGATTCTCGAGCGCAGCGCACGCATCTTTTTTCGAGACAGATCGTGAACTGCCTCGCCATCGACATATAGCTCACCCGAGCTCAGCGGAACAAGATTGTTGATTGTTCGAATAAGTGTTGATTTACCAGCACCACTTAGTCCAACAACGACAACAAACTCACCCTCTTTGATTTCGAGGTTTAGGTTGTCAAGTGCCTTTACGCCAGCGGTGTATTCAACGGTGGCGTTTTTGAAACTAATCATCTCGCTCCTGGGCCAAACAAATCAGACCACTGCCAAAAGACAGTGGTCTGATTGTAGTTTGGTTATTATCCGAGGATGTCACCCAACTGGATATCCAGCTGACGAATTACCTCGTAAACGCCATCTTCAACTGGCTTTACATCATCAATTGAGTAAAGCTCCTGCAGAAGGGCGTTTCCCTCCTCGGTCGAGGCAATTGAAACAAATGCGTCTGTGATTGCCTGCTTCAGATCCTCTGGCAGGTCTCCTGCAACTGCGAAGCCATCGTTAGGGATGGGTCCTGACCAACCCCAAACAACTACCTTCTCGCCAACATCTGGGCTTGTCTCCTCGATGTTTCCACGAGCGTCGTTGAATGATGTTCCAACAATTGCGTCTCCGTCATAAACAGCCTGAACAGATGCATCGTGACCACCGGCGAAGATTACGTCGATGTCGTCAACTGGGTCAACGCCTGCCTCAAGCAACTGAAGGGATGGGATTAGGTAACCACTTGTTGACCCCTGGTCAACAAATGAAACTGTTTGACCTGCAATCAATGGCAGTTTGTCGGCACCAATAGGGCCCATTTCAGCATCTAGAACACCGTTGCAGAACAGGTAGCCATCTTCGTCGGCAACTGGAGTGTCGTCACAGAAGGTGTCTGGGTCATTAGTTAGCCACTGAGTTACGTATGTGAATGAACCGTAACGCTCGGCCTGCAAAATCAAGGTTGCGTCTGCCTGGTCCTCGGCCTGCACCATCTGATTTGGTCCGAGTCCACCGGCGATCTGAGCCTGACCTGATGCCAAAGCTGCGATAACACCTGCGTAGTCAGAAGGAACCAATGGCTCAATCTCAACACCGAGCTCTGCTTCTAGCAGCGCTGCAAGTGGCTCAGCGGTTTCAATCAAACCACCAGCTTCCTGCGATGGGGTGAGGGTGAAAACCAATGACTCTGGCCATGCGTCGCGACCTGTTGGGGTCTCCTCGGTCTCGGTTTCGGTTGAGGTGTCATCTGACACATCAGCTGCTGGCTCTTCAGCCGCACATGCCGACAAAGTTAGGGCGATTCCCAAACTTGCCGCAATAACTGCGCTTTTTCTCATCAAGCTACCTTTCCAACTGTTTTTGTTTCGGACGGAATGGGTCCTGAGCAGAATCATATGTTTGAAAAGTTAACTGGGTGTGAACTTGGCAACGTTGTTGCCAATAATTGTCAACAAGTTGCCTAATTGTTATTCAAATAAATGGCTCTGGAGCTTGCTAGTCTTTGAAGGTCTTTAGATACGAAAGAGAACCTTTCAATGACTGAAAAAGCAAATATTGGTGTTGTCGGACTGGCTGTCATGGGCTCAAACCTTGCTCGTAACCTGGCTAGCAGAGAAGGCAACCGGGTGGCTATCTATAACCGCTCACACGACAAGACCAAGACGGTGACCGAGAATCACCCAGAGGCAAACTTCATTGCAGCTGAAACCATAGACGATTTTGTTGAAAGCCTTGAATCTCCAAAAACTGCGATCATCATGGTTCAAGCAGGAGCCGGAACCGATGCAGTGATCGATCAACTGGCCGAGAGATTTAGCCCGGGAGACATCATTGTTGATGGCGGAAATGCCTTATTCACAGACACCATCAGGCGCGAAAAAGAACTTTCGGCAATGGGTATTAACTTTGTTGGTGCGGGTATCTCTGGTGGTGAAGAGGGTGCCCTGAACGGACCTTCGATCATGCCCGGCGGGTCCAAAGAGGCCTATCAAACTCTTGGTCCAATTTTGGAGACAATTGCTGCGGTTGCCGAAGGAGAACCCTGCGTTACCCATATAGGAAGTGACGGAGCAGGGCATTTTGTAAAGATGATTCACAACGGCATTGAATATGCAGACATGCAACTGATTGCCGAAGGCTATGACATCCTGCGCCAGGCAGGGATGGAGCCTAAGGAAATCGCTGAGGTTTTCAGGGAGTGGAATAAGGGAGAGCTAGAAAGCTACCTGATTGAAATCACCGCAGAGGTGCTAGATCAGGTTGATACTGAAACTGGAAAGCCACTAGTTGATGTGATTTTGGATCAAGCCGGTAGCAAGGGAACCGGTGTCTGGACTGTGAAAAACGCGCTCGACCTTGGTGTCCCCGTCAGCGGGATTGCAGAGGCGGTTTTTGCAAGATCTCTTTCCGCCCAATCCGAACAACGCCAAGCGAGACCGGATCTTGCCAAGCAAACAACCGCTTGGAACATAGAACGAGAAGACCTAATTGAAAAAGTTAGACAAGCTCTTTTCGCATCAAAAATCATTGCTTACAGCCAAGGCTTTGATGCAATCCAAGCTGGAGCCAAAGAATTCAACTGGGAAATCAACCTCGGTGAAGTTGCCAAAATCTGGCGAGCTGGTTGCATCATTAGAGCGAAATTTCTAAACCGCATAACCGAGGCCTATAAAACTCAGCCTGACTTGCAGGCTTTGCTTTATGCCGATTATTTCCAAAACGCAATCGCTGAATCACTGCCTGCCTGGAGAGAAGTTGTTGCTAATTCAGCACTGGCTGGAATCCCCAACCCAGCCTTCTCGTCTTCACTGAGTTATTACGATGGGCTCAGAGCCGAGAGATTGCCAGCTGCGCTGGTTCAAGGCCAAAGAGATTTCTTTGGAGCTCATACTTATAAGCGCGTTGATAAACCAGGCAGCTTCCACACTCTTTGGTCTGCTGACCGAAGTGAAATCCAAACCGACTAGGAAACACAATGGATAGAAAAACACTTGCAAGCTATTTCGACCACACGGTTTTACACCCAACAGCAACCGCCGCCGATCTCAACAAGGGTGCAGAAATAGCAATCGCCAACGATGTAGCTGCCTACTGCCTAAAACCACACGCAGTCAGTGATGCAAAACAATGGTTGGCAGGAAGCGAAGTGAAGCTCTGCACGGTAATTGGATTTCCTCACGGCAACAGCGCAACTGAAATCAAGGTTGCCGAAGCAGCACTGGCGGCCAAGCAGGGTGCTCATGAAGTTGACATGGTGATCAACCCCTCAAAGGCAATTGAGGGTGACTGGTCATCAATCAAAACCGAGATCGATGAAATCAATAAAGCCACAATCGACAACGGTGGCATCCTAAAAGTCATTTTCGAAACCGGATTTCTCACCGATGACCAAATCAGGAAACTCTGCGAAATTAGCTCCGAGGTCGGTGCCGCTTTCGTGAAGACCTCAACTGGGTTTGGGTTTGTTAAAGATGAGCAGGGAAATATGGTCGGAACCGGAGCAAGTGTTCATCACATCAGGCTGATGCGTGATGCCTGTGCCCCTGAGGTGAGGATTAAGGCCAGTGGAGGTATCAGAACACTTGCCGATGCCATTGACATGATTGATGCGGGAGCTGACCGAATTGGCGCAAGTGCTACCGAGGCAATCCTTTCAGAACTTAGTTGAAGCGTTCAATCTTCTGCGGCTGCGCTATAAACAAAAGCGATAGCAGCGCCAACACATACAGTCCACCAATGGCGACACCTGCACCCGCCGTATTAGATGTCGAGATAAACCCATAAAGCAAGCTGAACATCGAAGTGAAGGTGAAGTTAGAAACGCCAAGCAGCCCTGCAGCAGTTCCAGCTTCTTCGCCGTGGTTCAAAAGTGCAATGGTCTGAATGGAAGTCAAAGTGGAGCCAAAGTTGAATAGCAGTAATCCAAACAAACCCTGAGCAAACCAGAACTCACCAGCGGAGCTTGTGATTACAAGACCGACGCCTACTCCAACACCTATAAACCCATAGAGCAACAAAAGCCATTGAGGTGGAAAGAGTTTGGGAAGCCTTGATCCGACCTGAACTCCAAGCCACGAGAGCGTTGCACTCATGGCAAAGGCAAGACCGAATTCACCCTCGCTAAGCCCAAAGGTCTCCTGATACAAAAACGGCACAGTGTTTAGATAAACAAACAGCGCACTCAGCTGAAAACCAGCAAACAATACAAGCCCAACATAGATTCGATCCCGCAATACGTTGCGATAACCCCGCAGAAGTCCTCTAGGTGTTGATGCTCTGCGTCTTTCAATCGGCAGAGTTTCAATCAGGTACCTGTGGTTGCCAATCAGCAGCACCAGACCCAATAACGCCATGATCCAAAACATTGTCTGCCAACCGGATAGTTCACTGGCAGCCGAGCCAGCTAACGGCCCAACAATAGGAGCAGCTCCTTGAATCAGGTAAGTCCTGGCAAGCATTTTCATCTGACCCATGCCACTGAACAAATCTCTGATGACGGCTTGGGCAATCACCGTTGCCGCGGCAGCACTCATTCCCATTAGCAACCTCAGCAGAATAAACACCTCTGCTGTTGGGCTAAAAACAACCGCCACGGTTGAGATTACAAACAAAGAAGTGACAACCAGTAGCGGTCGTCTTCTGCCATAGGCGTCACTTAGCGGACCAATAATTAACTGTCCCAGCGCAAAACCAATGGTCACTGCAGTCAGCGACAGTTGAATCAGCCTTGTCTCAACCCCAAAGTATGTAGCTATTGCTGGAAATGATGGCAAGAAGGGGTCGATGGTAAACGGAATCAGGGCCGTGGCGGCACCCAAAATCAAAACATACGCAAGGGTTTGTTTTTTGGTTAGGTGCTCACCACCGCGGATGACTCTGTTTTTTGCGGGGTAGTTCACGTCACAACAATAGTGCCTCTGCGAGCAACTCCCCCTGCATTACTCCTCTGGGTAATGCAAATGTCGCAGAGCCTATTGGAACAGTCCACTCATTCAATAAATCCAACTGCTCGAGACGTCTTTGGATGGGCAAATACTGGGTCTCGATGTTCTTCTGATATGCCGTCCACAAAAGCCCAACATCGGGGCTTCCGTCACTTGCAACACCCTCGTGATAACTGAACGGTCTCCTGAAAATTCGCTCTCCGGGCTTTGCCGGTGCCGCTCTGCGGATATGCGCGAAGTCTGGAATTACTTTCAATCCATTTGGATACCTGGCATTCAAATCTGGTACGTCTGTCTCGTTGACGCCGGTTAGCGGCGCTCCGTTTGAAAGCTTGCGACCAATGACTTCTTCTTTTTCAGGGGTTCCCAATTGGTCCCAGGTGTCCAATTGCATGGCAATCCTTCGAAGTACCAGCAGCGTCCCGCCCTGAATCCACTCCGGACCAGAATCTATCCAGACCAGGTCTTTGAAATCCTGGCTTCCAAACCTAGGGTTCTCGGTTCCATCAACCTGACCCATTAGGTTTCGGTGGCTAACGCCACTTGGAACCATGCCGGGGGTATGAGCAAAACCGTTTTGCATCCAACGAACTGTTGCGAAAGGAAGGCTGTCTCTAATAAGTGCTCTGGAGGCGTTTGCCAAAACTATCGGGTCGTCTGCGGCAACATGGATCAAGACATCGCCGCCTGAGAACCGATCTTCAAGTTTGTCCATTTTGAAACTTGGAAGATCGATAAACCCTTCGGGCATCAACGAACGCAAACCTAGCTTTTGAAAAAAGCTAACGCCAAAGCCCAGGGTTGCAGTCAGCCTGGCTGCTCCAACGGCCAGTTCCGGTGAGGGGTCTGCCAGCACAGGCTGCCCCTTGGTGAGTCTTTCGATGTCATCGGTTATCAACGACATCCACCTGCGCATGTCAGCCCTGGATGAACCCTCTCTGAGGTCAAAGGCAATGAAGTTCGTCACCGCCTGCAGGTCAGTTTCAATTCCTGCCTGATGGGCGCCCCTAAATAATTCACTTCTATCTGCCGTGGCGGTTTGGGCGGAGACATTCGATGCATATGTCGCACCCACTGCTCCAAGGCTCGCTCCAGCTGCGGTTGAAACACCAGCCAAAGCGGTCGCCGATAAAAACCCCCTGCGAGAGATCAAATGAATTACTCCATATCCATGTCTGAGTGATATTCCTCATCGCCAGCCTCACTTGGCTTAGCAGTTGCTGTTACTGAAACATTTGGATGTCCATCAAATTCCAATTCAACGCTAACTTCATCACCGGCAACGACATCAGAGTTCAAATTCATGATCATCACGTGCAAGCCACCGGGCTGCAAAACAACAGTGCCGCCAGCTGGAATCTCAATGCCGCCATTAATTTCCTGCATCTGCATTCCATCAGCACCCATTACAGTTTCGTGAATCTCAACCATCCCTGAATCACTAGAGCCACCAATGAGTGTTATCTCCCCGGAGGTTGGATTGGTGATTTCCATAAACATTCCGGTCATTCCGCCACTGACACTCATGTCAGAGGACCTGACCCAGCTGTCAGAGATTTCAAGCTGTTCAGCTGAACATCCAGAGATAGTAACTACAAGTAGTGCTGAGGTTAGTAATGCAGAAAGTTTCTTGATCAATGTTTTCCTTCCAAGGCCCGTGACAATTCTATTTCGTAGGGGTCGTCAACAGAATTCGATGAAAGTCGTTATCAGCAAATTAAATGTCTATGGTTTGAAATACGCTCAGGCTCTCAAAACTGAATAAAAGCTTCAACGAAGGTTAATTTTCAAAACTTTCTGCGACACACCCGCAGTCAATGAAACCAAACCTTCAAGTAAAGGCTTAATGTAGCGACAGACAACTAAATAAGCTAAAAATTTTTCAAGACACGCCCATATGTTGTGGTTTTGGAGTGTTAGTATTTCAACTCCCAAGGGCAGAAATTTGGGAAAAATTTAGCTAATTTTCACCAATTCAAAGGCGAATTGGACAGGGAAACCAATATAGAGGAGAAACAAATGGCAGTGAAGGTATACACCCTTCCGGCATGTGTTCAGTGCGACAGCACCAAGCGCATGTTGCAGCGTAAAGACATTGCGTATGAAGAAGTAGACATGAGTGAAGACCCAATCGCTCTCGAGATGGTCAAGGGCCTGGGATATACCGCTGCGCCTGTGGTTGTTGCTGGCGAAGATCACTGGTCGGGTTTCCGCATGGACCGCATCCAGGCACTCTCCGCTTAGGAACAAAAATGTATGACGTCGTTTATTTCTCAAGCGTTAGCGAGAACACTAAGCGATTTGTAGAAAAACTGGATGCAAACACCGTTCGCATTCCATTGAAAACTGAAGAAGCAGCACAGTTTGTTCACTCAAACGAAAACGTTTTGGTTGTCCCCACCTACGGCGGTGGAAACGACAACTCAACTGTTCCGAAGCAAGTGATCAAATTTTTGAACAACCCTGAAAACAGAAAAAAGGTAAAAGCGGTAATCGCAGGCGGAAACACGAACTTTGGTTCTCACTTCTGCAAGGCAGGCGAGATTGTTGCAGACAAACTCGGAGTTCCGATGCTTTACCGCTTTGAAGTAACAGGCACCCCAGAAGATGTAAGTGAAGTTAACGAAAGGCTAGAGAGACTGTGGCGAACCAGGTAATAGAAACAAACGACTCCGGTATTGAAACCGGCAAGACAGGCATTGAGTCCTCCCTGAGCTATCAGGACCTGAATGCGATGATCAACCTATGGGGTGAGGATCAGAAGCTTCAGCTTGAGAAGGACAAGATTGCTGTTCGCCGCTACTTCCTAGACCACGTAAACCAAAACACGGTCTTTTTCCACAGCCTCAAAGAACGTCTCGACTACCTAGTTGAGAACGAATACTACGAGCAGGCAATTCTCGACCAGTACAGCTGGGAGTTCATCGAAGAACTAAACGATTACGCCTACAGTTTCAAATTCCGCTTCCAGGCATTCCTTGGAGCTTTTAAGTTCTACACCTCCTACGCACTCAAGACCTTTGATGGTCAGCGTTACCTAGAGCGTTTTGAAGACCGCGTGGTCATGAACGCCCTAACTCTGGGTCAGGGTAGAGAAGATGTTGCAAGAAGCTTGGTCGAAGAGATCATCACTGGACGCTTCCAGCCAGCAACCCCAACCTTCCTAAATGCCGGCAAAAAGCAGCGTGGTGAGTTCGTTAGCTGCTTCCTGCTCAGAGTTGAGGACAACATGGAGTCGATCTCCAGAGGTATCAATTCAGCTCTGCAACTATCAAAGCGTGGTGGCGGAGTGGCTCTAAGCCTTTCAAACTTGCGTGAATATGGAGCTCCAATCAAAAAGATTGAAGGTCAGAGCTCAGGAATCATCCCAGTGATGAAGCTATTGGAAGACAGCTTTAGTTACGCAAATCAGTTGGGCGCCCGTCAGGGAGCAGGAGCTGTTTACCTAAACGCTCACCACCCAGACATCATGCGCTTTTTGGACACCAAGCGTGAGAACGCCGACGAGAAAATCCGCATCAAGACACTGTCTATTGGTGTGGTTGTTCCAAACATCACCCTGGAGCTAGCGAAAGCTGGCGAAGACATGTACCTATTCAGTCCATACGATGTCGAACGTATTTACGGAGTTCCTTTCGGTGATATCTCAGTGACCGAGAAATACCAGGAATTGGTTGATGACCCTCGAATCCGAAAGAGCAAGATCAAGGCTCGTGAACTGTTTGAGCGTATTGCTGAGCTTCAGTTTGAAAGTGGCTACCCATACGTTATGTATGAAGACACCGTGAATGAGGCAAACCCAATTCAGGGTCGAATCAACATGAGTAACCTCTGCAGTGAGATCTTGCAGGTAAACACACCCACCAGCTACAACGCCGACCTAAGCTACGACGAGATCGGTAAGGACATCAGCTGCAACCTGGGATCAATGAACATTGCCATGGCCATGGACGGTGAAGACTTCGGTAAGACCATTGAGACCTCGATTAGGGCTCTAACCGCAGTCAGTGACATGAGTGACATTGAAAGCGTTCGCTCAATCAGTGACGGAAACCACAAGAGCCACGCGATTGGTCTTGGTCAGATGAACCTGCACGGTTACCTTTCTCGCGAAAAGATTCACTACGGTAGCGAAGAAGGCATTGATTTCACCAACATGTATTTCTACACGGTTACCTACCACGCAATCAAGGCAAGTAACACAATTGCAATTGAGCGTAAGAGCACTTTCCACAACTTTGAAAACTCGAAGTATGCAACCGGTGAGTATTTTGACAAATACACCAATCAGGTTTGGCAGCCAGAGACCGAGAAGGTTAAAGAACTCTTCAACCAAAGCGGTGTCTCAATCCCAACCCAGCAGGATTGGGAGGAGTTGAAGCAGAGTGTGATGAAGCACGGTATCTACAACCAGAACCTGCAGGCTGTTCCACCAACCGGATCGATCAGCTACATCAACAACTCAACCTCTTCTATTCACCCAATTGCATCTCGCATCGAGGTTCGTAAAGAAGGAAAGCTTGGTCGTGTTTACTACCCAGCTCCATTCTTGAACGAAGAGAACTGGGATTTCTATGAGGACGCCTACGAGATCGGCCCAGAGAAAATCATTGACACCTACGCCGCTGCAACTCAGCACGTAGACCAGGGTCTTTCACTGACACTGTTTTTCAAGGACACCGCAACAACCAGAGATGTCAACCGTGCACAGATTTACGCATGGAAAAAAGGCATCAAAACCATCTACTACATCCGTATCCGCCAAGCAGCTCTCGAAGGAACCGAAGTCGACAACTGCGTAAGCTGCATGCTCTAAGGAAATCAAAATGGACAAGACTCAATTAGTAACTCGCCCCGTCAACTGGAACAAGATTGAAGACTCAGTTGACCTAGACGTTTGGAACCGTCTTACCCAGAACTTCTGGCTTCCAGAGAAGGTCCCCATCTCAAACGATGTTCAGAGCTGGGGAACACTGAGAGAAAACGAACGTTGGCTAACAATGCGTGTTTTCACAGGCCTCACCATGCTAGACACCATCCAGGGCACCATTGGAGCTATGAGCCTGATGCCAGATGCTCGCACCCCTCACGAGGAAGCGGTCATCACCAACATTGCATTTATGGAAAGCGTTCACGCAAAGAGCTACTCAAGTGTGTTTTCAACCCTTTGCTCAACAAAGGAGATTGACGAGGCCTTTAGGTGGAGTGAGGATAACCCCTACCTTCAGAAAAAAGCTGAGATCATCCTTGGTTACTACCGTGGAGATGACCCGCTAAAGCGCAAGGTTGCATCAACGCTGCTAGAGAGTTTCTTGTTCTACAGCGGTTTCTACCTGCCAATGCACTGGTCATCCAGAGCAAAGCTGACAAACACCGCTGATCTGATTCGCCTAATTATCCGCGATGAAGCCATCCACGGTTACTACATCGGATACAAATTCCAGCAGGGGTACAACGAGGCAAGCCCTGAGCGTCAGGAAGAGCTCAAGAGCTACACCTACGACCTACTGTTGGAGCTATACGAAAACGAAATCAAATACACCGCAGATCTTTACGACGAGATCAACTTGACCGCCGATGTAAAGAAGTTCCTGCACTACAACGGAAACAAAGCCTTGATGAACCTTGGCTTTGATCCGCTGTTCCCGAAAGATGAGAGCGATGTTAGCCCAGCTATCCTCAGCTCACTTTCACCATCCAGTGATGAAAACCACGACTTCTTCAGTGGGTCAGGTAGTTCATATGTGATTGGTAAGCACGAATCAACAACAGACGACGACTGGGATTTCTAGGAGGAATTATGGGTTGCGCATGCGGAAAAAACAGCTGCGGCTGCGGCGCTAGCTAAAAGCTTGCAAACTAAAAACCGGGTAACGGATGTTGCCCGGTTTTTTTAGCCCTAGATTTAACACAAATGACACCAGAATTAGTACTTGCATTCTCAGTAACCCTGGCAGCTGGACTGGCAACGGGTATTGGTTCAGCCATTGCCTTTTTCACCACCAGCACCAATAAGGCCTTCTTTGCAGTGTCGATTGGGTTTAGTGCAGGGGTGATGATCTATCTGAGCTTTGTTGAGATACTTCCTAAGGCCACCGAATACATCGGCAAGGAAGTCGATTCGGTCTCAGCCAGTGTGATCACCACCGCTGCACTGATAGGTGGCATGATTCTGATGGCTTTATTGGATTATTTGGTTCCCTCGGCTGCAAACCCTCACGAAAACACCAAGGTTGAGATCTTTGATGATGGATCCAAAGAGGCCAAAGAATACGCCGCTAAAAATAAACTCCTGCTAAGAACCGGTGTAGTTACCGCCCTAGCGATAGCCATGCACAACTTCCCAGAAGGGTTGGCGACATTTTTGTTGGTGCTGGATGATCCAGCGGTGGGAATTGCTCTTGCGGTAGCGGTTGCGATGCACAACATCCCAGAGGGCATTGCGGTCTCAGTTCCGGTTTATTACGCCACCAAGTCTCGTGCCAAAGCCTTCCGCTACAGCTTCCTCAGTGGACTTTCAGAGCCTGCTGGTGCAGTTATCGGGTTTTTGATTCTGGCGCCCTTCCTGAGCGACTTCCTGCTCGGAGTTATATTCGCAGGCGTTGGCGGGGTTATGGTCTTTTTAGCCATCGACACCCTCCTCCCAACAGCAAGAAACTCTGACCGAGGTCACCTAAGTGTTTATGGGGTAATTCTTGGAATCCTAGTGATGGCTGTTTCGCTGATTTTGTTCCAGGTATGAAAAAACCCCTGCCGAAGCAGGGGTGATTTCGTAGAAGTAATTACTTGAGGGTAACGGTGGCTCCAGCTGCTTCCAGCTTTGCCTTGGCCTCTTCGGCCTCTTCCTTCTTCGCTGCCTCTTTCAAGATGCTTGGTGCGTTGTCAACCAAAGCCTTCGCTTCACCCAGTCCTAGACCGGTGATTCCACGAACCTCCTTGATGACGTTGATCTTGTTGTCGCCAACTGCGTCAAGAGAAATGTCGAACTCGTCCTTCTCTTCGGCTGCCTCTGCTGCTGCAGGTGCGCCAGCTGCTGCAACTGCAACAGGAGCTGCTGCGGTTACCTCAAACTTGTCTTCGAATGCCTTTACAAAGTCATTCAACTCAATAAGAGTCATCCCCTCGAATGCTGCGAGTAGGTCTTCTGTGCTCATCTTTGCCATTTTTGTTTCTCCTTTAAGAACTTAGTTTTAGGACTTCTTTTGTGCCAACGCGCCAAACAGTCGTGCGGACTGTGCGAGAGGTGCGTTGAATGTTGATGCGGCCTTGAATAGAGAAGCCTTGAGGACACCTGCGGCCTTCGCCAACAGTACCTCTCTGCTTTCCAGCTCGGCCAATTTCGCAATGTCATTGGCTTCTAAACGTGCACCATCCATGATGCCGCTTCGAACAACCAATAGAGGTTGAGCCTTGGCGAACTCCTTGATGCTCTTAGCAACCGCTACGGCGTCACCGTGAACGAATACCATTGCGCTCGGTCCCACGAATTCACCATTGAACTGGTCAACTCCTGCTTCCTTCGCTGCAATTGAGAGCAAAGTGTTTTTCGCCACGGCGTAGCTTGCGTGATCACCGATTGAGCGACGGAATTCCTTCAGCTCGGATACGGTAAGCCCGCGATACTCGGTTAGCAATACGGTATTTGAACTTTTGAATTTCTCCGTAAGTTCAGCAACCACTGCTGCCTTGTCAGCCATGGCACTCCTTTAGTTTCAGTGCCGGTCGGGAGAAACAAAAAATGCTCCAGCGCAGACGCACCAGAGCATATCTCGTGTCACCTGCGCAGGTTGTTGAATGTTTCAAACCTTAGATGGATAAATCCATAACCGGCGGTCTTTGGTCACCTGTAACTTTAGCGGCGGTGAGGCCTTTTAGGCAAGCTCTTTTTACCTAAGATCTCAAAACGGCTATCTCCGAAGTCCAATGAGGTTGCTGCCGGTGGTGGAGCAATTGGTCCAGCCAACTCTGCTAGCACCTCAGACCTTGGATCAACCTGAATAAACTCCGCTTTACGCTCTGCTCTGCCCAGAAGGTCTCTGACCTTCTTTTCGCGTCCAGTTGGCACCAGTGAAATCATTTCACCGTGACGACCAGCGCGACCTGTTCTTCCTGAACGGTGCAGGTAGGTCTTGTATTCCTCGGGAAGATCAAGCTGAATTACCAACTTCACATCATCCACGTGAATACCGCGAGCAGCAACGTCGGTTGCAACCATGACCCTTGCTGAACCCTTACTGAATCGCTCCAGGTTGCGGTTACGCTGCGCCTGGTTGAGATCTCCGTGCAGCCTTGCCGCAGGGACACCGTTTTCAGTCAGCGATTCACTCAGACGTTCCGCAGTTGTTCTGGTGCGAACGAAGATAATTGAGCGACCCTCACCCTGAACCAGTCTGTGCAAAACAGCTGAGCGGTCCTTGGGGTCCAGAGTCAATACTCTGTGGGAGATGTTTGATGTGTCCTCATCTTCACCTGGAACCTCGTAAACGAAAGGGTTTGTCAGATAAGTGCGAACAATTGAATCAACTGCTTTATCCAAGGTGGCTGAGAACAATAGTTTCTGTGAACCTTCACACTGATCCAGAATTCTTCTTAGAGGCTCAATGAAACCAAGCTCACTCATGTGATCAGCCTCATCAACAATCACAGTCTTCACCTCATCTAGGGTGATGATGCGCTGCTTGATTAGATCCTCTAGACGTCCTGGGGTTGCAATAACAACATCAACACCGCGGTTTAGGGCAATCTCCTGCTTGCGCTGGGGAACACCTCCGTAAACAGTTGCGGTGAAAAAGCCAACTGATTTGGCAATCGGTGCGATGGTTCGGTTGATCTGGTCAGCTAGTTCTCTGGTTGGTGCTATTACAAGTGCTCTTGGGGTTCCAGGAATTCTTGGAACTGATCCAATGGTTGCCAACTTGCTAATCAAAGGTGCTCCGAAAGCAATGGTTTTACCACTTCCAGTTTTTCCGCGACCCAGGATGTCTCTGCCATTCATGGCAGCTGGAATTGTTGCTTCCTGAATGGGGAATGGAACACTGGCACCCATCTTGGCAAGCTCGGTAACAATCTTCTCGTGCAGACCCATTGACTGGAAAGTCTCGTGGGACTCGACAAGCTCAGTTGTTGAGGTCAACCTTGATAGGACCTTGTCACCATCAAAGGTTTTTCCAGTTGAGCTTTTCTTTCTGGCGTTATCAAAAGCTTGATCACGTGAACGATCACGGTTTTCGCGTTGCTTGTGAACATCTTTTGAGCGTGGCTTGAAACCATCGTTTGAACGAGACTTGAAGCCTTCGCTTGACCTTGGCTTCTGACCATCGCGGGCGCGGCCCTCTTGGAAGTCTCTGAACTTAGGCTTGCCTGATGAATCCTTTGAACGAGGCTTAAAGCCTTCGTTTGAGCGGCCCTTTGAGCCTGCAGGCGTATGCCTGGGCTTACGTTTACCGGGCACGGTTTTTGCTGTCTTTTGCATTTGGGGTGATTTCTTCTCGGTGGGTGACACCGGAGTCCCAGGCGCACAACCTTACAAGCCTAACTGGAATAGCCATTAATTGCTAGGGCTCTCAGGAATCAGACCACGCAGTACCAAAGCTGTGTGAAGGTGTCGATCACTTGGCTCGACCAATACTTCACCGTCCTCAAAGGCAATTACCGGAATGTTTTTCCTACCACTTAGCTTCTCGGCTTCGTCTGCAATTTCCTTGCTCTGTTCGACATCGTTCTCTTCAAACTCAACCTCGAACTGATTCATAAGTGCCTTTGACCTTCTGCAGTCTGGGCACCAATCTGCTCCAAAATATCTAACCTGTGACATATCTACCTCAATCTATACTCTTCATTCAGCTGAAACTGGCCATCGACATAGCTAATTCCTCTGAGGTCACTAATTACTATTTCTTTCTCGGTGAACTCAAGAATCTCTTCGCCGACACCTATTACCAATCCAGCACCACTTGCCCAGCCAGCCTGAATGCCTGGGAGAGCGTCTTCCAAAACCAGACAGTTTTTTGGGTCAACCCCAAGTCTCTTCGCCCCAAGCTCATAGGGTTCACCATCAGGTTTTCCTTTGGAAACATCGTCTGCTGTGACAATGGTCTCGGGGTAGCTGATACCTGCAGCAGACAGCCTTGCTTTTCCAAGTTCTGCATAAGCGGAGGTGCAAACATTCCATTTCCCGACCGGGATTGAAGAAGTTAGCTCTATCGCTCCTGGAAGCGCAATGGTTTGATCAGCGTTTTCCAGTTCGTAAATATCAATCAGCTTTGCAGCCTCTGCGAACTCAGCTTCGGTGACTGTCTCTCTGACAATGTCATGAGCTCTTCTGCCATGCAGCTTGCTGGAATAGCGAAAACCGGGTTTGACCTCGTCTCCCCATTTGTTCCAAGCCTTAACAACAGCCTCTTTGGAATCGACAAGCACTCCGTCATTATCAAATAAGCAGGCTTGGATACCTTCTAGGATCACTTAGGTTCCCTGCTGGTAGCAACCAACTGGAAAACAAAGCCAAACATGGCCATCGCAACGATGACAACCGCTGGCAAAAACTCACCAATGAAGATCTCAAGGTCGAAGCTGACGGTGTAGTCAGCGGGGTTGTATGGTTCGCGACCAATATAGTCAGGTCTCTCCACGAAACTATTTATCGCACCAATTGCCATGAATAGAGAAACTAGGTAGCTGACAGCCATCCAAACGATAGCTAAAACACTGTTTAGGTTCGCAGCACCCTTTGCTCCAGGGACACCCCCGTAACCAAAGCCAAGCGCCTCGCCAGATTTGTTTGCACCAAACCAAATTGAGAATCCAAGGAGTGCGATGAGTATCACCCCGGTCCACTGCTCAAAGGTGTCGAAGATATCAAAGATTGCCAATCCAATGATGATTCCAAGAACAATCCCAACAATTGGGGATGCGTAACCGAAGGCCAAAGCCGTTCTTGCTTTTTGCTCAGTCATTTTTCACCTCCGGCTTCATCACGAACGCCCTCAGCACGACGAACAACAAAATTCCTGCGGTCAAAAGAATTGGGACGTAGGTGTTGAGCAACCTAGTCGTAAGGTCAACGTTTTCCGACTGTGCCAGGGACTCGATAAATGTTGCAAGAGTGAAGATCACACCCATAAGCATGGCGATCACCACCGATATGAAACTCCACACCGCTGCTGTCTTTGAGAGTCTGTTTGGCTCATACAAAGTAATTGCTCGCTGGGCAATTCTTCTTGCCCATAAAGCCGTCATTGAAAAAACCAAAATACTGACAATGGTCAGATAGGTGCTAGGGGCAATCTGCGGATCATAAATTGATTCGTAATAGCTGAATGGCTCCTCGCCTTTTATAGGTGAGTCTTCTTCTACCAATTCATATCTGTAATCGTCATAGAACAGATCGCTGTAATTGGAAATGATTGTGATTGCCCACCAGCTGGTGGCACCAATTGCAATCATTAATAGGGAGTTGATGGAGAGCTGTCTTGATGAAAGCTCCGTTTGGTTAGACATAACTCAAGCCTACTCCCCTAACATATGAGCATGATTGTTGTTATCGGCGAGGCTTTGATTGACATGATTCAGAGCCAGTCTCATCCTGAAAAATTCACAGCCGTTCCTGGTGGCGCGAACGCCAATGTGGCCCTTGCGCTAGCGAGAAGAGAACAACCCCATAGGTTTCTAGGACGAATCTCTGGCGACCTGTTTGGAAAGCAAATCAAAAAGCACCTTTCCGATAACGGCGTAAACCTTGATCTTTCAATCTCTGCCGAGGAGCAGTCAACGCTCGCCTTTGCTTCCATTGACGACCAGGGCGTTGCCGATTACAGCTTCTATGTCAACAGCACCGCTGATTGGATGTGGAGAGCAGAAGAATTGCCCTCGATAGAAATTCTTCAAAACCTGGAGGCGAGTGCAGTTCAATATGGTTGCCTGACCATGGCCATGTCACCAGGGAATGCAGTTATTGAAAACTGGCTGGCAGAGATCTTTGAATCTGATTTGCTCACCCTCAGTCACGATATAAACGTCCGTCCAGCACTTGGAATGGATGCAGAAAGCGAACGCCTAAGGGTTGAAAAGCTCAATCGAATATCTACGATTATCAAAGCCAGCGATGCCGATATTGAATGGCTCTATCCAGATTCAGAATTAGAAGACGTCGCCAAAGAATGGCTCGGAGGATTGCCAAAGCTAGTAGTTGTCACCAAAGGTGCTGAAGGTGCTGTTTTGTTTAGAGGCGATGACCAGCTAGAGGTTCCTGGACTGCAAATTGACTTGGAAGACACAGTTGGTGCTGGTGATACCTTCATGGCCAATTTCTTAGTTGAACTTGAAAACATCGCAGGCTTGGGTGATCAACCCCTGAAGAGAATTGAAAGACTAGATATCGAAGACATTGAGCGGGCAGCCAAAATTGCAGTGACAGCATCTGCGATTGCTTGTGAGCGAGCAGGAGCTCAACCGCCAACACTGCGTGAGATTGAACAAAAACTAGAGCAATAAAAAACCCGCCCGAAGGCGGGTTTTTCTAAGAGTCTTTTTAGAGATCACTGACATCAAGTGGGATACCTGGTCCAAACGTAGTTGAAACAGCACCCTTCATGATGTATCGACCCTTCGAAGTTGAAGGCTTTAGGCGAACAATCTCCTCAAGTGCAGTTGCGATGTTCTCCTGCAACTGCTCTGGTGTGAAGCTTGCCTTACCAACAATGAAGTGCAGGTTTGACTGCTTGTCGATCTTGAACTCGATACGACCACCCTTGATGTCCTGAACAGCTTTCGCGGTGTCCATGGTGACAGTTCCGGTCTTGGGGTTTGGCATTAGGTTTCTTGGACCCAATACCTTTCCAAGGCGTCCAACCTTACCCATCAAATCTGGGGTCGCTACTGCCGCATCAAAATCGGTCCAACCACCGGCGACTTTTTCGATAAGTTCGTCTCCACCGACTTCATCGGCTCCTGCCTCTTTAGCTGCTTCCGCTGCGGCACCCTGAGCGAAAACAACTACCTTTGCTGTCTTACCAGTTCCGGCAGGTAGGGATACGGTTCCACGAATCATCTGGTCGGCCTTACGTGGGTCAACACCCAGCTTCAGCGCAACCTCGACGGTTGAGTTTGTTTTATTTCCAGCGATTTCTTTCGCTAGAGCAACTGCTTCAGCCGGTAGATAGAACCGACCTTCTTCGATTTTGCTTGCGGCTTCGTTATAAGCCTTTGAGCGCTTTGCCATCTGCTTTTCCTTTCGGTCACAGTTCGTGGTCTGGGGACGCGACCCCTGCCACGATCATTGTTTGTTAGAGCTCTGTGGTGATTCCCATAGAGCGAGCGGTACCAGCAACAATCTTTGCTGCGGCTTCAACATCGTTTGCGTTTAGGTCAGCCATCTTGGTCTCGGCGATCTTGTAGAGATCTTCCTTGCTCAGCTTTCCAACCTTGTCGGTGTGCGGTGTTGATGAACCCTTCTGAACTCCAGCAGCTTTCTTGATCAGCTCTGCAGCAGGTGGGGTTTTCAGGATGAAGTCGAATGAACGATCTTCATAAACGGTGATTTCAACTGGAATCACGTTTCCACGCTGATCCTGTGTTGCATTGTTGTAGGCGGTGCAGAACTCCATGATGTTCACACCGTGCTGACCCAATGCAGGACCAATCGGAGGCGCAGGGTTTGCAGCGCCAGCTTGGATCTGAAGCTTAATCAGACCCGATACCTTCTTTTTCTTTGGTGCCATTTATCTTTCCTTTGTTGTCCTAGTTAAGTGGACCTACCTGGCTGAAGCTCAACTCCACCGGAGTCTCGCGCTCAAACAGGGATACCAATACCGTGACCTTGCCGCTTTCTGGCTTGATCTCGGAAATCGTTCCTGGAAGGCCGGCAAATGAACCGTCCTTGATCAAAATGCTCTCGCCAATCTCGAAATCGATATTGACCGGAACACTCTTTGGTGCTGGCTGCCCAGCCTTTGGCTTGCCGCCAGTGGTTGGCTGAGTTGACTCAGGCTCTTCTGGGGTGTGCAATACCTTCAACATGTCAAATGCCTCAGCTGGCCTCAGTGGAGTTGGGCTCTGACTGTTTCCAACAAAACCGGTAACCGCAGGGGTGTGACGAACAAGCGCCCAGCTGTCTTCATTCATGTCCATCCGGACCAAAACGTATCCAGGCACGCGAACCTTGGTGACTAGTTTTCGCTGACCGTTTTTGATCTCAATTGATTCCTCCATTGGAACCTCGATCTGGTGAATGCTGTCTCCACCTGCAAGCGATAGCTTCCTGGTCTCGATGTTCTGCTTCACCCTGCGCTCATAACCTGCGTATGAGTGAACCACGTACCACTTACCAGGCTGGTTGCGAAGTTCTTCGCGGAAAGCACGGTAAGGGTCAATCTCTTCTGGCTCAGAGGTCTCTTCTTTGGCTGCCTCTGGTTCTGCCTCGACCTCGGTGGCGGTAACTTCTTCGGTTACCACTTCGTCAGCCTCGACTGCCTCGGTTGATACCTCGGCGGTCTCCTCGGCTAGCTCAGGCTCACCCTGAGTTTCCTCAGTGAGCTGTTCTGACTCAGCTGAGTTTTCTGAAAATTGCATCTCTGCCAATGTAAAACCTTTTCCTTTAGGGGGTGAAAATAAATCCGACTACTGAGAAAAATGCCCAGTCCAAGATGCTGATGATGACCATCATCACCGCAACGAACCCAAGCACCACCCAGGTGTAGTTGATCAGTTCCTTGTTGGTTGGGCGGGTAACCTTGCCAAGCTCATTAACTACCTGACGCACAAACAACGTCAGACGACCCGCGGGTCCCTTCGCTGCCTGTCTATCGGCTTTCGCCTTTTCAACCAGGTCTTCGCTTGGCTTTTCTTCTTCTGCCATTTGCTTCCTTCCCTTGCAGGGCGGACAGGACTCGAACCTGCAACCTGCGGTTTTGGAGACCGCTGCTCTACCAATTGAGCCACCGCCCTAAAACATTGACAGCCTGCAACTCGGGAGTGGCTTGGTTTCAATCCCTACTCCGACAGACACACTTCTAGATTGGAAATCTAAAATGGTGATGTTGCCAAAATATTTAGCGGCAGATGTCAACTACTACGTAAGTGTAGTGTGCTGTGGGGGTTTTTGGCAATGGCAATCGATTCAGGTTATAGGCTTATCGCATGTCACGAATCTCCGCCAGAATCGCAGCCATCAGTGAATCAGCAACTCTAAAAGTTGACACCAAAGCCAAGGCTATGAAAGCCGATGGCAAAAATGTCATTTCCTATGCCGCCGGTGAGCCAGATTTCCAAACCCCAGATCACATAGTTCAGGCAGCAATCCTTGCTGCCAAGGATCCAAAGAACCACCGCTATACCCCAGCAGCTGGATTGCCAGAACTAAAGGACGCCATTGTTGCCAAAACCAAAGTTGATTCAGGAACTGACGTTCTAGCAAGCCAAGTGGTTGTCACTAACGGTGGTAAGCAAGCTGTCTATCAGGCATGTGCTTCGATATTGGATCCAGGTGATGAGGTAATTGTTCCAGCACCTTTTTGGACCACCTACCCTGAAAGCATTGCACTCGCTGGTGGCAAGCAAGTAAGTGTTTTTGCTGGAAGCGACCAAGAGTACAAAGTCACCGTTGAGCAGCTAGAGAAGGCGAAAACAGACAAAACCAAAGCAGTGATGTTTGTTAGTCCATCGAATCCAACCGGGGCAGTTTATTCAAAACAGGAAACCGCGGACATCGCTCGCTGGGCATTGGATAACGGAATTTGGATCATTGCCGATGAGATTTATCAAAACCTAACGTACGACGGTGTCTTTGCACACAGCCCAACAGAGCTTGTTCCCGAGGTTGCAGAACAAACCATCATGGTCAACGGTGTTGCTAAGACCTATGCAATGACTGGTTGGAGACTGGGCTGGATGGTCGCACCCCAAGATGTTGCAAAGGCTGCAGCCAACCTGCAATCTCACCTGTCGTCCAATGTTGCAAACATTTCTCAGCGTGCAGCAATTGCTGCCCTCACCGGCCCGCAGGAACCAGCGCGAGAGATGCTCAGAGCTTTCGATAGAAGAAGAAAACTGATTCTTTCCGAACTTGCAAAAATCCCAGGGGTCAAAACCCCAGAGCCCAAGGGCGCTTTTTATGTCTATCCAGATGTCAGGGAACTGCTCGGCAAAACCTGGGGAGGAAAGCAGATCAATACCTCGCTGGAACTATGCGACTACGTACTTGACCAGGCTGAGGTGGCGATGGTTCCAGGTGAGGCATTTGGTTCAAGCGGGTATTTTCGAATGAGCTATGCGCTTGGAGATGACCCATTGCTTGAGGGAATCCAGAGGCTTCAAAAGCTTTTCAGCTAAAGCCAATCAGATTGGGTTCTGGCACCAAGTTGACCCCCCAGCGAGCAGCAACCCGTTCTTGAACGTATCTTGCAAGCTCCAATATTTCTGCTGCCGTTGCACCACCGGTGTTTGTTATCGCCAAAGCGTGCTTTTGACTGATAGCCGCTTTTGAACCGGGGAGTGAGAAGCCTTTTTCAATTCCTGCGTTTTCAATAAGCCAACCTGCCGAGAGCTTGAATGAATCATCATCCATTTTCCACTTCTGCATATCCTCAGGAAACTCCAGAGATTTGATGTAGTCAACGACTGGGTTTGTGAAAAAGCTTCCGCAAGAAACACTGTTGGGGTCCTTGGGGTCAATCACCATCCCCTTTGATGACCGAAGCGTCAAAACTGTCTCCCTGACATCCTTGAGTGGAAGTTGAGAACCATATGGCTTGTCGAGGTAGTTGGTTATCTGACCACTGGCCATTGGAATGCTCATGCCGTCAAGTTTTTGCAGACGAAACTCAACCCAGCCAATCGCACCAACTAGGCCACGTTTGATATCGCTGTCTCGATAAGAGAAATTCAGATCTTCGTTTTCTAAGATCAATTCTTCACGAGTTTGGTAATCCAAAAAGGAAATCTTGGTGATTGTTTCGCTGACCTCTTGGCCATAGGCGCCGATGTTCTGAACCGGAGATCCTCCAACTGTTCCTGGAACTCCGCTGATTGCTTCGATCCCCGCATAGCCATTCTCGACGCAGTATTTGACAAAGTTATCCCAGCTCTCGCCGGCTTGGGCTTTGATAAAGACAAAGTCACCAGATTCGGTTACCTCAATACCTGTAGAGACAACTCTGATGATATTCAACTCACTAACGTCATCATCAAAAACAACATTTGATCCGCCGCCCAGAATGAACCAGTCCTCGCCTGTTGACCAAAGTTTCTTGCAAGCATCAAACAGTTCACGTTCAGTTGAAACTTCAATAAAGCTTTTGGGTTCTCCGCCAACGCGGATAGAAGTGAAATTACTCAGCTCAGGCATTTTTCACCCATGCAAAGCTCTTGGCCATGACGGTCTGCTCATTGAATACTGCCTTTATCGCAAGCTTGGCTTTTCCTTCTTCAACTTCAACAACCTCTGCTGAAACATTCAACTCGGCGCCACCATGGGCATCAACCAAAACTGGTTTTGAAAATCTCACTGAGTAATCAATAACCTCAACGCCCAACTCATCAAACAGCGGACTGATGGCAGCACCCATGGTCAGCATTCCGTGAGCTAGAACTCCTGGAAGCCCTACTTGCTGAGCAATGTCATCGCGGTAGTGGATTGGATTGAAATCACCACTTGCACCTGCATACCTCACCAACGAATCACGAGTGAAGTGAAGTTTTTTATCAAAAACGATCTGTCCGATTTCCATTAGCCACCCCTAACAACAAGCGTTGAGGTTGCCTCAGCAATGACCTCGTTATTCGCATCGAAAATTTTGGTCAGAAAACTAATCATCTGATTTCCAGCAAGCTCTTTCACGCTTTCAACATTCAGCTCTGAGGTCAGTTTGTCGCCTGCAACAATTGGCCTT
This sequence comes from Microbacteriaceae bacterium, assembly GCA_965657575.1. Classification (GTDB taxonomy): domain Bacteria; phylum Actinomycetota; class Actinomycetes; order Actinomycetales; family Microbacteriaceae; genus CAJXVY01. Next base: position 26,807 of record CBFHOK010000010.1, on the reverse strand, counting down.
TGATATCTAAAACCCTGGTCTCCATGAACAACCCTTGAGAAATCCAGCTCTGCCTCTGGGTCTTCAATCACCATCTCCAGCGACTGCTGCTGAAGCACAATTGCAAATGTCGGTGGCGCAACCAGGTCAGAGTGACCTGCTTTTTGGCTTGCCTCTAAAGAAACGCTTGGCGAGTTTTCTGAATGAAAAGTTGCGAGCGCAAACTCTTTTATTTTTTCTCTACCGACCAGATAGGGACTCGTTCGGGGGTATGTTTTTCCGATTATTTCTGGATTGACCATGTCTCAAGACTAGTAGCGGGGGCGGGACTTGAACCCGCGACCCCACGATTATGAGCCGTGTGCTCTAACCACCTGAGCTACCCCGCCGCGTTGGTCAATGATTTGACCGAGCCCCGAGACAGGATTGAACTGTCGACCCCTTCCTTACCATGGAAGTGCTCTACCACTGAGCTATCGGGGCGAAAACAACTAGGAAAGATTAGCACCATCCAAATCAGTCTTGCAATTGAATTAATTTTGGTTTCTAACTAATACTTCTAACTCCTGCAAAAACTCACTCCAAACCTCATCGGAACTCCGCTCGTTTCTTATAAGTTCTGCCTGCGTTGCTCCCAATACTGGCCAGAGCTGATCAATCAATTCAGAAGCTGGAGTTGGCAGGGTGTTAGCAGAAGTTTGCGCAAACTGACTGAGCAGTTCATCGCCTGTTTCAACCGCAGGTATTCCAGATAAAGATCTTGCAACCGCTAGCTGCGAGGTTGATCTGGTGAAATACTCCATCACCAATCTGTTTGCATAAACCGGGTCATCACTGCTTGCTGCAACAAAAAACCCTGCAACATCAATCAGCGCCACAGGATCGTTATCCCCTGCAGCGGGCACCGAATAAACAACCAAAGAGTCGATGATTGATTCATCAATCTGACTCAACGACCAGGGGCCAGTTAGCCAACAACCAATCTCCCCTGAGTTAAACCTTGTTACAACCTGCTGATAGCTGCTTTGAAGATCAAAAACCTCGGAGTTTGCAAGCCATTCAGCAAATTCGAAACCTGCATCATCTGAAAAGTTATTCTCATCCAGGTTTTCAAGGCTCAAGCCGAAGGAGCTCATGAACGGATAGAGGTGATAGGGATCACCAAGCTCAGGGTCCAATGCCATGCCGAAGCCGAACTCCTGCAAGTCATCAAAATCCGGTTGCTGCTGAACAATTTCCGAATTACACAAAAGCGCAACATGTTGCTCACTGACTGGAACTGCAAATAAATCTTCTTCGAATCTGAAGGTCTGCTTCAGCTGACCGGGAACTATGTTTCCGAAAGCTCCATCACTGAGCTTGGCGACAACACCAGCCGCCGCTAATTCCTGCGTCCAGGAGTGGGTCCCAAAAAAGATATCGGGATAGTTCCCAGCATCAATTCTTGACTTGATCTGCTCCAGCTCAACATTTGAGAATTGAATGACCACACCGTATTCGTCCTCAAACGCCCCACTGATTCCCTGCAGAGAGCTTGTTACAGCAGCCGGTGCCCAGATGGTGACAATTTGTGTTTCCTCGACCTCAGGTTGGGTCTCTGTGAAGTCAAATTCTTCTGGCAAACCTGAGGGTGTGGTGGCCGGTTGGCAGCCTGACAGAGCAAGGCCAATACCTATGGCTAGAGCACTTCCGAATATTTTTGATTTCATAACAACCCGTGTTTGTCCTCGACAACTTTAGAGCGGTAAAACAACCAAAGCAAACAAACAGAATCTTCTAGGGGAGGAAAGCGAATTGTGTAAGCGCTTACAGACCCAGGCGTAAAAAACCTAAAGAAAATTAGATTTCGATAACAAGTTGGAAAAGTGCTGAAATCACCTCTCAACAACACCTAGTATTTGCTGGTGACTAATTCAACGCAAGAAACAAAAAAGGGCCACGAATGGTGGCGTTCATCGGTGATTTACCAGGTTTACCCAAGATCGTTTGCGGATGGAAATGGTGATGGAATGGGAGATTTGGAAGGCATAAAAAATCGTCTTCCGGCGCTTGCCGAATTAGGTGTTGACGCGGTTTGGTTCTCCCCGTTTTTCAAATCTCCACAGCATGATGCTGGATATGATGTAAGCGATTACAGAGACATAGATCCGCTGTTTGGGACCTTGAGCGATTTTGATGAAATGCTTGCCGAGGCGCATAATCTTGGCCTGAAGGTCATCGTTGACCTAGTTCCCAACCACTCTTCATTTGACCACCCCTGGTTCAAGCTTGCAGTCGCATCTGCTCCTGGTAGCGCCGAGCGTAACCGTTACATCTTCAAAGATGGAAAGGGTGAAAACGGAGATCTACCCCCAAACAACTGGCAGAGCGTGTTCGGAGGATCTGCTTGGACCAGAATTACTGAACCCAATGGTGAGCCCGGTCAGTGGTATCTGCATCTATTCGACTCATCCCAACCCGATTGGAACTGGGAAAACCCGGAAATCATTGAAGAGTACAACTCGATTCTTCGATTCTGGCTTGATCGCGGAGCCGATGGTTTCCGAATTGATGTCGCTCACTCAATGAAGAAAGACCTTTCCTTCCCCGATCTGGATGAGACCAACTCGAATGCCGAAGGTGGTGCCATGACCGATGCTGATATCGAGCACCCGTTTTGGAACCGTGAGGGAGTTCACGAAATAAACAGGCGCTGGAGAGGCATTCTGGATGAATACCAGGACAGGGCTATGTGTGCCGAAGCCTGGGTAATGCCTTTGAGCAAGATGGCTCACTGGGTGAGGCCTGATGAATATCACCAGACCTTCAACTTTGGCTACCTAGAAACCCCTTGGGATGCAAAACAGCTAAAGGCTGTGGTTTCAGAATCATTAGAAGCCTTTGGTGGTGTCGGTGCGCCATCGACTTGGGTGTTATCTAACCACGACGTTGTTCGCCACCCTTCTCGTTTCGGTCTTGCTGGCCCAACACCGCAGGGTGCTGGAATCGGTCCCGATGACGACCAGCCCGATGAGCAACTGGGGCTGAGAAGAGCACGTGCGGCATCAGCTTTTATGCTCGGGCTTCCTGGTGGTGCATACATATACCAGGGTGAAGAACTTGGACTCCCAGAACACACAACCTTGGAGCACGAATACCGTCAAGACCCGACTTATTTCAGAACAGACGGAGAAAGAGTTGGACGCGATGGTTGCAGGGTTCCAATTCCCTGGGAGCATGACAGGCCAAGTTTTGGATTCGGAACAAGCGGTAAGTCATGGCTTCCGCAGCCCGAGAAATTCGCTGAGTATGCAAGAGATGTTCAGCTGGGTAAAGAGGGCTCAACGCTAGAGCTTTATAAGAAACTTCTTCGAGTGAGGAAAGAGCTTAACCTCGGCCACGGTGATTTCCACTGGCTAGAACCTCTCTGCACCGAATCCAGCCTTGCTTTTGAAAACAGCGGGGTCGCAGTGATTTCAAACATGGGTAAGCCAATCACTATCCCATCGGGAGAGATTTTGGTGACCACCCAAGAGGGACTAGTCGAGGGCGGAGAGTTGACCGAAGACCAAACTGTTTGGATCAAACTTTGAACCAATGGTGGCGAGATGCCGTCATCTATCAGATTTATCCAAAAAGTTTCAAAGACAGCAATGCCGACGGCTATGGTGACCTATCCGGAATCACCCAGAAACTGGACGACATAGCTCTGCTCGGTGTTGACGGAATCTGGTTGTCACCGTTTTTTCCATCTCCTCAAAAAGACAGTGGTTACGACGTAAGTGATTACTACGGTGTTGATCCGATATTTGGTGACCTGAGCGATTTCACCAAGATGGTGGATAAAGCTCACGAGCTAAATCTCAAAGTCTTACTCGACCTGGTCCCCAATCACACCTCCGCTGAACATCCATGGTTTCAAAATGCATTGAACTCAGAACCGGGGTCTGACGCCAGAGAGATGTATTTATTCACTGAGGGTCGGGGAGAAAGCGGAGAGCTGCCGCCTAACAACTGGCAGAGCATGTTTGGTGGTCCCGCTTGGACCAGGATTAAAGAAAGCAACGGGAAACCCGGACAGTGGTATTGCCACCTGTTTGACTCATCGCAGCCAGATCTCAACTGGCGAAACCCAAAGGTGGTAACTGAATTTCAAAAGATTTTGAAGTTCTGGTTTGAACTGGGAGTCGATGGATTCCGAATTGATCAACCACATGCACTAATCAAGGCTGAGGGCTTCCCGGACCATCCATATGTCGAACAGGCCGGTGCTGGTTATATCGAGGGCATGGAAGACCCACCGATGTGGTTTCAGCCTGAAGTTCACGAAATTATGCGGAAGCTTAGGCAAACAGCCGATGAAGCTGGAGACAAGGTTTTGTGTGGCGAGGGATATGTGTTGCCTCTAACCAAAATGGCTCAGTGGCTTAGGCCCGATGAGCTTCACCAAAACTTCAACTTCAGATTCCTAGATTCTCACTGGGTCGAGTCAATAATTCGTGAAAGCATCGATGAATCACTCGAGGCTTTTTCGGGTGTTGGCTCCCAGTCAACCTGGACTATGAATAATCATGACGTGGTGAGATCAGTCAGTAGATTTGGATCAAGTTATTCAAGACCAACCCAATCTGATGGCATTGGACCAGAAGACATTCAGCCCGATAACGTTCTAGGCGGGGAGATCTCAATTGGAGCAACGCTTGTAATGCTTGCGCTGCCTGGAAACTGTTATCTCTATCAGGGTGAGGAACTCGGGCTACCCGATCACACCACAATCGCCCCCGAAGACCGCCAAGACCCGACGTTTTTCAGAACTAACGGAGCCAGGGTTGGTAGAGATGGCGCAAGAGCACCAATCCCTTGGGAGAGTGATAAACCAAACTTTGGTTTTTCAAAGGCAGTCAAAACCTGGCTCCCGCAGCCAAAGGAATATGCCGATTACGAAAGAGCTGGCAATAAGACCCTTGCTATTTACCAAGCGGGGTTACTACTTAGAAAAAAATACAACCTGGGGCTAGGAAACTTCAGTTGGTTGAATGATGAGATTTTTGGCTTTCAAAATAATCAGGTCAAGGTTTTTCATAACTTTGATTCTCAACCAAAGCCAATGCCCGAGGGAGAAATACTGCTCTCCTCGCTTGGGTCAACAGAGACGCTGCTACCTAACGAAACTGTCTGGTTAGTCAGCTAACTCTTTTCTTGGCCACCAGAACTTACTTCCGAGGATATAAGCCATGGCTGGAACAATTACTGTCCTGACCAACAGGGTATCCAGCAATACACCCAAACCAACAATTGTTCCCACCTGTGCCAGGGCAATCAGTGGCAGAACCCCCAAGACGCTGAATACGGCCGCTAACAAAATTCCAGCGGATGTAATAACACCACCTGTTGCACCCAGCGCTTTCTGCATACCCGCACGAGTCCCAAGCTTTCTAGCTTCCTCCTGGGCTCTGGTAACCAAGAAGATGCTGTAATCAACACCAAGAGCTACCAGGAACAAAAACGCCAGGATAAACACGCTGAGGTCAAGGGCCGGGAATCCGAATACGTTTTGGAAAATAACCCAGCTTGCGCCATAGGCACTAAAGAAGCTTCCAACCACCGCAATCAACAAAAGCACCGGCGTGACGATGTTTCTCAAAAGAATGATCAGGATGATAAACACCGAAATCAGAATCAGTGGCAATAAAAGAGCCTGGTCTCGTTCAGTCAGTGTTCTGGCATCCAAAGCTGTTGCATCGTCCCCACCAACCAGACCAATTGCGTCACTGGGAAGATCGTCGAGTGCAAGCCTTAGTTCGGCAACGGTATCCAAAGCCAGCTGACTCTCAGGCTCTGCATCCAAAACAACATTCAGCTGAGTGAACTCATCTGTTGAATCGCCAGTGGAGACCTCATCGACATTCTCAACTGAAAGAGCAATCCTGGTCGCCTGCTCAACATAGTTGTTTGCAACAATTACCGCAGACGGACTTGTAGCTCCAGCACTGAATGACTCCCCAAGGAATTCAATTCCAGCAACAGCCTCTGGTTTTTCAATAAAGACCTCAGTTGAGCTAAGCCCTGTTTTGGTTCCAATGCCACCAGTTGCCAGTATCGCCAAGAAGATAATTCCGACACCTGCAAAGGTCACTGGTTTTCTGCCAACGGCTCTTCCGATCTTGGCGAAGATTCCATTTTCATATGGGTTTTTTCCACCAACTCTTGGAATGAATGGCCAAAACAAACCTCTTCCGAAGACAACCAGTGCGGCAGGCAGGATCACAAGCCCTGCAAACATGGCCATCACAATTCCAACCGCACCAATCAAACCAAGTGCTTGGCGCCCTTCGATTTCTGCCAAAAGCAGCAATGAGAGGGCAACTGCAACTGTTCCACCAGATGCCAAAATGGCAGGTCCGGCTCCTTTGACCGCATTCTGCATTGCAATTCGACGGTCATCTAGAACAAGTAACTCTTCTTTGTAGCGGGCAATCAGCAACAGCGCATAATTCGTTCCCGCTCCAAAGACCAGCACTGCCAAGATGCCGGTGTTGTCGGCGGTCAGGGTGATTCCAAAGGCATCAGCCACTGGTACTACCACCTGCTGAGCCATAGCGTCAGTCACAACAACCACCAACAGTGGCACCCACAAAAGCGTTGGTGAGCGGTAAGTAATTAGCAAAATAGAGGCAACCACCAAAACCGATGCGCCCAAAATGGCAAAGTCAGCGCCAGCGAAGATGTTTCCAAGGTCGGCAACAAAAGCCTCCGGCCCTGTTACATAAGCCTCTAGTCCCTGAGGCATTCCCTGGGATGCAACGATTCGCATCTCATTGATTCGCTCATCGGTGATGTCAAAGTTATCTGTTGACTCAAGTGGCACGGTAATGCTTGCTGCCTCACCGCCTTCAGCGATTCTTGCAAGCGGAACAAACGGTTCACCGTTTACCTCTAGGGATGTGTAGTCCAAAAACTTTTCGTTTGCTCCCCCTGCTGGCATCATCACCTGCGGGTCAAACTCACCTTGCACCCACTCAAGTTGTGATTCAGTGAATTCGCTACCGTCAGTGGTTCTATAAAGAATCAGCACTGCAGTTCCATCAGAGCTAGGTAGTTGTTGCTGATACTCGCTGACCAACACCGACTCGGCATCATCTGGCAATCCAGCACCGGGGGTGGTGTCATTACCTGCAGAAGCTAGGGGGCCAAAAGCCAAACCAACAAAGCCGAGACCTATCAAAAGTGTGACCCAGGCAGTTGATTTACCGGTTATGAATTCTCTGAATTTTTGCATGATTCCTTCTCATAGCCTTGAGATACAAGGCTAACAACAGTGGTGGCAAGTGAGGGATTCGAACCCCCGAAGGCTACGCCGGCTGATTTACAGTCAGATCCCTTTGGCCGCTTGGGTAACTTGCCATTGCGCTAAGCGCGATTTCCAATCATAGCTGAAAAAGTCGACTGTAATCATTTACAGTTGTTTTCATGGTTGGAATCGAAGAAGTCGCTGCCCACGCAGGAGTTTCGACTGCAACCGTTTCCAGGGCCCTGAATGATAAGCCCCATGTTTCGAAGGCTGCCAGAGAAAAAGTGTTCAAAGCAGTTGAAGAGCTTGGATACGTCCCTTCCTCCTCTGCATATACCCTCGCCACCGGAAAGACTAAAAACGTTGGCGTGGTGGTCCCATTTGTTGACCGTTGGTTTTTCTCGGTAGTGCTCGAGGGACTGAGCGAGGCGCTGAATGATCGAGGATTAGATGTCAGTTTTTATTCACTCAAAGGTGGTCCGAATCAACGCTCGCAGGTTTTCAATGAGCTTTTGCTCCGTAAAAGAGTAGACGGGGTTTTAACGATTGCCGTGAAGCTATCCGAGGATGAGCTGAGTAACCTCACCACTCTTAGAAAGCCAATAGTTGGCATCGGTGGTCCAATTACAGGAGCCAGGTCACTGGGAATTGACGATGAGGGTGCCGGCAGGCTAGCGACCCAACACCTGCTTTCCCTTGGTCACACCGAAATTGGCATCATCACCGGAAACCCCTCAACAGAACTTGAATTCCACCAGCCTTATCTTCGTCAGACCGGCTATAAAGAAGCGCTGATGGAAGCAGGGCTGGACTTTCAAAAAAACTGGTTTGCAGAAGCTGATTTCACAATCCCCGGTGCTTATCACGCAGCCAAACAAATACTGGGCGATCCCAGAAGCGCCCCAACAGCGATATTCTGCGCAAGTGATGAGATGGCATTCGGGGCAATTCAGGCTGCCAAAGACCTGGGCTATTCAGTTCCCGATGACATAAGCGTTATCGGCATGGACAATCACGACCTGAGCGGTTTTTATAACCTGACAACAATCAACCAAAAACCCAGAGAGCAGGCAGCGGCGGCTGCCAACATGCTGGCTGATTTGTTCGATCAGGACCTGAAGGATAAGAAACTAAACGTGCAAGAATTCCACGAGTGGCCGGTGGAGTTACTAATCAGAGGCTCAACCGCAAAACGCAGATAGGGTAGAAAAATGGCAGACAGTTCATTCGACATAGTAAGCAAGGTTGACGAGCAAGAGGCAGACAATGCCCTGAATCAAACCAAGAAAGAAATCCAGCAGCGATACGACTTCAAAGGAGTTGACCCCGACATCTCGTGGAGTGGGGAAAAGATTGTGCTGAAGGCAAACAGTGAGGACCGAGTCAAGGCTGTTTTGGACGTTTTTGAATCAAAGCTAATCAAGCGAGGCATCTCGCTAAAAAGCTTTGATCACTCAGAGCCTCAGGCGAGTGGCAAGGAATACCGCATCGAAGGATCGATGAAGCAGGGAATCGATCAGGAAAATGCCAAAAAGATCAACAAAATTATCCGTGACGAGGGTCCGAAAGGCGCAAAGACTCAGATTCAAGGTGAAGAAATCAGGGTTAGCTCAAAATCCAGAGACGATTTGCAGGCAATCATTGCTCTTCTAAAGGGCAAGGACCTGGAACTTGATCTGCAGTTTGTTAATTACCGGTAGCTAAAAAGGCAGTTCCGGAGCCAGTAAAGCTAACCAACCTGGCATCCGATGAGATATAGCAAGCCTCTCCGCGACTCAGGGTTTCGCGTTCGTTTAGTGAATTAGAAACGGTGACCTCACCTGCAACACAAACCAAGATTGCCTCGCTGGGCAACGCGACATCGGCAATCAATTGCTGACCACTTGGCTCAATTCGATAAACGTTGAAATCCTCAATTGGAAGTTCGTATTCATCTAATCCGTGCTGCAGCGCAATCGGCCCAAGTTTCGGATTTAGCGATTCAAAAACGGTAATTTCTCTAAGCTTTTTCTGGTCAACATGCTTGGGGGTTAGTCCCCCTCGAACCACATTGTCACTGGATGCCATCACCTCAACGCCGAGACCCTGAAGATATGCATGCAGATTTCCAGCTGGCAAAAACACCGCCTCGCCGGGTGCCAAAAAGATCTCATTGAGCAAAAAAGCAACCGCAAGTCCTTTGTCCCCTGGATAGAACTCAGCAAGGAAGGCAACCAAATCAGAATGTTCTTGCAACGCCTGAAGTGCTTGCTGGTCTAGTTCTTGGAAGATGTAATCAAAATGCTCACTGAGTGTTTTGGCAGATTGTTGCCACGCTTCAAGCCTTGCATCCTTTGCCGCGAGCTCTGCTATCTCCTGGTTAATATCTTCAATCTTTCTAAATCCGCTAAGCACTCTGAAGGGACTAACTGCAATCAAGATCTCGGGCTTGTGGTTTTCGTCTTTGAAGATTCTTTGCGGGTCAGAGAGTTTAACTCCAGCACTGTTTTCTTCAGCAAAACCGAGCTTTGCTTGGTCTTTGTTTGGGTGAGCTTGGATTGAAAGTGGGGCAGCAGCTGCCAAAAACTTCACCATGAATCCAAGCTCGGTTATTTCGCTAAGAGGTTTACCGCTCTCAGTTTTCGCAGTTGAGAACTGATGCGTCCCAAACCACATCTCCGCAATCGGAGTCTCTGTTTCCTCGAAACCAACCAGATCTGGAATCAAATGAGTTGAGCCCCAGGCGTAACTGATAGAAGAATTATTTATGCGGGTGATCATTCATCGCTCGCTCTCTATCGCTTCTCTAAGAAATGCAGCTGGGATTTCGTCTCTTTACAATAAAGCTTTCAACGGCATAGCTAAATGCTAGCTGTTCGCGATATCTACCATTTCATCGCGGTCAAATAATTTCTCCCGCTCACGTCCCGATAGTTCTCCACGCCTGAGCTCCTCGGTGTTTTCCTTCAGCCAACCATCCCAGCTGACAAATTTGACACCCTTAGATTCCAATAGCTCGGTCACCGCGTTTTCTTGAGGGTTTGTTGGTTTCCACCAGTTGTGTTTTTCATTGAGCAAGTGCCCGATGGTTTCGATCGCGTCGGCTTTTGTGTGACCAATCAGGCCAATAGGTCCGCGCTTGATCCAACCGGTTGCATAAACCCCCTGGACCTGCTCACCGTTTTCATCCAATACCCGGCCACCATCGTTATTAATGACACCGTGTTTTTCATCAAAGGGGATCTCAGATAGCGGAGATCCGAAATACCCAACGGCTCTATAAACAGCCTGCACCGAATACTCCCTGACCTCATCGGTTGCAACCACTCCACCATTTCCATCCAAATGGTTTCTTCTGATCTTGATTCCCTCTACCTTGCCATCACCTGTGATTTGCTCAGGGGTTGATAGGAAGTGAAGGTGCAGCCTTCGAGGACTTTCCGGTTGAGGATTTTCACGCAATCCCTCCAGGGTTTTCACCATAACCCTGGTCTGATTACTCTGCTCCATTTGGCTTTTGCTGCCCTCGTCGTATTCAAAATCCTCGTCATAAACAATTGACTGAACACCCTCAACTGCCAAAGCCTCGCGCAGTTCCAGCGGGCTGAACTTAACCTGCGCGGGACCACGTCTTCCAAATACGTGAACATCGGTAATCTTTGACTCCCTGAGGCCTTTTTCAACATGAGGGGGAATCTCGGTGCTTGATAGGTCATCTGGAAGCTTGATCAGCATCCTGGCAACATCAAGGGCAACGTTTCCGTTGCCAATGACTGCAACCTCTTTCGCATCCAGTGGCCATTCTCTTGGGAAATCTGGATGAGCGTCATACCAGTTGACAAAATCGGCAGCACCGTAACTTCCATCGAGTTCAATACCGGGGATATTCAAATCAGCATCTCGGATGGCTCCAGTTGCAAAAATCACTGCGTGGTAGTGATTTTTTAGGTCATCAAGAGTCAGGTCTTTGCCATATTCGACATTTCCAAAAAACCTAATATCGCCTTTATCCAAAACCTCAAAGAGCGCATTGACAATGCCTTTGATTCTTGGGTGATCGGGAGCGACACCGTAGCGAACCAATCCATAGGGTGTTGGCAATAAATCAAACAGGTCTATTGAGACATCAAAGTCTCGCTCAGCCTTGAGAATCAAATCTGAGGCATAAATGCCCGCCGGACCGGCGCCAACAATCGCCACACGTAGCTTGTCCAAAAAGCTTTCCTTTGCTATCCCTTGCGCTCGACCACTGCATCGGCAAATGCCTCGAGTGCTTTTTTCACACTTCCATCTGGCAGTGGCTTCAGAGAAGTCTTTGCTCTCTCAGCCCATTCCACCGCCGCAGCCATTGATTCTTCCATAACCTGATGCTCACGCAGTCTTTCAACTGCTGTTTCTAGATCAGCATCAGAATCCAAACCAGAATCAATTAGCTCAACCAATTCAATTGAATCTTTATCGGTTTTCTTCCGAAGCAAGATTACTGGAAGGGTTGGAACCCCTGCCCTTAGATCAGTCCCAGGAAACTTGCCCGAGTCATCATCATCGCTTTGGATGTCAATTACGTCATCCATCAGCTGAAAGGCAACTCCAACAGCCTCACCAAACTCGCCAAGTGGTTTTAGGTAATCCTCGTCGGCGTCAGCCAGCAAAGCACCAAGTTGAGCAGCGAGAGCAATCAAGGAACCGGTTTTGTCCTTCAAAACCTGAATATAAAAATCCAATTCATCGTGTTGTTCATGACCGATGGTTTCATGCAGCTGTCCAAGAACTAGTCTTTCGAAAGTCTGCGCCTGCATCAAAAGAGCCTGTTGGCCCAAACCGCTAACTACCTGGCTTGCCCTCGCGAACAAAACATCACCCGTCAAAATCGCAACACTGTTGCCCCATATCGAATGAGCCGTTGGGACTCCGCGCCTCAAATCAGCCTCGTCCATCACATCATCGTGATACAAAGTCCCCAGATGAGTCAGCTCAATAACGGTGGCTGCCTGAATTACCTCTTGCTTGGTTGAATCCCCAAGGTGTGAGCAGAGCAAGGTCAACACAGGACGCATCCGTTTGCCACCAGCCTCAACTAGGTGATTGGAGGTTTCATCCAACAGCCTGTCGGTGTTGGCAATTGATTTTCTGATTAGTTCTTCTACTTGCTCTAAGCCCTTTTCCAGATCATTGACCAGGGCTCGATCGGCAATTTTTCTCATCTGTTTGGGAAGACTCATGATTTCTCCCCATAGTGAACCGCAACGATTCCAAGACTTAGGTTTTTGAAACCAACATTTTCAAATCCTGAGGCTTCTATCTGCTCGGCGAACTCAACCTGTTTTGGCCATGCCTCAATCGATTCACCGAGATAGCTATAAGCCTCTGGGTTTTTGGCAACTAGCTTCGCTACGGTTGGCAAAACTCTTCTTAGATAAAACTTATAAAGCCAACCGAATAAACCCTTCGGATGACTAAATTCACAAACGACAATCACCCCACCGGGTTTGGTAACCCTGAACATCTCAGAAAGCGCTTTGTCGACATTTTCAACATTTCTGATTCCAAAGGAAATAGTCACCGCATCAAACTCGGCATCTTTGAATGGAAGCTTGGTCGCATCGGCGAAAGCAAACTCCAACTCTGGGTGCTTTTTCTTGCCAACCTCGAGCATTCCTTTTGAGAAATCAGCTGCAACCACCTGAACACCATCGGCGAGCAATGCCATTGAAGAAGTTCCGGTCCCAGCAGCCAGATCTAGGATTCTTTGTCCTGATTTGGGGTTGATTAGGTTTCTAACAGCTTTGCGCCAAAGCTTTGATTGACCCAAGCTCAAGATGTCATTTGTTCGGTCATAGGTCTCTGCGACCTCGTCGAACATGCGGGAGACCTCTTCGGGCCGTTTCTGCATATCCGCTTTACTCACTAGGAAAGTCTAACCACGCTCGGGCGGATGTATTTCATCAACCGCCTTTGACCAGGTCCAAATTGCCAACCAAACCACTATTGCTGTTAGCCCCAGCATCACAGGCCCCATAAAAGACGCCAATTCTTCAACAGGGGTTTGTTGACTGATGACAATCTCTGATTTGTCGATAGGTTCTGCCTCTAACGGGTTGATGGTTGATTCAGGTGTAAGTTCAACCGGTGGAATTTCTCTTTGGTTATCTTGCTCCTCGGCCAAAGCTCTTCCCGGGAACAGCAAACTCCCCAAAGAGATAACACCAATTGCAACTTTTTTCACGTTTACAGAATAAGTCACCGTCTGCTTTAGTTGAATAGCTCTGTTGCAGATAGCTGACAATTATCAGAAAGAGTTTTAGTTGAAATACTTCCTCACCGAGAAAAACTTTGACTCCGTTGGGATTCCCGACGGTGCTCAGGTGTTTGCTCGCGGAGAAAACCTGATGATTGGTCTGGGTGAAAAAGCTCGCTTTAGCGCAAACGGAGAAAACCGCTTCCAGGAACTGGCTTCGCAATTCAGTGATTTCAGCAAAGACATTGAGGTCATCGGCGAGGTTGATTCATCAGCCGGTTCGATAAACGCATTTGTCGCCATAACTTTCAGTCCCCAGAGCCAATTCGAATCAGTTTTGATTGTTCCGGAAACAATGCTGATTATTCGAAGCGACAAGACTTGGATTGCAAGTTTCAATCAAGACGCACAGTGGCCAGAAGCTTCCCCTGCAGTTTCTCAAAAACTAAATTTTCGCCAGGGAGAGCAAACCCAAGAAGGTTTTATCTCCACTGTCGAAAAAGCTCTCAGCCAAATTGACGACGGAGAGATTTCAAAGGTGGTTCTTGCAAGAGATCTCATCAGCGATAAACCTGCTGGTTTTGATATCAGAGACGCTATTGGCAGGCTTCGGAGGCGCTTCCCATCCTGCTGGGTGTATTCGATTGATGGCAACTTTGGAGCAAGTCCTGAGTTGTTGTTGAGATCTTCAAACAGAGAGTTCTCGGCAAGGGTGTTGGCTGGTACCGCAGGTCGAGGAACCGACCCCGACGTTGACAGAGCAATTGCAGATGGTCTTTCTCACTCCGCAAAAAACCTTCACGAGCACAACTTCGCAGTTGACTCAATTGTCAGGGCAATAACGCCGTTTGTTGAAACCGTTGAGGCTGACCAGACGCCATTTAGTCTGCAGCTTCCAGATGTTTGGCATCTGGCTACTGATGTTCATGCCAAGTTGAACTCTGACTCCTCAATTCTTGAGGTTGCGAGTGCTCTGCATCCAACCGCAGCGGTAGCGGGGACACCGAGGTTGCAGGCTCAGAATCTCATTTCCAAACTGGAGCCATTTGATCGTGGGGTTTATGCAGGACCTGTTGGCTGGGTTGGCTCGAATGGCAGTGGTGAGCTAGCAATAGCTTTGCGAGGGGGAAGAATCGAGGAAAACCAGATTCGCGCCTTTGCTGGGTGTGGGATTGTTAGTGGAAGTGAAGCAGAAGCTGAACTGAGTGAAACAAAGCTGAAGTTCAAAGCCGTCAGAAGTGCATTCGACTAAGGTCTGAACTCAATCAGAACAGGCCCTTCAAGATCGAGCCCGTGATCGATATCTTGCTCCGATTCAATCAACTCATAATTCCAGCCCATCGCGCTGGAGATTTTTTCAAAACTAACCTGTTGTGGGGTTTGAAAATACTTATCGAACACCTCTGCAGAGACCTCTTGCTTGACCTCTAGTTGCTCAAAGATCTTTCCCCCGCCATCATTGACCACCCACAACTGCAGATTCTTCACATCCAATCCGCTGAGGTTCATGCCACCAAGATCGTGTATTGCTGTTAGGTCACCAATAATTGCTCGGGTGATGCCTGAGGTATTCATAGCAATACCAATGGCGGTTGAAACTGACCCATCGATTCCTGCCAAGCCTCTGTTGCTAAAAACCTTTATGTCCTTGGCAGGCGCAACGCTGTCTGCGACCCTGATCATCTTTGATGCCCCAAGATAAACATTGTCCTCAATTGAGGTTTTCTCCCAGATCTTTGTAATCAATTGCTGACGGGAGTCGCTTGCCGATGCTTCCGTTTTCCATTCAGCTAGCCAAGCTGCATCGGCTGAGCCAATAGCAGTCACCGCTTCAAACTGCTTGGCGTTATCGGCAATATCAAAATTCCCATACCTAGAACCAACCACCGTTATCTCGTGCTGATTAGAAATTAAGTTCACCACCGATCGATTTAGTGTCGGCTTTCCAAACACCACTAGCTTTTGGATTTTTTCTGCAAGTAGGGTGCTTAGAAGCTCCGCATAATTAGTGATTACCTGATTACCTCTCCTTGCACCACTGCTTGGTTCAGCAAACAGTGGCCAGTTGGCATCTTCAGCAAACTTTCTTGCAGCATCGCCACCAGCTCCTGCGATCACGACTCCGTTTGAGTTGCAATCAATCTCGGTGATAGCTGGGTTTGTTTTCGGTATTTCTAGGATCTCTAAAAACTCTGAAGCCTTTGAGGTTGAACTCAGGGGCAGATCAAAGCAAACGTTTATCTGCAAAGGCTGGTTTTTAGCGACAGCTTCAATCAGTTTTTGCTTTGCAAATGAGACATCATCAAGTGATTGAACATCCACAAAATCCACCACACGACTATCGAATATCCCCGGCTGCAGTGTTGTCTGATTAGCTCCCTTGCCGCGGAGCCTTACCGGCCTATCAGCAGTGATTGCAATAAGCGGAATGCCTGCGTGGTGAGCCTCCAGCATTGCCGGATGCAAATTGGCAACGGCTGTGCCACTGGTAACAATCATTGCTGTCGGTTTGGCTGATTTGAGACTTGCTCCTAAGGCGGTGAAAGACATGCTTCGCTCATCGATTCGAACAAAGGTCTGGGCAAGCTTTTTTTGCTTTAGTTCATCAGCTGCCAAAACCAAAGCTTGGCCTCGAGAGCCAGGGGAGATGAAGAAATCACTTACGCCTGCTGAGGAGACTAGGGCGATGATTTGATCAGCCAGTGATTGACTGCTCATTTTTTATCGTCATCGTCGTTTTTCTTTCGACGCTTCTTGTTCTGATCTCTCAGACGCCTCTGCATATCCCTTAAAAATCTTGGGTCGTCATCGGGTGCAATACTTGGCTTTTTCTTTCCAAGACCACTGCCACCCTCTTTTTTGGGCATCCCCAGCCATAAATACAAAGCCCCACCGACAATTGGGATGAATAAACACATCAAAACCCATGCCCACTTAGGCATCGCCCTGACACGGGTTTTATCGGCAGTTGCTGCATAGACGGTTGTGAAAACGCTAAATGCGACAACCACCACTGCAAGAACAATCAATAACCGTGCCATGTGTTAACCCTAACCTCCCTAAGAATTAGACTTGTACTTATGAAAAACCCCTGGATTTTTTATACCCTGACCCGCCTTGGTCTGTTTTTTGGGATTTTCATCGTCCTCGCCCTACTAAATTTCAACCCCTACTTCTCCGCAATTATTGCAGCGGTAACATCATTTGCCATCTCACTTGTGTTTTTAGACAAGCAAAGAAGGCAGATCAGTGAAAAGCTTCACAAAACTTCTGCAAAAGATGCTGATAGCGATTATGAAAATGAATTGCTTGACGAATTAGAAACTAACCAAACTGATGCCGATAGCCAAGGTGACAGCCCACGCAACTGAGGCATAGCTGGTTAGCTTCAAAGCCAAAATAAGCTCTTTTGGTTTCTTTGCCGTTGGCACCAGCAAGCTAAGCGGAATCACAAGTACTAAAACCAACCAACTAAGTATTGCCGCAGGGTAGGCAATTACATAAGGCAGGGTAATAATCATTGGAAGCCAGATCAAAAACAGAAAAAGTGACTTACTGGCTTTTGAGCCCATGAAAACAGCCAGTGTTCGCTTGCCAGCCTGCCTGTCAGTGTCAATATCTCGAATGTTATTAGTCACCAAAACAGCAGCTGCAATTGAACCAAGACCGACACCCGCAATCAGCGCATCAGCCTGAAAAACCAAGGTTTGAGCAAAGGATGTTCCCAAAGTCGCCACTGGTCCAAAAAAGACAAAGACACTTAGCTCACCAAGCCCTGCATAACCATAAGGGTTTCGCCCTCCGGTGTAATACCAGGCAGCCAAGATGGCAAATAGCCCAACAACAAGCATCCACCACTGGGCGGTAATAACTACAATCGCTAGACCACTCAGCGCTGCCAACAGATAAAATCCGATTGCCGCCCTGAGAACCTTCTTTGGCTCAACTGTGCCGCTTCCGGTAAGTCTTGGTGGGCCAACGCGGTACTCATCAGTTCCACGAATGCCGTCTGAGTAATCATTTGAGTAATTCACACCCAGTTGCAAAAACACGGCCACCGACAGCGCCAGGATGGCGATGAGCAAATCAAAACCATCGATAGAGGCAGCAATAGCCGAGCCCAGAATTATTGGCGAGAAAGCTAGTGGCAGGGTCCTAACCCTTGCACCACTCACCCAGTCAGATATTGAGGCCATCATCCAATGCTACTCAGCCATCAATTGCTGAATTCGCTGCATATCCAGTTTCTGAGAATCAAGCCTTGGCAAATCCCTAAACTGACGAATCTTTTTAGGCTTTGCCTCACGACCAATAATCTCAACTAAATGCTCTGCAATCGCTTCACTTACTTCAGGTGTTCCCTCAAAGCCAATCGCTACCCGAGAGCCAAACTCTTTATCTTCAATCCCAACGGCGGCAATCTCGCTCACTCCAGCAATCTCACGTGAGATTTCCTCGACTCGATCCAGTGAAACTTTTAGTCCTCCAGAAATAATCACCCGATCCGCTCTTCCCAAAATCTCTAATTTGCCACTTGTATCAAACCTGGCAAGGTCATTGGTTGAAAACCACTGGGGCAATCCATTTGCCAAAACTGATCCGGAGACTTCCAAGAGATCCCCGTTTAGTCGCAATTGTGTATCGCCAATTGTTTCCCCGTCATAAACACAACCACCACTTGTCTCAGTCATCCCGTAGGTCGAAATCAGGTTTATGCCCATGGCTTTGAGTTTCTGCATGACGGCGAAATCACTTCGCTGTCCGCCTATGAGAACACTTTCGAATTTTCTAAGAGAGCTATAAACCATCGGGTCTGAATCGATTGCCTCTGCCAACCTTGCAAGTTGTGTTGGAACAAGCGATAAATACCTCTTGCCCTCATCCATCAGAGATGCTCCACGGACAAAGGCCTCTGCAGTAAAGGGCAACTGGGTGTTCATCAATACCGGTTGTTTATCGGCCCTGATTGACCTCACCAAGACCATTAGCCCTGCGATGTAATTTACGGGAAGGGTTAGTAACCACTGACCGCTGCCAATGCGCTGCTCTGTTGCATTTGCCGAGGCAATCATGGCCTTTGCTGAAAGCTCAATCAGTTTTGGTCTGCCAGTTGAACCGCTTGATTTGATCACAACTGCCGTGTTGTCGTGAACTTGTTTAGGCAGATCTTCAACTGATGCAATTCCATTCACCTCAGGAGCACCAACAAATAACGCATCACCACCTTCAAGCGCATCAGTTAGCGCAAGCAAAACCTCAAAGGTTTTATTTGCTGGGATTTGAACTAGCTTGCGCATTAGAAATGCCAGGGGAAGGCTGACCAGTCGGGCTTGCGCTTTTCTAAAAACGCATCCCTACCCTCTTTAGCCTCGTCTGTTCCATAGGCCAACCTGGTGGCCTCTCCTGCAAACAGTTGTTGGCCCACCAATCCATCATCGGGAAGATTCATTGCATATTTCAGCATTCGAATAGCAGTTGGGGACTTCGAAAGAATCTGCTCGGCGTATTCAATGCCTGTTTTTTCTAACTCAGCATGCGGAACAACTTTGTTTACCAAGCCAATCTCATAAGCCCGCTCAGCCGAATACTCCTCGGCTAGGAAGAAAATCTCACGGGCAACTTTCTGCCCTACCTGTTTTGCTAGATATGCGCTTCCATAACCTGCATCAAAACTTCCAACATCGGCATCGGTTTGTTTGAACCTGCCGTGCTCTCGGCTTGCAATGCTGAGATCACTAACAACGTTCAGGCTATGCCCACCACCAGCAGCCCAACCACTCACCAGGCTTATAACAACCTTCGGCATAAACCTAATCAGTCTCTGGACTTCTAAGATATGCAGCCTTCCAGCACCGTCTCCCCCGTATTGATAACCGCTATCACCTCGGACTCTTTGATCACCGCCGGAGCAATAAGCCCAGCCGCCGTCTTTGGTGGACGGTCCATTGCCAGTTAGCAACACAACCCCGACATCACTGGATACTCGAGCGTGTTCTAAAACCTCATGAAGCTCATCAACTGTTTCTGGTCTGAATGCGTTTCTAACCTCTGGTCTGTCAAAGCCAACCCTTACTACACCAAGCGAGTTATGCCGGTGATAGGTGATGTCAGTGAGGGTAAAACCATCAACCTCATGCCAAACACTCGCATCAAAAATCTCTGAAACCTTTTTCGCCATTTCTCTAGACTAATTCAGTGACCGAGCTAAAAGCACTTCTAGAAAATTCAATGGTGCTATCAATGCCTTTGAAAACCCCTTTCAGGGGACTCAGTCATCGAGAGCTGATGATCTTTGAATCGGAGAATGGATTCAGTGAGTGGTCACCATTCCCAGAGTATTCAACTCTGGAATCCTCCAAATGGCTGAAAGCCAGCATTGAATGGCTAACAAAGCCAAGACCTGAAATAAAAACAAACTCAATCACCCCAAACGCAACCCTTCCCGCTGTCAGCGAAGATGAGGTAGACGGAGTGCTCGGTGGTTATAAACACCTAAACACCATCAAGATCAAAATTGCTGAAGCAGGTCAACCAAGAACTGAAGATCTCAAAAGAATTCAGAAAACCATTGAGCTTTATCCAGAATCAAAAATCCGACTGGATGCCAATGGAGGGCTAAGCATTGATTCGAGCATGGAGTTGATCTATTGGCTCAAACAAACTGGTGTCAACCTTGATTACTTAGAACAGCCAGTGAAAACCATCGAGGAGCTAACCAGACTCAGAGCAGAAATACAGTCTCAAGAGCTTGGAGTGCTGATAGCAGCCGATGAGTCCATCAGAAAACACTCCGACCCCTTTGAGGTTGACAGCCAACAGGCGGCGGACCTAATGGTGGTGAAGTGGCAACCGCTTGGCGGAATCTCAGCGATTTTAGACATAGCCCAAAACGTAACCATCCCGCTGGTTGTTTCGTCTGCTTTGGAAAGTGCTATTGGACTAAACGCTGGCATCTGGCTTGCATGCGCATTGGATTCAGGCTTTGATCCGGGTCTTGGAACCTCTTCGTTGTTTGTTCAAGACCTAGTTGATGATCTTCCAATGGAGGCTGTTGAAATAACCCCAGACAGAGACCGCTTAGAATCACTCAGGGCAGACAAAGAAACAACTGCTCGCTGGCAAGAAAGGCTAACTGCTTGCTATGAAGAGCTTTATAGCCCTGAATAGACGTGCAAGCCTTCAAAGAACAGATTCACAATCGTGAAGTTAAACAGCACGGCACCGAATCCAATTAGACCTAGATAGGCAGCACGCTTGCCGGTCCAGCCTCTGGTGGCCTTGGCGTGCAAATACCCTGCATAGACAACCCAGATAATAAACGTCCAAACCTCTTTGGTATCCCAGCCCCAGTAACGATTCCAAGCACGCTCAGCCCAAATAGCACCTGCAATCAAGGTAAACGACCACAAAACAAAGCCAACAATGATGAACCGATACGCAAAGCGGTCAAGCGTATCTGCCGAGGGGAAGTGACTGATTACCCGCTGCAGGCCGTTGCTGTTTCCTTGTGACCAGCTGGCTCTGCGGACCAGGTAGGTGATGTGAAGTGCGGCTGCAATATAGAAAAAGCTGGTTGCCAAAACTGCCACAATCACATGGATTACAAGCCAGTAGCTCTGCAAAGCAGGCATAACCGTCGCTACCTGAACATAGAACAGACTTGTTGCAACTCCCAACGACAACAGTGAGAAACCACTAACCAGCGGAGCAATGAAGTGCACCTCTTTGAGATAAAGGCTCATCAAATAAATCATCAAAATTACAAGCGTTGAGCTAATCGCAAATTCATACATATTCGCCCACGGAACTCGCTGGGCGGCAAACCCACGCATCGTGACGCCAATACCTAGAACAACGGTTGCAACACCCATTACCCAAAGCCCTGCGTTTTTCATCATCGAGCTCTGCTTGGTCTTGGTTTTCACCAAAACATCACCCTCAGCCTGCTCAGACTCAGCCTCGGCTGAGGTGGTGTTTGCAAGGTGCAAAGTTGAGAGCAGGAAGGAAACTGCCAAAAGCGCCATCGATGCATAAACAACCAATAGTGAATACTGGCTGAGCTGCTCGTTGATGTTAATTTCCAACTTTTCCTCCCGCTAGTTTCTTGCCCAAATCGCTCACCACGTCTTCAAGTCTTGGATCATCACCTCGAGCAAGGGCAGCAATTTCAATTTTCTCACCTTCAACCGCCTTCACCCAAATTCTTCTCCTAGGTATCAGCAAACTCGCAATCAAACCCGCAAGGGCTGTAAGTGCAGAAAGCAATATCCAAAAGCCCCCTGGGTTATTAGCGATATCAAAAGCTGCGTATCTGGTCAGCCCATCAAAGCTCACCGAACCGTATCCTCCGGGTATCTCAACCCTGTCACCCGGCCTTAGTTCAAGACCCGGGTTGTCAGAATTTCTTCCAGCAACCTCAGCCATGTCAGTCACATCCAGCGCATAAACATTTCTTGGGACACCGTCATCCAACCCAAGGTCGCCGATGTATGCATTGACTGTCAATAACGGATCAAAAGGGTCTGGGTAGATCGATGTGTAGGCACCAGAGGGCAACTGGTCGGCAGTTGGATAGAAAAAGCTAATGAGACCAATTTGTTCAGGGTTAGCATCTGGAGCTTTGATAACGCCAAGGGAGGTCATATTGCCATCTTGTGGCAAGAAGATCACGGGCCCCGAAAAGGCAACTGCTCCGTCTCCATCGCGAACTGTGACAACAGGCGCAAATCCATTGCCCATCAGATAGATTCCAGTGCCAGGAAGCTCCAGTGGTTCGTTTACTTTCACCTGACCCTGGGTTTCACCGTTTTCATCAAACACAGTCACGCTTGCCTTGAAATCAATTGGCGTTCCCAAGTTGGCTGCGTTTTGTAAGTCGTATGTGACTTCAAAATCATCTAGCCGCATGCTGAACGGATAGAGGTTGTTCGGGTCGTAAAAAGTCCCAGGAGAGAAGCTGTCGTAGCTTGCCAGGTTATTGACGAACATGTCTCCTTCGACCAGCACCCGCTGTCCGATATAGCTAGTTCCTCCACCGGCACCGACTGCAATCAAAACGGCAATCAATGCATAGTGAAAAATCAGGTTTCCGGTCTCTCGAAGATAACCCTTTTCAGCACTAACCGAGTCTTTTTTGAGGTCAACTCGGTAGCCCTGTTTTTTCAAAACCTTGGCAGCCTGCTCAAGGTCTGCAGCACTTCCTGATTGGACGTGGTACGCACTCATCTTTTTGAGGTTCACCGGTGTCTTCACAGGTTTTGCCCGCATCGCTCTCCAGTGAACTTGAGTTCTTGGGATAACGCATCCGATCAAGGAAATAAACAGCAAGATGTAAATAGCGCTGAACCAAACGGAGGTATAGACATCAAACATCTGCAAGGCATCCAAAACCTCAGCTAACTCCGGGTTTTCCTCAAACTGCAGTCTGACACCGTTTGGGTCAGCACTTCGCTGTGGATAGACAGATCCGGGAACACTGGCAATAGCAAGTAGCAACAAAAGCACCAGCGCTGTTTTCATACTGGTCAGCTGTCTCCAAATCCAGCGTGCCCAACCGCTTGCCCCAAACTTTGTCTGCTTCGGAGCTTGCTCTAGCTCGCGCTCTTCGCGAGTGAGCTCATAATCAGATGGCCGGTACGAAGTCACTTATCCACCCCTGCATCCAATTGACCAATATGTTCCAAACTCCTGTGGCAATCATCACTCCCAAAACAACCAGTAGTAATCCACCAAATATGTTCACAACCCGAATGTTGCGCTTTAGAAAATCAACAGAACCTGATGCCCAAGAAAATCCCGCAGCCAGCAAAATAAATGGAATTCCCAAACCCAACGCATATCCAAATGCCAAAATCGCCCCTCGCTCAGCTGAACCTGACTGACCGGCAAGAGTCAAAACAGCAGCCAGAGTTGGTCCAATGCAAGGAGACCAGCCAATGGCAAACACCATTCCCAGAATTGGCGCTCCGGCTAATCCGACCTTTGGCCGATAAGAACTCTTGATGGTTTTTTGCAAAAAACCAAAATTACCCATCAAAGCAAGACCCAAAATTGCAACCAAAGATCCGGCAACAAGATTCAGCCAGATATTACCGCTTGCTAAAAATGCACCCGCTGCACCAAAGAAACTTCCAAAGCCCACGAAGACAACAGCAAAGCCAGCGACAAACAAAACAGAACCCAAGACCACCCGGGATTTGGCTTGGCTCATCCCAGAGACATATCCGAGATAGCCGGGGACCAGAGGCAAAACGCAAGGTGATGCAAAGGAAACCAACCCCGCCAAAAGTGCCAGCGGTAGGGCAACAATCAACGCCCCGTTCAGGACAATCTCAGCGATGTTCATCGCTCGATGGCCGTTTCAATCAGTTCAGCCAAAATCGACCTGTCGATTCTTCCCAAAATCTTTGATGACACTCTGCCGTCTGCATCAATCACCAGCGTTGTTGGAACAGCCTGCGGGGTGACAACACCGGTGAACGCCAACGAAACGGCACCTGATTGGGCATCCATAATTGATGGATATGTCACCTGGAAGTTTCTTGCAAAAGCCAAAGCGGTCTCTTGGGTGTCACGAACATTGACGCCAATGAACTGAACGCCATCTTCGGCAAACTCTTCACTGAGAGCAACTAAATCGGGAGCCTCATCACGACATGGAGCGCATGCTGCGTACCACCAGTTCATGACTGTCACAACACCCTCAAGCTGCACGGAGTCGATTCGGTCACCGCTTTCAGTAATCCCGCCCCACGCTTTCGCCTCTGGCCGGTTTTCTTCTGAATACTCAGTTACGGTGCCATCACCTGCGATGTAGTTTTTGTTTCCACCCTCTCGGAACTGCTCCGCTAGCGGGTCATTGGCCGAACATCCAGCTAGCACCAAAACAAAACTGGCAACCATCATCACGGCAATCGTGAGGGCAACAATCCGGGTGAATATCCCAGGCTTCAAAGCTTTACTCCAGCATCCATCCATGGCACCGAGTAGCTCACCAGCTCCAACTTGTCATCGATGAACTTGAAGCTCGAAATACTTGATAGCTCACACTCACGTTTTCTAGGATCATGCGCCAGTGGTGCTCCCTGAGCCGTTCTCTGCAGCATCACAATCGGAAGCTGATGCGAAACAATTACGACATCACCGCTGGGTGTCGTCTCCCATAAATCCCGAGCGGCCTCCAGCATCCTTGCTTGAATTTCAATGTATGGCTCCGCCCAACTGGGTTTCATTGGGTTGTGAAAATGCCTGAGTAACCAAGGTTTTTTGACCAAAGTCTTTGCCCCGGGCCTCAGCCCTTTCAACTTGTTCCAGTTTTCAATCACTCTGGCATCCACCTCAAGCTCTAAGCCTGTGTTGTCTAACCAGGGTTTCACACTCTCTCTGGTTCGCTGCAATGGAGAGCTGACAACTCTCGTGATGTCCATCTCGTGGGATTTTTCAGCGGCAATGCTGGCTATTTTCCAACCCTTATCGCTAAGGCCAAAGCCTTCAATTCGCTCATAGATAACGCCGTCTGGATTAAATACCTGGCCGTGGCGGACAAAGTGCAGGTGATTGGCGGACATATAACAAGTTTACCCAAGCTAAACTTGTGATTTGCTGAAACAGAGAAGGCGCTCAATTGGAAAACAGATCACAAATCTCAAAACTCCCCTCAATGCAGGACGGCAAGGTCAGTATTGCTGGCTGGTTGGAAACGCTTAGGGATCAAAAAAGAATCCAGTTTCTGATCATCAGAGATGAAACTGGCTCGGTTCAGGTCACCTATCCAAAGCCGAGTGAAGACGATGAGTTAGCAGCACTTGTTTCAACTATCACCGATGGAAGCTTTGTGAGAATCAAGGGTCAACTCAAACACGACGAGCGAGTAAAGCTCGGTGGCATTGAGATTCTGCTTGAGTCCTTAGAAATCGAATCAATGTCCTTGCCAGAGTCTCCAATCGCTGAAGACACCAGCATTGATAAGCGCTTGGACTGGAGATTCCTGGACTACCGACGCCCAGAGATGCGACTGATGACCAAGGTGCAGACAGAGATTGAAGCCAGCTGGCGCAAATACTGGTTAGAGAACGACTTCACCGAAATCCACACCCCGAAGCTTATGAGCTCACCAAGCGAGTCTCACGCAGAGCTTTTCAAGCTCGAATACTTCGAGGGTCATGCCTACCTCGCCCAATCCCCGCAGTTTTATAAACAAATGGCTATGGCCTCGGGCCTTGGAAAGATCTTTGAAATTGGACCTGTGTTCCGAGCAGACCCAAGCTTCACTGCCCGCCACGCAACTGAGTTTGTGTCAGTGGATATGGAGGTCAGCTATATCGACTCCCATACCGACATCATGGATATTCAAGAGCAGTTGATGATTTCAGCAATCAGTGCCGTCAAAGAAAAATACGGTGAGCAAATCAAAGAGCTTTTAGATGTTGAAATCACAGTGCCAACCGCGCCTTTCCCGAGGATCCCGCTCGCTGAAGCTCATGAAATTCTCAAAAAGCGTGGCTACGAAGTCCCAAGAGCCGATGGTGATTTAGATCCTGAGGGAGAGCGTCAAATCTCTGCCTATGCCAAAGAGGAACTCGGCCACGAGTTTGTATTCCTGACCGACTACCACCACCAAATCAGGCCTTTTTATCACATGCGCCATGAGGACAACCCAGAGCTAACAAAGAGCTATGACCTTCTTTGGAAGGGAACTGAAATTACCACCGGTGCTCAGCGTGAACATCGTGTTGATGTTCTAATCGAGCAGATCAAACAAAAGGGATTGGAACCAGAAGGATTGGATAACTACCTAAACTTCTTCCGCTACGGAGTTCCCGCGCACGGTGGTTTTGGTATGGGCCTCACCAGGGTTTTGATGCTACTACTGGATCTTCCAAACATCCGTGAGGCTAGCTTCCTATTCCGAGGCCCTAACCGCTTAGAGCCCTAGGAAACAGCCAAGGCAGTCAAAACACCAATGATGGTTCCAACCAGAACCA
Organism: Microbacteriaceae bacterium; assembly: GCA_965657575.1. Taxonomy (GTDB): domain Bacteria; phylum Actinomycetota; class Actinomycetes; order Actinomycetales; family Microbacteriaceae; genus CAJXVY01. Next base: position 358 of record CBFHOK010000010.1, on the reverse strand, counting down.
TTCCAGTGTTTATGACCATTGCCGATTTGAATGCACTCACACCCAGCGCAACACTTAGAGCTGCGGCGATTTGGGAGCCGATTAGCAGCGGCCCGACAAAAGCCATTCCCCAGATGCCATAACGAGAAAAAACCCTTCTTGCCCTTGCCATGTTCTTACCCTCTGGCCTGCCGCGCTTTTTCATGCGGTTCATCACCGCTTGAGATGAATAAGCAAATGCAAAGGTGGTAATCGCATTCCCACTAAAGGCAAGCGTTATCGTCCAGAACGGGTTCAGGCCGAACAGGATTCCAACCGGGATTACCCCAACTGCCTCGAGCCAAGGAATGGCGCCTGCTATAAAAACTCCAAGAAGGCC
>CBFHOK010000009.1:47762-54255 GCA_965657575.1 Microbacteriaceae bacterium | reverse complement strand
GGTGCTCTATCAGGGGACACTGTCTCTGGTGCGGCCGCATATTGGCCAGAAACAACGCTGACAGAAAAAGAAGCTGAAATCGCTGCTGTGGTCGAATTGGCCTGGGGATTTCACATACTCGCTCTGGGGCTGGTGATAATCGCAATTGCCCTACTCACCAACACAGAACAAGTACGAGCTCGACTTGGAGTAGTAGCCATACTGGCATTCGGTCTGAGCCAAGGCCTCTCAGCTGGCACCGCAGCACAGTTTGGCTATGGAGGCGCTGGAGACATGGGGCCGATTGCATTCGTAATAATCGGTCTTCCTACCATCACCCTCATTGCCTGCATCGCAGCAAGGTGGACCACCAAAACAGTGAAGCATGACTAGTCCACATTCAACTCAGAAAAACCGACTCGGGTAACTCTCGCGTCTAGAAAATGTCGATCAGAGAGTTCACTCAGGCTTTGCTCGAGAGAAGCAAATTCAAAGTGAGCTCCCAGGTAGACCAAACAATAAGAAAAAGGAAAAAATGAAATTCAACAACACAGAACTATTAGGTTGGGTAAACCACCGCGTTTTCCCAATGATGGCGATTGTCATCCTCCACTTCCTCCTCGGAGGACTCTACGTAATCGCCTTTGGACTGGCAGGCCCCGACTCAGGCCTTCCCTTGTTCATATTGTCCGTAGCGTCTGCGGCATTCACAGTTCTATTCGTGTTCGACACTGTGGGAGATATGTGGAAACTACTTAGTGGAGATTCGACGGACGAGTTCAAGACCACAAAGTTTGGTGGCGCCGCAAGCAAAGGAACATTCATAGGCGGTGCAGTGATGTTCTCTGTTTTCATCCTTGCAGCACCGGTGGCTCACGGAATCTTATTCCTCTAATCAACAGCGCAAAAACCCGGATGTAACCATTCTGCATCCGGGTTTTTGTGTTCTCAGACGCTTACCTCCCCCGTGCCAGATTCAATGCTAACCAACGCACTAGCTCTATCGATTCTCCGGTCTAGTTCGATCCGAACTTTCAAGTATCTAAGGTCAAAGACCTCCGCAACCACTGCTTTGAGCCCCACATCAAACATTGCCAACATCCAAAAAACAGCAAGATATGGAAATTGGAAACCTGCTGGAAAGAACCATTTTCCGTGTGCTATCAGTCGTAGCTAAAGCGTCACTGCTGACTGAAGGTGGTATTGAATCGCCCCACGTCACCAACAGCTTTTACATTTGATCATGTTGGTCAGCAAAACTCATGAATATTCCTGAATTTATTTTGGCGGAGGATGTTTCGACCTGAAGGAGTAGTACTTACCTTATTTGTTTGGTTTGCATCGTAGTCCTGCATACCATTAGCTAAATGATGAGTGCTAAACTTTCTCAGTCGAGGGCCTCTAGCTCAGTTGGTAGAGCAACGGACTTTTAATCCGTGGGTCGTGGGTTCGAGCCCCACGGGGCCTACAAAACCCTCAACTGCCTTGGCAAACTAAGAAACTTCTTCTGAAGCCACTGAAACAGCAGCCAAGCCCTTTTTATAACGAACCATATAAGTTTTGAAGCCTGCGATTTCTGATTCAGTTGCCTCGACAGTGACACTTGTTGAATCGGCAAAGACTTGTTTTTGTAAGTAATCGCCAAGGTCTTTAGAGTCGCTAACAGCAAACGATGCCAAGATTGCCATCCCCCATGCGCCTCCCTCGGATGCACCACTAGCGACAGATATCGGGGCACCGATTGCGGCAGAGAGCATCTGCTGAGCAACACCGCTGGTTTTGAAAATGCCGCCGTGAGCGTTCATTTGAGAAATACTCACCTGCTCTTGAGCCAAAACCTCCATGCCCATGCTCAGCGTGGCAAAAACTCCCAAAACTTGCGACCGCATGAAATTAGCCAGAGAGAAATTACTCTCTGGTGTTCGCAGTGTCATTGGCACACCGGAGGCTATGCCAGAAATCGGCTCACCAGCCAAGTAGTTATAGGCAAGCAAGCCGCCTGCGTCATCCTCACCCTCTAAGGCTTTGGTGAGCAATAACTTATAAACATCATCCTTTTCGATCCAAGTTCCAGACAGCTCAGCGAACTCATTAAAAATTGAAACCCAGGCAGCCAATTCGCTAGCACCGTTATTGCAGTGAACCATCGCCACTGAATCCCCAACCGGTGTTGAAACAACATCGATCTCGTGATGGATTTCTGTCAAAGCTTTTTCCATGACCACCATTGCAAAAATGCTGGTTCCAACACTTACGTTTCCAGTGGTGGGCGCAATGGCGTTTGTTACCACCATGCCGGTTCCAGCATCGCCCTCTGGTGGGCATAGAACACTTCCCGGCAGCAATTCACCCTCAGGGTCAATAAGCTTTACGCCCTCAGCGGTGAGCTCCCCCGCCTGCTCTCCTGCAAGCAATACCCTTGGCATAATCTCCAAAATGTCTTTTGACAAAGCCGAGTCAGCAGTCAGCGTTCTATAGCTATCAATCATTTGCTGGTCGTAATTTTTCACCTCCGGGTCAATTGGAAACATTCCAGATGCATCTCCAATGCCAATTACTTTCTCGCCGGTGAGTTTGTAATGTACGTATCCTGCAAGGGTTGTCAGAAAGTCAATATCTGAAACATGCTCTGAGTCTTCAATAATCACCTGTTGCAGGTGAGCAATCGACCAGCGAAGAGGGATGTTCATGCCAAACAGCTTTGTTAGTTGATCGGCAGCCTGCTGAGTGTTTGTGTTTCTCCAAGTCCTAAAAGGAACCAGCAATTGATCATCTTTGTCCAAGGCTAGATACCCGTGCATCATTGCTGAGATACCAATTGAGCCGATTCTGCTCAGTCGAATACCGTAATTCTCCTGCAGATTTTCTTGCAGATCTCGAAAGGTTGCTTGAATTCCCTGCCAGACCTCATCCAGTGAATAACTCCACAGCCCTTCTACTAATGAGTTCTCCCACTCAAAAGAGCCTGAGCCTATGACTTCATTCGGATTCTCTCCAACCAGGTTGGCTTTGATTCGAGTTGAGCCAAGCTCGATACCTAGACTCGTTTTACCGGAGCTTATCTGCTGCTTGAAATCCATTTATCCGCCACCTACCTTTTGCTAACAAGGACACCAATTGAGATGAAAGGCCAAACCCCCTGCCATGGGGGGATGCAGGGGGCTTGGCGGTCTATCATCACTTTCGGCGCTTATTCCAAGCGTCGAAAGCTACAGCTAGCAGAAGTACTAGACCCTTTACAGTCATTTGCACATCAATACCAACCGAGTTCAGGTTCATACCATTTGACAAAACACCCTGAATCATTCCACCGATGATTGAACCAATTACTGTTCCAACACCACCGGTCACCGCAGCTCCACCAATAAACACACTGGAGATAGCATCCAGCTCCAACATCTCACCGGCTTTTGGAACAGCCGAGTTCATTCGAGCGGCTAGCAAAACTCCAGCCAGGGCAGCAAGCGCACCCATGTTTACGAAGATGTAAAAGTTAACCTTTTTGACATTGATACCTGAAAGCATCGCCGCATTCAGATTTCCACCGATTGCATAAACGTATCGGCCAAACTGAGTTCTGTTCATGACTACGGTGTAGGCGATGACGAGAATCACCAAAACAATCAGTGTGAATGGAATTCCATTGGCTCTTGATAGCTGAATACCAACGTAGGCAATCATTCCACTGAGCAAGATGTTCTTGATATAGAACCAGGTCAATGGCTCAACAACCTGCTCGTAGCGAATACGTCCGGCGCGCTGTCTGAAGCCGGCAAACCAAAGTGCCAGGATCGCAACCGCGGTCACAATCAGCGCCATGAGGTTCATATCCATCCCCATACCGAGGGTGGTATTCAAAGTCTTTTCTTTATCTAAAAAGCCATTTCCAATTGCCCTGAACTCATCTGGGAATGGACCCACGTTCGAGTTCTGAAGGGTCATCAAGGCAAGACCTCGGAACAAAAGCATTCCAGCCAAGGTCACAATAAACGCTGGAATTCCTATATAGGCAACCCAGAAGCCCTGCCAAACACCAGCAATGGCTCCGACAATAATGGCGGCAATAATTCCTAGCCACCAGGGCATAGCTGGTAACCACTCCCAGCCATCTTGTTCTAGCGGTCTGACCACAAAGATGCCGGCCACCGCACCAATCCAGGCCACCAAAGAACCCACCGAGAGGTCAATGTGACCAGCGATAATCACAATCACCATGCCAATTGCCAGCACCAGGATGTAACCATTTTGAACAACCAGGTTAGAAACGTTTGACGGGGTGATGGATGCCGCATTCGGTGTTGTCATTGCAAAGAATGCAACTAACACCAAAAGAGCAACAAAGATACCGTTTTGCCTGAGGTCAATTCCCTGAAGCCTTGACCGCAAGTTGTCCATGAAGGACTTGTCTTTTTTGGTTGTGGTGGACATTAGGCGCTTTCCTTTTCTTTGGTCATATAAGACATCAACAGTTCTGGGTTTGCATTCTCTCGAGTCACCTCACCGGTGATGCGACCCTCGGCGAGTGCATAAATTCGATCACAAATACCAATCAGCTCCGGAAGCTCAGAGGAAATCACGACAATTCCCTTTCCTTCGTTGGCAAGCTTTTGAATGATTTGGTAAATCTCGTATTTCGCTCCAACATCAATACCTCGGGTTGGCTCATCCAGGATCAAAATCTCTGGGTTTACGTTTATCCACTTAGAAAGCGCAACCTTCTGCTGGTTTCCACCAGAGAGTTTTCCAACAACGCTGGCAACTGTTGGTGCCTTGATGTTCATCGAAATTTTATAGCTATTGGCAGCTTTATATTCTTCATTCACATTCAGCAGCACTCTTTTGAGAAAACTCTTCAAAGAGGCCAGTGATATGTTCCCCTGAATGGTGTCAATAAGATTCAAACCAAAGCGCTTTCTATCCTCAGTTGCATAGGCAATTCCAGACCTAATCGCTTCGTTGACGTTTTTGACATTGATCTCTTTGCCGTGAAGCTTGGCGGTGCCAGATATGTTCACACCCCAGCTGTGTCCAAAAAGACTTCTTGCGAACTCTGTTCGACCAGCACCCATAATCCCAGCAATGCCAACAATTTCACCCTTGCGGACATTGATGCTGACATTGTCAACGGCGATGCGTTCTTTGTCATCTGGGTGGTATGCGCACCAGTTCTCGACCTCGAAGATTACCTCGCCAATGTTTGCATCACGCTCGGGGTAGCGATTGTTCATATCGCGACCAACCATGCCCTTGATGATTCTTTCCTGGTTCACCTGGTCTTTGACCATGTCCAGAGATTCAATCACTGCACCATCTCGAATAACGGTGGTGGTATCAGCAATTGACTCAATCTCATTCAATTTATGGCTGATGATGATAGATGTAATCCCCTGTTCTTTGAGGTGTCTCAAAAGATCCAAAAGGTGCGCTGAATCTGAATCATTCAGTGCAGCCGTTGGCTCGTCCAAAATCAAAAGCTTTACTGATTTTGATAACGCCTTGGCAATTTCAACCAACTGCTGCTTACCAACACCGATATCCATAATCCTGGAGCTGGGCTTTGCCTCAAGCCCAACTCGGGCCATCAGCTTCTTCGCTTCCTGCTCGGTTTTATTCCAGTTGATAAGGCCGAAGCGCTTTACTTCATTACCTAAAAATATATTTTCAGCGATTGACATATAGGGGCTCAGAGCAAGCTCCTGGTGAATGATTACAATGCCTTTGGCTTCGCTGTCTTTGATGTTTGAAAATTGAACTTCTTCGTTCTCGTAAAAAATTTGGCCCTTGTAGCTTCCGTGTTCATAAACACCGGATAGAACCTTCATAAGGGTTGATTTACCTGCACCGTTTTCACCACAGATTGCGTGAATCTCACCACGCTTCACAGTCAGATTTACTTCATCTAGCGCCTTCACTCCTGGAAATTCCATGGTGATGTTGCGCATCTCCAAAATGGTGTTAGTCATTTTCGGGTTCCTTTGTTGTGATACCAACCACCGGGGCTTTCGCCCCAGTGGTTGGTAGTCAGGTTTTTTAGAGGTCTGCTGCGTCGATGTAACCGCTATCGATCAGTAGCTCCTCGTAGTTGTCAATCGTGACGATGTATGGCTCTAGAAGGAATGATGGCACAACCTTTACGCCATTGTCGTAGGTTGAGGTGTCATTGGTCTCTGGAGTCTCACCGTTTAGCAGAGCAATTGCCATGTCTGAGGCAACGCCAGCTAGTTCACGAGTGTCTTTGAAGATGGTTGAGTACTGCTCACCAGCAATCATGGCCTTAACACTGAGAACCTCAGCGTCCTGACCAACAATGGCTGGCATGTCTGAGCCTGAGTATCCAGCGTCAGTCAAAGCAGCAATGATTCCACGGCTTAGACCGTCATATGGAGATAGCACACCGTGAACGGTGTCATCTGAGTAGTTTCCTACCAAGATGTCTTCCATACGCTTCTGAGCTACAGCGCCGTCCCAACGAAGGGTAGCAACCTGCTCGATTTCGGTCTGACCACTCTTGAAC
>CBFHOK010000009.1:0-47667 GCA_965657575.1 Microbacteriaceae bacterium | reverse complement strand
GTCTGCAGCGGTCTGCAGAACGTCAGTTAGCTGAGTTCCGTCGATAGCTGCGATGATTAGCGCCTCAGCACCCTTGGTCAACATAGCCTCTAGCTGTGAAACCTGGGTTGGGATGTCATCCTCTGCATACTGTAGGTCAACTGTGAAACCAGCTGCCTCCATGTTTGCCTTGATGTTCTCACCGTCAGAAATCCAACGGGTAGAGGACTGAGTGGGCATTGAAACGCCAATAAGGCCGCTTCCTTCTTCTTCCCCACTTGCACAACCGGAAAGTGATACTGCCATCACACCGACTGCCAGAAGTCCAATTAGCTTCTTGAACATAGTGTTCCTTTCTTATCCATAACCGGGCTTTGTGTTTTTATCCGAACGCGCCCGATACGCTCGGCCCCCAATGGATTGATACCCATCAAGGAATCCTTGTTATTCATCATCTGAACCTCGCTGCCCATAAACGTTTTGGTAGCGATCGAATAATCTGTCAACATCAGCCTGTCCAATCTCAATCGGCTCCCCCAGCTGCTTGGCAATAAAGACACTCTTGGCGTTGTCTTCGGTCATAACCGCAGACTTGACAGCTGCATTGGCATCCTCGCCAATTGCAAAAACCCCGTGATTTTTCATGATCACCGCTTTTGATCGATGCCCAGAAAGTGTTTCGACAATGCCGCGACCAATAGAGTCATCGCCAATAATGGCAAACGGTCCGAGTGGAATTTCACCGCCAAATTCATCAGCGATTGCAGTCAACACACATGGAATTGCTTGGCCGACAGCAGCAAAACCACAGGCGTAATTGCTGTGGGTGTGAACAACACCACCAACCTCTGGCATGTTCTTATAAACGTAAGCGTGTGCCGCGGTGTCACTGGACGGTGAGTGATCGCCCTCGATTAGGTTCCCATCCAAATCACACAGCACCATGTCTGCGGCAGTCAAAGAATCGTAGCTAACACCCGAGGGCTTTATCAGGAATGAGTTCTCATCTACTCGCTGGGATACGTTCCCGCCAGTCCAAACAACAAGACCGTATCTCACTAGCAACTGATGCATCTCTACTAGATTTTCTCTGAGATCACGCATTGCTGACCTCGCTTTCGGAACGCATACTCAAAGACTGCTCACACTGAGCAAATCTGATAAATGCCATCCCCATAGAGAGCTTTCTGTTTGTTTTATAGCTTTTCTATGTTAGCGATAACATAAGCGGGATTTAGACATAATCAGTCACAGCTTGATAACACTTAGCTGAGTCTCTGACTCACACTTCCACGAATAACTAATTCAGGCTCAATCGTTTCTCGCCTGACAGAGGTATCCCCTGCTAATTCCTCCAATAGCAGCGTCATCAGCCGCTTTCCCAGCTGCTCAAAATCCTGTCGGATTGTTGTTAGCGGTGGGTTTAGATATTTTGACTCTGGTAGATCGTCATAGCCAACAATGCTGATCTCGTTTGGGATATCAACTCCAAGCTCATGAAGCCCCCTCATAAGACCAATTGCTAGTTGGTCATTGGCACAAAACACAGCCGTTGCATTAGTTTTTACTACCTCTTTGGCCAACTGATATCCGCTCTCGGACTCCCATGAGCCCCGTAATATTTTCGGAGACTCAATGGACAGCTCTTTGCAGGCGTCCTCAAACCCACGAATTCTTGCATCTGATTCAAACCAGCCAACTGGTCCTGAGACATGCAGAAGGTTTTTGTGACCGGAATCAACTAGGTATCGAGTTGCTTTTTTAGCACCTTGGTAGTCATCGATTGTTACTGAGAATAAACCTGCCTCTTGAGAGTAATCCAGAATCACAATTGGAATACCCCCGAGTAAGGGCCGAGCAATTTTCAGGCTGATGATTTGTGGGGCGATCATCACTAGCGCATCAACGCCCAGGTCTTTCATCTGTCTAATCCCAGCTTCAATTGACTCTGGAGATTCTGGATCCACTGATACCGAGACAGCGAAATACCCATTCGCTCTGGCCTGCTCCTCCATTGCCCGCATGGTGCTGTTTGGACCAAAAAATCCAGTGTTGGTCATGACAACACCAATCATTCTGGTTTGCGAGGTAACTAAGCTTCGAGCTGCGTTATTGCGCTGATAGCCCAGTTCGGTTATCGCCTGCTCAACTTTTTCTCTGGTTTTCTCGGCAACTTTTTCACTGTCATTCAAAACCCTAGAAACGGTTTGATGACTAACACCAGCATGTTTGGCAACATCATAGATATTGGCAGGCCTATCCACTAAACAAGCTCCTCTAAAAGCTTCGCCTGCAGGGAATCAACCTCTGCCAACCACTGATCTTTTTCAGTTGGCAGTATTGCCTTTTGAAACTTTAGGGTCAGCTTGGTCTGCCTGCCCTCCTTGAGGCGCATCTCAATCTCGCCGTGAAACTCTGTGACAAAGCTGATGAGCTTAGGAATCTGAATCCGACTAAAAGCTCCTTGAAACTCAGTTCCCTCTCGCTCAAAAGTGATTCGACCACCCTGTCTTGAATCAAACCTGCTGACCTCACCAAACCACTTTTCAAACTGCTCTTGCTTCACGAAAGCATTGACAACTTTTGGACCAGCTGATTCCAGGGTGTATTCAAACTTTCGCTTTTCTAGTTTTCGGTTTCTGTCGCCCTTAGGGACAGAGCGAAATCCAACCCAGTTATCGCTCATCTTGCCTGCTCAGAAATGTAAAGCCAGCAAAGGCAAAAAGAATCGATAGTGCTGAATGCGCCAGAAAATGCGCTGTTCCTATCTGGTCAAAAATATCTGAACCGAGCAGCGGAAAGACCCAGATGATTCCCACCGGCAAAAACAGCAATCCAAACAGTGCTTTTGTTTGAAGTGCTCTGACAAATGCCCATAAAGCCGCCAAGATAATCAACACGTTGGTAAATAAGTCATAGCCCGCGTCATAGACGAAAAAAGTTTCAAACCCAACGATGAGCGCAATCGCCAAAGCCACCAGAGAAACACTCTTGCGCTTCGCTCGCATCCCATGCCAGGTCCAAGAGTTCATAGTTTTACTGTAGCTTGCCCTTCAGTCGGTAGTAAGCGCCCGACCACTGCAATTCTCGCTCAAAGCCCCTGCGAGTTGTTTCATCATTGATCTCCACCAACTCAACTTCAGCAATTCGGGCAAAATCAGCAATAGTTTCTTCACTAACCCCCTTAGTCAAAACAGTGTGGTGAGAGCCTCCCGCCAACATCCAGGCCTCGGCTGAGATTGCAAGAGATGGCTTTGGTTCCCAAACAGCATGGGCAACCGGCAGGTTCTCAAGTTTTTCAGTGGGCTGAACCACTTCGATTTCATTTGAGATCAATCGATACCTGTCTCCCATATCGGCAATACACACGACCCTTGCTGGACCGCTGTCTGCAGTGAAGACCATGCGAACCGGATCCTCTTTGCCACCAATGCCGAGTGGGTGGACTTCAATTCTTGGTTTTGATGCAGTTACTGTTGGGCAAACCTCCAACATGTGAGCACCCAGTACCTTTGGCTCGCCTGGCCCAAAGTGATAGGTGTAGTCCTCCATGAAAGAGCTTCCTGAACCGCTGTCCATTTCCTTCATGATTGCCAATAGGGCTGCTGTCTTCCAATCGCCCTCGCCAGCAAACCCATAACCATCAGCCATCAATCGCTGAACGGCGAGCCCTGGAAGCTGCCTCAGTGTGCCAAGGTCTTCAAAGTTCGAGGTAAAAGCGTGGTAACCACCAGATTCCAAAATGTCTCTGAGTGCAATCTCAATCTTTGCTCCATAGACAAGTGACTCTCGCCTTGCTCCCCCAGGAAGCAACTGTTGCTCAATGTCATAAAGCTCTGCATACTCCTCGCAGAGCTTCTCTGCCTCAGCATCGGTGACTTCACTCACTCTCTCTGCCAAGGTGTTCACACCAAGCTGTTCAATACTCATGCCAAAGGTAATCTGCGCGCTGACCTTATCGCCATCGGTGACAGCCACGTAGCGCATGTTGTCACCAAATCTTGCAAGCTTCAGATTCTGACTTCGGTGCCAACCCTTGCAGGCAGCCAACCAGTTATCCACTCTTTGCAAAACCTCTGCATCTGTTGGGTGGCCAACCACGATTTTTCTGGAGATGCTCATTTTTGAAAGGATGTGGGCGTATTCCCGGTCACCGTGAGCAGCCTGGTTTAGGTTCATAAAGTCCATGTCTATGGTGGTCCATGGCAAAGACTGACCAGCTTGGGTGTGCAGGTGCAAAAGCGGTTTGGTTAGCTTGCTCAACCCACCAATCCACATCTTGGCTGGGCTGAAGGTGTGCATCCAGGTAATGACGCCAATGCAATCTTCATCAGCACTTGCCTGAACCATCGCCTGCGAGATCTCATCGCTGGTTTTCAGTGTTGGCTTCCAAACGATTTCGATATCGCTTTGAACACCTTCAGATAGCTGGCTAACCACTTTCTGCGATTGCTCGGCAACCTGCTTTAGAGTCTCATCACCGTAAAGGTTTTGACTACCGGTTAGAAACCAGACGTTCCGCTTGGCCACACTGCCTCCAATTACTCAAATGTTAGCGTTCACATTATCACTAATCGTTATTACCAAAAACAACTTAGGCTCCCTGGCCTATCTCAGTCAGCGCCCCAGCTCCGTCAACTCTCCAGCCGAGTTCTGATTCCACCATCACATACCGCAATGCATAAACCAACGTCTCACCATCAGTAAATCGAACATCTATTGAGGCAAGCGATTCAGGGAAATAAATACAGTTTTCAAAACTCAATGTTGAGGAACTGATTAGTGGTCCATAACTCCCCTGAATGATTTCTATAAACCTCTGAAGAGTCACTGATGCCTGAAAAGAATCAGATGAATAGGAATAAGCAAGCTCAAAATCATCCACCGCAAAAGACGCGGTTTGGGTCTTGATGGTGGATTCAATGCCCGCCTGAATTGTCTGTGAGCAGGGGGTGGTTTCAATCTCAGGCTCTGGCTCTGTCTCTGGCTCTGGCTCTGGCTCCTGAGGTTGATTCTCTTCAGGAGCGGGAGTAGAGGATTCCTGTTCCGGCAATTCAGCTTGATCGTCTTGTTCCGGGGCAGACATCACGCAACCAGCAAGCAACAGTGTTGAGAACAAAGCCAGCGAATACTTGATAAAAATTGCTGTGGCCCTAGATTTCATGGATTCAAACTAAAACAAAAAGATACTGAAAGAAATAAAAAGAAAATTAAATAGGGAGGCCCCCTCCCGGAGAAGGGGACCTCTGCGAAAAGCTTATCTAATCAGGTCTTCAAATGGCCAATGCAATTAATGCCTCTGGTCACTAATTCTCTAGCCACCCAGCAGGTCATCCCACCAGTCCTCGATGGCGGATAAGTCGATAGGGGCTGATCTGAAACCAATATGCATATCGGGGCGGATTACATAAACACTTTCGACTGATGCATGCATTTGGTTGTGTAGGTGCAGGTTTGGATCAAGGATGAAATTCTCTAGGTGCTTATAAGGCTCATCTTCCTCGCTGAGGATATATGCCTTCATAAGTGGAAGTGAGTTCAAAAACTCATAGGCAGCTAACAATCTTGCTCTGCCATCATCGGTGTGCTCTCGCCCATCAAACAGCAAAGCGGTAAAGGCATTGTCATCTGCCAGTGAGTTCAACTTTTCGTTATAAACACTGAACTGCTCGCCAGCCCTGATACCGCTGAAAAAGTTCTCAATATCGTGATTCTTTGCTAGCTCTCGGTAATCCTCAACTTGAACCGAGTCAAAAAACTCTCTGTTTATCCCGCTGTCTGAATACTTATGGTCTTCGCCTCGGAGTGCTGATGAGAGGTAATCCCTGACAGGTGACAAAGACTTAGAAGATGAAATCAGCTTATTTCTGAGTTTTCTGAGCAAACTGTTTTCAGTGACAATCATTTTGAAAGCTAGGTCAGCCCTAGCAAAAGAGGTGACCGAAATCATCGAGCGCTCATTGCTATAGGTATCTAACAACTCATCATCAGCGCTATTTGCAACCAACGCCAGCTTCCATGCAAGGTTCGCCGATTCCAACAGGCCCATATTCATGCCAAGGCCTGTAATCGGGTTGTAGGTGTGGGCCGCATCACCGACTAGAAACACTCTTTCGGTTCTAAGCTGCGGAGAGTATTTCTCTGAAACTGTGTAACGAGAAGACCAGTGAACCTCGGGAAGTTCGAACACCTCGAATTCCGCTAATGCGTCAGCCCAATATTCAGGCAGAGTGTGATCGCCAGAAATACTGCTGCGAATAATTCTGAAATTACCCTGGTCGTCCAGTGGAAAAAGTGCAGTTAGTCGTCCCTCGTGCAGAGACATCTGAACCTTTGATTTTTCAAGGCTTGCTGAACGAAGATTCAGATTCGCTGAAATCCATTCCCCCGGATTAGTTGGCTCAACGATTCCGAAACCAGCTGCCTCTCTGACAAAACTGCCGGCCCCATCGGCACCAACAACATAATCAAATTCCATTGTTTGGGTTTCTTTAGATTTGATTGTTACCTGGCAACTCTCACCGTGACTGAGCTCTCTGAGCTCATGCCCCCAGAGAATCTCAACACCGAGAGCCTCTAGTTCAGAAATCAACTCTTGTTCAACCTTGAACTGGCTAATTGTCAGTGGCGCAAAAAACTGACCCGGCAAATCTGTTAGGTCAAAACTGAAAAGCTCTTTGGAATTGGTTTTGACAGAAGTCGAAGTTATCTGGTTGCCCTTGGCAGACAACCTCTCAGCCATCGAGTATCCAAGGCTAATAAGCGCCTGCCCTTGGAGAAACACTCCCCCTGAGTTCTGATCATGTTGACTCGCCTTATCAATGATTGTTGGAGTCACTCCCAGGTGCTTCAGGTGAACTGCAAGAGCTAGTCCTGCAGGTCCAGCACCAACAATTAGAACCTTCATTGAATCGGTCATGGCTCTAAATCTAACACTGAAGCATTTTGAGGTAGTTTGGGATAAATCCAAAGCTATTTCAGGAGCGATTCAGTTGAGCGAATTCATAGTTTCAATAGATCAGGGGACCACCAGCACCAGAGCAATTGTTTTCAATCATGCAGGTGAGATTGTCTCCACCGGTCAAATGGAACACGAACAAATTATGACTAACCCGGGTTGGGTTGAGCATGACCCAGAAGAGATCTGGAATAACACCAGGGAGGTTGTCGGCCAAGCGCTATCGCGCGCCAACCTAACCCGTCACCAGATAGCTGCAATTGGCATCACCAACCAACGAGAGACAACAGTGGTTTGGGATAAGTTCACCGGCAAGCCCGTTTATAACGCAATCGTCTGGCAGGACACCAGAACTCAGCCAATCATCGACAGGCTCTCTCAAGGAAACACCGATAAGCACAAAGAAAAAACCGGTCTTCCGCTAGCCCCCTATTTTTCGGCATCAAAGATTATTTGGATATTGGAAAACGTTGATGGTGCTAGACAAAAGGCAGAGAACGGCGAGTTGCTATTTGGAACAACCGACAGCTGGTTGCTATGGAATCTCACAGGAGGCATAAACGGCGGGGTTCACAAAACAGATGTAACAAACGCATCCCGAACACTTTTGATGAACCTTAGAACACTCAACTGGGATGAGGACCTGCTCACAGAATTCCGAATACCCGCATCAATGCTTCCAGAGATCCAAGCCTCAGTTTCTGATTTTGGAACTGTAGAGAGCAATAACCTTCTTCGTGAGGTGAAAGTCACCGGCATCTTGGGAGATCAGCAAGCTGCCACCTTTGGCCAAACTGCATTTGATAAGGGTGAATCCAAAAACACCTACGGAACCGGAAACTTTTTGATTGTGAACACCGGTAACGAGATCGTTCACTCCAAAAACGGGCTAATAACCACCGTTTGCTACCAACTTGAAAATCAGCAGCCGGTTTATGCACTCGAAGGCTCCATAGCCGTCACTGGTTCCCTGGTTCAGTGGTTGAGGGATAACTTAGGAATCATCAAAGAATCTTCCGAAGTAGAGGAGTTAGCCAAGACCGTTGAGGATAACGGTGGTGCTTATCTGGTTCCAGCCTTTAGTGGTTTATTCGCGCCTCACTGGAGAAGTGATGCCAGAGGTGTCTTGGTTGGACTGACCAGGTTTATCAATAAAGGACACATAGCCCGAGCAAGTTTGGAGGCAACTGCCTTCCAAACAGCCGAGGTTCTAGAGGCTGCCCGAAATGACGCGGGACTGAGTTTTAGTGACCTGCGAGTTGATGGCGGGATGGTCAAAAACGAAACATTGATGCAATTCCAAGCAGATATTTTGAATATCCCAGTAGTTCGTCCGAAAGTCATTGAGACAACAGCACTCGGTGCCGCCTATGCTGCCGGGCTGCAAGTTGGATACTGGCAAAACCTTGACCAACTAAGAGAGATTTGGGAAGAAGGTGCGAGGTGGGAACCAAGCATGGATGGCACCACCAGAGAAAAACTTCTGGCTGAATGGGATAAGGCGATTCAAAGAACCCTTGACTGGGCCTAGGAATAAGTCTTTTCGAAACTAACAGAGCTAATCTGCTCTGCTTTTTGCTGATCTGTCCAATCAAGCAACTTCGAAGCTATTTCTGCCAGTTGCTTGATATCACTTTCAGAAACTCCACCAACAAAACCGATATTGGTTCTTCTAAAAACCAAATCGCTCAGATTTGTGACAGTCTCGGTTTCAATCAAATAATCAATCTCTAAATCCGAATATCCCAGGTCTCCGATTCTGCTCTCGCCTCGATCGGAAATGGTTTCTATCAGGGTCTCAGCCTTGGTGCCGTATCTCCGCAGTAATTCAAGTGCTCGGTTGCTACCAATGTCTTGTGAGTGAAGCTGCAGCCAGCTATCTAATGCTGTCTTGTCTGTTGGGTAATTCTGACCGCCACCGATTGCTAGCTCTGCAGTTGAGGTTTTTCTTTGTTTTCCAATCAGTTTCATCGCCTCATCAGCAAGGTGTTCACCGAGAGCTCTGAAAGTTGTCCACTTTCCACCAACCAGGCTGAGTAATCCGAAACCATTGGCCATGTCTCTTGTTAGCTCAATTCGATAATCTCTGGAGACAAAACCTGGGCTCAGGTCATCTGCTGCTGGAAGCGGCCTAACACCTGAGTATTTATAAACAATCTGCTCGCGGTTGACCTCAATTGTTGGGTAGACCAATTTCACCAGGTCAATGAAGTAATCAATCTCTTCCTCGGTGCACTCGATCGGTTCATTGATATCCACCTTGATGTCAGTTGTTCCAATTAAAACCCTGTCCATTAGCGGATACATCAAAACAATTCGACCATCACTGTTTTCAAAAAAGATTTCCCTGCCATCGCAGGCTTTCAATAACTCATCGTTTTCAACGACGATGTGACTTCCCTTGGTGCCACCCATGTATTTGGTGTTTTCACCCAGCAGTGAATTCGTGACATCCGTCCAAGGACCTGTTGCGTTGATCACCAAATCAGCACTGAACTCCATCTCCTCACCCGAGATCTCATCTTTCAAAACCAATTTGTCTTGCTTTTCACCAACCAACGAGACGTAGTTCACAGCATTGGCACTTCCGTAAGCCAATGCATCTGACAAGACCTCAATGCAAAGTCTTTCTGGGCTTTCCATGCTCGCGTCGAAGTAGCTGGCAGTGAATTTCACATCAGGATTCATATCTGGGAAGTTTTTGAGGGTTTTCTTTTTACCCCAGAACTGATGCCTGGGCATTGTTCCCCCGGCACGTCCGAATGTGTCATACAAAATCAAACCGATTTTGATCAACACTGCCCCTCGCTCCTTGGGCTTTCCGGGCGAGTGGGTGAGAAACCGTAAAGGGGCAGCCAAAATGCCGCTGAAAACACTAAAAATCGGAATGGTGGTTCGTAAGGGTTTCACCAAGTGCGGAGCGTTTTTCAAAAGCCTATTTCGCTCCTGCAAGGACTCTTTGACCAAACGGAACTCACCGTTTTCTAGATATCGAACTCCACCGTGGACCATGTGTGAGGAAGCAGCACTAGCTCCTGAACTGAAATCGTTTTTCTCAACCAGCACTGCATCAACTCCCTGCAATGCAAGATCCCTCAGTGTTGAGATGCCGTTAATCCCACCACCAACAATCAACACTTCTGCCTGCGGCTTTGACTTTAGCTGCGCCAGACGACTCTCTCTTGAACCAATCACTTCATAACCTCCTGTTCCAAAATATGATTTTTGGAGCATCCAATAAAGAGCCGACACAAACTCTGCACATACGTGCAATAAGCTGGTTCTATGCGAGATGAGCTTGAAGGCAGATCAAAAACAGACCTGGCGACCACCGCTGCCGAGCTTTACTACCTGCAGCAGTGGAAGATGGAAGACATTGGTAAAAAGCTAAACCTTTCTCGTTCTAGTGTCTCAAGGCTGCTAGAAACCGCTAGAAACAGAGGCATTGTCGAATTTCGAATCAACCGACCAAGTGATAGATCAAACAAACTCAGCCAGCAAATAAAGCATCGGTATTCGATCTCTGCGAATGTAATCGAGGTCAGCGAGAACGCAACTGCCGATGAGCGATTAGAAACAGTTGGGGCAGAGACCGCTAAAAAACTTGGGAATTTTCTCAGGCCCGGAATCACTATCGGTCTAGCCTGGGGTTCAACCATCAGTTCAGTCAGTCGACACATGCATTACCTCCCAGTTTCAGGCTCAACGGTTGTTCAGCTAAATGGTGCTGGCAATGATCACAGCACCGGTCTTAGCTACTCAGGAGAGATTCTGAACCAGTTTGGCCAGAACCTAGGCGCCAACGTTGTTCACTTCCCAGTGCCTGCATTCTTTGATGACCCGGTTGCCAAAGAGGTTATGTGGAAAGAACGCAGTACCAAGCGAATCTTGGATATCCAAAAACGGATTGATCTGGCAATTTTTGGCCTCGGACGAATAGACGCCGAAGTTCCTTCGCAGGTTTATGCAGCGGGCTATTTGGGAACAAGTGAGATAGAAAGTCTCAACAGCGAAGAGGTTGTTGGTGATATCGCCACCGTGTTTTTTAGAAAAGACGGCTCCTGGGATGACATTGAGCTGAATCAAAGATCAAGTGGACCTGGTTTAGATCAGCTCGAAAAAGCAGCAAAAAGAGTCTGTGTGACATCTGGAATTGCCAAGATTGAAGCCCTCAGAGGAGCACTCGCCGGAGGATTCATAACTGATTTGTTTATCGATGACCTAACGGCAGAAAAACTTCTAGAAAACGCTAGTTGAAAACCCTTTTCTATCAGCCAACTCAAAGGTGAGAACTGGAATGAACAGGCGTAGCATTGAGTTTGAACTAGATGAGATGCAAGACATGCATCAATCGATGTGAATTGGAGAAATTCAAAATGTCATCAAAGATGAAGAAGTGGATTCCAGCAGTTGTTGCACCAGCAACCGTTGTTGCGCTTTCCATTGCATTACCAATGCAGGCAAATGCAGAAATCGACCTTCCTGACAAAACAGCCAGTGAGATTCTGCAGATGATGAACACCGAACCAGACATGAGCTTTTCTGGTCGTGTAACCAAAGTTTCCAACCTGGGTCTCCCCCCAATTGGCAACATGCCAGATGTGAGCGAGTCAATGGTTGAAGAGATGGAAGAGAACATGCCAGAGGGCATGGAGGAATTCATCCCCAGAGTCACTGAATCAAACATGGTGACTGACCTACTAGAGATCATCTCTGGAACCCACGAAGCAAGAATTTATGTAGACGGACCAGAAAAACTAAGAATCCAGATTCTGGACCCAATGAGTGAGCGAAGCATCACAGTAAACGGTGACACCGTCTGGTTCTATGACGATGACAAGCTAGCCGCTCAGTTCATGACCATGGACCTTGAGGAACTAGAAGCAAAAGCCAGCGAATATGAGGCAGATCCAGAAAAGACTGCCGAGATTGAGCAGATGATTGCTGAGCTTCCATTCGACATCAACAACCCAGCAGAGGTTGCTGACTATCTACTAGCTGAAGCCAGCGAATACAGCGAAATCACTGTCGGTGTTGACCAAAACGTTGCAGGTCGTGCAGCTTATGAACTTATCGCAACTCCATTGGCGGCAGAGACAACAGTGGAATACGTCTCAGTTGCGATTGATGCCGAGACCGGCATGGCTTTGAATGTGAAGATTGCGGCCAAGGGTCAGGTTGAGCCAGCCATGGAGATTGGTTTCACCAGCATTGACTACTCAACCCCAGATGCATCCATCTTTGAGTTCAACCCATCTAGTGATGTAACTGTCACCGAGATGGAGATGCCAGAGGAATTCACCATTGATGGTGAGACCTACACCCGTGAGCAGCTAGAAGCTGAGTTCGAGGCCAAGATGGCAGAGTACGAAGCAAATAAGCCAACTGAGGAAGAGCTCCAGGCAGAATACGATGCACTAAAGGCTGAGTATGAGGCAATGGAGAACAAGCCAGTAGTTTATGAAAACGGCTGGGCAACTGTTGTCGAGATGACTCTCGGGGATGAGATGCCAGTTGAGATGTTTGAGTCCGAACTGTTCAGTGAAATGACACAGCAGGTTGATGGTGGGCAAGTTATTTCCACCTCACTGCTGAACGTGCTGATCACCGATGACGGTCGGATCTTTGCAGGCGCGGTAACAATCGAATACCTGCTTGAAATTGCCGGCTAATTGAGCTCGGCAGATAATTACGCAGTCTGGACCTCCGAACTAACCAAGCAGTTCGGAGGTCAGACGGCTGTAAACAAAATCAACCTCGCTGTCCCAAAGGGAAGCGTCTTTGGGTTCCTAGGTCCGAACGGATCCGGAAAAACCACCACCATCCGCATGCTTCTAGGGCTTGCCGATGCAACCAGTGGCGAGATTGAGCTCCTCGGTGAGCAGATGCCCAAAAACTCTGAGAAGGCCCTCCCCAGGGTTGGTGCGCTGGTTGAAGGTCCTGCTTTCTATCCGTATTTGAGTGGCCGAGTAAATCTTCGTAGGTTAGATTCAGCATCAAAAACCGCTGATCCAAAAACCCGTGAAGAGCGAATCGATAAGGCTTTAGCCAAGGTTGGCTTGATGAATGCCGCCAATAAAAAAGTCCATAAGTATTCGCTCGGCATGAAGCAGCGTCTCGGTATTGCCAATGCTTTATTGCAAGAACGTGACTTGCTGGTTCTAGACGAACCAACAAATGGATTAGACCCGCAGGGAACCAGAGAGGTTCGAAACCTAATCAGGTCTCTATCCAGTGATGGAACCACGATTTTGGTCTCCAGTCACCTACTTAGCGAGATTGAACAGCTTTGCTCACATGTGGCTGTAATGAGTGCTGGGCAGATAGTTGCGCAAGGATCACTGCCAGAGCTACAAGCACAAAACCAAACTTATTTGAAGGTCATCACACCCGATGCTGAAAAGACCGAGAAAATACTCAGCGAGTTTGGACTCAGCCCAACGCGCGAAACAAAGCTCGGCCTGGAGACATTTTTGTCAGAGGTCGAACAGGGCTTTGATGGAGATGAAATATTGAGAAAACTACTCAGGTCAAAGGTGAAGATCAAGGCCTTTGCAGTTGAGCAGGCAAGTTTAGAGGACAGGTTTGTTGACCTGACCGGAGAGGGATTCGATGTCGTCCAGTAATCGAATCGGTATGTCTCTGATTTGGTCAGAGCTATGGGTTTTATTTCGCAGGTGGAGAACACTTGCAATGCTTGGTGCAATTGCGCTGATTCCTGTTTTCCTGGCATTAGCCGTCTATTGGTCATCTGACACCCTGGCCCCGGGCGAAGGCCCACCGTTTTTGGACCGCGTTAGCCAAAACGGATTATTCGTGGGCTATACCTCAACGATTTTGGCCCTACCGCTGTTTTTGCCTCTAACCATCGGGGTCGTCGCTGGTGACACCATCGCTGGTGAAGCTAACCAGGGAACACTTCGGTATTTGCTAATAAGCCCTGCCGGAAGAATCAGGCTTCTAATCACCAAGTTCATTGGTGCGATTGCATTTGTTCTGGCAGGAACCGCAACACTGATGATTGCGGGAGCAATCATTGGCGCAATTCTGTTTCCGGTGGGACCTGTGACATTGATCTCAGGTGATGTCATAAGTGTTGCGGAATCTGTTTGGCGAATGGTTTTGGTTGCTTCCTACACCTCCGTCTCAATGCTTGGACTGATTGCGATTGGAATGTTTATTTCAACGCTGACGGTGGTTCCGGTTGGAGCGATGGCAGCAACCGTGGTGCTCAGTGGTGTAAGTCAGATTTTGGACAACATCCCGCAGCTAGAGCCAATCCACGAATTCCTGTTTACCCACTACTGGCTTGGCTTTGTAGATCTTTTGAGACAACCCGCTGATTTCAGCTCGTTTGCCTCAAACGCAATTCTGCAGCTAGCCTACGTGGTTATCTTCGGGGCTCTTGCCTACTCCAGATTCGCCACCAAGGACATCCTTAGCTAATCGTTGTTCGTGGAAATAACTCCACCAAACAACAATTAGTGGCCATGATCCCTGACTGATCCCAACCACCCTTTGATAAAGACCTATGCCTTGTGCGTCATCAGCAACCCAAACAAATAACAACCCGGTGGTCATTGCAAGCAATACGAAAGTTGCTAGCAGTGTCCCCATGGGCCTTATCAGGATGCTGTAACGCTTATCAAACCTGGTTGCCAGTATTGGCCAAACAGCACTTATCGCAAAGGCACTGACTGCAAACAATCTGTGTTCCTCGGAGGAGGTTGTCTGAGACGGAGTGGTGAAGTAAGTGAGGCCATAGGTAAAGATGCCGTTTAGCACAAATGCAATACGAGCTGCCATGTTGAAACTTCTGGCATAAATGCCAGTGACGATGTTGGCAGTCCCGCCAATCAAAAACGCGATCGATACCCACAACTGAGTGGGAGCATCATCGGCAGCCAGGTCGCTAATCGGTTGCTCCAGCCAGTCATACTGCTCCCAGGTTGACTGAGCTATCAACCAGGTGCCAGTGACAACAACAGGTGGTATCAAAGTTGACACTAAGGCTGGCCAGGCAATTGTTCGCATATTCAAATTCAACACCAGAGTTCTGAACAAAATTCATACTGGAATAGAAAAAACCCCAATCAGGTTGTTTCGGCTATGGAACTCAGAGGAAAAACAATACTTGTCACAGGTGGCTCAGGGGCTTTTGGAGCAGAGCTAGTGAATCAACTTTCTGATCAGGGGGCTAATGTTCTGGCAACAGCAACCAGCAACGAATCAGCCGCCAGAATCCCAAACAGGGCAAGTGTGCGACTGCTATTGGATTATGAAAGCGAAGACAGCATTGAAACTCTCAGTCAGTATCTTCTAACCAGCGACACTGAGTTAGATGGCATCATCAACGCAAGCGGTGTTGTTGCCTTTGGTCCAACAGCTGAACTTTCAGCAGATGCCAGAAAAAAGCTTTTTGAAGTAAACGCAATTGGTCCAATGAGGCTTATTAGTGAATTACTGCCAGCACTCCAAAAATCCAAAGAGCGAGGCAATGAGCCCTTTGTTGTTAGCTTCAGTGGTGTTGTCGCGGAACAAACCTTTCCTGGACTGATTTCTTACGCCGCATCAAAAACGGCAATGCGAAGTTTCCTAGAGGGCCTAGCCAAAGAGACGAGAAGGTTTGGCGTCAGGGTCATCGATGCCCGACCCGGACACACCGAATCAGGATTGGCAACACGTGCAATTGCCGGAGAGGCTCCAAAATTCCCCGAGGGAATGACAGTTGAACATGTGATTAAGCGCGTGGTGGACGCAATTATCAACGATGAAACAGATCTCTCATCGGAGAAGTTCTAGTTCCCCAGGTCCGCTCCGCAGTCATAGATTCCATAAACAAACTCATCGAGTGCTTCACGATTAGCTGTAGAGACATCCCCTAGGTTATAAACCGCAAATACAAGATCAGTTCCATCACTTGCGGTCATGGTTCCAGCAAGTGAGTAACCGGTTCTGATCCAGCCGGTTTTTGCCAAGATCTTTCCAGAGGCATTGGATAACTCACCCTCGTCAAAACGATTTTCCAGTGATCCACTCTCGCCTGCAACAGGCAATGAATTCAGGATGATTTCAAAACTTGGATAACCCTCGACTACCAACTCCATTAGCTCTGCCACAAACAAGGGCGAGACTGCGCTGTAAGCACTGAGGCCACTGCCGTCTTCAATCACCAGTTCCTGAGTATTCAACCCAGTTCCTGACAACGCTGAGCGGTAAGCAGCTGTGAGGGATTCAAAATCGCTTCCATCCAAGCCAACATCGTAGGCAATCAGCCTTGCCAGAGCTTCAGCCACGGTGTTATCGCTTCTGAGAAGCATGATTCTTATCCACTCTTTGATTGGTTCACTTAGAACACTTGCAATCTCAACCGCATCTGCTGGAGCTTTGCCATATGTCAACGTCGCATTT
Organism: Microbacteriaceae bacterium; assembly: GCA_965657575.1. Lineage (GTDB taxonomy): Bacteria > Actinomycetota > Actinomycetes > Actinomycetales > Microbacteriaceae > CAJXVY01. The sequence goes on along the minus strand of CBFHOK010000009.1, from coordinate 31,319 downwards.
TGGGCATTTGCACCAATCGCCTCTTGGAACCAAACACCTGCTCGCTCAACTGGTGCATCTGACCTCGAAGAAGTCAGCTGAGATGGCCTGTTTCTATCTCCATCAACTTGCAAAGCACTGGCCTGGCTCATCCAACCAGCTTCAATACCTTCAAGGTTCCAGTTTTTCTCCCACTGACCACTTCCATCAATCCCGCCCCAGAGTGAGCTATCTAGAACAATCTCGGTTATTTCTTGATTGAACTCAGGGGCTGGGTCCGGTGGTACTGGCTGAAAGGGATCTGGTTCCGCAGGTTCCTCAACAGGCTGAATTGTCGAAACATATTGATTTACCTGAAAAGCGAGAGACGAAAGCTTTGGAGCATCCCGATAAATACTTTGCTGCCCAGGAGCAGTTCTACTCAGTGTGACATCACCAGCACCGACAAAATAAATCTTTGTTGGGTCCTGAGCGTCGGCATAAACCCTTGTCTCGACTCTATAGTTTGGGCCAAGAGTTTCAATCGCTGCCGCTGCAGTCAATAGTTTCATAACTGAAGCGGTTCGGGATGGAATGTCCGCCCCAACGTCATAGATGACCTCATTGGTTTCAGGGTTTATAACAGCAGCCTGCAATTGCAGAATCCGCTCATCGTTTTCTAAATCCTCCAGCGAGCAAATTGGCACCTCGGGTTCGGGTTCAACAATCTGTTCTTCGGTATCGGTATCGGTCCCAGGTTCAATCACCTCAGCGGTCTCTTCGGTGGCGTCTTCAACTTCAGCAACAACCTGCTCACTACCGCTACTAAGCCCACCAATTACCAGCGCTAAAACAACACCACCACCAACAGCACCAGCAAGGATTGATTTCCAATGCTCAAGAGGATTCATTACTCTCCCGGATAGACAACTCCCAGCTGATTGCGGATGTCATCCATCATTTCCAACACATCCAACGAGTCTCGCTGGGTGAAATTCTCTAGTTCTAATCTACCTTCTCCCAGTGCCTTCTCAAACCAAACAAACTGTTGCTGCATTCCGCGTCCCGGGTGGTCAGGGGTGATGCTCGCAATGACTTCTCCGTCGGCATTGAATGCCGTGAGTTCTGCCATTTCATAAAACCGGCTAGCTATCTCGATACGCCCTGCAGAGCACTCAATTCTTGCCGTCACTGGGCCGTCTGAGTCAAAGCCGGTGGTAAAGACAGCTTTGGTTTGGTTTGGGTAACTAAGCGTTGCTGTCAGGTGCTTATCAACTCCATTGAGTGTCTCGCCTTCAGCTGAAACCTTCTCTGCTTTTCCTAGAAGCATCTGAATCAAACTCAGTGGATAAACACCAAGGTCTAATAACGCTCCGCCACCTAGTTCTAATTCGGTGAGTCTTTGCACGTGAGATATGTTCACAGAAAAATCAGCCTCGATTGAGCTAACCCCACCCAGAGCCTCAATGATCTTTGGAAGCTCCAACCAGTGATCCAAAAACCGCGACCACAACGCTTCCATAACCAACAGCGAGTTTGAATTTGCTATCTCATAAAGCTCAGCTGCCTGCGAGGCATTGAGTGTGAAGGGCTTTTCAAGTAATACGTGCTTGCCAGCCTGAAGTGCTTTTTTAGCAATCGGGAAGTGCTGGGTGTTGATGGTGGAGATATAGATTGCGTCAATGTCGCTGTCTGAAAACATATCATCGTAGTTTTCATAAACTCGCTCTATCCCATGCTCTGCTGCAAACAACTCAGCCCTGGACTTTTCTCTGCTAGCAACCCCAAGAAATTTCTTGTCTATTTCTTTAAGGTCTTGAGCAACCTGCTCGGCTATTTTTCCTGGACCTGCTAGTCCCCATTGAATCGGCATAATCGTATCTTTTCTCGGGTTAGGGTTTGTGTATGAGAATCATAGCCCTAGCTCTGATGATGCTGGTCATCGCAACCCCAGCTAGAGCTCACGACCAGCTGGTAGATGCAAACCCGAGTGAGGGTGAAGTTGTTGAAGCTGGGATTATCGATATCGAACTTAGATTCTCAGATGACGTTTTAGCCATTGGTGAGGGTAATGAAATATTGGTCATTGGCCCCCAGGGCGAGCAGTCAAAACTTCAGAACAATTCATGTGCTTTTTCAGATGGTGATCTGGTAACCACCAAGGTGGACCTTGACCAACCAGGTGATTACACCGTCACCTGGAGAGTTGTTAGCGGTGATGGGCATCCAATCACAGGCATTCAGCGATTCAGTGTTGAAAACACAACCGGGCATCAATCAAACGGCATAGTTTCAGAAACTGACTGCCCATCGGCAATTGAGTCTTTAGATGATTCACAAAGCCAACCCGGATTGGACACCGAATGGTTGTGGGTATTAGGAATCTTCCCCATTGTCGGGCTGGGCATTTATTTTGCGCTTCGGCCAAAAAAGCAGGTTGATCAAAGCAAACAAGAATAAAAACCCCGCAACAATCGCTATCTCTAACAAATCATCCCAGCGACCACCGGCTGGAGCGAAATACAAAACGTAGATCGCATCAAAGCCTTGAACTGCCATGAATCCGCTAATTAGTGTCACCAAAGCCAACAGCCCGTAACCAATTGGTTTTCTTGGGTCAAAACGAAAGCCAACCCACGAAGCTAGAAGCATAAGAATAAAAATCATTCCAACCGAGGAGACAAACACTTCTGTTGTCGGGTGGTAGAAAAACATCGCAGGGACGACTAACCCAAGGCCGAGTATCCAAATGAATACCGCTGGGATGAACTTAATCGGGGTCCTAGCCAATTGCGCAGAACTTGTCTACTTGACGGGTTTGACCGGCAACAACCAAAACATCACCTGTTTCGATAATGGTTTCAGGGAATGCTGGTTGATACTGCCCATCACCCTTGCTTGTTGCCACTACTGTCACCCCGTGGGTTGAGCGGATTTTCAATTCAGCTAGATTCTTGCCATTGAACGCCTCGGGAGCCTCAGCTTTGACCATCACAAAGTCTTCATCGATTGGCACATAGTCCAAACTCTCACCACTGACCATGTGGGCAACGCGGTGACCCATGTCTTTTTCGGGGAAGACCACGTTTTTCACACCCAGCTGCTTGAGGATTCTCCCGTGAGGCTCTGAGTTTGATTTAGCCCAGACGTTTTCAATTCCGTTTTGCAAGAGCAAGCTGGCGGTCAAAATACTGGCTTCAACATCAGCACCAATTGCAACTACCGCTGAATCAAAATCCTGAACGCTGAGCTCTTTCAAAACTGCATCCTGAGTGGTGTCAGCCTTCACACATTGAGTTAGCTCGGCACTCATCTGCTGAACAATCTGCTCATCAGTATCAACACCTAAAACCTCATGGCCATTTTTCATGAGCTCTCTGGCGATTGCTTTACCGAACCTACCCAAACCAATCACCAATACATTTGCGTGCACCTGCCTGCGAGGGCGGGGGCTTCTGACTGCTTTAGCCAATTAGTGGCCTCTCTTTCGGTAATTCATAGTGCCGCTGGGTGATTCTTAGTGCCAAAGCACTCGCCACCACCACAGGCCCTAGTCTGCCAACAAACATCAAAACTGTCATCCAAATCTGTGCCCAAGCCGGAAACTCTTGAACAGCACCCGTTGATAGCCCAACAGTAGCGGTTGCCGAGACAACATCAAATAGCACCCGATCGGTCTGCATTCCAGTTGCTGAGACAATCAGAATTGTTGAAAGCAGGATGGTAAATGTTGAAAGCGAAATAAGTGTCAAAGCTTGCCTTTGAATAGACCTTGGAAGCCTTCTGTCAGCAACATTCACCGCCGTCTCTCCGCGTATCTCGGTCCAAATGATGAAAAACAAAATGGCAATGGTGGTTACCTTGATCCCACCCGCTGTGGAACCACTACCACCGCCAATAAACATCATGAAATTCATACCCAACCAGGTGGCGGGTTCCATCTCCGAAACATCAACCGAGTTCAGACCACCACTTCGGGTCATTGCTGATGCAAACACTGAGTTGAAAATCCTCTCGAAGATGTTCAAATCCCCAAGTGTTCGCTGATTGCTCCACTCCAAAATGCCAATAAATATCGAACCAACCCCAAGCAGGATGGCAGAGGTGATCAAGGTAATTCTCGAATGTAGCGAGAGCTTGCGTTGACGCTCACCTCGGTTATAAAACCATTTACTCAGTCGCTCGTGAAGCTCAATCAAAACAGGGAAACCCAAACCTCCAACAATCACTGCAATTGCAACCGGCGCGATTACGAAGAAGTCATTGGCGTATCCGGTAAAAGAACCTTCAAACAAAGAAAAGCCGCCGTTATTGAAAGAGCTAATAGCGTGGAATATCCCATACCAAAGTGCTTGCAAAAACTCTTTCCCGTGGCCGAAATAGAACACGGCAGTCAGATAAATACTCATGACTATTTCAAATCCGATATAAATCAACAGAATGGTTTTCAAAAGGTTCGGGACATTATTGAAACCACTAACCCTGGCCTCGCCCAGGGTATTCAACCTGTCTCTCAAAGAAAGCCTGCCTGAAATCAACAACCCAACCAAGGATGCAAAGGCAACGATGCCCAATCCCCCGAGCTGAATCAGGACCAAGATGACCAAATGACCAAAAAAGGTCCAGTGGGTGGCGGTTTCAACAACCGTTAGTCCAGTGATTGAGACAGCACTGACCGCAGTAAACAAGGCTGTGACGATATCTGTCCGCTGACCATCAACTGTGGATGCGGGAATCAATAAAAGCAAGGTTCCAATGATTGCAACAGACCCAAAGGCGATAACGACAGTCTGAGCTGGTCGAAGCCTTTTCTCGCTGGGTGCGGTTGAGCTCACCCCGATACTCTACGCCGATTTAGCTAAGCTTTCTAGGGTCAGTGATTGATAATTGCTCTAAACAGAAGGTGCTGAATGCAAAAGCTAATAAGCAAGATCACAATAGAAAAGCACCGAATCACCGCATTCCCAAGCGATGAGATTTCAAAATACCTATCGGAGCCACTGTTTATTCACTCCGAGCAAATAGACCTAAGCCAAACACCAAAAGATATCGCCTGCCTTCCCTTTGTTTATAACCTCGCCCCGATTGCCTGGAGAGTAGGTGGCGAATGGATGGTCGATGAACTCAGCGAAGAGGCTGCTCAAAACCTAGAAACAGCAAGAGCGAACATGGCTGAGCTTTGGAGTGACTTTGAGTGGTCAGGGCTGATCCACGGAAAAAATAAAGCCAGCAAGCAACATGGCAAGAAGGCAGCTTTGTTGTTTAGCGGCGGTCTCGATTCGACTTTCACTGCCATGCAGATTCTTGATAAAAAACCAACGCTTATAACTATCCACGGTGGACGTGATCTGCAACTGCAGGATGAAAACGCCTGGGCCGCGGTTGAAACTGCCACCGCTAGGTTTTCAAACGAACATGCCTTGGACTCAATTCAAATCAAATCGAATTTCACCGTCGCCCTCACTGAAGAAGTTGACAAGCTGTGTCCAGGATTACCCGCAAGCTGGTGGGCATCAATCCAGCACGGTATGGGGTTATCAGGTGTTGCTGCACCAGTGATTTTTGCCAACGGCAATAACGAGCTGTTTATCTCCGCCACCCACACAACAGGCCACCAGTCAGGCTGGGGGTCGCATCCATTGCTTGATGGAATCCTGAACTGGGGGGCAGCAAAGGTAAACCACTTTGGATACGACCACGACCGGACATTGAAAATAAAAGCTCTAAGAGAGCTTGCAACAGAGAAAAACGTTAGTGTGCCAGAGCTAATTGTCTGCACCAGAAGAAATCGTCAGGGAAACTGCATGCGCTGTCCGAAGTGTTTACGAACCATGGGAAGTGTCTTAGTAAACGACTTTAACCCGCAAGAGTTCGGCTTTGGGTTGAATAAAAACGATGCCAAGAGTCATCTGATGGGATCAGTTCCGTCTAGTATCAAAATTACCGACAACGAGGTCTATGCCTGGAGATCAATTTCTAACCACGCCAAGCAAAACCTTGGTGATAAACCAGATGTGTTTATGAAGTGGTTAGCAAAGTTAGACCTTGCAAGAAAACCAGGATTTTTTGAAAGGCTGTTCACAAACAAATGACAGAACTAAAAACAGTTGAACTAAAAGCTCCCTATCTGATCTTCACAGGCGAGGAAACCTCCCCTACCTATGCAAAAACTGGTGCGGGTATTGCCCAGTGGAGAAGGGATGACTGCCTGGGTCAAATGAGCCTCCCTGGAGGAACGGTTGACATTGGTCTCCCAAAAATGGATATCAAGCGAGCAGCAACAGAGGGCGCAAAGACGCTAATTATTGGTACCAGTGTTGTTGGGGGTGCTATTCCTGATAACTGGATATCCATATTGATTGAAGCCCTAGAGTCAGGAATGGACATAGCAGCTGGAGTCCACACCAAGCTAAACGACAACCAAAAGCTCACAGAAGCCGCCAACAAAACAGGTCAAAGACTAATTGATGTTAGAACTCCGCCAAGTGACATCCCTGTCGGAACCGGAAAAAAGCGCACTGGCAAAAGACTTCTCACTGTCGGCACCGATTGTGCTCTGGGCAAGAAATACACAGCTCTCGCAATTGACCAAGACCTGCGACAAAAAGGAATCAACTCAACATTCAGAGCAACTGGGCAAACAGGGATTCTGATTGCAGGAAGCGGTATGCCAATTGATGCGGTGGTAGCTGATTTCATCTCGGGTGCAGCGGAGGTTCTATCTCCAGATAACGATCAAGACCACTGGGACATCATTGAAGGCCAGGGGTCATTGCATCACCCAGGATATGCAGCTGTAAGCATGGGATTACTAATGGGCAGCCAACCAGATGTCTTCGTTGTTTGCACTGAGCTGGGACGAGAAAAAATCAAAGGCTGGCCGGATTTTGATCTGCCAAGCATTCAAGATGTGATTGAAAGAACAATCGATATCGGCAAACGCACCAATCCGGGCATCCACTGCATTGGAATCAGCGTCAACAGTTCAGACTTCACCGAAGCAGAAGCAATTCAACAAATGAAAGAGCTTGAGAAAACCTATGGGCTACCAGTTGTTGACCCCATTCGATTTGGTGTTGAAAAGCTCACAAAGGCACTCATTGAAAGCTAAAGTCGAGCCAATCTCGCTGCCACTGAAACAACCCTTTGCCATAACCGGTCACGTTTTTGATTCACTACAGGGAGTGGTTGTAACAATCGAAGAAAATGGCATCTCAGGTCGCGGCGAAGCAGATGGGGTTTACTACCTGGGACAAGACCAAGCTTGGATGCTAAATACAATCCAGGAATTCATCGACTCGGAACAGGTCTTTGACCGCGAATCACTGCAATCACTGATGCCAGCAAATGCCGCAAGGAATGCCGTTGATTGTGCACTGTGGGATTTAGAACTAAAAACCACCGGAATATCTGTTTGGGAAAAACTAGACATCGTCCCAAAAAAGCTAAACACCGTTGCAACTGTGGGCATTGCAAGTTCTGACGAAATGGCCAAGACAGCAGCCGATTACCAAGATTTTCAAAACCTCAAAATAAAACTTGATGCCAATGAACCAGTGATTGCCCTTGAAAAAATCCGCAAGGCCAGACCCCAGGCAAACCTGATAATCGATGTGAACCAAGGCTGGAACATGGAAATGCTCAAAGATTTCACCAGTCACCTAGAAAAACTTGAGATTTCAATGATTGAGCAACCTCTCCCAAGGGGAGAGGACGAGCAACTTATTGATTACAAAGGCGAAATCCCTTTGGGTGCCGATGAAAGCTGCCTGCACACCGGTGAATACGAATCTATCAAGCGCTACTACCAAGTAATAAACATAAAGCTTGACAAGACCGGCGGGCTAACAGAGGCGTTGAGACTTGCAAGGCTTGCGCTCTCTGATCACAAACGCTTGATGGTTGGCAACATGACTGGGTCAAGTCTGGCGATGGCACCTGCGTATGTAATAGGTCAGTGGTGTGAGTTTGTGGATATTGATGGACCAGTGTTGCTGGCCAAAGATGTCAGAAATGGCCTGAGCTATGACTCAACTGGGGTGTCAATTCCAAGCCCGAACCTATGGGGCTAATTGAGCGCCTTTGAAATTAGGGCGAAAACCTCTGCCTGAACCGATTTTGACCAGCTACTAATCGCAAACCCCGTCGACCACATCTCACCATCGTCTAGGTTGGCTTTGTCCTCAAAGCTCAGGGTTGAATACCTGGTATCCCATTTGGATGAGACCGACAAAAACAAGAAGACCTTTCCGTCAAGGGTGTAGGCGGGCATCCCATACCAAACCCTTGGCCATAGGCTCTCAAACTGGCTCATGACAATTTCGTGCAAGCCAAGTGCTATTTGCTTATCCCTCGCTGGCATCTCAGAGATCTTTTCCAAGACTTCTAGTTGAGCATCTTCCCTGGTCTTTTTCTTTCGACCCTTTGAAGCTCTAAGCTCCGCTGATCGTTCTTTGATTGCCTCTTGCTCAGCCTTTGATAATTTGCCATCTTCCATGGCTTGAGATTAGTGCTGTTAGGCAAAGATTGCTATTGCAACAAATAAACCAATTGGAATTAACAAACTAAGCGCTGCAAAAACAAAGCCGTCATTGATTTCAAAAAACTCTCTTAGCTTTCTCATTAGACGACTACCAATCCAAAGCCAATCAACAACGCGACGCTGAAGACAATCATCATTACCTGAGTGAACACCAAATACTGACCCGAGGCAGCGATGGATTTACCAATGGCACTCAGGTTTGAATGTTTGGACAGGTCTTCAACCAGCATCTTTGATTCACGAATGATCGCAAACTGAGTCAGAATACCGAGTGCACCGATGGTGCCCAGTGTTAGTAAAGCAAAAAGCTTTGCGAAATTGCTGGCGTTGTCAAAATAGCCCATCACTGCCAAAACAGTAATCACCGCCAAGGTGATCACAGAGTGCATCTGAGCACTGATTAGCTGCCTACGCTTGTCATTCCAAAGTTTGATTAGATCCTGCTCGGTCATCTTTGACCTCCTTAAGTTATTAGCAACAACCAACTATTGAGTAATTACTTCCTTAGTTCTCCAAATCGTAATTATATGAATCTAGTGAGAATCGCCATATATTCCGTCAAAAAACAGTGGTTCGATTAGCCTGAGCAAATGACGGTTATGGCTCAACCAAAGCAACAAACGCACTTCAATGAAATTCTCACCCGTGTAAAAGCCCATGGTCTTTTAGAAAAGAAACCCAGCTTCTACATTACCCGACTGGCAGTTATCTCAGCTCTGGCGCTTCTGTTCTGGACATTAGGTGGGTTGTTAGCTTTTGCTTTCACTTTCCACCCTGCGTGGATAATCGCAGCTTTCTTCGTTGTTGCCATCCTTGGTATCCTCAGCGCCCAGTATGGGTTCATTGCCCACGAAGCTGCCCACAGACAGATCTTTCACAACAACAAAGCCAACGATGCAGTTGGCCTAATCCTTGCAAACCTGTTCGCTGGTCTCAGCTACGGTTTTTGGCTACGAAAGCACAACAAGCACCACCAAAGACCAAACCAAATTGGCGAAGATCCAGATATTGCGATCAGGGTCCTAAGTTTCACCACCGAATCCAAAGAACAGAAAAAAGGTATGGAGCGCTGGCTGAGTGATCGCCAAGGGTACCTCTTCCCAATACTTCTTCTCTTCACAGGATTCGATCTGTTGGTTGATTCATTTGCAGGACTTGTCAAAAAAGACAAGCCACTGAAGATTCGCATTCTCGAGTTTTCACTGATGATGATCAGGCAGTTTGCCCCCTATGTGATCCTCGGACTGATGTTTGGTTGGTTCTGGGCGGCAGCGTTGTGGATGACCATGATGATGACCTTTGGTTTCTTCATGGGAGCAGCCTTCGCACCCAACCACAAGGGCATGCCGTTGGTCCCCAAAGAGGCCAAACTGGACTTCTTTTCTCGTCAGGTGTTGACCTCAAGAAACATCAAGGGTTCTTGGCTGAAGGACAACCTGATGGGCGGGTTGAACTACCAGGTTGAACATCACCTGTTTCCATCAATGGCAAGGCCAAACCTCAGAAAAACAAATCAACTGGTGAAGGACTACTGCCAGGAAAACAAAGTCACCTTGGTTGAGATGAACTTGCTAGCAAGCTACATGCAAATCATGAAACACCTAAACAAGGTGGGGCTAAGTAATAACGCAAATCCGTTTGTTTGCCCAATGGTTGCTGAGCTCAGGCCTCGTAACTAACTCGTAGCTAACTAGAGAAGACTCGGTATCTTCTGCTCGGCAGCTAGGTTCGCCCTTCGGAAGACCAAGGTGACACCCGCTGAAATAATCACAATAAACAGCGAGTACAAAGCCGGCACCAGAAGAATCTGATCAAGCCCTGGGTTGTCGATATAAACCGCAATGATCACAGCAATCGCAAGTGGACCGTTGTTGATTCCGGTTTCCAAAGCAATTGTTCTTGCATTCATTGGGTGCAATCTGATCAACCTGGTCAGCAGATAAGCAACTGTGATTCCTGCAAGACCCATACCAATCGAAACCACATATGTTGGCCATTCGGTGGTCAGCAACAGCTGCCAGTTTCTTGGAACCCAGATGATGATCAAGAAAGGAATGAACAGAAGCCCAACAACTGATCCGATTAGCTCAATCACAGCACCGACATTGGCACTGTATTTACGCAAGACCATTCCAAGTCCAACTGGAACCATCAAACCTAAAATCACAATCGCCAACTCGCTAAACGGAACGGCTAGTGACTCATCAAGGCCAAGCAGGTTCGAATAAATAAACAGTGCAAACGGGGTCATGATAAATGCCCACAAAGTCGAATTCACCGTCATCGTGACACTGAGTGCCAAGTTTCCCTTGGAGAAATAGGTAAAGAGGTTTGAGGTGGTTCCTGCAGGAACGCTACCCATAATCAGTGCTCCAAGGGCAACAAAGAGAATTCCTTCGCCAACCGAGAATGGCAGCAACACTGAGACGATCAGGATATAAACAGTCAGTGGCATGATGATGAACTGGGTGAACCAACCAATTACCAGTCCCCATGGACGTCTAAGAGCAAGCCTGAAGTCCTTAGGGGTAAGGCCTGCACCAAGACCAAACATGATGATAACCACCAAGATTCGAAGAAGAGTTTCTTCAAATTCATTTACAACGGTTGCGGCATTTGCGGTTTCTTCCGCCAAGATCATTAGGTTGTGCATGGTTATGCCCCCTTGCTCTCAGAGGCAATTGCCCCGTCTCTTAGTTCTCTTCTCAAGATCTTGCCAATTGGGCTCTTTGGAAGCTCGTCAACGATTGTGATCTTCGACGGGACCTTATAGGCGGCAAGGTGTTCGCGGCAGTAGGCGACGATTTCGTCCTTGCTCGGTTCCCGCTCGGAAGAGACAACAAAGGCGTGAACCTTCTCACCACTTTTCTCATCCGGATAACCAATCACACCAACTTCGGTAACCCCCGGCATGGTTGCAATTAGCTCCTCAACCTCGTTTGGATAGACGTTGAAACCACTGACCAGAATCATGTCTTTCTTACGATCAACAATCTTGAAATAACCCTCTTCGTCCATCTCGGCTATGTCGCCGGTGTGGAACCAGCCATCCTTGATCGAGTTAGCAGTTTCATCGTCTCGCTGCCAGTAGCCCTTCATAATCTGTGGGCCTTTAGCCACCAACTCCCCTGGCTGACCAACCGGAACTTCGTTTCCTTCTTCATCAACGCATCGAATGTCTGTTGAAGGCATTGGGATTCCAATTGAACCAAGCTTTGCCTTTCCACCCATTGGGTTGAATGACAAAACAGGAGCAGTTTCAGTTAGACCAAAACCTTCAACAATCGGGGTTCCGGTGAGTTCTTTCCACTTGATTGCAACACTGTCATGCAAGCTCATTCCACCAGCCGCTGAACCAACCAGGTGCCTTGGTGGTGAATCTTGGAACCAGCGCTCATTTAGCAAGGCATTGAACAGGGTGTTAACACCGCTGAGCCAAGTGATTTTGTAGTTTTCAAACGCACGGCGAAGGTTTGATGGTGGCCTTGGAGAAGGAACCAGAATGTTCCTGCCTCCATAGTGATAGAAGGCCAGCAAATTCACTGTAAAGGCAAAGATGTGATACAGCGGCAAAGCGGTCAGAATCGTTTCCTGTCCCTTGCGGATGTTATCTCCAAGCATTGTGGTCATCTGAATTGTGTTTGCAACCAGGTTTCCGTGAGTCAACATCGCACCCTTAGAAACTCCAGTTGTTCCACCGGTGTATTGCAAAGCAGCAACCGTGTCCAAAGTCGCATCCTTGTGATACTCAGAAACGTCTCCGCTGGCCTTTGCGCCTCTGGCAAGTGCATCGGCAAAGGGTGTGTGGTTAACGGTAATTTTTGGCAGTGACCTGTTCCAGAATCTTTGAACCAAACGAATAACCCCTGCAACTACCCTCGGGAAAAACTCAGAGATTTTTACTGTGACAACAGTTTCTATGTTTGTCTTTCCCAACACCTCTGGCAAGCGGTCAGCAAACATGTCGACAATTACAAGTGCTTTAGCACCGCTGTCTCTGAACTGGTGAATCATCTCAGAGGCTGTGTATAGAGGGTTTGTGTTTACCAAAACAAGCCCTGCTTTGAAAATTGCAAAAGAAACAATTGGGTATGCAAGGCAGTTTGGCATCTGCACCGCAACCCGATCCCCCGGCTTCAGCCCAAGTTCCTCACGAAGGTATCTTGCAAAAGAATCAGAGTGCTGATCGATTTGCTTGAAAGTCAGCGACCCGTTCATACCGTTTGGCATCACCTGGGTGAAGGCTTTTTGCTTTGAATACTCGGTGGCTGATGCCTTGAACAGGTCAGGGAGGTTTTGAAAACCAAGTTGCTCAATCTCAGGTGAGACGTTTTCTGGATAGTGCTCAATCCAAGGGCGGTTAGTCATCGTTGGCCTTTCGCCGGTTTTATATAAACCTTGTCCAAAATAATATGCAGTATTCGGAGAAATACCTAACTGGAAAACACACAAGATAGTCAGGGGAAAAATATTAATGCGGTAAATTTATCTCACCCCACCTGGAGGACTTAATTGCACCCACCAATCTCTGCCCGCATGGCTGATGGTCGAGAGCTGATTTATTACACAGACTCCTCTAATACACCAACCACCCCCAAGCCAGACAGCAGACCCCATGAAGATCGCCCAGAGACAAATCAGCTCAGAAAAGATACTCTGACGGGCGATTGGATATCAGTCAGCCCCCATCGGGGTGCAAGGGCATTTTTGCCACCTAAAGAAACCTGCCCGCTTTGTCCATCAACCAGTGATTACCAAAGTGAGATACCGGGTGAATTTGATGTGGTGGTGTTTGAAAACAAAAACCCCTCCTTTGGACCCGACGCCGAAGCGGTAAGCCCAACTGGTGATGCCTTTAGCCAGCAGGCAAAGGCAACCGGTCGCTGCGAGGTGGTTGTCTTTAGTCCTGAACACTCAGGTTCCCTTGCAGGACAAACCACAGACAGATTCAGAACGGTTGTAGACGCTTGGATTCACAGAACAAAGGAACTGTCAAAACTTGATGGCGTGAAGCAAGTTTTCATCTTTGAAAACAGAGGTGAGGAGATTGGTGTAACGCTGCATCATCCGCATGGTCAGATTTATAGCTATCCGTTTGTCACACCAACAACCAAAAAGCTTCAGGACCAAATAACCCTTCTTGGTGAAGACTTCTTTGAAAAACTAATCGACACAGAGGCTAAATCCAATCGAGTATTGGTTGAAACAGAAAACTTTCTAGGTTTTGTTCCATTTGCGGCCCGTTGGCCAATTGAGATTCAACTATTACCTAAACGCCATATGCAATCACTGGATCAGCTAACAGAGGCAGAAACTGAAGACTTTGCAAATGTCTATCAGAAGCTCCTGCAAACACTAGATAACCTTTACGACACCCCCACACCTTATATTGCAGCAATTCACCAAGCTCCAAAGGGAGACAAAGACATAAGGCTGATGTTGAAAATCACCTCCCCCAGAAGAGCTGCCAATAAGCTCAAATACCTAGCTGGATCTGAATCAGCAATGGGTGCATTCATAACTGACACCTCCCCAGAGGCGGTCGCTGAACTGCTCAGAGGAGCCATTCAGTGATCGAAACCCTTTTCACAAAAAAATTCAACGCAGTTCCAGAAACTATTTGGCAGGCACCTGGGCGGGTAAACCTAATTGGTGAACACACCGATTACAACAATGGTTTTGTCTTTCCAATGGCCATTGAAAAAACCACCACGGTTGCGATTGCCAAAAATCACCTAGACCACCACAGAATCTATTCACTCAACACCGATGAACTAATTGAGCACCCTTTAGAAATCATCACCGAAAACGCAAACCCGTGGGCCCGATACCCACTGGGAGTAATAAAACTGCTAGGGATTCAATCTCAGGGGTTCGATATCGCAATCGAATCGGATGTTCCAATTGGAGCGGGTCTCAGTTCTTCTGCTGCCCTGGAGTGTTCGGTGGCTGCAGGAATTGATGAACTGATGAACCTAGGGCTAGAAAAGCTCACGCTTGCCAAAATATGTCAGCGAGCAGAGAACGAAGTGGTCGGTGCTCCGACTGGAAACATGGATCAAATAGCGTCTTTGTTTGGCGAGCAAGGCCAGGCAGTATTTATCGACTGCCAAACAGAAGATATTCAAACAATTGAACTGGGCTTTGAAGATGCAGGGCTGGAACTAATGGTGATTGACACCAAATCAAGCCACGACCTAAGCGATGGTGACTACGGCAACAGAAGGACTGAATGCTATTCAGCTGCCAGCACTCTCGGTCTTAGTTCTCTGAGACAGCTATCAGTCAGCCAACTGGATGGCATCGATCAGCTACTGACAACCATCGAGCTCAAAAGAGCCCGTCATATCGTCACTGAAAACGCAAGAGTGTTAGAGGCGGTTCAAGCAGTCAAAGACAAAGATTATGAATTCTTTGGAAGGCTCATGAATGAAAGTCATGACTCCATGCGCGATGATTTTGAAATCTCCACCGATGAACTAAACACTGCAGTTGCAGAAGCCATCAACCTGGGTGCAATGGGAGCCAGGATGACCGGTGGTGGTTTTGGAGGATCTGCAATTGCCTTGGTGAAATCAAGCGATTACGAACAAACAAAGGCAGGAATACTGAAAGCCTTTGAAGCAAATGGCCATAAAACACCGGAGATTTTCAAGGTCAAACCTTCAGCTGGCGCGAAGAAGATTTCATAATGACAAAGACAGTATTGACTCAGGCTGACTTAGAGCTAGAAGTTGATTCTCTTGGTGCCAGAATCACTAGATTCACCCAAGCGGGAGCTGAAATCATGAAAACCGCCAAGGATGGACTGCAGGGCTATAACGGGATGGTGCTAGCTCCCTGGCCAAACAGAATCAAAGATGGCAAATACGTATTTGAAAACCAAGAATTCAACTTGGAGATAAACGAACCGGATAGAAATAACGCCCTGCACGGCTTTGCCTATAAAACTCAGTTTGAGAAAACCCACAGCACAACAACCGAGATAACCCTTGCTGCACAATTAGGAAAAACCGACGGCTACCCATTTTTGATCGAATTTGAGATCACCTACAAACTGACCCCTGAGGGATTCAGCTGTTTAGTCAAAGCCACGAATCGATCTGATTCCCCGGCCCCTTTCGGCATTGCCTTCCACCCCTACTATCCAGCAGATGATGCAACGGAAATTTCAATCCCCGCAAAAACTCATATCTTGGCTGATCAGCAAATGATTCCAACCGAGAAAACACCAAACACACACGGTCATTTCAAGTTTGCTGATGTCGATTTCGACGATTGCTTTACAGACCTACAAAGAACCGACGGTATTGCAAATATCAGCTTCAAAAATAAAGACGCTGAGCTGACCCTTTGGCAGGATGAAGCTTTTGATTTTGTAATGGTTTATACGACTAACGAATTCGATTCAACAGATGGCCCAGCAAGCGCCATCGCTATTGAGGCTCAGTCATGCGCTGCCGACGCCTTCAACACTGAACCACCGGTATTGCAACCTTCAGAAAGTTTTAGGGGTAGTTGGGGACTAACGCTTAGTCGGCGCTAAGGCCATAGCAAAAATGGCCAGCTGGCCAAACGGGAAAAGAATAAACAGAGTCAACCAGACTGGAATGCCAGCATCCCGGAGTCTCCTTATGGCAATTGTGATGCTTGGAATTATTGTCACCGCTCCCCAAATCCAGAGCGCATCGATTCCAAGTGCTGCGAACAAAACAAAACCAACCAAAATCAAAAACAGTTGCCAGTGCCAAAACTGCGGTCTTGAGGCCACTCCCCTCAATGCAAAATAGTTGCGGAAGGCATCTGCAACGTTGTCAAAGAAATTTCTCATGCCCGGAGCTTAGGTCAATTTGAGCCCAAAACCGGGCAAAAAAGTAAATTTCTTTCTTTTTTTGCCCGTTTTGATTTGATTTTTTCTAAATACTCGTGCTACTTTCTGACAAACAGCTGATAACGGGCAAGAACAGAAGGGTTCAGGCATCAATGGGGATGTTAGCCGAAGAGCGCAGGATGCACCTGGTCGAGTGGACCAGAAGTGCAGGACTGATTGATGCCAATGACGCTGCCGAAAAACTTGAGGTCGCAGTCGAAACAGTCAGACGAGACCTTGACGTGTTGCAAAGAAGAGGTCTTCTAAGAAGAGTCCACGGTGGGGCAATTGCCACAGAGAAATTCGCACATGAGTTCACCATCCCCGAGCGTGAGAACCGGAGCCCTCAGGAAAAACAGCAGATTGCAGACGTAGCTTCAAAATACATTCCCGAAGAAGGTGCGATCATCGTTGATGGTGGAACAACCTGCGCTGCCCTGGGCCCATACCTTCTGGACAAACCAAAGCTATTGGTGATTACAAACAGTATTCGTCTAGCAAACACCATTGCCGAATCCTCCACCAAGCTCTACATTCTTGCTGGCCGTGTCCGTTCAACATCACTCAGTTCAGTTGGCGCAAGAACTGTAGAGGACTTGCAGGACCTAAACGCCCTGGTTGCCTTTATTGGCACCAACGGTATTTCAAATGACGGAACCTTCACCGCCTACGACACCGATGAGGCGCTAGTCAAAAAAGCCATGATGCGAAACTCAGTTGAAAAAATTGCCATGGCTGACCAAACCAAGTTTGAATCCACCTACCCCGCAAGCTTTGCCAGACCAAAAGATTTTGACCGCTTAGTCACAACCGTAAACGCCCCGCAGCGAGAGGTCGATCGAATGACCGCCGCTGGAGTGGAGGTGGTGCTCGCATGAGCAAAACAAAGAATTCTTCAAACGAAGTCGTTTGGAGAATGAAAAACGTGGAGGGAAAGAAAAGGCCGGTTATTTGCCTTTCTCAGTCTTCTCTAACCCCCCACGCCGAATACAACCTGTTGAAAGAAGGATGTACCCAATGAGTAATTTTATTCCATCAGGTGCTGAGGGCCACACAGGCTTTAGAGCATCAATACAGAAATTTGGTGGATTCCTAGCGGGGATGGTGATTCCAAATATTGGAGCCTTCATCGCCTGGGGTCTACTAACTGCTCTGTTTATCCCGACCGGATGGCTTCCTAACGAAGACTTTGCCACCATGGTCGGCCCAATGATCATCAACCTGCTACCAATCCTTATTGGTTACACAGGTGGTCGTTTAGTCCACGGGCAGCGTGGAGCCGTAATCGGTGCCGTTGCAACAGTTGGAGTTATTGTCGGTGCAGACATTCCAATGTTCCTCGGTGCGATGATTATTGGTCCTTTGGCCGCATGGATCCTAAAGAAGATCGATGACGTATTGGACCCAATCACCCCAACTGGATTTGAGATGTTGATTGGTAACTTCTCACTCGGTATTGCAGGAATGCTTATCGCCATGGGTGGATACGTAGGAATCGGACCAGCAGTGAAGGCCCTCAGTGACACACTGGGTGCTGGAGTGCAGGTGCTGATTGACACAGGTCTACTACCTCTTGCCAGCTTGATTGTTGAGCCAGCAAAGATTCTGTTCTTGAACAACGCCATCAACCACGGTGTTTTGGCACCACTTGGTGTTATCCAAGCAGAAGAAACCGGTAAGTCAATCCTGTTCATGCTAGAGACCAACCCTGGTCCTGGTTTGGGTATCTTGGTTGCCTTCTGGCTTGCAGGTCCAAAGCTATTGCGCGGATCAGCTCCAGGTGCAATCGTGATTCACTTCCTTGGTGGAATCCACGAGATCTACTTCCCATACGTATTGATGAAGCCACAGTTGCTTGCAGCTGTGATCTTGGGTGGTGCAACCGGTGTTGCAACCTTCGCCATCACTGGCGTTGGTCTAGCGGCAACCCCATCCCCAGGTTCAATCTTTGCCTACCTAGCGGTAACCCCTCCAGGTAACCACCTAGGTGTTCTATTGGGTATCTTGCTATCAGCAACCGTTTCCTTCCTAGTCGCTTGGGTACTGCTCAAGGCAAGCAAGGATTCAACAGCTGAGGACTTGGCAGATGCACAAGCCAAGAGCAAGGCAATGAAGACAGGAAACGCAGAGTAAAAATGGCATCTAAAAGCGGATCTGAAATCAAAAACATCATCGTTGCCTGCGAGGCAGGCATGGGATCAAGTGTGATGGTTGCCAAGCAGTTGGCCAAGCAGTTGAAAAATGAGGGCGTAACCGTCACTCACTCTCCTGTTGGTCAGCTCAGTTCAACCGAGCACGATCTGATTCTTGTCCACCGAGGGCTGTATTCAGGCGCTAAGGCAGCGGTGCCCAACAGTCTGGTGATTCCCTTTGACATGTTCCTGGGTGATATGAATATCGCCAAGGTTGTCGGGGCAATCAAGGCGGGCGAAGTTATCAGCGATGAGTAACTTGATTCAATCCGCAGGTGTCCACCTGAAAGCGACAGCCTCCTCTCCGGAGGAGGCTGTTCGCCTCTGTGGCGAAAAGCTTTTGGAACTTGGCGCGGTAGATCAAAAATATGTCGACGCGATGTGGGAGCGAGAACAAGCGTTTTCATCGGCCATCGGATTTGGCCTAGCAATCCCGCACGGAACAGACCAGGCAAGAGAGTGGGTCAGATTCGACCAGCTGGTGTTTCTAAGATTTGATCAGCCAATTAATTGGCAGGGGGAAGAAGTGAAGATGTGTGTTGGAATTGCCGCTCAGGGGGATAACCACATGGACATTTTGGGAAACTTGGCCGAACTGATTCAAGACCCAGAGAGCGAAAAAGCTCTGCTGGAATCAAACGACCCACAACAAATTTTGGACTTGCTGCTAGCAAGTGAGAGTGAGTGATGAAAAACGCATCCAAAACCGCCGTTCACTTCGGTGCCGGCAACATCGGGCGTGGCTTTATAGGGGCGTCTTTGCAAAAGGCCGGATACCAGGTGATTTTCGCTGACGTAAACCAGTCACTGCTAGAAAAAATGCAATCTCAGGGGGAATACCGTGTATTCATTGCAGGGCATCAAGACAAAACAGAATTTTATGAGAACTACACCGTTCTCAACTCACAAACAGATAGAAATGAGCTCACCCAGGCGATAGCCGAGGCGGACCTGGTTACGACCTCCGTTGGAGCATCGGTGCTCCCTTACATCGCTCCTGCAATCGCTTTAGGGGCAGAAGCTAGAACACGAAAAGAAAAACTTATTGTGATGGCTTGCGAGAATGCGGTGAATGCAACCGATCAGCTCGCAGATGAAATCACCAAGCACTCCTCAAAAACCGACCAGTTGGCCTTTTGCAATACAGCTGTTGACCGAATCGTTCCGCAGCAACCAGAAGGATCTGAGCCGGATGTCATCGTTGAGCAGTTTTCGGAGTGGGTAATTGAGACCAAGAACCTGAAAAACAAATTGGAAATACCCTCAGCGAAGTTTGTCAAAAACCTACAGCCCTATATCGAAAGAAAACTTTTTACGGTCAACACCGCACACTGCTCGGTTGCCTACTTAGGTTTTAGAAAGGGCTTTATAAACACCGGCGATGCCCTGAAAGACCCAGAAATCAAAAAACAGTTGCTGGCGGTGCTGGCTGAAACCTCCAAGGCTTTGCAAATTCGTCACAAACTTGACCCAAAAGAGCAACAAAAATACATTGAGACTACGGTTTCCAGATTAGAAAACCCGTTGCTAAATGACTCGATAGAACGAGTCGGCCGAGACCCCATGCGTAAGCTGTCCAGAAGCGAGCGACTGGTCTCCCCCGCTGCAACTTTGGCCGAAAATGGCATTCCGCCAACCGCTCTGTTGTTGATTTACGGTTGCGCACTCAGATTTGAGAATGATGATGACGCGTCAGCTGTGAAGATGCATGAATTACTGCTCGCTCACAGCCCTGGAGAAGTCGTCCGAGAAATCTCTAACATTCAGCCAGACCACCCACTGTTTGATTATCTTGTGGGAGTGGTTGATGTGGTTCAGAGTAAAACCAGATCAACTCAATAACAAAGGAATCAAATGATTGAAAGAACCATCAAAATTGCCGACCCAATCGGCATGCACGCCAGACCTGCAGGCCAGATTGTGAAATTGGCTAAGGAAAACGGTGTGAGTATCTTCATGGGCAGGGATGCTGAGAACATGATTGAGGCAAAGTCCCCCATCTTGCTATTGGGAAAGAAATTCAAAAACGGCGAAGACCTGATCTTCAAGATTGATGCCGAGGAGAACCAAGCGAACAAGCTACTCGATGACATCAGCGAATATCTGGGGAACTGATTGATAGAACTAAAAGGAATCGGCATTGGAGACGCGGCTGCCGAGGCAGTCATCTACAAAGTCTCGACATCATTCAACCCGGTATCAAAAAACCACTCTGGCTCGGTTGAGGATGAACTAGCAAAACTGCATCCCGCCATCGACAAAGTCACCGCCGAGATGAATGAGCTTGCAAGCAGTGAGCATGACGGTGAGATCTTCGAAGCACTTGCAATGCTGGTCTCTGACGAGGCCCTGCTGGAGATGGCCCTAGAGAAAATCAACGATGGCCTCGATGCCGGCTCTGCTTTTCATGCTGCAACCGTTGAGTTAACAGAAATGCTCAAAGAGGATCCAGATTTCGCAGAACGAGCAAATGATGTGCTTGATCTGGCGATGCGTGTTTGGGCCCACACCGAAGGCGTTGAATTGGGCTTAGATATCCCAGAAGGAGAAGCTTTGCTGCTAGTTGCCGATGACTTCGCCCCTGCTGACACCGCCAAGTTTAATTCTTCTGTCAAAGGTGTAATCACCCGTAATGGTGGTCCAACCAGCCACGTTGCAATCCTCTGTCGCTCCAAGGGAATCCCGGCTGTTGTTGGAGTGATTGAAATTGACCAGTTGGCTCAGGGTCAAAAGGTGCTAATTGATCCAGCTGGCGACAGAGTATTGATTGACGGAGCCATGACCGATGCGACGGTATCAATGTCATTTGCACCGGAACATGAAAAAACACTTATCCCAGTACTTGGAAATGTTGGGAACCAAGCTGATGCTGAAACGGCAACAAAAGCTGGAGGTCAGGGCGTAGGTCTTTTCCGAACAGAGTTTGCCTTTCTAAACCAAGAACAAAGACCCACTGTTGAGCAGCAGCTCAGTGATTACCTCAACGTTCTAAACGCTGCGCCAGCAGGCGATTTCATTGCCAGGACTCTAGATGCGGGAAGTGATAAGCCATTACCGTTTTTGGGAATCGAGGACGAGGAAAACCCGGCCTTGGGTGTTCGCGGATTCAGAATCAATGACACTGACCCCGAGTTTATGAGTGATCAATTGAATGCCTTGAAATTGGCTGAGGAACAATCAGGCAAATCGGTTTCTGTAATGGCACCAATGATTGCGAGAGTGTCGGAGGCAAAAAAGTTTGCGGAACTGGCAAGAGATCATGGCTTCACAAATGTCGGAATAATGGTCGAGACCCCCTCGATTATTTTCCAGCTGAAGCACCTCAAAGGCGTGATTGATTTTGTGAGTATCGGAACCAACGACCTCTCGCAGTATTTATTTGCAGCCGATCGATTACACCCCAAACTCGGAACGCTTCTGGATGTTTGGCAACCAGCACTGCTGGAGGCGATAAAGGCAACTGTCGATGAAGCACACGCGCAAGCGATCAAAGTTGGAGTTTGTGGTGAGGCGGGGAGTGATCCGATGCTTGCGATAGTGCTCGCAGGTCTTGGAGTTGACACGGTGAGTGCATCTCCAAGCCAGGTTCAGGCTGTAAGTAATGCTTTAAAAACTGTCAACATGGAACAGGCTCAACAGATAGCCGCAGAGACCATCAAACAAAACAGGGCCACTCAAGCTCGTGAAGCTGCCAAAAAGGCGTTCAGCAACCGCTAGCTTGCGGGGCAGTATCTTGGGCTGAGTTTCGTCAGCTCCAAAAGATAGTCATCAAGCTCTAGGCCCTCGGTGTCAATGTCGCCAACGTCTCTACTTGCAACAGCTTCGGTGGTATTAGCAAGGCGTTGCAGCCAGTCATGCTCTCGACCCGCATCAGACCAAGAGTATTTTCCAGCAACTTGATCATCTGCTTTTAGCTGCCAGGCTAAAGAAATCTCCTGCATTTTCAACCGTGAAGGCTCGTTGCCGTACTCAATTTCTGCTAAAACCTGCCTGGTTTCAGCCCCCAGGGCTTTTATCTCTGAGCATTCCAGATCCGAAAGCCCGACTTGGACATCACCAGTGGCAACTCTCCCGAACGCCAAAACCATCACAAAAATAAGCCCGAACTGAATACTGGACCGGATCCATCCATTGCGATTTCGTTTTTCCTTTTTGGCGTATTCACCACAGAGCTCGCAGCGAATTTGGTCTGGATGCAAATCCAAGCCGCACTTCGCGCATTTACTCATGAGAATCAAAACCCAGTCTTCAGAAAAACCCTTCCCAAGGGTGATTGGCAAATAAATAGTGAGAGACTAAACCGATGGATAATGAAAAGCTAGAGCGTCTTTGGAAGCGCATAGGACTGGCGTTTTTGATACTTGCAACCATCATTGTCGCTGGTCCGCAAATACTTGTGTTACTGGGCTTCAGATAGGGGAATCATTTGAACAGAACTACCTTATATAACCAACACCTCAATCTGGGTGCAAGCTTCACAGACTTCGGTGGCTGGGAGATGCCGGTTCGATACGGTTCTGATTTAGCCGAACACGAAGCCGTTAGAAACTCAGCAGGATTATTCGACATCAGCCACATGGGCGAGCTCGTTGTGGTTGGCCCGCAGGCCAAGGACTTCTTAGACAGCAAGCTTGTCAACCTTGCAAGCAAGATAACCCCCAGCAGAGCCAAGTATTCGATGTTGCTAGATAACTCAGGAGGCATCATTGACGACCTGATTGTTTATCGTCTCTCCGAAGAAGAGTTTTTGATTGTGGCCAACGCATCAAATAAAGACGCGGTTGCTGGTGATCTAATTCCAACCGGTTTTGACTGCGTTGTTGAAGACCAATCAGATCAGTGGTCGATGATTGCCCTGCAGGGACCAAAGTCACAAGAGGTTTTAGACAGATTCGTTTCGGAGCCAATAACAATCGGCTACTACTCAATTGGGCGCTACCTCCTTGGCGAATCAGAGGTGCTAATCGCCAGAACTGGCTACACCGGCGAGGACGGATTTGAAATCTATTGTCAAAATGACCAAGCAGTTTCAATCTGGGAAACCTTACTCAGTAACCAAGAGGTAACCGCTTGCGGTCTTGCCAGCAGAGACAGCCTAAGACTGGAGGCAGGAATGCCTCTGTATGGTCATGAGCTTGACCTAAACACCCAACCAGCAGAAGCGGGCCTTGGCAAAGTTGTTATAGACCGTGAACATTTCCAAGGAAAAGCGGGCCTCAGACAACCAAGGAAAAAACTAATTGGCCTCAAAGGTGAAGGCAAAAGAGCTGCAAGGCAGGGTTATCAGGTTTATGAAAATGACCAGCCGGTCGGCGAGGTGACAAGCGGCATCCTGTCTCCGACCCTGGGGTACCCAATCGCCATGGCCTTCACAACCAATCTTGAAACTAAAACCGGCGATAAATTATTGGTGGATATTCGTGGCACTAACCAGGAATTTATCGTCTTTGAATTACCTTTTTATAAACGAGCCGATTAGCAATTTTTATTGGCTTAGAATTCCATTCAACGACGAGGGAAACCAAGGGGAGATATGTATCCGGAGAACTATAAATACTCAAAAGAGCACGAGTGGGTTTCAGTTGATGGCGATGTTGCCACAGTCGGGATAACCTCCTATGCGGCGGATGCTCTGGGTGATGTTGTTTATCTGGATCTACCAAGTGTTGGCGCCTCAACTGTTTATCTGAAAATCTGCGGAGAGATTGAATCCACCAAATCTGTCAGCGAGCTTTACAGCCCAATCGATGGCGAAGTTGTTGAGGTCAATGACGCCGTTAGTGCCAATCCTGAAATGGTCAACACCGACCCCCACGGTGAGGGCTGGCTGTTCAAAGTGAAATTCACTGAGCTACCTAGTGAGCTAATGAGTGCAAGTGACTACCAGGAGATGGTCGGCTGATGCTGGCCGAGCACGAGAACTTTAAATACCGCCACATCGGCACAACCGCCGCCGAGCAAACCGAGATGTTGCAGTACCTCGGTTTTAGCTCAATCAAAGAACTGATGGATGCAGCCATTCCTGATTCGATCAGATTCGAGTCAGGTAAAAGACTCCCAGAGGCAGTCAGCGAAACAGAGGCACTAAACAAGCTCAGGGAGCTTGCCAGCCAAAACAGAATCACCAAATCTAAAATCGGTATCGGTTACTACGGAACCATTACCCCTGGAGTAATCAAGCGAAACGTTTTAGAGAACCCAAGCTGGTATACCGCCTACACCCCTTACCAGGCTGAAATCAGCCAGGGAAGATTAGAAGCTCTAATCAATTTCCAAACCATGGTCACTGATTTGACAGGCATGACAACAGCAAACGCATCAATGTTGGATGAGGGAACCTCTGTTGCTGAAGCGATGCTGCTTGCAAGCAGAAACGCTGATAACGATTCAAGGGTTTTCTATGTTGATCAGGACCTCTTCCCTCAAACAAAGTATTTGCTCGAACACAGAGCAGAGCCACTGGATATCACCATTAAATATTTCAACGCAGCAAATGGTGCCAAAGAACTAACCGAAGAATTCTTCGGAGTTGTTGTTCAGTATCCGGGAGCCAGCGGACGAATCGTCGAACTAGATGGAATCTTCGCAGTTGCCCATGAAAAGGGTGCTTTGGGAATAGCAGCTGCCGATCTAATGGCATTGACTTTAATCAAACCCCCAGGGGAACAGGGAGCAGACATCGTTGTTGGTTCAACCCAGCGCTTCGGAGTTCCCATGGGATTTGGTGGACCTCACGCGGGTTACCTGGCAGTCCGTGAGGGTCTTGAGAGGTCAATGCCAGGAAGACTGGTTGGGGTGAGTGTGGATGCCGAAGGCTCCCCTGCTTACAGGTTGACTTTGCAAACAAGAGAGCAGCACATCAGGCGTGAAAAGGCCACCAGCAATATCTGCACAGCACAGGTTTTGTTGGCAGTGATGGCGAGTATGTATGCGGTGTATCACGGTCCTGAGGGCCTCAAGGCAATAGCCACCGACATCCACAACAAAACAGTGGCCCTCGCAGAAGCCCTAAAATCAAAAGGCTTCAATCTCGCCCACCATAGTTTTTTCGACACCTTGGTAATCGCCGACACTGATGCATACAAGTATTTTGAGAAGGCCCGAAACAAAGACTTCACACTGCGAGTGATTGATGAAAAAACCATTGGCATTTCTATAGATGAGGCAACCAGCTGGCAGGAGCTCAACGACCTAGCCGAGGTATTCGGTGCGTCAACAACTGAAAGCTCTGAGACCAGTCTTGGTGGATTTGAAAGAGAAACTGATTATCTAACGCACCCTGTTTTCAACCAGTATCACTCTGAAACAGCCATGCTCAGATACCTCAAAAAACTCAGCGATTATGACTACGCACTGGATCGAGGAATGATTCCTCTGGGCTCCTGCACCATGAAACTGAACTCAGTGACTGAGATGGAAGCGGTCACTTGGCCTGAGTTTGCCAACTTGCACCCATTTGCTCCCAAAGAGGACGTAACCGGCTACCTAACAGCCATTGAGCAGCTAAGTGACTGGTTGTGTGACATTACTGGTTACGATGCTGTGTCGCTTCAGCCAAACGCAGGAAGCCAAGGTGAGCTTGCAGGAATGCTTGCCATCCGTGGCTACCACCTCTCGCGCGGAGACACTCAGCGTAAAGTTTGCTTGATTCCATCAAGTGCTCACGGAACAAATGGAGCGAGTGCAGTTCTAGCAGGATTCAATGTCACAGTTGTGGGTTGCGATGAAGATGGAAACGTTGACCTAGGAGAGCTAAAGACAAAGATTGCTGAAGCTGGGGACCAGCTAGGTGCGATCATGATCACCTATCCATCAACCCACGGTGTTTATGAACACGATGTTCGCGAGGTCTGTGAATTAGTTCACGCAGGTGGTGGACAGGTTTATATCGATGGAGCAAACACCAACGCTGTTGTTGGTTATGCGAAGTTCGGTGAATTCGGTGGAGACGTTTCTCACCTCAACCTTCACAAAACCTTCTGCATCCCTCACGGTGGTGGAGGTCCTGGAGTTGGTCCGGTTGTGGCAAGGGCTCACCTTGCTGAGTTCCTTCCCGGTCACCAAATGTCGCAAGTTGAGCTAACCAACCAGGGACCAGTTTCAGCAGCTCCATTTGGATCCCCTAGCATCCTGCCAATCAGTTGGGCCTATGTCCACATGATGGGTGAGCAGGGATTGCAGGATGCCACAGCAAATGCAGTGTTGAATGCCAACTACGTTGCAAGAAAGATCTCTAACCACTTCCCTCTCCTATACACAGGCGACAACGGAATGGTTGCGCACGAGGCAATCATCGACATTCGGGACATCAACAAAGAGACCGGCATAACTGTTGATGATGTTGCAAAGAGATTGATTGATTACGGATTCCACGCTCCAACCATGAGCTTTCCAGTAAACGGAACACTCATGATTGAGCCGACCGAGTCAGAGCCCAAGCAGGAACTTGATCGGTTTATCTCAGCGATGATTGCAATCCGTGAAGAAATCGACAAGGTTGCTAACGAAGAGTGGCCAAGGGATAACAACCCACTGTTTAATGCTCCTCACACCGCCAAGCAAATGGCTGGTGAATGGAACCACCCGTATTCAAGAGACGCTGGTTGCTTCCCGGTTCCAAACCAAGAGAGACAGAAGTATTGGGCTCCAGTTAGAAGAATCAATAACGTCTTCGGGGATAGAAACTTGGTCTGCACCTGCCCACCAATCGAAAGCTACTCACAATGAACATAAATGACTTGCCTTATTACCTTGGCATGGCGATCGGCGCCTACATGATTTGGGGTGCGACTGTGAAAACAGACAAAAAGCCCTACTACTGGCTACACAAACGAGCAGAAGTCCTTTTCAAATCCAAAGCCCACACCTTCCTGTCCTTTTCGGGAGGAGCGGTTGTTGGAGCGATGTTTTTCTTTATGAGTTTCTAGACGGATTGCAAATAAAACGCTGAGTTAGATATCTTCGAGGAAGCTAAATTTGGGGGGGGAACATGGCTCGACTGTGTATAGCAATTGCAATATCGGCTTCTCTGGTGCTAACTGGTTGCACCGCAGCAGTTGAAGAGGATCCAAGAGAACTTGATTATTCAGAGGAAACTACGACGGATTCCAACACCACACCTGACAGTGGTGTTGAAAAAGAGCCACTAGAGGAGAACCCGACCCCCGATTTCGAGCTGTCAACACTCAGTGAGGATCCGGAGATCTGCAAGATTCAAGAGGACAGTCGAATCCGCGGCCTCGGCTCATCTAATCCTGTCTTTGAGGGCGAGGAGGAAATCCGTGGGCGATATAACGGAAACGCAACAGCTTTTCCCTTTGCTCCAACCGTGCTACCCACAGAAGGAACGCTGAAAGCTGCAATGGTGCTAGTCGACTGGGCCGATTTAGAGGGAGGACCTGAAGAGTATGAGTTTTACAAGAAAAACGCCGAGCTAACAGAAGAGTTTTGGTTCATGGCCAGCGAAGGGAAACTCGAACTTGAGATTGAACTCACAGATGGCTTTCTAAGAATTCCGGGCTCGTACACCGATTTCGCCATGACCGTCGAGGAAGAGGGTCAGCGCTATGAATCAAGGCCTAAAAAGCAGGTACTGTATGACGCAATAGTTGAAGTCAGCGACCCGCTAATTGATTACACCGATGTCCAAATTGTCTTTCCAGCCTGGCCTAGAGGCAAAACTGTGTCAGAGCAGGGTCCGCATGAATTCAATTTTGACTGGAACGCCGCGATGGTCACCGACGAGAGAACTATTTATGACATCGCAGGGGCCGGAGACTGGCACCTGAATCACACGGAATTTTCAGCCGGTCCTTGGGTTTATTACGTCCACGAAATGGGTCACATGCTAGGCATCCCTCACCAAACTCACACTGGACAGCTGTATAGAGACGGAACCTACACCCACGAAGAAAGCTGGTGGAAAGAAAACCCGATCAATGGCTTCGAAATCATGGCCAATCAAGATGGTGCCATTAAGACCCTCACCGCATGGCTGCGGTGGCTTCCTGGCTGGCTTGATGATGGGCAAGTTGTGTGCCTAACAGAGGACTCGATAGAGGATGAAATATTCGCGCTGACGCCAATCAATGAGGTTGGTGGTGATACCGAGGCGGTAGTAGTGAAACTCAGTGACACCAAAGTTGTGGTGATTGAATCCAGAAGATGGGACGACCGATTCGACAGGCCGATTGTTCACTCAAGAGACGGAATCATTGCCTACACAGTTGATTCCACAATGGCCTCGGGTGAAGGAAATCAAGCGCTTCTCAGCCCGAGAGATATAACCAAGTACCTAGAGGTTATGCATTGGCGTCACTCTGAAGAAATGGACGGAAACTTCTGCCAAGGAGACTCAGTGGATATTGCCAATCTACGAATTACCGCCGAACATATCGGTAACGGAATCGACCACGTTCGGATAACAAAGACAGACACCTATGTTGATCCCAACACACCCGCAGCGGGATCAGCAAAGAGAAGTCCAAACACGATAAACAATGACTGTGTAAGTGGGCTCGGAGCAGATTCGCAGTATTGGCAGAACAATGGTCTAATCTCGACATTCACGCCTCCAGGAGAAGAAGTCATTGAATATCGCCCCTCTTTCAACTCGGCCAGAAACCTCAGAGGTAAGTACAGCTGTTCCTGCTGTGGCTGCACTCCCTTGAGCTGAAGCGGATTGTTGCAAATGAGGATGGGCTAATCTTAGAAACACTATCGGGGGTGTTCAATGAAGAAGCTTTTAGGGGCAATCACTATTGCAGCTATGGTGCTGATTGGTGGTGTGACAGCTAATGCAAATCCAAATGTTGCTCATCTAGCGGGTCAAGGTCCTAATGATGGGGAATTCAGTGCATGGACTAAACAAATGGCCAACGGAGAACAGATCAAGTTCTACGCCAAATACATGCAACCTGGTCAAAAAGTGCAGTTCATGGTTCAAAACTCAGCTGGAAGTTATGTCCAATACGCCTGGAAGCGAGTTGAGACAGAAGACCTAAATCCTGATGGTTCGTATTCGAACATGCAAAACCATATCTATTTCATTCGGACCTTAGATCTAAAGCCTGGAAAGAACAGGGTGCGGATATTGGTGGATGGCGAAATAGTTTGGGGAACTAAAACCTATTCAATAAAGGAAGCTGAAACTATCGCCCCGACTTGGGTTCAATCGGCATCCCCGGCAGATGTTGAGGAGTGCAAGATTCCCGATCCAAGGCCCGCATCTGAAAAACAACTGAGCCGTGGTCAAAGGGATGGGGACATCATTGGCCGGGACAATGTCGGTTTTCCTGCAAGTGACCTAGGTGTGCTGCCTAAAGTCGACGAGGCAAACATTATTTTTGCAAAAGTTGCATTCGAAGACGCTCCCCCGTCTTCCTCAATTCCGGATGGTTACCTCAAAGAGCAGGCTCAAAAAATGACTGATTTGGGTTTGCATTGGTCTCAGGGAAAATTCAATTACAAATTCCAAGTTGTTGATGGTTGGGTAGAGGTACCTGTGAACCATTCCGATTATCCGGTTAGCCCGGGTGATGATGAGGAACACAGCCCAGAGGCCTATGAAAGGGCATCCGCCAACATGAAAAAGATTGCGGATCTTGTCGGTGAGAATCTCCCGGACAGCCTTGATTTTGATGCCGCGGATCTAATTGTTGTTTACTGGACGCCGAATATTACTGACTTTGAGATGTCTGTCACTTGGCTCGCTGGAGACCTAACCACCCCAATTGGCAAAAAAGACATCGCTTTCATGTCAGGCAGTAAGTATCTAACAACCGACAGCGGTCCGGGTCTTACAGCCGAGCGAAAAAGAGAATACACCTGGACCTGGTTGGCTCACGACTTCCTTCATTTACAGGGGCTAAATGAACATGCACCGGGTAACGGTTGGTCAACCTCAATCGGCGGAGGTGCCTGGCCCTCCAGGACAGGAAGATCTGCGGTTATGTCCGCCTGGGAAAATTTCCTTATGAACTGGTTCGACGATAGCCAAGTTCATTGCATAAAAGCATCAGGTCTCGAAGGTCAAGAGCAGGTAATTCTCACACCCCTAGAGGTTTTTGGTGGTGAGAGAAAAATAGTCGTGATTCCAACTGTTGATTACAAAGCACTGGTGATTGAGTCGAGACGACCGATTGGTATCTCAGACACTTTGCCGTCCTCATTTGAAGGCCTGTTGGTTTATGAGATTGATACAAACAGTGTTCATGTGGATCACGGACCAAATAAGTGCACAAACAGCAGGGAGAACACAAAGTGGGCATATTACCTGCTCCCAGACGGGAAGAAAGAGGCCTCTGACTGCAACAATCCCGAACCCTACTTCATGAGGCCCGGCGATACGCTAACCCACTCAGGATTGAGAATTGAGCTTGTTCACTCAGCCAGTCAAGCCGATTACATTGCTGTCCGCCCAGCTGGTCTCGCGGGTCTATCACCAGCCAGTGAAGGAAATCCGTTGAACATCTCGCCCTCAAATACCTTTTTTCAAACCCTGGCAGGCAATAGAAAACATTTGAATAACTCTCACTGCGGATGCTGTGGTTGTGCGTTTCTTGGGGGTGTTCAATGAAGAAGCTTTTAGGGGCAATCACTATTGCAGCTATGGTGCTGATTGGTGGTGTGACAGCTAATGCAAATCCAAATGTTGCTCATCTAGCGGGTCAAGGTCCTAATGATGGGGAATTCAGTGCATGGACTAAACAAATGGCCAACGGAGAACAGATCAAGTTCTACGCCAAATACATGCAAC
>CBFHOK010000008.1:57521-59746 GCA_965657575.1 Microbacteriaceae bacterium | reverse complement strand
TGATGGAGTCTGTATTTCAAGCACCTCTTCTTGCCCCAATGGCCGAAACTATCAAGAGGGAGTCAATGCGGCGGAGGCTCCACCAGACAATTTCAGAGTTGAAATAGAGGATATAAATCACGGAAATATGGTTGCCGGCATTGCAGCCGGCGGGCTTAATGTCAGCTCCTCCGCTGTCGGTGGAGTTGCGCCCGAAGCCAACATAATCATGGCTCGAAACGACTCTAGAACTGATAGAGGTATAACAAGCGCCTTGGATTATTTTTATGAAATAAAAGACGAGCACAACCTGCAGGCAGTGAGTATCTCTATGGGCAGGCTCCCCTCAAGATCAAACATGTTGGATTGCACAAGTGACAATCGGACCATGTTCAATAGTGTTCAAAGACTTGTTGAAGCCGGTATTCCTATCTTTGCGGCGGCCGGGAACGAGCAGAACCCATACGGCATGTTGTTGCCAGCTTGTTTGCCCAACGTGATTTCAGTTGGTTCGGTTGATAACGACGGCGATGTTGCAAACTGGTCAAACTCTGGTGAAGCACTTGATGTTTTCGCCCCATACAACATTGGAACTGCTGACTACCTCGGTTACATGAGAGGTAGCGGCACCAGCGCATCCACACCATTGGTTGCTGCAAGTTTCCTGCTGGCAAGAGAGATTGACCCAACAGTGACAATCTCTGAATTTTTGAGCGCGGTAAATGCAACTGGCGTTCTCACCGAGGATATTTTGGCAAGCAAGGACCGCATAGACATAGCTGGCATGCTGAATTACCTAAAACCAACTGACAACCCATCGACTCAACCCACGCTGCCCAGTTTATACCCTGGCGAATTAGGCCCAAATGACGGTGAGCAGAGTGTTTGGATTAAGAGAATTTCAGATACACAGGTGAAGTTTTATGCCAAATATCCAAAACTTGGACAAAAGATTCAGTTCATGGTTCAGGCGGATGATGGCGACTATGACGAATTCGCTTGGATCAGAATCGAGGCAGATGATCTAGACGCAAACGGTGATTACATCGGACTGACAAACGATGTTTATTACGTGAGAACTGTAAACCTGGAGCCAGGCAAGAATCGCCTGCGAGTATATATCGACGGCGAAGATGCGATCGGCACTAAAACTTATAGCTTGTAGCTTGCTACTGACCGGCTGCTCCCAGCAGCTGGAGGCGGTGGAGCAAACTTCCGATAATTCAGTCTCTCATGACCAAATTGGCATTGCCGAGGAAGTTGTCGATATCGAGTCTTTGCAAGCTGAGTTTGGTGAACTAATTGATTGCAATGAGAGTTTTGAAATAGTTGAAGGTGAATTTCAAACAGTTGTTTGCAATCAAGGGGTCATCCGTTTCTGGGAAGAGGGACTAGTTGATTCATCTTTTGCCCCTTGGACTATTTGGTGTCAACCAGCACTTGCCGCTGGAGTCGAGCCTGGGTTTGAGGTGCTTACAGGGGAGAGCTTCATCATTGAAAATCACAACCTTGAGACCATTGGCACCAGCGGTCAAACTGATCTTTGTCTAAACATAGCCAACCTTGAGTTAGCTGCCATTGAAAACGAAGACAGCACCACTTTTGGGTTGCTAACCAATCTTGCCCAATCGGGAGTTTGTTTTGAACCTCCAAGCATTTCGCAAACCACTCCTGTTCGGCATATCTGCAAAGGTTTTGGTTTGGGTGGTGAGGAATTCACACTCTGGCTGGAGTCTGGCGATGTTAGTTCATTGGTGGAGGAATACTCATCTGAATGCGGTTCCGGCATAACTGGAACCTACTCAGATAGCTGGTTGATGAGTACCTATGACCTTGATGCTGTGGTTTCGGGAGAGAGGCTTGATAACCTCTTGGGGCTTATTTCGCCAGTTCCGTTTTCAGGCCTTTGTGAAGCTGAAGAAACCAGCTAGCTTCTCCCAGGCAGTTTGGTTCAGTCGGTACCATGACCAAGTGCCACGCTTTTCTTTTTCCAAGATCCCAGCACTGACCATCTTTGACAGGTGGTGAGAAACGGTTGGCTGGGTTAGGTTCAACGGCGCCGTTAGATCACAAACGCAGCACTCGTTGTTCTCGCTTGAAGAAATAATCGCCAATATCTGAATCCGATTGGGATCGGCCAAGGCCTTTAGCATCGTAGATGTCTGTTCAGCGGTTTCTCTAGCAACCGCTGGCTCAGTGTTTGAAGGACAGCAGGCGTCTAAGTCTTGAGACAGCGTCAACAGATG
>CBFHOK010000008.1:56030-57427 GCA_965657575.1 Microbacteriaceae bacterium | reverse complement strand
TGTTCAGCGGTTTCTCTAGCAACCGCTGGCTCAGTGTTTGAAGGACAGCAGGCGTCTAAGTCTTGAGACAGCGTCAACAGATGTTTCATTTTCTCCTTGTATAGACAATCGTCTATGTATACTAACCTCGTGCGGTCATCTTTCACCAATTATCCACCACTACTTGCAGAGTTTCTAGGAACTTTGCTGTTGGTTGCAACAGTAGTTGGTTCTGGAATCATGGCGGTTAATCTCAGCGATGATGTTGGCATTCAGCTGACCATGAACATGCTGGCTACCGTGTTTGTGTTGTTTTTGCTGATCAGCATGTTCGGTCCCATCTCTGGAGCGCACTTCAACCCGGCAGTTTCGCTGGTGTTTTTGATAACCAAGGGCATTCCATTGCCACTGTTTTTTCTTTACGTCGCTGTCCAAACACTGGGCGCCATCGCAGGGGCAGTTTTGGCAAACATCATGTTTGAAATCCCCACCACTATCTCAACCACCGAGCGAATAGGCACGGGAACAACAGTTTCAGAAATCGTTGCAACCATTGGTCTGGTGTTGACCATTTTGTTGCTGATCAAACACAACAGAGCACTTGTTGCAGTCGGTGTTGCATCCTGGATCGGTGCCGCTTATATCTTCAGCTCATCCACTAGCTTTGCTAACCCCGCAGTTACCGTTGGAAGAATTTTTAGTGAAAGCTTTGCTGGCATTGAACCAGTTAGTGCTGGTTGGTTTATAGCCTTGCAGTTTATTGGCGCAGTAATCGCTTTAGGGATTTATAAGTTATTGGAAAGGGAAACAAATGGATAAAAAAGCAAGTGTGATGTTTGTATGCGTTCATAATGCAGGAAGATCACAAATGGCAGCTGGGTTTATGCAGCACCTTGCCGGAGACCGAGTTGAGATCCGAAGTGCTGGAACAGCACCAGCTGACCAAATCAACCCAAGTGTTGTTCAGGCAATGCAGGAAGAGGGCATTGATATCTCAATGAACTCACCAAAGATTTTGACCACCGAGGATGTCAAGGCAAGTGATTACGTGATCACCATGGGTTGTGGGGATGAGTGCCCATTCTTTCCAGGAAAGACTTATTTAGATTGGCCGCTGGAAGACCCAGCTGGTCAGGGAGTTGAAGCGATTAGGCCAATCAGGGATGAAATCAAATCCAAGATTGAGGCGCTGATTGCCGAGATTGATGCAAAAAACTAGTAATTGACAAACTAGTTAGGTTTGCCTAACCTATTCAGAGTCAAAGCCCTGAATAGGAGAGTAATGCTCAAAAAATCAATGGCCATTCTGGCGGTATCAACTCTTGGACTGACAGGTTGTGCGGCAACTGAAGAATCACTGACTTTGTATTCGGGTCGCAAAGAAACACTCGTTCAACCTTTGCTTGACCAATTCACAG
>CBFHOK010000008.1:45718-55934 GCA_965657575.1 Microbacteriaceae bacterium | reverse complement strand
ATTGGAACAGTCCAGCCAAGCGAGAGACTGATTCCGTTGGATCAGGTGCCAACAGCCGAGCTTGACCTCAATGACATAGACCAGTTGGATAGGACCTTGGAATTGATGCGTGAAGCAGGATTGCTCTAGGAGATAACTTGAGGCAGAAGCCGCCAGCAGTTTTAGTGCTACTGGCGGTTTTTGCAACTCTGATTTCGCTGATTCCGCTTGCCTACCTTCTGTTCCGAGGTAGTCAAGCTCTAGACAGCTTGGTTGCCGAGCTGTTTAGAGACAAGACCATAGAACTGTTTCTGAACACCACAGCGCTGGTTGTTTCGGTTACGGCTTTGGCGTTGATTATCGGTGTCACCCAAGCCTGGTTGGTCGTCAGAACAAACCTTCCCTTTAGAAATTTCTTTGCTGTGGCTTCCGCACTCCCACTAGCCATGCCAAGCTACGTTTCAGCTTTTGGTTGGGTGAGTTTGTTCCCTGGGTTTTATGGATTCTGGCCATCACTACTTGTTATGACTCTGACTACCACTCCGTATGTTTATCTTGCAGTGGCCGCATCTTTGGTGAGTAGTAATTTCCAAGCAGAGGAAGTCGCAAGATCTCTGGGCAAAACAAAAAGCCAAGTCCTGCGGAAAGTCACCTGGCCAATCATTCGCCCGGCTGCAACAGCAAGCTCGCTTCTAGTTGCGCTTTACACACTCAGCGAGTTTGGTGCTGTCGCGACTTTGAGATTCGAGACTTTTACGATTGGCGTTTATAACGCCTACCGCTCAAGCCTTGACACCTCAGCGGCCGCGGCAATCGCAATCGTGCTGGTGATTTTTACGATGTTTATTTTGTATGGGGAGCGAAGAGCCAGAGGTGGTGTTAGAAACTTCGAACCTCACTCAGGAAAGCGCATCCGAATCAAATTGCAGGGAAGATTCGGTTTTGCGGGGATTTTGTTTGTGATTGCAGGTCTTGGCATCGCGGTTCCAGTGGCGGCATTGATTCGCTGGAGTGTTGTTGGTTCATCAAGGGCAGAGCTGGCAAGGCTAATCGAAGCTCTGCTGACAACCGTTGGCTATTCATTGGCAGCAGGTGTTTTGATAACCGTTTTTGCGCTTGCTATCACGCTGATAACCGTTCGGTATAAATCTTCACTTGCATCACCCATTGAGGCAGGTGTCTGGATAGGGCATGCACTGCCAGGGATTGTTGTTGCATTGTCGCTAGTGTTTTTTGGGGCGAATCTGCTTCCGGGTATTTATCAAACTATTTGGATTGTGCTAATCGCCTACGTTGTTTTGTTCTTACCCAACGGTTTAGCAGGCCTTAGAAACCCTGTTTCGCAGATTCCCATAGCTTTGGATGAGGTCGGCAGGTCTTTGGGGAAAAGTAAGCTGCAGATTCTTAGAAAAATAACCTTGCCGATTGTGAGCCCTGGTGTCCTGGCATCGCTGGCACTTGTGACGCTGACTGTTATGAAGGAGCTTCCAGCTACGTTGTTGTTGCGCCCAACCGGAGTTGACACCTTGGCCACTCGCCTCTGGGCGTTGACTGATGCAACCAGTTTTGCGGCTGCTGCCCCGTATGGACTGCTGCTGTTTTTGCTGGGTGGAATACCTGCGTGGCTACTAAACCGTCAGATTCGAAAAACACTGGATGCGACCACATAGGCTAGTGACGAAAATGAAAAAACTTGAACTCAATAACCTCAGTAAATACTTCGGTGACCAGCTGGTGCTGGATGGGCTGAACCTTGATGTTTATGCAGGGGAACTTATTGCTGTTTTGGGATCAAGCGGAGTTGGCAAATCAACCCTTATTAGAACCCTGGCCGGTTTTGAATCAATTGATGGCGGTGAGATCTATCTTGATGGAAACCTGATTGCCTCCAAAGACACTGAAGTGCCTGCAGAAAAGCGCGGCATAACAATCGTTCCGCAGGTGGCGTCACTGTTCCCACACCTAACGGTCAGTCAAAACATCGCCTTCGGCATTGATAAACACGACACCGAACGAGTCAAGGAATTACTCAAACTCACTCAGTTGGAAGCCCTAGCTGATCGAATGCCTGAAAATCTATCCGGTGGCCAACAGCAAAGAGTTTCTCTGGCTAGAGCACTGGCTCCAAAGCCGAAAATGATATTGCTCGATGAACCATTTAGTGCTTTGGATCCAGAGCTTAGAGATCAGCTTAGAAACGATGTCAGAAGAGTTATCAAGGCCGATGGAGCGACGGCTTTATTGGTGACGCATGATCAAGAAGAAGCGTTGTCGATAGCTGATCGGGTAGCGGTTATGCGCGACGGAGCATTTGCTCAAATCGGTGACCCAATAGAGATTTACTCGGCACCTGCCGATGTTGGGGTGGCAACGTTTTTGGGCGACAGCGTGATTATCCAGGGCAGAGTTCACGATGGCAAAGTGGTGACCGATCTGGGAAATCTCAATCCACTCAACAACGTCACCGAGGGGGACGTTGGTCGAGTTGCGATTAGACCAGAGAATTTTTATCTGCAACCGAATCCGAAGGCAGAGAATTTTGTGATTGGCAGAACCTTTTTCGGTCACGATGCGTTGTTGGAAGTGCAAACACCGAAGCTGAGAATCAAGGCCAGGTCCAATGGTCCATTCGCCCCAGAAATAGGCATGCCTGTTACTGTTTGGGTAAGGGGTGCGGTGAATTTCTATAAGAACGCTAATTAACCTGACATTCACCTGTTGCTAGTTGTTAATAAAATAACAACGTCTAGTTTCGAAGGATGAGCATGCGAGTTGCAATTGTCACCGAGTCCTTCCTTCCTAGCGCCAATGGTGTTACCAACTCCGTTCTAAGAATCCTTGACACCTTCAAACAGCGGGGATTCGAGGCATTAGTAATTGCTCCAACCAGAACTAGTGAAAAACACAACGGTTATCCTGTTCACCAAACTGTGTCGGTTCCAGTCCTGCAGTTCCCGGTTGCTGTTCCCGGTCCCAGCATCCAGCGAGAGCTGGATGAGTTCCAGCCAGATGTTATTCACGTTGCAGCGCCTTTCATGATTGGTGCTCAGGCGATTGCTTGGGGCTCTAAAAACAACATTCCGGTGGTTGCTGTTTATCAAACAGATTTGAGTGGTTATATCGAGAGATATGGGCTTAGCTTCGCGCGTCCGGTGGTTGATCGGATGATGGCAAGCATTCACGAAAAAGCTGATATCAATCTTGCTCCAACACCAGAGGCCAAGGAATACCTAACCCGCATTGGTGTTCAAAACGTTGAGGTCTGGGGAAGAGGAGTTGATTTAGATCTATTCAACCCAGAGCACAAAACCTCTGATGAAGTTAGAGAGCTTAGAGAGAAGATAGCTCCGAATGGTGAGCGGATTATCGGCTTTGTTGGAAGGCTGGCTGCGGAAAAACAAGTTCATCGTATGAGTGAATTGCTAAGCCTTCCAAACACCAAGTTTGTCATTGTCGGCGACGGTCCAGAACGCGCAAGACTGGAAGCTCAGTTCGCAGGTCACGGGGTCTATTTCGCAGGAAGACAATCAGCGCTGGAGCTTGCCTATCACTACGCAGCGCTAGATATCTTTGTTCACTTCGGAACCGAAGAGACCTTTGGTCAAACAATTCAGGAAGCCCAGGCGACTGCATTGCCGGTGATTGCACCCAATGTTGGAGGTCCTAAGTTTTTGATTGAAGACGGGGTGAGTGGTTTATTGGCAACCCCTGAGGGTCAAGGTGGTTATTTGAAACTGGTCAAAAAACTTATGGATGATCCAAAGCTCAGTTCAACGCTTTCTGAAAATGCCCGCAGGGCAGTTATCAGCAAGTCTTGGGAGAGCAATAATGCGAGGCTGATTGATTTTTATCAGCAGGCAATTGAAGCTTCGGTTGAGAAGAAATCAAGAATCAACTTTCGCTAATTAGTGAGTGAGAATCTCCCAGTGCGGAGAGGAAATCGGCCTAAACGGTTCTAGCTTTTCACTCTTCGGACTCATCCCATCACCACTGGTGACACCCTTGAGCTTTCTGTGGGTGAAGGGGATGACGTCCTTGTGGATCCAGCGAAGGGTTTCTTTGATGCCTCTCACGGGAGCAATTCGCTCGTAGTGCTCTGCCTCTCGGAAGCTGTATTTGAGGTCCAGTAGCTTGGCAGCTTCGTTGGCAACCTTTATATGTCCATGACCTGAAAAATGGACCATGTCATCTGCCCAGAAACAGATATCGCTGAAATGCTCGATGCCATATAAATCAAGCACCGGGATGTTGAACTCATGGCCAAGGCCTGTAATCAGATCACTCATTCGCTCCGCACGGTATCTAAGGGGCTTGAAAACCCTCAAGTGAAGCGGATTGATGGTGTTTGAGATGATTACATCACTGCCAGATTCGACCAGTTGCTGCAATCCGTTGCGATAGATGGATCTCAATTCGGGGAGCTTCTCCGGGGCAACTGTTAGGTCATTCGATCCTGCCATGACAGTCACCAGGTCAGCGTTGACCTGCAGAGCTTTCTCCAGCTGCCAGCCCATGATGTTTTTGATCTTTGAACCTCTCAGGGCAAAGTTTGCAAAATGAAACTCACGGTTTTGCTCCTGGGCCTCTAGAGCCAATAAACCAGCAAGCCTGTCAGTCCAACCGTTATATCTTCGGGTTTTGTGAAAGGTGAAGTCACCCAAGCCCTCGGAGAGCGAATCTCCGATTGCAACATATGATCCGTAGGGTTTTCCAATCACCTGATAATTCAGCAATTTCAAGTCAAAGAGCAGCTGAAGGCTCATTGAAGTGTTGGTGTCGAGTTGGTAAACAAAAACTCTCAGTCGTGCCAATACATAGGATGCACCTCTGTCAGCTCTAAACTTGCGCATATGCCCACTAAGCTCTCCCGATCGCTTGCGCTTTTAGCTCTTGCCACCCTTCTGCCTCTTTCGCTCACAAGCTGTTCAGCCGATGAGGAAAACCCACAAGACAGCACGGATTCCACAAATAACTCCAGTCAGCAGCAGGACTCAGAGCCGGAACCCGAGCCAGAGCCTGTCTACGTTCAGGCACCACTGACGGGCATTAGCTACCTAGAGGACAGCAATCCGTATCTAGACGGTCCTGCACTTTCGGCCAAGATTGACAACTTCCCACCCGCCAGACCGCAAACAGCGATAGGCAGCGCTGACATTGTTTATGTGCAAAGGGTTGAAAGTGGTATTACGAGATTTGTGGGCATCTGGCACTCGCTGATTCCTGAAACCCTTGGGCCGCTGAGGTCAGTAAGGCCAATGGATCCAAATATCGTAAGCCCCTATAACGGCATCTTTGCCTACTCAGGTGGGCAAGACCCATTTATCTTTGCAAGCCAGGACACTGGTTTATATAACGCCTATGAAGACAGCGAAGTTGGCTTAGAAACGCTATTTAGAAAAGAGGGCACTGGCAAGCCCTACGAGCACACGCTCTATGCTCGTGGAACCCTGCTGGTTGAATCTCACCCAGACTTCCCCGCCCCAACACCTCATCTGAGCTACGTTGAAAATGCTGATAAGTCTTTAGTTTCAACAGCCAGCGGAACAGAGTTTGATTATTTTGAAATCACATATCGAGAGGCAACTTCTCGATGGGATGTCGGAGCTGGCGAGTTCAGGTTTGACGATGATGGCTTTGCACTACCAACAGGGGAGACTGACACCCAGAATGGTCTTCTAAGAACGCAGGATGAAGAAATCATGATTGATGAGTCAACTGGCGTTCAGGTGGCAGCAAAAAACGTAATTGTTATGAACACCGAGTTGGACTTTAGCTTTAAAGACCCCAAATACGGATCAGTTCCAGAAACTGTGTTGATAACCGAAGGTGATGGCTGGGCATTCAGTGCTGGTAAATATATTGAAATCCTTTGGTCCAAAGAGTCAAGAACAGACCACATCCGGTTCACCACTCTCGATGGTCAACCACTTCAACTTCTTCCAGGGCCAACCTGGATTGAGTTCAGAGATATCAACAACTCCAATGCAGCTGGCATGGATATCTATCCAAAACCCGAAGAGACAACAGCTGAGTAATGCCCAAGGGTGTAAAAAAAGAAAACCTTCCGGAAAAAATCTGTCAGCGCTGCGGGAGACCAATGGTTTGGCGGAAAGCTTGGGCAAAAAACTGGGAACAGGTGAAATACTGCAGCGAGAAATGCAAGCGGGCCTAGGCTAAAACTATGTTGGTAACCATCACCGGGGCTTATAAAAACGCAGGGGATCATCTGATTGGTCTCCGTGCAAAGGCACTGCTTGAGAAATTCGTTGATGGGGAAGTAGTTAACATCGACAGAAAACAGCCAATCGACTATGAGCTTCTCAACAAGGCAAAAGCTGTGGTTTTGACAGGTGGGCCTGCTCTGCAGCCAGGAATCTATCCAGGCGTTTATGACCTGGATTTAGAAAAGATCAATGTTCCGGTGATTGGCTTTGGGCTTGGCTGGAAGGCCTCTTTGGGCAAGAAGCCGGCAGAGTTTGAATTTAGCGAAAGCTCTCTGGGGTTTTTGGAAAAGCTAAAAGATTCAATGTTTTCAGTTAGAGACCAGCAAAGCTTTGAGTTGCTGGAATCATTGGGTTTTCAGAAACTCTCCATGACCGGATGTCCTGCTTGGTATGACTTAGAAAAACTCGATGATGAATTCACTTTGCCAAGTTCAATCAATTATGTTGTTCTCTCAACCCCAGCAGTTCCGAACAAACAGCTGTTGAAAATTGCAAGGCTGATCAGCAAGAAATACCCGAAGGCTAAAAAGACCCTTATGTTTCAAGCAGGCTTCGAATCCACCCACTCAAAGAAATCTTCCGAATACACAAAACAACTCAAACGAGTCTCTTTGCGTCTGAAACTATCCGGTTGGGAGAGAGTGTCGACGGAGAGTGATCCGAAAAAGATGATGGAGGTTCTAGGCTCGGCGGATTTACATGTCGGCTATCGCGTCCACAGTCATCTGTTCATGCTCAGCCAAAGAAAGCTATCGGTGCTGATTGCCGAGGATGCTAGGGGAGAATCCCAGAACACAACCTTAGGTCTCCCAAACTTGACCGGAGAATCATCGAGTGAAGATGTAGAAGAATATGTTTCACTGATTGTCGATGACCCCAAGTCTTTGCAGCCAACAATAAAGCTCATGCAAGAGTCGTTTGAAGACATGAAACAGTTTTTGAAAAAACTAAAGGCCCTTTGAGAAATCCTTCAGCCAAACCCTTAGCTCTTGGCCTATGTCTTCACGGTCGATGGCAACTTTCAGTGTTGCCTTGAGGTAATCAAGCTTGTCGCCGGTGTCGTATCTTCTCCCTGAGAAGATAACCCCAAACACCCTGTCGGTTTTGGCCTCATGAGCCAAAGCATCGGTGAGTTGAATCTCGTCGCCACGACCGGGGGCTGTGTTTTCTAAAGTTTCAAAGATCTTTGATTTCAAAATATAGCGACCAATTACTGCCAAATTAGAAGGGGCTTTATCGCTATCTGGTTTTTCAACCAGCTCGGTGATTTCAACCACTTCAGGGTCATCAGTTGTTTTGACTGCTGCTGAACCGTAAAGATGAATCTGCTCTTTGGGAACTTCCATTAGCGCAATTACGTGCGCGTTATGAAGATCATGAACCTCAATCATCTTTGGAAGTAGTTCATCCCGCTGATCAATCATGTCATCACCGAGAAGGACAGCAAATGATTGATCACTTACGTGCGCTTTGGCGCGCAATACTGCATGCCCCAAACCCCTCGGGTCTCCCTGGCGCATGTAGTGAATATTGGCAAGCGAGTTTGAAAACGCAACCTCATTCAGCCTTCCAACATCACCTTTTAGCTCTAGAGCAGATTCGATTTCAGTCGCTTTGTCAAAGTGATTTTCTAAAGCATTTTTATTTCTGCCAGTGACCATCAGCAGATCATCCAGTCCTGCCCGAACAGCTTCTTCAACCACATATTGAATTACTGGTTTATCAACAATTGGAAGCATCTCTTTGGGCATCGCCTTTGTCGCTGGCAGAAACCTTGTTCCCAAACCAGCTGCTGGTATGACGGCCTTGGTAATCATTTGCTCATAAGCCTAGTTACAAAATAGAAAACTAAATCCCAAATGATGCTCATCACCCTCATCATGACAGTTATTGCCAGGGCCATTTCAGGGCTGGTTATCAAGCTCAGGCCAATAATCTGAATTCCCTCTCGGACACCAATGCCAGCAGGGGCAATCACCACCAAAATACTTACAGCACTGGCAAGGCTTGCAATGCCAAGAATCAGAAAGGAATTTTCAATCAGTGAGGCATCAAAGGCCAATGCCACCATCAATAAACTCACCGCATTCAAAATGCTGGTGAGCGTAAACAAACCAGTGGCGTTCAATACCGCTTTATTCGAAAGCAGATCAGATTCACTGATGGTTGATTTCCTTATCAGCTTATAAGCCCAACTGGTAACCCTGTTGAACACCTTTGGATAGACACTGAGAAGACCTAAAACGGCGACAAGTATTAGCAATAATTCATAGCCCTGGCCTAGCTCGGCAATGCGAGGGTCAAAAACAAGCAATGCCGACGCCAGGGCAATCACAATCACCAGCTGCAGCATTGCCTCCATCACCGAAGACACCGCCAGCTTGGTCTTTGAAACCCCTAGGTTGCTTGCAAAATAGATTTTTCCGATGACCCAGGTTGCTGATCCCGGAAGATATCTTCCAAGCCATGCTTTTCCATAAACTCCGAGTAATTCTCTGGACTGCTTCGGGGTCAGCTCTGCTCCCATGCTGGATAGAAGCAGTCGCCAGATGAATGCAAAGACGAACCTTGCAAAAACAGCTAGTGCTGTTGCAAAGACAATCGGCAACCAGTTAACTTCGAAGCTCAAAAGTGTTTCAA
The DNA here is from genome assembly GCA_965657575.1 of Microbacteriaceae bacterium. GTDB lineage: Bacteria > Actinomycetota > Actinomycetes > Actinomycetales > Microbacteriaceae > CAJXVY01. The sequence goes on along the minus strand of CBFHOK010000008.1, from coordinate 47,091 downwards.
AATCAAGGGTTAGTGCAAAGGCAACCAAAAACCCGATGACTGCAACATAAAAAATCCCAGTGATTAGTTTTCTGGTCATTGACCGCATTCCCTAAAAGCCAGCTCTAGATCAGCCACCAGCTTCACTCGCATTTTCTCTAATCCGCGCTCTTGCTCCTTGGCAACAAACATCCCCTGCTCCTGAAATTCGCCAAGGTCACGGGTGATGATTGCTGGGAAGTCCGCCTCCAGCATCCGCTCAATCGGATAGCTAAATTCCTGAAGCTCCAACTGCTCAAAAAACAGTCTTCCCTTATCCACGTAATACAAAACCATCGCTGGCACATTCGCCACACAAGCAAGGATGGTGCTATGCAGTCGGCTTCCGATGAACCAGTCTGATCTTGCAATCAAAGCTAGGTAATCATCGGGGGAGAGGTCGTCGGTGACCACCTTGGCTGCCTCCGGATGACGCATCTGAGCGATTACCTTTTCAGCAAACTGTTCATCGCCCTCGTTTGTTTCTAAGTGCATTGGAAAAAAAACCACTTGTTTTTTGTGACGAATAAAGATCTTGTCAGCCATGTCAGCACAGGCTTCGATGTATTTGATTTCCTTTTCGGTAATCTCATCTTTTTTGTATTTCTTTGGAAGAAAACCACCGGGCTGATAGTGAAACCAGCGTCTGAGGCCAAGACCTACAAACCCAGTTCCATACTTCTCAAGCTCTGGATTCAAACTGACATCAGCCGCATCTGAGGTGATGAATACTGCTGGGTCAAAACTTGATATCAATTGAGTCTTTGCCCCCCAAGACTGAAGTTTGTCTAAAGACTCTTGATCGCGGGTTATAAAGACTCTTGTTTTATTCACCGTGGCGGCTATGAGCTTTTTTGAACTCTCAGCGGAGGTTGGACCAATGCCCTGAAAAGCTCCAATGATGTTTTTATTCACAACCCTTAGAAGAGAGATCTTCAGTCTCCAGTAATATAACGAGAGCTTATTGGTGTAATCCTTCAGTAGCTCCCCACCGCCAAATAAAACCACGTCTGATCTGGCTGCTTCTATAAGTAGCCTCAGCATATTAATTGGTGAAAGAGAATAAGGACTGAAGGGAAGGAAGCGAATACCAAACCATTGGTGGTCTCGGTTTTGAAACTGAGATAAAGCAGTGATTTCTGCCTCTGGTCTGATTGTTTTGACAAGCCCAATCAGGCCGGAAAGGATAGCCCTATCGCCACGGTTATTTGGCGAATCGCTGTTCAGTATCAGTACCTTCATCGCCAATAAACTTAGCTTAGAAACTTGGTAACAAAGTTAGGGTGTTTAGGTGGCGGGTAAACCGAAGCTATTGGTGCTGGCAACCACCTTTCCAAAATCCCAAGGCGATGGGA
>CBFHOK010000008.1:0-45620 GCA_965657575.1 Microbacteriaceae bacterium | reverse complement strand
CGCTGAGAGTGAATTGATGGTGATTCCAAGCGTGGTTGCGCAAAGTGGTGACCGAGAGGGATTGCCGGTGACGCTGATGGAGGCGGCCGCAAATAGGACAGCTGTGATTGCCACCGATATGAGTGGAATCAATGATGTGATTACCGATGGCGAAAGCGGCTTGCTGATAGCTGAACGAGATGTTGAAAACCTTCGCTTGGCTATAAAAAAGGTTTTGGAGGATAGCGACCTGAGAACAACACTTGCTGAAAATCTGCATTTGAAAGCCAAGGATTTCGACATTGAGGTGGTTGCGGCAAAATATCGTGAGGTCATCAAGGGAGTCACAAAATGAAACTTGATGAGTTCTGGGAGAGATTCCAGCGGGTGGAGCGAGAAACTGAAGCCTTGAGATTCAAGGTGCTGGGTTTTCAGATCTGGCCACTTCTAAGAACCAAGATTTTTTATCAGATTGCCACCCAAATTGGACTCTTTGAAAACCCACATCCAAACAGAGAAGACAAAGCTGAGAGTCAACCAATGTCTCTTCCAAAAGCAAAAGAGATAGTGATTCCTTTCTCACGGAAGGTGATGGGTGAAGACCCATATTCGAACTGGCTCAAAGATCATTTAAAGGATCCTTTGTTTATTGACCACCAGGGGGATGGTGGTTTGGATTCATTCAAGAGTGGGTTTAGTGAGAAATATGAAGAGCACGTTGCAAGAGCCATGCGCAGGCTGGTTTCAAAAAACAAACCGGAGGCTTGGCGAAAAATCACCAAGGGCTTTGAAGATGAGTTCAATATTGAAATCAAGAGTTACGCGGAGTATCCAAAATGGTTTATCAGACGCTCAATTGTTGAGGCTTTAGGGTTTCGAGCGCTGATTAGAAAAACAGGTGCAAAAAAGCTCTACATAGTCAACGCCTATTCCCACCCGACTGTCGTGTTAGGCGCAAAACTTGCAAGAGTCAGGGTTTATGAGCTGCAACATGGGTTTATCAGCAATCTTCACCCCGCTTATTCATATCCGTCAAATAGCTCAGTTCAGTCATTGCCGAATGTTTTGCTTTGCTGGGGAGAACACTGGAAAGAAAGTTTTTCAAAGGCTAAGAACCTCCGGGTTGAAATTATTGGAGCCAATCCGTCCTTCTGGGATTACTTGCGAAAAACCCATCCAAAATCAAACAGGGTTGTTATCACCAGTCAGGGAGCAATTGGCAACAAGTTGTTTGCGATAGCTGAGAATTTTGCCAAATTCCTAGACACCTATGAAGTCATATTCAGGCTTCACCCAAACGAGGACCCAGAGCAATATTCGACCAATTTGAAAAACTTAGAGATCAGCCATCGGGAACCGAAGTTTCTAGACCTGATCGCATCAGCTGAGTATTTGGTTGGTGGCTTTTCAACAACGTTATTTGAAGGGGCTGCCTTGGGATGCAAGGTGATTGTTGTTGATGTTCCGGGTATTGAAAACATCAAATCTGCAATTGAAAGCAAAGAGTTTTATTTTCTGGAAAACCGCGATCAGAAATCAATTAAAGACGCGATTGGGCTTTCCAAAACAGTCAGCGCCGAAAGGTATTACGCTCAACTAAGACCGGAGGCGTTGAATGCTTGATTTTCATCTGAATGGAAAAACCTATGGGTTTTTAGACCCCTATCTGATTGCTGAGATCGGAGTCAATCATGGAGGCGATCTTGAGCGTGCAAAGACTCTTATCAAACTTGCCCACGCAGGTGGCGCTCATGCTGCCAAGTTCCAGACATATAAAGCCGACAAGCTAGCAAGCAAGGAAACAGCACCTGCCTACTGGGACACCAACGAGGAACCAACCAGCACCCAGCACGAGTTGTTTAGTAAATATGACGGATTTGGCACAGAACAGTATTTAGAGCTCGCTGAATACTGCAACCAATTGGGAATTGATTTTCTATCAACCCCTTTTGATTTGGATGCGGTTGACGATCTTGACTCATTGATGCCAGCGATCAAAATAGCCTCGGCAGATTTGACCAACATCCCGCTTATTCGAAAAGTAGCCAGCAAGAAAAAGCCAGTGCTACTAAGCGTTGGCGCTTCAACTCATCAGGAGATTGAGAGAAGTGTTGAGATTTTGCTTGAGTCTGGTGCTCAGTCACTAACTCTTCTTCACTGCGTTTTGAACTATCCGACTCCTAAAGATCATGCTCAGCTGGCTCAAATACCGGTGCTAATTGAAAAATTCGGAAACCGGGTCTCAATTGGTTATTCAGATCACGTAAGGCCTAACCCTGATGGCAGCATGCCGGCCGTTGAAACTGCAGTTTTGGCGGGTGCAAGGGTGATTGAAAAACACTTCACCGATGATAAAACTGCCAAGGGAAACGACCACTATCACGCAATGAACTCAGAGGACCTTCTTCGTTTCACCGAGAAATTGCAGGACTATAAAGCCCTGCAGGGTGGCAAAGAGCTGGATTTGCAGGTTCAGCAAACAGCGATTGGTAATGCCCGAAGAAGAATCTTTGTCGCCTCGGCGATATCTGCGGGCGAGAAAATCACCGAAGAGAAACTGATTGCCCTGAGGGGAAATCAAGGTATTGAAATAAGTAATTGGGATTCAGTCATTGGCAAAACCGCAACCAGAGATCTCTCCGAATCTGAGCCTCTAGAGAACTCTGACTTTAGCTAAAAACTCTCGAGAGCACCTCAGCGACTATCCGCTTATTGCTTCTGTTCTTCGTTGCCTCCAGCGCGCTCACAGACAGCGTTTTTCTAAGCTGATGGTCATCAAGCAGTGTTTTGATTTGTTTGGCTAGTTCTTCGATGGTGATATCCCTTCCCAAACCGAGCATCAGAACACCGTTTTGCTTTGTGGTGTGGGAGTGATTTAGTTCCTTGTCATTCTGAGCCATACAGATTGTTGGCACTCCAAGGCTTGCCAACTCGGTAATCGTTCTCCCAGCACTGGATAAAGCGATGTCTGCCTTTGCAAGCACTCTTGGCATGTTCTTGACATTGCTCAAAAAGTCAATGTCTAAATTAAATTCTTGGGTTATTCCAGTTGCTCCAAGCCCGCGAATGACTTTCACCTTGCCTTCGAAATCAATATGTTCAAGTGCTGAGAGAGCCTTGACCGCAAGCTCCGAGGGGTCAGTCCCACCAAATAGAACGACTATCTCTGAAACCTGCTCAGGGGTTTTTCTTTGTCGATCTAGAGTTTCAAAACTTGGGGCCAGAACAGCATTTTCAATTCCGGTGAGTTGTTTTTGCTGATCGATGTTTTTGTTTGGATAAAGGTCGCTGATTACTAAATCAGCTAGTTCTGCTCCTGAACCCTGGTCTTCAAATGTGATGATTTTGGTGTCAGCAGAGAGTTGTTTGAGTTTTTCTAAGTATCCGTTATCGGTATCCAGCTGATCGAAAATCACCAGATCAGGACTTGCTTTGGATACTTCTTCCAGAAACTCCTGATCATTTGCAATGGTGAATTCAAATCCATATTGAGAGAAAAATTTCTCTCCCAGGGGTTTATCCGGGCTTATGAATATTTTCAGATTATGCCTTGCAAGCTCTTGAGCCAGGGCTAAAACCCTATAAACATGCCCCATGCCGAGCTGCTCAGAGCTGTCAGTTTTGAAAAAGATGGTTTTTCTTGAAAAGAAGTGCTCGGCAATGGCCAGATCGCTGAAGCTATCTATATCGATTGCTTCGTCATCGTTTAGCTCAATCAAGCTAACCGGTTGATTGATTCTGGTTTGTTTATTTTCCAAGTCTTCAATAAGGCATCCAATGATGGCTCCGGTTTCCCGCCAGGACTCAGGAAGCAGTTGCCTGTTAACTCGCTTTTCATAATCAGGCGCGTATCCCTCATCGGATTTTTTCCAACGAAGATGCCGGTCATCACTGACACTGAGCACGGTCCCTGATTGGAGCATCTCAATTGCTTTTGTCAGGCTCTCGGGGGTGATGAGAGGCGATGTTGGTTGAAGTGTTATCAACTTATCTATTGATTTTGCTCCCAATGCTTTGATCTCAGGAAGGAAGCTCAGGATCACCTCGTCCAGAGTTTTTTTGCCCGTGGCTTGCCCTGGTTCGATGATGACATCAACACCGAGTGATTCGCCCACCTCTGAAATTTCATCGTCATCGGTAATCAGCACCACACGGGACTTTGTCGCAATTGCTGAGTTGATGGCATGCCAAACCATCGGTTTGCCATTGAGTAGCCAAAGGTTTTTTCTTGGGATGCCAACTGAACCGCCTCTGGCGGGAATGACAATCCAAGCGTTGCTCATTTGCGCTTATAAATCTTTGGTTCAACACCGACTTTGAGTTCGACATCTCTGACTCGGTGAAGGGTTTTGGTTGTGAGTGCTCGGACTGAATAAATGCTGTCCGCTATGAAACCAAACAGCAGCACCTGAACGCCCGATATGAAAAATACAGCTCCCAGAATTACGCTCTGCAGGTGAGGGGTTGCTGGTGGATTGAGGTTATCAATCAGCCATGGAAGCCAAGAGATTATTGCCAATGCGATAAAGGTTACGCCCATGGGGATGAATAATCTCAATGGGCGGTATTGGATATAGATTCTGATCATCGTCCAAGCGTTTCGGCGGACATATTTCCAGGTGGAACCAAATAGCCTGCTTGGTCTGACACTTGTGTTTCTCTTCACCGGAACGTTTGCCAAAGACAAAGATGCGTCATCAACCTGGATTAGGGATTCGATTGTGTAGGTGAATTTACTCACCAGGTTTATCTGCATCGCAGCCTCACGGCTCATTGCCCTGAAACCACTGGTGGCATCATTGACCTGAGTTCCTGAGAACTGCTGGGCAATACGAGTTCCAAGTTTTTGCAGCTGTCTTTTCGCCCAAGAAAACTCTTCAACATTGTCGGTGTCTCTGTCGCCGACAACCACATCTGCTGTCTTTTCCAAGATTGGTTCTACTAAATCAGGGATTGCTGAAGCGTCATATTGATTGTCGGCATCTGTGTTCACAATCACATCTGCACCCAGTTTTAGTGCTGCATCGACACCTGCCTGGAAAGCTGCCGCTAGGCCCTGGTTTTCACTAAACCTCACCACATAGTCAGCACCGTGTTCCATGGCAACCTCGGTTGTGTTGTCCTTAGAGCCATCATCAATGATTAGCCATTCAACCTGATCGAAGCCCTCAACCTTTTTGGGTAGGTTGGCCAAGGTGGCTGGAAGATATTCGGATTCGTTGAGGCAGGGGATTTGAATAATAAGCTTCATTGATTTCTCCCTAACCTTTCACTGAGACCAACCCAGAGCGTGATGACCAGAATAGCGAAGGAGTGAATCCACATCCTATTCAAACTGTCACTCCAACCAATTCTGCCAAGAGTTGGGTTGCCAAACTGACCACCATCAATCATTTTGGCAATGAATGTCCCAAGGATAAGCAGCAGGCTTATTGTCAGCAGTCGTTTGTAATTATCGCTGGTTCCCTTGATGCCAATTGCCAGTGTTGCAATTACAAGTCCTATTGCTAGATATCCCCAAAGACCTTCGCCAAGAATCAGGTTTTCAAACTGACTGGCATTGCCCTTGGATAATGCATCGGCAAAAAGTATTTGCGAGGCTGCAATCACAAGAATCATTGCTGCAAAGGCCAGCAGTACCAATCGATGGCGTAGGAAATCAAAAACACTCAATGTTGGCAGTAATCCAAGGGCTATGAAGATTGCACTAAACACATACCAGGGGAGAGTTGTCTCGTTGATGATGTATGAGTTGTAGACACTTAGCCACATAGAAAGTCCAACTGTTGCGGAGCTAATGATTACCCTCTGCTGGGTTCTCGATATCCATTTCTGGGCAAGCAATGGAAGTGCTATCAGGGCAACCATTGCTATGCCCTCCGGTCTTGCGGTTGATGTAACAAAAAAGCCAATGCCCACAAGCCATAACCCTTGCGTAGTTAGCTTTTGATCTCTAAGCGCCATAACGATGGCGATTGCCGAGACCAACATGCCAAGGGCTGTCAGCGTGTGACCGTTGATGTAGAAAATAGCCCTCAGGGGAACAGTTGCGGTGACAGTTGCAAGGATTATGGGAATGCCTGCAATCAGCACTGTTTTGGTTGGGATGGTTTTGGTGAGTTCCAATACTGCCCATATAGCAACCAATGCCAGGCTTGCAAAAATAAACGGAGTGATGCTCGAGAGGTATTCACCATCTGGGCCAAGTGCTAATAGCTGCGGGTAGGCAAAGCCACGCTTGATTGAAGTTCTACCGTTTAGAACCCCCATGTCACCGGCGTTTTGCATGTGTTCGGCAATGGTGAGTATCCATCGGGAATCACCGTGACCAATTGGTGAAAGGCCAATAATTCTGGTTGAAACAACAGCCAGCAGGGCAACTGATGCTGCTAGCGACAATGACTTCCCCAGCTGGAGTTTTTCCCTAGCAACAACAAAGCCAACCACCGTTAGCCCGAGGGATATCACAATGAATGCCCAACCGGAATAAGCAAGCAGGTCAAATAAGTTGCTCAACGAGAAGCTAATTGTTCTCAAAGCGGAGCCAATAAGCGTTCCAAAGCCAACCGCCAGCCAGATGCTTCGGATGCCGAGAAGGTGAGAGGCGATGGTTCCGGTTACTGCAAAAAGCAATAAAACCGCTAACTCATGGATGAATCCGATCAATTAGACCTCGATTCAAAAAGCTTTTTTTCGATAATCGCAAATTGGTAGTCACCGAAATTGACAGTCACGAACTCCGCTTGGCCACCAGTTGGCGAGAGGTCGTCACTCCATGCGATGAAAAGGTCGCAGTATTTGCTTCCGTCATCTCGGGTGCAGTGAGTGGTGGATTCAAATTGAATGAAGTCTTGGAAATCTGACACAGAGAGCTCTGTGGTCATGGGGTCATTAGTTCTATCAACTTCATCAACCCCATAAATCTCCACCAGCTCTCTTTCAAAGCCGATGCCGTTTTCGAAGCGGTCACCGATGTTGGTGATTCTCACTGGTTCAAAATTCTTAGCAAGGACTATTGGCGCAGCCTCAATCCACTGCGCATCAATGACCTCATCGGTCACCAAAAAATTCTGATCCTGCCAGATTCCGTTGCCTCCGAAAAAGGGTTCATCAACCGGGGCAATTAGTTTGTTCGTGATTGCAACCAGCAGCAGAGCGGTAGCCGCTACTGCGAACCTCAGACTAGTTTTCATCACCCGTAAGCTTTCGAATATTTGAACTCAGCATCGGAGATAGTTTCTCAGCAAAACTGACTGAAACGTGACTATTGTCTCGGTATACGGCCGTGCCGTTGATAACCGGCGGGCAGGAAACAGTGTCTGGGCAGAACTCACTGACCGGATTGACGACCAAAAGGTGCTCGCTTTGGATTTCTTTGGCTGCCTGAGAAAGCCTGTCTGGTTTGCTAAGTGCTTCTGATTTGTCTATCGCGCAAACTGTTTCAGAAAGCTTCTGATATCTCTCAATGCAAATCCGATAGTCATTAATCTGATCTGTTGCTCTTGGTTTGGGGTTATCGGTTATCACCATTACCGGCATGCCTAAATTGTCTATTCGCTCGAGCGCATCGACGAAGCTTGCAGCCGATTCGGGGAATTCATCGTTGACCAGGGTGGAATTGGAATTGATGATCAGGTCGTATTTTGTTTCTTCGAGATGCTCAAATAACTGTTGATTCCAATCCAAACAGCTCTCGTTTTCATCCCCAAGACCAAAGCTTTGGGGGTCTTGTAGGGAGCAGGCTGATTTTGATATCACCGTTAGTTTCCAGCCGTATTGAAAACTCAGGTTGTCAATCACGTTGAAATACTGCCGGGCATGGCTATCTCCAACCAGGGCGATGTGTTTGACGTAATCTTCAGTGACACCAAAATCAACAGTCAGAAAACCAAAGTCATCTCTGCCAACTCGGTAGCGATAATCCTCAACTAAAACCCTGTCATCAGCCAGTTGACTGAGTGCTGGGGTCATCTCGGTTTCCGCCCAGCTGTTGGCAACCTGCGCCTGAGCTGTTGTTGAAAGAGAGAAAATGAACACCGTTGATCCGACCATTGCAATGCTTGTTGCAATCAACTGATCGGCAGGCTTTGTTGACCTTGTTCTCCCATATCTAATTGGATCCTCAACCAGGTATTTGCTTATGACACTCAGCAATGCAGTTAGCGCCACCAAAACCCAAAGATCAGTTGTTCCCAAGGTTCTGTCTAAAAACCAGGGGAGGATGATCAGTACTGGCCAATGCCAAAGATAGAGGCTGTAACTGAGGTCACCAATAAACACCAGCGGTTTGAAATTGCTATTTCCTGAACTGAGCAAAACCCCTGGGTTTAGTTTGTTTTGAGAACCGATTAGTGCCAATCCTGCTCCAACAACTGCCATCACCGTGACGACTTCATTTCCAAGACCAACCCAGATTGCCGAAAGCATCAACACCCAGCCGGCAATGCCGTAAAGCGAACTTGATCGAATTCGATCAAAGTTCATGGCAATCAATGCACCAATCGCAAACTCCCATACTCTTCCAAATGAATTGAAAAACGCTCCGGCAGAATCATCGACTAAAAACCACCAGAGGCTGAGCGCTCCGAGAATTGAGATAACCACTGAAGGTGCTGAGCGGAATTTCAAAAAGCTAAATGTGAGTAAAAGTAACAGGGGCCAGAAGATATAAAACTGCTCCTCAACAGAGAGTGACCAGAAGTGTTGGAAGGGGCTGATTGCACGATCTTGCTGCAGGTAGTCGATTTCTTTGGAGAGTAATAACCAGTTTTGGGCGTAGAAAATGCTGGCGATGCCCTCAGTCCAGGTTTGGCTCCACCAGGACTTCGGGGCAACTAGGAAACTGACAAGGATTGAGACAACCACTGTTAGTAGTGCTGCCGGGAGCAGTCTTCTCGCCCTGCGTGCGAAAAAGGCCTTGAGTTTGATGGTGTGAGTTGATTCAAGCTCTCTGATTAGCAATCCAGTAATCAAAAATCCGGAGATTACAAAAAAGATATCCACACCCAGATATCCATTCGGTGCAATATCTGGAACAAAGTGATAGACGACAACCGCTAAAATTGCCAAAGCCCGCAAAACTTGGATGTCTAGACGTGTCTTGGGTGCACTCACCCTGTCAAGTCTAGGACTGGCGGGATTAGCGAAGGGTAATTAGTTGACTGGTTTTGCTCCTGATGCGCGCATTACCAATTCGCCAATTTCAAAAATCAGCTATCGCCGAACCAGAAGACTCAGATTTCTATTCGCAGCCCTAAGAACCCGATCGCTCTCTGCCAGAGAAGAGCTAGCAAGAATCGCCACCAAAGATCAGCTCGGTTTCACCGAGTTGCTGACTGCTATGCAAACCCAGCTTGCAGGCGGGGAAGTGGATATTGAAATTAACTCCCGTCGCAAAAAAGCCTTTGTCGATTTAGCTTGGTTGTTAGCCAATCAACCAACTGATCCGCATCCCTCAAAACAACCTAAAGGACATCAGATCGATGCCCAGAAATCATTGATCGTTTACCGATGGGTGATTGAGTTTTTGGGAATCAAGAGGTTCCATCAAATGCACCTAATAGACGCTCTGATGCTTGCAATTCGATTGGGGGATGAAGATCTTTCCAACACTGTCAGGCCAAAGATTCGCCCCTGGTTATTTTGGATTCCAAAAATTGCCCCGAAAAAACTCAAAACCACCAGAGCACTTGGAATCGCGGAGCTTCTAAACATTGGCTTTGTTTTCGGCAAGGATTTCAGCCTCAGCTCAAAACTGTTGCTAGTTGATTCAGAAAACCCCTTCCGAGCAGAGCCAGAGCCACTAAAGCAGCTGGAGAGTTCCAATTCTTGGCTTAGGAAACTCTCCAGGCAATTGCTCCCAAAGGGAGCAGCAGAGTTGACCTTCGGAGCAGGCTTTGAAAACCCTTTTGATTCGCTTTCGACCAAGAGCACGAAGCCAGTTGTTGGCAAAAGATTGGTAACGGTAATCGTTAGTTGCTATAAACCGACAAAGGCGATTATTTCCAGCGTTAACTCCATACTTGCAAGTAGTTATCAAAATCTTGAGGTGCTGGTGATTGATGATGCATCACCAAGAACTTATGAGGAAATACTGTCTGAGGTTGAAAACCTAGACCTTCGGGTGAGGGTGGTCAGGCAAAAAGAAAATGGCGGAACTTACCGTATTCGAAACAGAGCCCTCGGTGAGGCCAAGGGTGAACTGGTTACTTTCCACGACAGTGATGACTGGATGCACCCACAAAGAATTGCTTGGCAGGAAAAAGCCATCAGCGGACAAAAGGTTGCCAATGTTTCTATGTCCACCAGGGTCACCGAGATGCTTGAGTGCGTCGAGAGTGGTAGACGGTTAAGAATCGGTATTTGTGAGCCGAGTTTGATGTTTTTGAGAAAGCCGGTGGTTTCCAAAATTGGCTTTTTCGATCACGTTCGCAAAGGTGCTGACAGCGAATACAGAAAGCGAATTGAAAAAGCCTTTGGTCAAGATTTAGACATCATCGCCCCCTTCAAGGCCCTTACTCTGCAAAGAGCAGACCACGGTGGACTCACTGACGGTGATTTAGGTTTCAGGTGGATTGTTGATTACAGGCTTCGGTATAAAGACCTTTATTTGAATTGGCATCGAAAATCAGAAGTCTTGCATCTGCCAGCTGGCAACCCCAGGAAATTTTATGCTCCTAGGCAGATGCGTTTCCGAGGCGATTTGGCAACCAAACACCGTGATAAGGATCTGGTTATCGGAGCTAATTTTTGTGATCAGAAAAATGTTGATTTCATAGCCGAGGCTATCAACGAAGCCTTGGCAGCCGACAAAACGGTTGGCTTTTGGCATATCCCAACTATGTATCCACTGGCACTGACCAGAACACTCAGGCCAAGGGTGATGGAGCTTTTGAACAAGGGCAAAGCACAGTTGGTGTATCCGGAAGATAATTTGGATATCGGGAAGCTTTGGCTAGCGTCTCCGAGTGCTTATCTGGTGTCTAGGGCAAAAGTTGTATTCAATTGGAAGATTGCTGAGTTTGATTTCGTGAATATCAGGGAAGAGCCAGAGACTTGGAATGTAGAGGGAGAAAAGTTAGATCAGTTTTTACACACGGAGCTTCTTGGTCTGATGAGCGATTAGCGGTCAATCTGTGGACGGAAGAGGTTTCCAATGATGAACCCCAGTCCCCAAAAATAATGCATGGTTGGCAAAACAATAAACAGTCTGGGCTTTGCTGCGAAGCTCAACCTGGCAAACAGTGCAATCAGCGCAATTGAAAGCAAGTAAATCGCTATGGGGAAAATAAACAGCGATGCGAATACCAAAACTGGTGGAGCGAAATACCTCAGGTTTTGATCCTGCAGTCCTCTCCTTGCAAGCTTGCCCCTCCATTTTCCTGTTAGGTAAAACTGTCTGGCGAGCTTGACCCAACTGTTTCTTGGTCGGTAGGTGACTTCTAATCTTGGATCAAACCAAACGGTGTAGCCGGCTTGTCGCAGTCGCAGGTTCAGTTCCCAGTCTTGACCGCGAACAGTTCCCTCATCAAATCCACCAACTTCGATCAGCTTCTTTTTATCAAAGATGCCTAGATAGACACTGTCGACCGGACCAGCTTTTCCACCAACGTGGAACGCCCCACCACCAACTCCGAACCTTGAGCCATAGGCCCAGGCAACAGCTTGCTCGAAGGGAGTCACGCCTTGGGCAAGCATCTTGCCACCAACATTGGCAGCGGAGGTCTCCTTGAGGATTTCTAATCCTAGGCTTGCGTAGTTGATGGGCAATTCGCTGTGGGCATCGACTCGGATTACGACATCACCGCTTGCCTGCTCTATTGCAAGATTTAGGCCAGCTGAGGTGCCACCTTTTTTATTACCTACGACAATTACCTCTTGGTATTGTTTTTTAAGCTTTTTGGCAATCCTTGCTGTCTTATCCCTTGATTTACTCAGCGCAATTATCAGTTCGAGTGAGTATCCAGAGGTGAGTGCTTGGTTGAGAACTGATTTCACCGCGTTTTCCAGATAACGTTCTTCATTGAGAGCTGGCATCACAAAAGACACCGTCTTATTCGTCAATGGTGGTCCCAACGTACTCTGCGTAGGCCTCACAAACTTCTCTGGCATCCCCGTCCATTTTTATCTCCCCCTGATCTAGCCAGATGGTTCTGTTGCAGGTGGCGAGGATTGATTTCAAGTTGTGACTTACCAAAAACACTGTTCCCGCATCCTCGGCAAGTTCTTTCATGCGCACTTCACTGCGTTTTCTAAACTCACTGTCTCCAACACTTAGTGCCTCGTCAACAATTAGAATTTCATGCTCTCTTGCCTGAGCGATGGCGAATTTCAATCTCTCCACCATGCCTGAGCTATAAGTCCGCATAGGCAATTCAATGAATTGTCTTAGCCCTGCAAAATCAACGATTGAGTCCAGTTTGTCTTTGATTTCTTGTTTGCTCAAACCGATTGCCAACCCACCAAGGATGATGTTTTTTTCTCCAGAGAGATCTTTCAGCATCGCAGCACCAACACCTAAAAACGCAGGCCTGGATGCAGCATAGATATTTCCTGAGTCAATTGGGTTCAATCCCGCGATTGCTTTCATCAAGGACGTTTTTCCCGAACCATTAGAGCCAATGACACCGATGGTGTCACCCTCGCGGGCAATAAGGGTTACCCCCTTGATTGCCTCAACGGTTCGTAAATTTCCTGTTCGCTTTACTCTGGAGGTGTTGGCGTTTTCAGGGATTGCTTTGCCACTTGCAAATACCCGATAGGTGACGAAGGCATTGTCTACCGCCACGGTGGGGGGAGGTGTGGTGGGGGAATTACCTCCTTCGCCACCTATCTGGTTAGTTGATTCTGCCATAGCGCACCTCCGCCAACCAGAAGAAAACAAAGCCTGTGGATAACATCAAAATCGCCCAGATAGACCCAACTATCCAGTCAAAGCCAGTGGATGAATAACCGGTCACCAGTGACGCTCTTGCTAGCTCCAAATAAACCGATATTGGATTAGCCCAGCTGAGAAAACCAAGCCATGAGTAAGCTTCGGTGAGTTTGTCGATTGAGAAAAACACCCCGGATGAATAAAACATCAGTCGGGTAATAAACGGAATCAGTTGGCTCAGGTCACTAAAATCAGCTGTCAACCTTGCAGCCAGCATCGATAGACCAAAACTAAAGATTGCTGCCAGTGCAATTACTCCGAAAATACTCAGCCAATTCAGCGATGGAAACTCTCCAAAAAACGGCAGCACCAATAAAGCGATTACCAAGATTCCGGCAAAGCGCACAAACTGACTAGCCGTTGCGCTAAAAGGAAGCAGAATTCTTGGAAAATCGAGGCTTCTGACAAGGCTTGCATTGCTGGTAATACTTTTAGCACCCTCGATGAAACTTCCCGAGAGAAACTGAAATAGCACCACTCCGACAATCAAAAACGGCAAGAAGTTATCTGGTCTTGAATCCCCAAGAATAAGCCCAAAGATCAATCCATAGAGAGTTACCTGCAGCGCCGGCACCAATACAATCCAGGCAACCCCGAGGCGGGATCGGGCGGTGGAGGCAAGCAGGCTGAACTTAGCTAAAGCGAAGGCAAAAGCCCTCCGAGCAAAAAACGATTTCAGGTAATGGCTGATTTTAGGCCTGTTCCCAACAGGGGAAAGACCGTTTTCAATCGCCAGGCTACTCAGATCACTCACAGATGAACATTTCTCCCAAGGGCGATTAGCTTCCAACCAGCTTGCTGCCACGTTTCAACATCCAGAGCATTACGTCCGTCAATCACCAGTTTGTTTTTTACTTGCAAGTCATTCGGATCTAGGTTTTTGTAGTCACGCCATTCGGTTGCCAGCACAACCGCATCTACATGATTGGATGCATCAACTAAATCCCGATTCGGGATAAGCGCAGGTGCTACCGAAGGGATTCTCTCTAGGGCCATTGGGTCATGAATGACCACTTCAGCTCCTTCTATCGCCAACTGGTTGGCAACTGCAATTGCTGGGGAGTCTCTGAGGTCATCGCTGTCGGGTTTAAAGGCGGCACCTAAAACCAAAATCTTTTTGCCTGTCAGGTTCCCTAGCTCTGCTTTGGCAATATCCACCACTCTGACCCTGCGCCGCTGGTTGATCTGGTCCATCTCACCGAGGAAGCTAACCGCTGAGCCAACTCCAAGTTGTTCGGCCCGGGCCATGAATCCTCGGATGTCCTTGGGAAGACATCCACCTCCAAAGCCGATGCCGTTTCTGAGAAAGAGCTTGCCTATGCGATCATCCATGCCAATTGCCTCGGCAAGTTTGACGGTGTCTGCTCCACTGACCTCGGCAATCTCAGCCATGGCGTTAATAAAACTGATCTTGGTTGCTAAAAAGCTATTGGCGGCTACTTTCACCAGCTCACTGGTTGCAATATCCGTTACCAAAAAAGGAGTCTGTTCAACATCGGTTATTGGTTTATAGACCTCTCGCAGAAGCCTTTCGCTGGTTTCATCTTCAACGCCGATGACGATTCGGTCAGGTCTGAGTGAATCCTCAAGTGCTGTTCCCTCTCTTAGAAACTCTGGATTCCAAGCGAGTTTTGAATCAAAGCCGGTTAGCTCATCCAGTGATTTTTTGAGCTCGAGTGCGGTGCCAACGGGAACCGTTGACTTGCCTGCAACGACTGCGTTTTCAGCCATATATGGCGAAAGGGACTTGATCGCAGCGAATAGATAGGAAGTATCGGCTTCATTGGAGCCTGCCCTCTGTGGGGTCCCAACACATAGAAAATGCAGTTCTGCATCCAAAGACTCTTCATCGTGATCAGCCTTGAAAGCAATCCTTTTCTTCTCTATGACATCTACATGTGCTTTGTCTAAGCCGGGCTCGTGGAAAGGAAGTTTGCCACTTGCCAAAGCCTCTAATCGTTTTTTGTCAGGCTCAATACCAATTACCTGGTGACCCAACTCCGCCATCGCAATAGCGTGGGTGGCACCAAGATAGCCAAGGCCAATAACTGTGATTCGCATTACATGTGGAGTTTAGTTGCAACTTTGCACGGTTCATGAACAACTCGCATTAGCTTGACTAGTGGTGTTGTTCGTTTGAGGACAAACTAGAAACAGGGGACCAGCCTTATTTCACTGCAGAAAGTGCAGAAAGTCTTGTATAAGAAGGATAATATCAAGATACTGTTGGAGAACTGGACCCGATTGCCGGAGTCTAGAAATTTGATGGTTTTATCTTCTCATGTGTGCGTATTCGATATCCTTATTATCATGAAGCCCTTTCATAACTCGAGAAGTGAGCAAGAATCTGTGTTCGATTCCAAGATCACCCATCAGGATATTCCGCAGGATAATCGTAGCTTGAGAAAATGGTCAGCTGAAGACCTTTCTCGAACGTATACAAATCTAAGGCCAAGACTGGTCAACTTATCGAGGGGGTATGTGGGTGATTACATGCGAGCAGAGGAGGTGGTGCAGGATGCTTTTTTATATTTGATGACAGCGTTACCAGAGGTGGATAGCGAAGAGGGTGTTTTGAAATTTCTTCAATGGAAGGTTCGTCTATTAAGTTTGGATGTATTGAAAGTCACCTCGAGATATGTGGAATACGAACCTGAAGAGCCTCAAGCACATGACGCGCCACAGCCCTCGTCAGAGCTTGAGCGTCAGGAAGACGCGGCCGTTATTAGGCTTGCTCTTGCGCAACTGAGTCCAAAGCATAGAGAGGCCCTCATCGCCAATGTCTATCAAGAGAAGTCTTTTCGAGAGTTGGCTGAGCAGTTTGAAGTAAGCGAAAATGCAGCTCGTCAGCTTGTTCACAGAGCTCGAGCCTCATTTAGGAAAAAATTGGTGGGTGAAGTTGACGCGAGGGGCATGAACATCAGTCAGATTCTTTCCGTGGCAACAAAAAAGGCACTGAGGGAATCCGGTAATATCGTAAAAGCCACGCTTTCGAGTCTTCTAGTGATTGGGGTCGCCGTAGGTGGTATTGGACTAGTTACGTACTTAGACAATACACACGATGCAACTCAAGTGCTTTTGCCAGAAGCAGGCAGGCCCATAGATAGCGGCGCCGCGGAAGAGGAGGACAAGCTCTCGGAATTGTATGAGACGAATTCGCCCCCACCCGACATTGGAACTTTAGTTGATTTGGGTGAGGAAACTCCATCACAAGAATCTTCGATTCAAATTTTGGTCAACGCCAGCAAACCAAGTGACGAGGGTGTATCAGCCAGAGTTGAGAACGTAAATGAAACAGACGCCTTCTACTCTGAAAAAGGGTCAGAGGCTTTAGAGAACCCCGTGGGCTTCCAAGGACCGTTGTCTGCCAAAGAGATGAATGTTCATTACTCGTTTGAAAAGGTTGTGGAAAGGATTACAGTATGCTCCTTCGAAAACTTGTGCCTTTCCGTTGCTTTTGACGAGGTTGGAAGATTGGATCCTGAACTAACCTTCATGACCTATGAATCGAATCCTGGAGAGTTATCAAGTAGTGCTCTCACGGCAATCGAGACGATGAATCAATCCTCATCTGGCCACAATTACGAACTCAGGTTTTCTGACTTCTTTGATGAACGAACAGGACGCCTAGTCGATCGCGATGGCGACGGGTCAGAACTCATTGATATCTCTGTAAAGCATATGAACAAAGACGAACTCACTCCTCAAGTTCGCATTCGTTTTGCAAGTACTTGAGCTCAGTTGAAACTATTGGAGTAACGACATGAAAACCAAAAGGAACAGTCAGTCCATGGTTACGAGGCGAACTGTTTTCGGCTTCTTCTGGGCCGTCGCGCATTTTGTGGACGAGTTCAGGCAGCCGACTCTAATCCAACCGGATAGCTTCGAGGGAGTTATGCATTTGATGGTATTTGCTCTTGCAGTGGCGCTCCTCTATAAACCTTCCAGCGATTTCAGATTGGCGGCATTAGCCATTGCAAATGTCATTCTGATTTTCTCGGAGATGCCAATCATGCCCAATCACAACATGATCTTCTTCATGGCCGACACAGCCATTCTTCTAACTATCGGTTGGTCTCAATTGGCAAAATCAAATGAATTTTGGTTCGCAAAAGCCGAGCCCTTTCTGAGGCTTGCTCTTTTTTTTACTTACGGATCCGCAACCATCGCAAAACTTAATACGGGCTGGTTTGACACATCCCTCTCATGTGCTTGTTCGATGCCAGCTAACGAATTCTCATTTCTTCCATTTGAAGTTCCTTGGCAAACTTTTTGGTTTATGCCTTGGATGATTTTTCTCGCCGAGGCGGCGATTTGGACTCTACCATTGTTCAAAGCCACTCGTTTCATTGGGCTACCCTTAGCGGCAGTTTTCCACTTCTCACTGTCGCTAACGCCCGCTTCTCAGGGGTTGGGTTTCAGCTACCTGCTTTTCGCTCTACTGATTCTCTATCTCCCCGATTCAGGCATGAACGATATTGACAGGTTTGGTAGGTCATTGATGCGTTGGGTGAAAGAAAAAAACCTGTTGCCCTTGCTCGCTTATGGTTTTCTGATTGTTTCAGCTCTGTTCGGTTATGCTGCATTCTTCAGTGAACAACGGGAACTGTTAGCAGTGTTGCGGTACGGACCAGCTCTAGTTGGACTGGGCCTTTGGGCGGGGTCAATTGCCTTTTTGGCCATCATACACCGAAGGGAAAAACAAATTGATAACCCAATCGGGGTAGCCAATCCACTTCAGCTCGCACTGGCATTGTTGATTATTGCTAACAGCATTTCTCCTTACTTGGGACTCAAAACTTACGCAACTATGACGATGTACTCAAACCTACAGATGGAGACAGGAAAGGCTAATCACTTGCTCATACCACGCCTCAGTGGTCAGACTCTTGCAGACGACTTGGTGGACGTTGTCTCCACGTCAAACGCACGAGTAGCCGCGTGGGCCAGCAACGACTTCCAGGTGACTTGGCATGAATTGAGAAGGGAAATGTCTAAAACCCCGCAACTTCCTATTTCTTACATCCGAGACGGAGAGATTTTCGAATACGAGTACGCAGCTGAAAACCTAGAATTGGTTTCCATTGATCCAGTTCTACACAAAATAACCGGATTTAGACCGTCAGGACGGTCACCTTACTGTGTCTGGTAGACGCCATAAATCGTACTTTGGGCAATCTAGGGCCCTCAGCTCCCAATTTCACAGTATGCGGAACCACCAGGAAGCTTTGACCGGTTGCGAGCGATTAGCTTATAGGCCATTCGGACAAAAATCCTAATAAACGGCGCCCCAAGAAAGCTCCCCAAAAACCTGACACTTCGTTTTGGTGCTAGCTTGAGCAACTTAGGGTAGGCTGCTGCACCGGAAAAGGTCCTGTTTTCGTGCACAAACTGCACTTCCTTCCTACAATCCTCTTCACTGAGTCCTAGACGCGGTAAATCTGCTTTTTGGTATTCAATGAAGTTTAGGTTTTCGACCCAATTTTTCTTGATCCAAGTGACTGAAGCAATGCAGAAACCGCAATCACCATCCACAACAAGAATTCCTGTTCTCTCGTTCTTGACTCCCATTTCAGGTACCTCCCAACACGATAGTAAACCATCAGTCGCGTTCCCAAACAGTTTTTTGTGGTTTTTACATCGCACGAACATAGCAACAATTTGCCGATCTAATCGAAAATGAAGTATCTCTTCAAATTTGGGTCAAGGTGTCCCTTCAAGCATTCGACCAATAAATCTAAAACCATCAAGCGATTTCTCTTATTTGGCGACACGTTTACTCCATCCTTTAAGGAAAACAAAGACGTCGGTTTTGCTTCAAGGAAGGGATTCTAGAGCACTCGAAGGACCAGACCAACCAGGGGAGGCAGGTTCAGGTCAACCGCAAGGGTTCAACCGAGAGCTAATCCAACCGTTTTTCATTAGGTTTGCGAGTTGCCAAATAACTCCCACATATCACCAGGGGCAGACCCACCATCATTCCTGTCGTAAACGGTTCCCCTAAGGCAAAGACGCCTAGTAAAACTGCCACAGCCACGTTTACAAAAACAATCAACTCAGCCCTTGCCGGTCCAATCTCTTTGACTAGAGTGAAAAAGATAACAAAGGCAATCGCGGTTGTTATCACACCCAAGCCCAATACTCCAACCCAAGCAGAGAGATCAGCTTGCGGAATTTCAGCTGGCAGGGTGGACCAAGCGGGGATTGCATAGATAACACTGACCATTGCAAGTGAGAGTGCGATAACGGCAAACATCGGAACATTTCTAAGCTTGTCGCTGACAATTATTGGCGCAATCGCATACCCAAGCGCTGCTAACAAAAGCATGCCGATTGGCAGTAGGTCCAAAATGTCCCTAAAGACATCGATTCCAACCAGGCCGATAACTCCAATACCACCGAGCACTAAACCGAGAATGGTCTTTGGGTGCCAAACGGATTTGTCTCCCCTGAGACCCACAATCAAAATTCCGAAAAACGGCACGGTGGTGATAATCAGCGATGCCAATCCGGAACTGACGCTTCTTTGAGCCTCGGGAATCAAAAACCACGGACCGACCATCTCAATAGCAGCAAAAGCCAAAACCCATGGCCAGTATTTGATTGCTCGTTTCAGATCTCCCGAGCGCATCGCCAACGGGATCAAAACCAGTGCTCCAATGGTGACCCTCAGCCAAATGATGCTGGGTGTTGAAAAGCTCGCAAGGGCGAATTCAGTGAAGAAGTATGGGATTCCCCAAATTACCCCGGCTAGAAGAAATAAAGTCAATCCCTTAGAGCTCACCGATGCACTCTAGCAGAGCGGAGCACAACAATTTTGAGCAGCTGGTTCTGTGAAGAATCCAAAAGATGTTTTATAAATTTCACAAAATTCAATTTACATTTTTCACCTAAGCAAGCAACCAGGTTCTCGGCCGAGGTAGGTTATTACTCGTGTCAACAAGAGGCTTTGCAAGCGATAACTATGCAGGTATTCATCCGGATGTGCTAACAGCAATATCTGAGGTCAATCACGATCACCAAACCGCCTATGGCGATGATGAGGTGACTGCTGAATTCAACCAGCTGGTGAAAAAACTCTTCGGAGCAAATGCCGTTGGTTTCCCGGTGTTCAACGGAACAGGGGCGAATGTTGTTGCCCTGCAGGCAGCCATCCCGCGCTGGGGCGCGGTGATTGGTGCTGCAACATCGCATCTCAACATGGATGAGGGTGGAGCGCCAGAAAAAATGGGCGGGATCAAACTCTGGAATGTTGAGATTCCAAAGGGTGATGGAAAGCTAACTCCTGAGCTTATTGAGCCGGAGTTGATTGATTTTGGCTTTGTTCACCGCTCGCAGCAGGCAGCTGTCAGCATCACAAATTCCAGCGAATACGGAACTGTTTATTCGCTTGATGAGATCAAAGCGATTACCAAGCAGGCTAAAAAACACGGACTTATCACCCACATGGATGGAGCAAGGCTTTCTAATGCCAGTGCTGCACTCGGACTTCCTTTCAAGAAATTCACAACCGATGCGGGTATTGATTTGGTTTCTCTTGGTGGGACCAAAATCGGAGGCTTGGCCTGCGAGGCTGTGATTGTCACTAACGCATCCAGTGCAACTGGTAAGCGTTTAGCCCACGATATGCAGTACTTAAGAAAGACTTCGATGCAGCTTGCCAGCAAGATGAGGTTTATTTCGGCTCAACTGATTGCCCTCTATTCTGGCAAAACACCATTGGCAATTGAGCTTGCGAGGCATGCAAACTCGATGGCTGCTGAATTGGAAAAGGGTCTGAGAAAACTATCCATAGGAAATAAGCAGAGACTTAGCTTGCCCTTGAAAACCGATGCAAACGCGGTTTTCCCAGTGATGGATAAAAAGCTTGCCAAGAAACTTCAGGACAAATGGCATTTCTATGACTGGAATCAAACCATTGGTCAGTATCGGTTGATGTGTGCGTGGGACACCACCGAGGAAGACATCCAGAGTTTTTTACGGGATGTTACGGAAGCTTTGGGTTGAGGTTGTAGTTTTAACCCTCATATGGAAAAAAGACCGATAACCACTAAAAAAGCAGGACCACTTCTCCCAGAGATTCTTGACAGATGGTCACCCAGGGCATTCAACCCCGAGCGAGAGCCAACAGAGTCAGAGAAGTTTGGAATCCTAGAAGCTGCCCGCTGGGCGCCGAGTAGTGGAAACAACCAGCCTTGGAAATTGGCCTGGATTGACAGAACAGATAAAAGATTCAACGAGTTTGTTGAAAAAGCGTTAGCACCTGGAAACGCTGTTTGGGCAAAGAACTCATCGGCACTGGTTGTGGTTATCACCCAGACCGAATCAGATGGCAAAACGTTAGATCGTGCCCAATACGCAACCGGACTCGCAGGTTCTCAACTGATTTTGCAAGTTCAGTATTTGGGTCTGTTTAGCCACCACATGAGTGGAATCCACGCAGATGAAATCAAAGACTTCTTGGGATTGGATGAAAATCACGAGGTTCAGGCAGTGATTGCGATTGGTGAAATGGCCGATGCAGACACCCTGCCTGAGGAACTGGCCCAAAGAGAGAAAGCCGATCGGGAACGTAAAGACATGGAAGAGATTGTCATTTACGGACTCTAAGTAATACTCGAGTTAACCAGTTAGCCAAACCTAATTTAGACTTACGGGTGTGAACCCAACAATTTATCTCTCAGTTACCGATGACATCATCAGTTGGTTCGATGTAATTGGACCAATCTTGTTCTACGCAGCAGTCTTTGGATTGGTGTTTGCGGGAACTGGTTTATTCGTTGGCGCGTTCATTCCGTTTATCACAGGAGACAGTCTGGTCTTTGCCGCAGGGTTGGTGGCAGCAGCAAACTCAGACAGCATCAACGTCTTTGTGATGGTGATTGGTGTGTTCACTGCGGCCTGGCTTGGTGATCAAGTTGGTTACACCATTGGACGCCACGCAGGCAGGCCCTACCTTGATAAACGTCAGGGCAAATGGATACAAACCGCCATTGCCAAATCTGAAGTTTTTTATAACCGATACGGCTGGTGGTCGATTGTGGTTGCAAGATTTGTTCCCTGGGGAAGGGTGATCATTCCTGCCCTTGCTGGGATCGGAAAAATGAACTACTACAAGTTCTTCACAGCTAATGCGGTTGGTGCTTTGTTGTGGGGGAGTGGGCTAACCCTCGCGGGATATTTCACCTATTCGATCCCGCTTGTTAGAAACGCAACCTACGGCATTGCGCTCGTAGTTATCTTGCTAAGCGTTATTGCAGGAATTAGAACCTGGCGAGAAAACCGAGAAGTTCCGGTTAGGGATTCTCAACCCGAAGGTTAGCCTGCTCGGCTGATCGGTGGGTTGAATAAAACTCGTCCTCTTGGGCTGACCATTTCTCGTAATACTCATCAAAGGCGCCTCCATCTCTTTCGGAAAAGCGTTTTTTCCTGGTTTGTTCTGGAGCGCTCAGCCAGATTGAATAATCAGCAAGTTCTTTGCTTGCATGATTCAGTGCTCCGCAGCCCTCAATAATCAACGGTGTTCCACCAGCGAAACTTGTTAGCTTCTCTTCGTACGAATCTGTTTGCCAATCAAAGTTGTTCCAATAGGCAGTTTGGTTTTTGCTTAGTGGGATAAGTATCTGTCTAATCAGATACAGCGCGCCCTCTTGAAGGCCTCCCCATCCCGGATAGAGATCATCCATGCTGATCAGTCTTGGCGCTTGTTCTAAAATCCCAAAAAGCTTATTTTGAAGCCTTTGGGCAAATTCGGTTTTTCCGGTGCCGGTTCTGCCGTCAATGAGGATTATGGGCGAGTTATCGGCAATTGGTTCAATTGCCGATAAAACACCACTGATTCCCTTTTCTAGACTCAACTAGCTCTCAACCAACACATCCGGGTGCTTATCGAAGCGATATCCGGTTCCTCGGACTGTTCTTACTATGTCCTCGTAACCCGGAAGCTTTGCTCTTAGGCGTCTTATGTGAACATCTATTGTTCTGGCATTAGAAACCTTGTCTCGGCAGTTTGACTCAGCGTTGGCTAATTCATCTCTGGAGAAAGTTTTTCCTGGGTTGGCCGACAGAGTTTCAAGAATTTCAAACTCGCGGCAGGTGAGTTCGGCCTGCTCACCGTCAACGAAAACTCTTTGCCTTTGGAAGTCAATCACCACTCCGAATGCTGGGTTGTCATCTGATTTGGCCAGTTCCAGTTTTTTGGTGGCTCTTGGTTCGCCAAGGGCAAGCCTGGTGACGTCAATTGATCGACCTCCGGATCCAATTGGAGCCAAAGCTAGTGCTGCGTAGGTTTCTTTGGATGTCCCTGGAGCAAGTTCTTCTAAGCGTTCTCTGAGGGCAGCGACGATTTCAGCGAGGCTGAGTCCAGCCTGCTGGGCCTGAGCCTCGCTGATTCCTACGTAGAATGCGAAGCCTCGTGCTTCTTTATCGGTCAAATCTGTTACTGCCTCTGGTTTGGTTGCTACTAATAGTGTCATTTTTAATTCCTTGGATGCTCAAAATGTTTCCTTTTGTTTGGGGCTGGGGTGCTGGCGCCGGTTGCTGGAATTGAGGGCACGAAGCCTCGGTGAAGAAAGGTTTTCTCCAGCTGGCGCTAGAGCATCATCATGCAGCACATCATCACGCAAGATACTTGCGTCTGGGAAGCTGCTGAATTTGACATTAGGAAAATTATGTTCAGAAGTGATTAGTTTGTCAATTTATTTATTGCGTTTTGTTACTCAGCTGTTCCATATAACCTGTCGCCTGCATCACCTAAACCGGGAACGATATATCCGATGTCGTTTAGCTTTTCATCCATTGCCGCCAGATAAACACTCACGTGCTTTTCTGGCCATTTGTTTTCTAGATGCTTTTTGACGTTTTCAGCACCCTCTGGTGCGCCGATAAGACATATTGCCGTTACCGATTTTGCTCCGCGATCAAAGACATAGTCGATGCTGTCATTAAGTGTTCCACCGGTTGCCAGCATCGGGTCAACAATGAAAACCTGTCGGTCATCGAGCTCTTCTGGCAATCTCTCGGCGTAGGTGAAGGGTTCTAAGGTTTCTTCGTTTCTTTTTATCCCTAAGAAACCAACCTCAGCGGATGGCAGCAGCTTGGTCATTCCCTCCAGCATTCCCAATCCTGCTCGCAAGATGGGAACGATTAGTGGTCTTGGTTTGGCTATGTGAACACCTATCGTGGTTGTTAGCGGGGTGGTGACTGAAACTCTCTCAACCTCGACACTTCTGGTTGCCTCGTAGGCAAGCAGTGTCACTAGCTCTTCGGTGAGCTGACGAAACATAGCACTCGAGGTTCGCTCATCACGAAGATAAGTGACCTTGTGTGCTACCAGGGGGTGGTCTAATACGTGTACATCCATGCGCATAACAATACTGCCTGACTACGATTAGACGATTTTCTCTGGGCGGGGCTTTTGCACAAGCTCCCTTCGGTTTTTCACCTCAAACCTTGCTAGCAGTTTTGAGACTCTGGCCTTCACCGTGGGCAGGGCCAACTGGGTTTCCTGAGCAATCTGCTTACTTGAATAATCTCTTGCAATCCAGGTGGTGAAATCTCTTTCAGCATCGATTAGCTCTGGAAGATCTGGTCTTGCGCTCATATGTCAGTAACCTCTTAGTTAGAACTGGCAGTTCGGCCCCCTTGGCGTTATCTGGCACTTAATATGCACAAGGATGTACACATCTGCAAAAGTCTGACTTTTAGCATTTTTTTCAAATACTCTTTGGGTCGAATTTCCCTAAATGTCCGTCTGAAAACTCCCTAAATGTCCGTCTGAAAACTCCCTAAATGTCCGTCTCTGGCATATAGTTGGTCTATGGATTACAAACAAAGACACATCGACAGGGAGCTTACAAGTTCTCTGCAAGCCAGTGGAGCGGTGCTCCTTGAGGGACCCCGAGGGTGTGGCAAAACCAGCTCTGCCTTGAAAATTGCAAAATCCTCTGTGCGGTTGGATCTTGATCCTCAGCAACGCGAACTGGCCAGTTTTTCACCGGGGTTGCTGCTTGCCGGTGAAACTCCGAGGTTGATCGATGAGTGGCAACTGGTCCCAGAAGTTTTTAATCACATCCGCGCTGAAGTCGATAGCAGGCAAAAGGTTGCGCAGTTTATTTTGACCGGTTCTAGTAAACCAGTTTCGAAAGAAGGCTTACATCCAGGTTCCCACAGAGTTCTTCGTTTACGCATGAGGCCTTTGACGTTGAGTGAGTGGGATGATTCAGAGGATTTGGTTTCGCTGGCAGAGGTTTTAGATGGAAAGAATGTTTCGGTTCAATCGGATGAAACCCATCTACCAACACTTGCAGAAAGCATCTGCAGAGGGGGTTGGCCAACTCTGCAGGATAGAACCGTTGAGCAGGCGCAAAGTCTGAACAGGTCCTATTTAGAAGACGTTTTCAGAGCTGATTTCAATCAGGTTCGTCCGGGAAGTGATTCAGACAGAGCCCGGGCCGTTGCCGGAAGTCTTGCTCGAAATGTGTCGACCGAAATCTCAACCAGGTCTTTAGCGAGTGAAGTTAGCAAACGCCTCGGTTTTGATGTTGAACCGGAAACAGTGAGTAATTATTTGCAAGCTCTGGCCGATCTGTCCCTGACAGATGAAGTTGAACCATGGTTGGTTCATTTGCGTTCTAAAGATGTAGTTCGCAAATCAGCCAAGCGCTACTTTGTGGATCCCTCCCTAGCTATTGCAGCATTAGGAGCATCTCCCGAAAACCTGATATCAGATTTAGACACTTTTGGGTTGATGTTTGAAAATCTGGTGATTCGAGATCTGATGGTTTATGCCCAAAGTCTTGGTTTTGAAATTCGGCACTTCAGGGATTCATCCGGGTTAGAGGTTGATGCTGTGCTGAGCGCGAGCAATGGTGATTGGTTCGGCGTTGAAATAAAACTGAACCCGAATCGGGTTCCGGAGGCTTGCACACCACTTCATAAGTTCAAGGCAAAAGTAGATGGCGAAAACTCAGGAAAATGTCTTGGGCTTGCCGTGATTACCTATTCCCAATTCAGCTATCAAAGAGAAGATGGTGTGTATGTTTTGGGGATAAACCATCTAACAGTTTGAGGCGCAAATGCAAAATCAATGGGATCAACACATGCAGCAAGCCCTGCAGCTTGCCAAAGAAAACTCCCTGGAGGTGCCTGTGGGGGCATTGATCCTGAATTTAGAAGGCGAACTGATTGCCACTGGTGTGAATCAGACAATCAGCAATCATGACCCAACAGCTCATGCAGAGATTATTGCCATGAGAGAAGCGGCAGAGAAATTACAAAACTGGAGATTGGAAGACTGCACCTTGGTTGTCACTTTAGAGCCGTGTGTGATGTGTGCTGGCGCTATCAAAACCGCCAGAATCCCAAGGGTTGTTTTTGGGGCATGGGATGAGAGAGTTGGTGGCAGTGGCTCTCGCTATGACGTTTTGCGGGATGGTCGACTAGGCCCTGAGGTAGAGGTCATAGCGGGGGTTATGCAAGATAAGTGCTCAGAGCTATTGAGCGAATACTTCAAATCCCTTAGAGACTGAAATTTGTTAGTGTTGCTCTCGGTGGCGTGTCCGAGCGGCCGAAGGTGCAACTCTCGAAAAGTTGTGTTGGCGTAAGTCAACCGTGGGTTCAAATCCCACCGCCACCGCCAGAATAAGTTTCAACAAAAAGAGGTTGGGGCTTTTATGCGAAAACTAATAGGTGTCTATAACGCCAATGGAGGCTTTGTTGGTGAGCTCGCTTATTTCTTTGGACACCTAATAGGCATTCGTGATTGCAAGCTATGTGATGTCACTCACTCACCTGTCAAGAAAAAAGCAGCCTGGAAAGAATTCGAGAAGAGAATTCTCGATGATGGATATGAGTTTGTTTTGGTTCATAAAAACGAGAGAACAGAGGCCCAGGTTGAAGCCAGTGGTGGCAGAGAGCCCTGTGTTTTGATCGAGTATGAAGACGGATCTCTCAGCATGATCTTGGATTGGAACGATCTGAAAGCTGCCAAGGGAGATGTCGTTAGTTTTGAAAAGATACTGAAATCAAAGTTGATTATGTATTGATTTTGGACTTACATGAAGTGAATCTCAGCACGCCATCAAAGCTAATTATGTTTCACTTGACCCATTAGCTCCGATTAGCCCCTATTTCCACAGAAATACATCTTGCAGTTTATTGTTGTTCCTCTATAAGATAGAGGTTTGCTCCCCAAAGCTTGCATTTCATCAAATTGCGGTTGAAATGCCTGTTTGCAAATAGCGGCGACAGAGAATCTGGGGAAACAAAATGGGCCCGAATAACAACCGACTTGTAATGAGTCATTCCCTTGGAGGGGTATTTACTTGGCAGCTGCGAAGAAAACTAAGACCGCTAAAAACACCAGACAGGCCATGAGGCCATCATTCGCCAAACATCCAGATCCCATGGAGCTACCAGATCTGCTGCAACTGCAGACAGAGAGCTTCGAGTGGTTGATCGGAACTGATAAGTGGCGAGAGATTGCAGGAGCTGAGGCAAGACACGGTCTTGCCGAGGTCTTCGAGGAGCTAAGTCCAATCGAGGACGCATCCAATAATGCACAGGATGCAAAGATGGGATTGAGCTTCACCGACCCAGAACTATTTGACCCTCCCTACTCTCCTGAGGAGTGCAAGGAAAAGGGCAAGAGCTACACTCAGCCGCTTTATATCAAGGCTGAGTTCACCAACTACCTAACCGGTGAAATCAAGAGCCAGACGGTGTTCATGGGAGATTTCCCAGTAATGACCGAAAAGGGAACCTTCATCATCAACGGCACCGAGCGTGTTGTTGTTAGCCAGCTGGTTCGCTCCCCAGGTGTTTACTTCAGTGTTTCAACCAACACCACTGGAAACCTTGACGTACGTAACAACAAGGCGCAGATCATTCCATCCCGCGGTAGCTACCTAGAGTTTTTGACCGAGTGGGTAAAGGACGACCGTAAGCCAGTTGCAAGGTTTGGTAAGCCAATCCTGCAGGTGCAGGTGGATCGCAAGACCAAGGTCAGTGCGACTATCTTCCTAAAGGCCCTCGGTTATTCAAAAGATGAGATCCGTGCAGAGTTTGCCGATTTAAAAACAGCAACTGAGAAAAACCCAATGGGTCTGCAGTTTGATGCAGACATCATTGAGAACACGCTTGAGTATGACGAGAGCAAGGTTTATCCAAACCCAATTATTGAAAAAGAGGCAGCCCTTCGTGAGCTTTACCGCAAGGTTCGTGGAGAGCAGGCCGGTAGTGATGTTGCCGAGAACTGGCTAAAGAGCACCTACTTCGAATCAAAGCGTTACAACCTAGCCCGCGTTGGTCGATACAAGATCAACCGCAAGCTGGGTCTGGATCTGCCGATTGAGCACAACACCCTGACCCCAACAGATGTTATTTCAACCTTGAAATACCTATTGCTGTTTGATCAGGGAATCGCCAACGGTGTTCAGGCTGGAACCCAGAGGCTTGAGTTTGACATCAAGCAGGGTGGCAAGAAGACCAAGTTGGTCATCAGCCCAGATGACATCGATGATTTCTCAAACCGTCGTATCCGCTCAGTTGGTGAGTTGATTCAGAACCAGGTAAGAATCGGGCTTTCAAGAATGGAGCGCGTTGTTCGCGAGCGTATGTCCACTCAGGACATTGAGGCGATCACCCCGCAGACATTGATTAACCTGCGTCCAGTTGTTTCAGCACTAAAGGAGTTCTTCGGAGCTAGCCAGCTGAGTCAGTTTATGGATCAGAACAACCCGCTTGCAGGTCTTGCACACAAGCGTCGTTTGAGTGCACTGGGCCCGGGTGGTATCGCCAGGGAGCGCGCTCAGATGGAGGTGCGTGACGTTCACCCTTCCCACTACGGAAGAATGTGTCCGGTTGAGACTCCGGAAGGACCAAACATTGGTTTGATTGGATCTTTGACCGCTTTCTCAAAGATTAATGCTTTTGGCTTCATCGAGACTCCCTATCGTGAGGTAAAAAACGGCAAGGTCACCAAAAAAATCGTTTACCTTGATGCCTCTGAAGAGGACAACAAGGCAATTGCAGCCGCTGACACACCAATGAACGAGGATGGAACCTTTGCGAGGAAGAAGGTATTCGCTCGTTTCCGTGGAGATGTTGTTGAGGTTGATAACGAAGATGTGAGCTTCATCGATGTTTCACCTCGACAGCTAGCCAGCGTTTCAACATCTTTGATTCCATTCCTAGAGCACGATGACTCATCACGTGCGTTGATGGGTGCGAACATGCAGCGTCAGGCTGTGCCCATTTTGCGTGCCGACAGCCCAATTGTTGGAACCGGTATGGAGCGGGTTGCGGCGATTGACTCGGGTGCCTGTGTGATCAACGAGGTCGCAGGTGTGGTTGAAGAGATTGACGCCGATTACATCACCGTGATGCACGATGATGGAAAGCGTGCGACTTATGTGCTTCGCAAGTTTGAGCGATCAAACCAGGGAACACCAATCAACCACCGTGTGATCGTTGATGTAAACGAGCGAGTCGAGGCAGGTCAGGTATTGGCCGATGGTCCTTCAACCGAACAAGGTGAAATGGCTTTGGGTAAAAACCTTTTGGTGGCATTTATGCCATGGGAGGGCCACAACTTCGAAGACGCAATCATCATCAGCCAGGAGCTTGTCAAAAATGACGACCTGAGCAGTATTCACATCGAGGAGTACGAGGTTGATGCTCGTGACACCAAGTTGGGTAAAGAAGAAATCACGGCGGATCTTCCAAACATCAGCCAGGAAGCGCTTGCGCAACTGGATGAAAATGGAATCATCCGTGTTGGTGCTGAGGTTCGTCCAGGAGACATCCTGGTTGGAAAAGTTACCCCAAAGGGTGAGACCGAGCTAAGTGCTGAAGAGAGACTGCTTCGTGCGATCTTCAACGAGAAATCTCGCGAAGTTCGTGACACCAGTTTGAAAGTCCCTCACGGTGAGCAGGGAACAATCATCGATGTTCGCGTCTTTGACGCTGAAAACGGTGAAGACGAGCTAGGTGCTGGTGTCAACCAGCGTGTAGTTGTTTACATCGCCCAGAAGCGAAAGATCACCGAAGGTGACAAGCTTGCTGGTCGTCACGGAAACAAGGGTGTTATCGCCAAGATCTTGCCCGTTGAGGACATGCCGTTTATGGCCGATGGAACTCCAGTTGACATCGTTTTGAACCCGTTGGGTATCCCAGGTCGAATGAACTTCGGTCAGGTTCTAGAAACTCACCTTGGTTGGGTTGGACGAAGCGGTTGGGAAGTCAAAAAAGGTGCTAAGTGGGCAGCTGATATGCCAGAGGAGCTTCTCAGCGCAGAACCCGGCACAAAGGTTGCAACACCTGTGTTTGACGGAGCCAGCAAGGACCAGGTAAGTGGTCTGTTGGATTCAACACTGCCAAACCGTGATGGAAACCGTTTGATTGATTCATCCGGTAAAGCGCAGCTATTTGACGGAAGAAGCGGTGAGCCATATCCAGAGCCAATTTCGGTTGGTGTGAAGTACATGCTGAAGCTTCACCACCTGGTGGATGACAAGATTCACGCTCGTTCAACCGGTCCTTACTCGATGATCACCCAGCAGCCACTTGGTGGAAAAGCACAGTTCGGTGGACAGCGCTTTGGTGAGATGGAAGTTTGGGCACTGCAGGCCTACGGTGCCGCACACACCTTGCAGGAGTTGCTAACCATCAAGAGTGACGACATTGCAGGACGCGTGAGGACTTACGAGGCAATTGTGAAGGGTGAAAACATCGCCCCTCCAGGCATTCCGGAATCATTCCGAGTGCTTGCCAAGGAGATGCAGTCGCTTGCACTAAACGTTGAGGTACTGAATGCGGAAGGAAACCGCATCGAACTCAAAGATGACCAGTTCGAAAGTGATCGAGCTGCCGAAGAGCTGGGTATCAACTTAAGCCGCAACGAGCAGCTAACTTCCGATAACGAATTTAACAACTACCAGTAAGACAAAGGACACAGATAAATGACAATGCAGGTAGAAAACTTCGATGCACTAAGAGTCGGTCTTGCAAATGCAGACGACATCCGTTCCTGGTCTTCTGGTGAGGTCAAAAAACCAGAAACCATCAACTACAGAACCCTAAAGCCTGAAAAAGACGGTTTGTTCTGCGAGAAGATCTTCGGTCCAACCAAGGACTGGGAATGTTCATGTGGAAAGTACAAGCGAGTTCGCTTTAAGGGAATCGTTTGTGAGCGCTGTGGTGTAGAGGTAACCAAGTCAAGTGTTCGTCGTGAGCGCATGGGTCACATCGAGCTGGCAGCTCCGGTTACCCACATTTGGTACTTCAAGGGTGTTCCTTCACGCCTTGGTTACCTACTAAACATGGCTCCTAAAGACCTAGAGAAGATTATCTATTTTGCAGGTTACCGAGTTATGGGTATCCACGCAGAAGAGCGCACCTACGACGAGGGCATGATCCGTGAGGACTACGTTTCCCGTATCAGAACCCTTCTAGATCAGCGTGAGCAGGAAATGCTAGCTCTAGCTCAGGACGAGTATGACGCGCTAGTTGGTCACGGTCTTGGTTTGCAGATTTCAAATAAGTTCTGGGAGCAGCCTCGCTGGGTTGAAAAGCAGTGGGTGAAGGCTTTGGAGCAGTTGATTGCAGCCGAGGAAAAAGACATCGATGGCTTTTTCAGTGGCAAGGAGCTGAATCAAACTGAGGACGGTGAAGATGAGTCTCCAGTAGTTCGCACCCCGCAGGAAGAAAAAGAAATCAAAAAGCTTATGTCGGAATTCAAAAAGAAGACCGACAAGGTAGTTCGTGAATACGCACGTATTGAGCGTCCTGCCAACCTCCAGAAGGAGCAGTTGGCATGGAGGTTGTATTTGACCACCAAGCCAGGGGATTTGATTCAGAACGATGTGATCTTTGATCACTTCGACTACCACTTCGGTGACTACTTCGACACTGCAATTGGTGCTGAGGCAATTCAGCGAGTCCTTTCTGAGTTTGACCTAGAGGCAGCCGCTGCTGAACTTCGTGAAACCATTGCTACCACCAAGGGATCAAAGCAGACTCAGGCAATCAAGCGCCTGAAGGTTGTAAACAGCTTCTTGAAGAGTGGCACCCCTCCAACCAGCATGGTTTTGGATGTATTGCCAGTGCTGCCACCAGAGATTCGTCCGATGGTGCAGCTAGATGGTGGTCGTTTTGCAACAAGTGATCTAAATGACCTCTATCGCAGGGTTATCAACCGTAATAACCGTCTAAAGCGATTTGTTGATCTAGGGGCCGTTCCAAAGACCATTTTGAACAACGAGATGCGCATGCTGCAGGAAGCAGTGGATGCACTGTTTGACAATGGCCGTCGTGGTCGTGCAGTTACCGGAACCGGTAACCGTGCCCTCAAGTCATTGAGTGATCTTTTGAAGGGTAAGCAGGGACGATTCCGTCAGAACCTTTTGGGTAAGCGTGTTGACTACTCAGGTCGTTCGGTAATTGTTTCTGGTCCGCAGCTTCAGTTGCACCAGACCGGTTTGCCCAAGTTGATGGCTCTAGAGCTATTCAAGCCATTCGTTATGAAGAGATTGGTGGATATGGGTATCGCCCAGAACATCAAGTCTGCCAAGCGCATGGTTGAGCGTTCTCGCCCGCAGGTTTGGGGTGTATTGGAAGATGTAATTACCGAAAGACCGGTATTGCTAAACCGTGCACCAACCCTGCACCGTTTGGGTATTCAGGCCTTCGAGCCAGTACTGGTTGAGGGTAAAGCAATTCAGCTGCACCCACTAGTGTGTGCTGCGTTCAACGCTGACTTCGATGGTGACCAGATGGCAGTTCACCTGCCACTTACCGCTGAGGCTCAGGCTGAGGCCAGAATCTTGATGCTTGCCAGCAACAACATTCTTAAGCCATCCGATGGACGCCCAGTTGCAACCCCAACTCAGGACATGATCATTGGTCTATTCCACCTAACCGGCATGGTTGAGGGAGCAAAGGGCGAAGGACGCGTCTTTGGAACTTTGGCCGAGGCCGAGATGGCCTTTGACCTACACGAGATTGAGGTCGGTTCAAAGATCAAGCTTCGCCAGAAGACTGTTGACGGAACTACTTTGATTGAAACCACTTACGGTCAGGCTATTTTCAACAGCCTGCTACCGGCAGGTTTCCACCACGTGGACTACCAGGTTGGCAAGAAGCAGCTGGGAAAGATTGTTTCTGAGTTGGTTGACAACTTCTCAAGGACTGAAGTTGCTAACACTCTCGACCGCATGAAGGATGCCGGTTTCTACTGGGCAACCCGAAGTGGTGTGTCAATGTCGATTAGTGATGCAAACTTTGATCCAAAGGGAATCTTTGACAAAGAGCGCGCAAAGATGGTGCTGGAAGCTGAGAAGCAGCACACCAAAATTCAGGAAGCCTATGACACTGGTTTGAAATCAGATCTTGAGCGTCGTGATGAGCTTGGTGAGTTGTGGTTCAAGCGGACCAGTGAGATTGAAGAGCTTCTAAAGAACTCAATCCCTCACGACAACGCTATTTTCAAGATGGTCACCTCCGGTGCTCGTGGTAACTGGCTACAAATCCGCTCGATTATGGGTATGCGTGGACCAGTTGCAACATCATCCGGTGACTTTGCACCGATGCCTGTGAAGGGTAACTACCTGCTGGGTCTCACCCCGCACGAGTACTTCATCAACGCTACTGGTGCCAGAAAGGGTAACGCTGACACAGCCATGAAGACTGCTGCAGCCGGATACCTAACCAGGCGTCTAGTTGATGTTGCGCAGGATGTCATCATTCGTGAAGAGGACTGTGGCACATCAAAGGGACTTGATAAGGACCTATTGGATGACGACCAGGTAGAGCTAAGTATCATCACCAGGTCAAGTGCAGTGGATGTCAAGGATGGCAAGAAGGTAATTCTTGCTGCCGGTGAGGTAATCACTCAGACCAAGGCGACAGAGCTCAAAGAGGCAGGACACGAAACTGTCATGGTTCGCAGTGTTTTGACCTGTGAGGCTGAGCGCGGAATTTGTGCCAAGTGTTACGGAAACTCTTTGGCAACCAATGATGTTGTCGAGGTCGGTGAAGCGATTGGAATTATTGCGGCACAGAGTATCGGTGAGCCAGGAACGCAGCTAACAATGCGTACCTTCCACACCGGTGGTGCTGCCAATGAGGCCAAGAAGCAGACCATTCTGAAATCCATTGGTGGACAGAAAGTTCGTGTTGAGAGGTTGATCTCTTATGACATCACCCAGGGTTTGAACGGTGTTACCGACTTGCTAGAGGCTCGCGTTGGTTGGCGTCAGGCAGGAAAGGTTGCTGTTATGGCCTTCTGGGGAGGAACAGTTGACATCGTTGAGGTTCCGAGCGGAACTTCATCAAAGAAGTTTGATGTCTATGTTCGTCCAAACGGTGAGGCCGCTGAGCGCGAGGCCGAGTCAATGGCAGCTCAATACAGCTTTAGCCGCACCACCTCGAAGACCTTCAAAAAGCTAAGCCCATATCTTCCAATCACCTCGGTTTCAAACCCTGAGGACCTGTTGGTTGAAAAGGGTGATGTTGTTGAGGCCGGAGATTACCTAGTGGATGGAACACCAATTCCTCACGAGGTATTGATGATCAAGGGAAGCCGTGAGGCAGCTGCCGAGATCATCCGCGGTGTTCAGGCTATCTATGGATCCCAGGGTGTTCCATTGCACGATAAGCACCTGGAGGTTATTGTCCGCCAGATGCTATCGAAGGTGACCGTGATTGAATCAGGCGAGACTGAGTTGTTGCCTGGTGAGGTTGTTGACCGCAGCCACTTCGCAAGAACCAACCGTTCAGCTGTCGCTGAGGGTCGGAAGCCTGCGAGCGCGCGTCAAGAGGTTATGGGTATGACCAGAGCCAGCTTGGCAGCTCAGTCATGGCTATCAGCCGCATCATTCCAGGAGACCACCAGGGTGCTAACCCAGGCGGCGTTGGATAGGCGTATCGATCCACTTGATGGATTGAAAGAAAACGTCATCATCGGTAAGTTGATTCCTGCTGGAACCGGCTTGCAGAGATACCGCAACTTCGAGGTCGACGGCACCGAAGAGGCCAAGGCTGAGAGGTATCCAAACAGGATCTGGACCGATAACGAGGTCAGTGATGAGTTTGGAACCGTCGAGGTTGACAGCTCAGATCTGAGCTTTAGCTCAATCGAGCCTCTAGAGGATTAGTTTTTAGCCTCGGAGTTTGTTTAGTCACTCTCCGAGGCTAAAAAATCCGCTTGACCGAGGTGAGAGCGAGCAGGTATGCTTTTGTAGGTTTGCGCAAGCAAAGTAACTTGAGCGTATCGCCCAAGATAAATAATCATTGGACGCAGTCAGTTGGCTGTGTCGGGAACAAGGAGTGTTGATTGCCAACAATTCAGCAGTTGGTGCGAAAGGGTCGCCAGTCTAAGCCTGGTTTGAAAAAGACCCCTGCGCTGAAGGGTAGCCCACAGCAGCGTGGAGTTTGCACACGTGTTTACACAACCACACCTAAAAAGCCAAACAGTGCTTTGCGTAAGGTTGCTCGTGTGAAGCTTTCAAACGGAACCGAAGTAACCGCATACATCCCAGGTGAGGGACACAACCTACAGGAGCACAGCATGGTGCTGGTTCGTGGAGGACGTGTAAAGGACCTTCCCGGTGTTCGTTACAAGATCGTCCGTGGTGCATTGGACACTCAGGCAGTCAAAGGTCGCGCCCAGGCCCGTTCCCGCTATGGCGCTAAGAAGGGTTAGTAGATAAATGCCACGTAAAGGCCCAATAGCCAAAAGACCAGTTGTTCAGGACCCGGTATATGGATCACCTGTTGTTTCGCAGCTAATCAATAAAGTTTTGCAGGATGGAAAGAAATCGCTTGCAGAGAGCATTGTTTATGCAGCTTTGGAAGGAACTCACGCCAAGACCGGCGAAGAGCCAGTAACCCTTCTGAAAAAAGCTTTGGATAACGTACGTCCAACCGTTGAGGTTAAATCTCGCCGTGTTGGTGGTAGTACCTACCAGGTGCCAGTTGAAGTGAAAAGCCACAGAGCTAACACCCTGGCTATGCGCTGGTTGGTGAAATACGCTCAGGACCGTCGCGAGAAGACAATGACTCAGCGATTGATGAACGAGATTTTGGATGCCTCCAACGGGCTTGGCGCAGCCGTCAAGCGTCGTGAGGACACCCACAAAATGGCAGAGGCCAACAAGGCATTTGCCCACTACCGCTGGTAACAGCAACCCACTCCGCTACCCGCGGAGTGTTTTTCATTCCCTAGACAACCGGAGGACATAGTGGCACAAGAGGTGCTCACCGACCTGAACAAGGTTCGCAACATTGGCATCATGGCCCACATCGATGCTGGAAAGACCACGACCACTGAGCGCATTCTTTACTACACGGGAATCAACCACAAAATTGGTGAGACCCACGATGGTGCCTCAACTATGGACTGGATGGAGCAGGAGCAGGAGCGCGGTATTACCATTACCAGTGCTGCTACCACCTGTTTCTGGAAAGACACCCAAATCAACATCATTGATACCCCCGGTCACGTGGACTTCACCGTTGAGGTTGAGCGTTCACTTCGTGTTCTAGATGGTGCTGTTGCTGTTTTTGACGGTAAAGAGGGTGTTGAGCCACAGAGTGAGACAGTTTGGCGTCAGGCAGATAAGTACAACGTCCCAAGAGTTTGCTTTGTGAACAAGATGGACAAGCTTGGTGCAGATTTCTACTACACGGTAAAAACAATCGTTGACCGCCTAAAGGCAACCCCGTTGGTTATCCAACTTCCAATTGGTGCTGAGAATGACTTCGAGGGCGTTATTGACCTAGTCGAGATGAAGGCGTTGACCTGGAGAGGTGAGGTTGACCTGGGTGCGAAGTATGACATCGAGGACATCCCAGCTGACATGCAGGCAAAAGCTGATGAGTACCGCGCAAAGATCATTGAGGCAGTAGCCGAAACCAGTGATGAAATGATGGAGAAGTACTTTGGTGGCGAAGAATTCACAACCGAAGAGATCAAGGCTGGAATTCGTAAGCTGACCATCAACAGCGAGGCTTACCCGATTCTTTGTGGTTCTGCATTCAAAAACAAGGGTGTTCAGCCAATGTTGGATGCTGTTTTGGATTACCTCCCGTCACCACTGGATGTTCCACCGGTTGAGGGAATGGATCCAAAAGATGAAGAGAAGACCCTTACCCGTAAGCCAAGCCCAGAAGAGCCTTTCAGCGCACTGGCCTTCAAGGTTGTCTCCCACCCATTCTTTGGTCGTCTGACCTATGTTCGTGTTTATAGCGGAAACCTGGATTCAGGTGCTGCGATTGTGAACTCAACCAAGGGCAAAAAGGAGCGTATTGGAAAGCTTTTCCAGATGCACTCCAATAAAGAGCAGCCAGTTGAGCAAATCCGTGCGGGACACATCTACGCTGTTATTGGTCTAAAGGACACCACCACCGGTGACACACTGTGTAATCCTGACCACCCAATCGTTCTGGAGAGCATGACCTTCCCAGAGCCTGTTATCTCTGTTGCGATTGAGCCAAAGACCAAGAGCGACCAGGAGAAGCTAGCAACTGCTATCCAGAAGCTTGCCGAAGAGGACCCAACATTCCGCGTTGAGCAGGATGAAGAGACCAGCCAGACCGTGATTAGCGGTATGGGTGAGTTGCACTTGGACATCTTGGTTGACCGCATGAAGCGTGAGTTCAAGGTTGAGGCAAATGTTGGTAAGCCACAGGTTGCCTACCGTGAGACCATCAAGAAAACTGTTGAGAAATACGATTACACCCACAAAAAGCAGACCGGTGGATCGGGACAGTTTGCAAAGATTCAGATTGCCCTGGAGCCTATGGAGGTTGAGGGCGATAACATTTACGAGTTCGAAGACAAGATCACCGGAGGACGTGTTCCACGTGAATACATCCCGAGTGTGAATAACGGTATTCAGGACTCAATGGCAAATGGTGTTCTAGCCGGCTACCCAATGGTAGGCGTTAGGGCTAAATTGCTAGATGGCCAGTATCACGATGTTGACTCATCGGAGATGGCATTCAAGATTGCCGGATCGATGGCCTTTAGAGAGGCCGCCAGAATGGCACAACCAGTTCTACTCGAGCCAATGATGGCCGTCGAGGTTCGTACCCCAGAGGAATACATGGGAGACGTAATCGGTGACCTCAACTCTCGACGTGGACAAGTTCGCTCAATGGAAGACGCCAGTGGCGTCAAGGTGGTAGACGCCTTGGTTCCCTTGAGTGAAATGTTCGGTTACGTTGGTGACCTGCGAAGTAAGACATCAGGTAGGGCGGTCTATTCAATGACCTTTGAGACCTACGCTGAGGTTCCAAAAGCAGTAAGTGACGAAATCGTTCAAAAAGGAAGGGGCGACTAGGACCTTTATGGGACTAGGAACCACTAAGATAGAAATTCTGTAAACCCAAATCAGAGTCGGTCCGCCAAGACCGATGATTTACAACGGATCCTGAGGAGGACCCCTATGGCTAAGGCGAAATTCGAGCGCACAAAGCCGCACGTCAACATCGGTACCATCGGTCACGTAGACCACGGTAAGACCACTCTGACTGCGGCAATTACAAAGGTACTGCACGACCAGTTCCCCGATCTAAACGACAGCTATGCTTTCGACGCGATTGACAACTCCCCTGAGGAGAAGCAGCGCGGTATTACGATCAACATCTCCCACGTGGAGTACCAGACCGACGAGCGTCACTACGCACACGTAGACGCTCCAGGTCACGCCGACTACATCAAGAACATGATCACCGGTGCCGCACAGATGGATGGTTCAATCCTGGTTGTTGCTGCTACCGATGGTCCTATGCCTCAGACCAAGGAGCACGTGCTTCTTGCTCGTCAGGTTGGCGTTCCATACATCGTTGTTGCCCTGAACAAATCAGACATGGTCGACGATGCAGAAATTTTGGAGCTTGTAGAGGTTGAGGTTCGCGAACTTCTAAGCAAGTACGAGTTCCCAGGCGATGACGCTCCTGTTATCCAGGTAAGTGCCCTGAAGGCACTCGAAGGTGACGCAGAGTGGGGCCAGAAGGTTCTAGACCTGATGAAGGCATGTGATGCAAACATTCCAGAGCCAGTTCGTGACACCGACAAGCCATTCCTAATGCCTGTTGAGGACGTATTCACCATCACCGGTCGTGGAACAGTTATCACCGGTAAGGTCGAGCGTGGACAGGTAAACGTAAACGACGAGGTCGAGATCGTTGGTATTCGCGACAAGCAGAAGACCACCGTTACCGGTATCGAGATGTTCCGTAAGCTTCTGGACTATGCAGAGGCCGGCGAGAACGTAGGTCTATTGCTACGTGGAACCAAGCGTGAAGACGTTGAGCGTGGACAGGTTGTTTGCAAGCCTGGCTCAATCACCCCTCACACCAACTTTGACGCCAACGTATATATCTTGGGCAAGGACGAGGGTGGACGTCACAACCCGTTCTACTCAAACTACCGTCCACAGTTCTACTTCCGTACCACTGACGTAACCGGTGTTATCACCCTGCCAGACGGTACCGAAATGGTTATGCCCGGTGACACCACCGAGATGACCGTTGAGCTGATCCAGCCAATTGCTATGGAGGAAGGTCTTCGCTTCGCTATTCGTGAAGGTGGCCGTACCGTAGGTGCTGGAACTGTTACCAAGATCAACCAGTAAGGTCTTAAACCCAAAAACCCCAGGCAATGCCTGGGGTTTTTGCTTTAACTTCTAGCTAATTAGGCCTGCGATTATGGAGATGAAAATCACTAGGAAAATAGCGGGGGTTACAAACATCGGGATCCAGTAAAGCTGTGACCACTGGGCGATACCCTTGGCGGTCTTTGATGGGTTTGTTAGCTCTGCTAGATCTGCTGCCACAGAGGTCATTTCTCTGGATGCTGTGAACTGGGCAAGGGCTCCCAAGATGCCACTAGCTAGCAGGATGAACACAAATGAGAACCTAAGGGGATCGTTATAGCTGGCAATTGTTGGGGTAGCAAATACTGCAAACGCCAACAGTGCCGTTGGGGCAAGCTGGCTGATAATGATTTGCATCCTCATTTTCAGGTAATTCTGGATTAGTTCCTGCTCGGACATTGTTAGCTCCTTATAGTTCCAAACTCTAGGTTAGGCGAGAATTTGACGGTTACAGGCTTTCAGCGCGAGTTCCGTCGAAGATTCGTTCAATTACTCTCTGGTTCCGATAATGGGAACCCCCCATGGCTAGGTGTTGTTGCGGAGGGTGACCAGCCGGGGTTATATCTTCCAAGTGACGCGCCTTGGATTGTTCACCGTGACTTCGCCACACTGGTTGGCGGCATCAGGGCCTTATTGGTGCAGGCCTTACACCCGGGAAGCTTAACTGGTGTTGCCCAGCACTCAAGATACAAAGACGAGCCGCTGGGGCGACTTGCTGGGACAATTCGTTGGCTTACTGTCACAACCTTTGGATCTCACGATGCCATCGCTGGTGAGGCATCCAGGGTAAATGGAATGCATGATCGCGTCAAGGGGAAATACGACACCAACCAGGGCGAGAACAGGTCTTATAG
The DNA here is from genome assembly GCA_965657575.1 of Microbacteriaceae bacterium. Taxonomy (GTDB): domain Bacteria; phylum Actinomycetota; class Actinomycetes; order Actinomycetales; family Microbacteriaceae; genus CAJXVY01. The sequence continues at coordinate 5,193 of CBFHOK010000008.1, read as the reverse complement.
AGCAGCCGATCGAGATCTGTTGATGTGGGTGCACGTGGCGTTTATGGAAAGCTTTCTCAGAACCCACCAGTTCTATTCTTCGGCACCGATTCCAGGGGGAGCGGATAATTACATCGCGCAGTGGTCGAAAGCTGTTGAACCACTTGGTCTAACTGACGTTCCAATGAATGAGCAAGAACTTGAGCAACTAATGTCGGAATTCTGGCCCGAACTGCGTAGAGATGCAAAAACCGACAGCGTGATTAGTTTTATCAAAAACCCACCACTGCCATCTGGAACGAAGCCTTTTTATAATCTCTTTTTTCAAGCTGCGGTAACATCCCTCCCTGCAAACTACGCAGAGCTGTTGAACATGAAGCAGGTTCCGGTGAATGTCATAAAGCCGGTCACGAAATCGGTATTGAAGGGCATGCGGATCGGCATTGGACCGGAAAGCCCAATTGAAAACGCAGCCATCGAACGACTTAAGCGAGCAGGGGTTATTTAGGACTCGTTGTCCGGTGCATGGTTTTCCAAAAACTCAAACACCTCTATCTGATCAACTCCTGGAACCGGTCCTTTGGGCATGGCAGCTAACAGGGACGAATTGACAACAGCTTGGGGCTTGGCAAACCCAGCCCAGCGGTTGGTCATCTCAGCTGAGGGAATCCTGCAGCAGTTCTCATCGGGGCAAGAACTGAAGCCTCTTCTTTTAGTCTCACGTCCCCTGAACCACTTGACGTGTTCGAACGGAGTGCCGACGGAAATAGAGAAATCTCCATTGGGGCTTGACTCGATTCTTGAGGTGCACCAATAGGTTCCATTTGGCTTGTCAGTGTATTGGTGAAACGGCGTCAATCTATCCTCGTGACCAAAGACCTGCCTAGCACTCCAGCGTTTACACACTGTCTGTCCCTCAACTGCACCTAACGCATCTGTTGGAAACAGCACCCCGTCGTTTTCATAGGCTTTTGATAAAGCACCGGTTGAGTGGGCTTTCAAAAAGTGAACAGGGATTCCCAGGTGCTCGGTTGCAAGGTTAGTGAATCTATGAGCTGCAGTTTCATAACCAACCGCATAGGTGTCTCGCAAGTCTTCAACAGCAAGCTCTCTGTTTGCCTTTGCATCCTTCATAAATTTCACAGCACTGGTTTGATCAATCAGCAGTGCTCCCGCTAGGTAGTTAATCTCAACTCTTTGTTGGAGGAAATCCTCATAGCTTTTGACCTCTTTGTTTCCCAGAGCGAAGCTTGCTAAGGCTTGAAGCAATACTGAGCGCGGGTCACCTTGTGTATTTCTTGGCAGATAGATGCGCATGTTTTTGGCATCTGTTACTGACCTTGTTGAGTAGGGCAAATCAGATACATAGTGAAGACTGAAGCCCAGGTGGTGAGCTAAGTCAGCAGAAAGGCGTTGGGAAAGCGGCCCTCCTCGGTGGCCGATGGCTTGATGCAGTTCTGCAGCGAGTTTTTCTAACTCTGCAAAGTAGTTGTTCTGGCCTCGCATTTTCTTTCTGAGGTCAGTGTTCGCTCGCCTTGCCTCCTCTGGTGTTGCTGCACGCTCTGAGTGCATGCGTTGGAGTTCGTTGTGAAGACCAAGGATTACCTTGATCGACTCATCGGTCATAGTTTTTCTAATCGGAAGCTCAGGCAAATTCAGCTTTTTGAAAAGCGGCCCTCTTTGTGCTTTCTCAAATTCGATTTCTAGGGCTGCTCTTCCCGTTGGAATTCTTGAGTTGATCAGCTCATCTAATTCAACACCTAGAGCTTTGGCGATTGTTTGCAGTTCGTTTAACTTCGGATCTTTCTTGCCGGTTTCTATTCCAGATACGTAGCTGGTTGCTCGCCCTAGGATTTCAGCCAGCGTGTCCAGGTTCATACCCTTTTCGTTTCTGAGTGCTCTGATGCGTTTTCCAATGATCAGCGCATCGAGATTTTCAGTTTCTTGAGAAATAGCGTCCATTTCAGCCCTTTTTTCTTATTTGAGAAAAATAGCGTTTTTTCTCTCAAATTTCTAGATATTTTTCGAATTTATTCGGAAATGATTAGTTCTACAGAAGCACTAAGGAGTAAAAATGTCAGACTTCAAACACGGAGATCAGATTCAGACTGCAGCAGAGTTGCAGGCTGAGTGGGATTCAAACCCTCGTTGGGCGGGAATCAAAAGAGATTACACCGCCGAGGATGTAATCAAGCTACGCGGACCTGTCCGTGAAGAGCGCACCCTTGCAAAGCGCGGTGCAGATAAGCTCTGGGACCTTATTCAGCGAAACGATGACCCAAATGAGTGGATCAGTGCTTTGGGAGCCCTTACCGGTAACCAGGCCGTTCAGCAGATTAGAGCAGGGCTGAAAGCCATTTATCTTTCAGGATGGCAGGTTGCAGCAGATGCAAACCTTTCAGGTCAGACCTACCCAGACCAGAGTCTCTACCCAGCCAACAGCGTTCCAGCTGTTGTTCGCAGAATCAACAATGCTTTGATGCGTGCAGCTCAGATTGAATTCTCAGAGGGAAACCTGCAACGCGACTGGATGGCTCCCATTGTTGCCGATGCTGAAGCCGGCTTTGGTGGACCACTCAACGCATTTGAGCTTATGTCACAGATGATCGAGGCGGGTGCTGCTGGAGTTCACTGGGAGGACCAGCTAGCCAGCGAGAAGAAGTGTGGACACATGGGTGGAAAGGTTTTGGTTCCAACCAGCCAGCACGTGAGAACACTGAATGCAGCCCGCATGGCAGCCGACGTAGCGGGCACAGACACCATTGTCATTGCAAGAACAGATGCACTGGCTGCAACACTGCTGACAAGCGATCACGATGAGCGTGATGCCAAGTTTGTTCGTGGTGAGCGCACCAAGGAAGGTTTCTACGAGGTAGAAAACGGCATCGGTCCAGTATTGACTCGTGGACACGCATACGCAGAGTACGCAGATCTTTTGTGGGTTGAATCAGCTGAGCCAGATCTGGAGCTAGCTCGCACCTTTGCTGAGAGCATCCACAAGGAGTTCCCCGGCAAGAAGCTTGCTTATAACTGCTCACCGAGCTTCAACTGGAAGCGTCACCTGGATGATGCAGAAATTGCCAAGTTCCAGCGCGAGCTATCAGCAATGGGATACGCCTTCCAGTTCATCACCCTCGCCGGTTTCCACAGCCTCAACTACGGAATGTATGAATTGGCGCTTGACTACAAAGACCGCCAGATGAGTGCATACGTTGACTTGCAAGAAGCAGAGTTTGCTGCTGAGTCACGCGGCTACACAGCAACCAGGCACCAGCGTGAGGTTGGTACCGGTTACTTCGATGCAATCTCGACAGCCCTAAACCCAGACAGCTCAACTTTGGCCCTAGCGGGATCAACCGAAGAAGAGCAGTTCCACTAAAACTTACGAATTCAGACCAACAAATCAAGGAGAGAACAATGGATATCAGAGTAGTTGGACCACTAAAGCCCAGGTTCGAAGAAATTCTTACCGAGGATGCGCTGAAGTTCGTCGGACAGCTGCAGGCAAAGTTTGCCGGCAAGCGTCACGACAGGCTTATGCACCGCATGGAGGTCCGCAACCACGTCTCCAATGGACGTGATCTAAAGTTCCTCCCTGAGACTGAGCACATTCGTAATGATGGTTCGTGGAAGGTTGCAGGATTCGGTCCGGGACTGGAAGATCGTCGAATAGAGATCACCGGTCCCACCGATCCTAAAATGACCGCTAATGCCATGAACTCAGGAGCCAATGTTTGGCTGGCTGATCAAGAAGACGCAACCAGCCCAACCTGGCACAATGTTGTCACCGGTCAGCTAAGTCTCTATGACGCAATTCGTGATCAGTTGGATTACACCTCTCCTGAGGGCAAGAACTACAAGGTGACCGCTGAAGAAACACCTACGATCGTTATGCGCCCAAGGGGTCTGCACATGGTCGAGAAGCACTTGTTGTATCGCGACCAGAACGGTCTAGAGGTTGCAACAAGCGGCTCGCTGGTTGATTACGGTTTGTATGTCTTCCATAACGCCAAGCAGTTGATTGAAAACGGCAAGGGACCCTATTTCTATATCCCCAAGCTAGAAAACCACCTAGAGGCACGTCTCTGGGATGAGATCTTCACATTCACCGAGGAATACCTAGACATTCCTCACGGAACTATTCGTGCAACAATCTTGATTGAAACCTTCGGGGCAGCATTCGAGATGGATGAGATCCTCTACGAACTCAAAGATCACTGCGCTGGATTGAATGCCGGACGTTGGGATTACCTGTTTAGCATCATCAAGAACTACCGCACACGTGGAACCAGCTTTGTGATGCCAGATAGAAACCAGATTCTGATGACGCTTCCGTTCATGCGCGCCTACACAGAATTGCTGGTGAAGACCTGTCACCGTCGTGGAGCCCACGCAATTGGTGGAATGAGTGCATTCATTCCAAACAGGCGTGACCCAGATGTCACTGCCAAAGCACTTGAGAAAGTTGCCAACGACAAAAAGCGTGAGGCAACCGACGGCTTCGATGGTTCATGGGTTGCCCACCCTGACTTGATCGACATTGCGAGAGCAGAGTTCGATGCAGTGTTGCAGGGTAGGCCTAACCAGCTAGACCGTCAGCGTCCAGATGTTGAGGTTACCGCCAAGGACCTGCTCGATATCCGCAGCGCCGGGGGAGAGATCACCGAAGAGGGAGTTCGCTCTAACATCGGTATCGCCATCCGTTACATCGACGCATGGCTAAGAGGTATTGGTGCTGCAGCATTGGATAACTTGATGGAGGATGCTGCAACCGCAGAGATCAGCCGCAGCCAAATTTGGCAGTGGATGCACCAGGGGGCAAAGACCACCGAGGGCACCACCATCACCCGTGAATGGGTTGAGGAGCAAATCCAGACTGTTGTTCAGGGACTAACAAGAACCGATGGGGACAGAATCGACTGTGCTACCAACATCTTCAGAGATGTTGCAATGCAGGAGGACTACCCAACCTTTTTGACACTTCCTGCCTACAGTCACTATTTGGTTGAAGAGACCAGTGAGAAGGATCTAATTCAGGCCTAGAAGATAATGAATAACGCCGCCCTCAAAAGGGGCGGCGTTATTGTTTGGGCTAGACTTTGTTCCGCGCCACCTTAGCTCAGTTGGTAGAGCAGCTCCCTCGTAAAGAGCAGGTCAGCGGTTCGATTCCGCTAGGTGGCTCTCTCAAGAGACCCGTTACAAAGGGCTTATCTG
>CBFHOK010000007.1:0-60583 GCA_965657575.1 Microbacteriaceae bacterium | reverse complement strand
AGCACCAACAACAGGTGTCCAACCAGCATGTTCATCAATAGACGAACTGTCAAAGTAACTGGTCTAAGAATGAAGGTGGACAAAAATTCAATTGGGGTCACCAAGATATACATCGGCGCTGGAAGCCCTGGCGGGAACAGTGCTGTTTTGAAATAGGTCAACCCATGCGCTTTCACACCTGCGTAAATGAAGACCACAAAGGTGGCAACCGCCATTACCAGTGGCAAACCAATAACACTTGTTGCAGCAATGTTCAGACCCGGGATCAGCCCCGTAAGGTTCATTGCCAGCACTGTGAAGAAAATTGTTGTCAGAAGCGGCAGGAATCGATCGCCATCTTTTTGACCAAGGGTCTCGTGGGCAATATTTTTCCGAACAAAGTTCAGACCAATCTCACCAACAAGTTGGAACCTGCCGGGAACGTAACTTTGTGTTTTTCTTGCAATGTCAAATCTTCTGGCCCAAGCCCAGAAAAGCACGATTAGCAAAACCATAATCAGCAGGCGAATAAGCATGATGCGGTTGATTGCGAAAGGGGTGCCCTCGAAAAGAATTATTTCTGGGTAAAAGTCCGCAAGTGTCGGGGGGTTGAAGCTCCCGTCATCTCCCGCAACAGCGCTAAAAACAGTTAACAGCTTTGTACTCCTGTTTCGGTCCGCAACGTACTAGGTCGCAATGGCCAGATTTTCTTCAAGTCTAACAATAGATTTCGGTTTCTAATCCCGGTTTTCATCAACTGCTGGAATTCTTGCTCTCAGAGCCGCCAAACTGTCCACCGCCAAAGTGCCCATGATTGTTGCAACCACGGTTGCAAACAACACTGGACCATCAATGAATTCAGCTCCCCTGAGAGCTACCAAAACAATTCCAAAGATAACTATCTTGACCAGCCATCCCCCGAGAACAACCGCATAAAACCCAGTGATATCAAGCTTGCTGCCAATAAAAACGCTGATTATGGTCATGATTGAAAACAAAAAGGCTATTGCTGCACCAATTAGTGCTGATACCAATCCATTAGTTCCTGAAATCAAAAACCCGATTAGGCCTCCGGCAATTGCAATTACAGCCACCAGTATCAGGCTGTATTTGACTACCAACGAAAAAAGTTGCTTCAGGTTACTGGCTCTCATCTGGCTCCTCTGTGTCGTCTAACAATAATTGGTCTGAGAGTTATGAACAAAGCCAACAGCAACCCAAAACCTCCAAACAGTAAAACCTGAGTGACCGGCCAAAAGAAAAACAGCAAGCCGGTAGCGGAGATCACTGCAGTCCACAGATAAAAAATCAGCACAGCACTGCTGTGTGAATGGCCAAGGTCTTGAAGCCTGTGGTGGAGGTGACCAGAGTCTGCTTGAAATGGAGACTTTCCCTGGCTAATTCTTCGAATTACTGAAAGCAGTAGGTCCAAAAGCGGCAAAACCAGAATTGCAACCGGCAGAATCAACGGGAACAGAGCTGGGAGCAAATCATTTCTGGTTACCGTTGCCGGATCTATTTGCCCGGTAACCAAAATCGCACTCGTCGCCATCAATAGCCCCAGTAGCATCGCTCCGCTGTCGCCCATAAATATCTTGGCTGGACGCCAATTCAATGGCAGAAAGCCAATGCAGGCACCCAAGACAATTACGGACAAAAGCCCTGCGGTATTGAAGTAATTTGTCGGTGAAGTTTGCTGGGCAAGAAGATAGACGTAGAGAAAAAATGTTCCAGTACCGATGCCGATAACACCTGCCGCAAGCCCATCCAGGCCATCAATGAAGTTCACGGCGTTCATAACAACCAACAACACCAGCACTGTGATTATCAGACTGAATACATAGCTACCAACAACCAATCCACCGATTGGCAGCGAAACTATTTGAACCCCCTGCCAGGCCAGCAACCCGGCGGCAAGTATTTGCCCAGCAAGCTTCAGCGTCCAGTCCATATCGACCAGGTCATCCAATAATCCAACTACGGTGATGATTGCAGCGGAACCAATGATTGCCCAGATGGTACTCATATCGTCAAAGACGATTTCAAACCACCCCAATGTCCCAGCCAGCCCAAAGCCAACCAGCAAACCTATGAAAATTGCCACTCCCCCAATTCTCGGAATTGGGTCGGAGTGCTGATCTCTTTTTCTAATCGGACGATGAAGGTTAAATCTCTTGGCAACAAACAAAGCCAGAAAGGTTGAGAGCAGGGTGCTGATAGCAACAGCACCCGCGATCAATAGGTATGCCCGCAATTAGCTCACCGATTCAAATTCAAAGCCCTCGGCATATTCGGCAATGTCTGAAATCTCTAGGGCTCCTTGGCGCAAAACTCTCAATTTCTTTGATTCAACATCTGTCAGGTCAATAATCGTGGAGGCAATACCCTGTCTAGCCTCGCCTGCGTCAAGATAAACAGGCACATTTTCGCCAAAGTATTCAAAAGCTTGCTGGGCATTTGTAGCAGATGGTTTTCCGTGCAAATTTGCACTCGAAACAGCCATCGGACCGGTTTCTTTTAAGAGTGCAATTGCCTCCTCTGAATCAGGAATTCTTAGGCCGACTGTCCCTTTAGTTTCACCAAGGTCCCAAGTCAATGAGGGTTGGGCGTGCAATATCAATGTAAGTGGCCCCGGCCAAAACTTTTCTGTCAATGCACGGGCCAGGTCGGGAACATCCACTGCCAGCGCATCCAGAGCTGAAGAATCGCCAATCAAGACAGGAGGAGGGGTTGACCTTCCTCTGCCCTTGGCATCGAGCAAGGCTTGGACTGCTTTTGGATTGAAGGCGTCTGCGCCGATGCCATAGACGGTGTCGGTGGGTAAAACCACAAGCTCTCCACGGCCAATTGCCAATTTAGCCTGGCGCATGCCAGTAAGGAGCTCGGAACTGTTTGAACAGTCATAAATACGCTGCACTACGCCTCCGCTTGGATAAACCGATCTCTGCCATTTAAGTCTTGATGAGAACGGATATTTCGCCATTCCTTTTCCAATAGTATTTCAACAATTGAAGCTCGTTGGGATTCATCGTGCTCAAAAATCAATATTCCGCCCGGCAGCAGATAGTGCTTGGAATCCGCCAGCGTCCTAATCAGGTCCAAGCCATCCACCCCCGAATACAAAGCCTGCTTGGGGTCGTGGAGATTGACCTCAGGGTCGATCGGTATTGCTGAATCTGGAATATAGGGAGGATTTGAGATGAGCAGACCGTATTGCCGACTAGGGATGTGCGACTCAAAATCTCCAAAAACCAGATCGACTTGACCGCCGTATTTCTCTATATTCTTCCTGGTCCAAGAGACTGCTTGTTCAGAAACCTCTATTGCCTGGGCCTCAAAACCAGACTCTTTATTCAGTGAAATTGAGATAGCGCCACTTCCCGCTCCAACTTCAAAACAGCTCTTTTCAGGCAGAGTTAGCTGCATGGCAAGCTCAACCAGCATTTCTGTTTCGGGTCTTGGTATAAAAACTCCGGGCCCCACCTCAAGTTCAAGGTTTCGGAAGTAGCTTTTTCCAGTGATGTGCTGAAGTGGAATACGACTAGCCCTTTTTTTAGCAAGTTCGAAAATCACACTGAGGTCTTCTGGAGCTACTTCACTTCCCTGAACTTCCAACATTGAAAGTTGTGATTTGGATATCGACAAATGATGGCAAATTAGCTCTTTGGCATCTGCGCTCGCGCTTTCAATTCCCGCAGATAAAAGCTCTTCGGTAACGCTCGCAACTAATTGCGAGAAATTCAAGCTTGGTCGCCCCCTGATAGAGCTTCCAGTCTTGACCGCTCATCAGCTTCGATAGCCGAATCAACCACTGGTTGCAAGGCACCGTCCATCACCTGGTCAAGATTGTAAGACTTGTAACCGGTGCGGTGATCGGCAATTCTGTTCTCTGGGTAGTTATAGGTTCGAATTCGTTCTGAGCGGTCAACAGTTCTGACCTGCGATTTCCTGGCCGCAGACTGTTCTGCTTCCAGCTCTTCCTGCTGTGCTGCCAAAATCCTTGCCCTCAAAACCCTCATTGCTGCTTCACGGTTTTGTAGCTGAGACTTTTCATTCTGCATGCTGACCACGATGCCGGTTGGTAAGTGTGTTATTCGAACTGCGGAGTCAGTTGTGTTAACACTCTGTCCTCCTGGTCCAGAGGAGCGATAAACATCGATTCGGAGATCGTTTTGACTAATCTCCACTTCTTCTGGCTCGTCAACCTCAGGAAAAACAAGCACGCCTGCGGCGGAGGTGTGGATACGGCCCTGAGTTTCAGTCACCGGAACCCTCTGAACCCTATGAACGCCGCCCTCGTATTTCAGCTGCGCCCAGACTCCTTGGGCTGGCTCGGTGGAATTGCCCTTGATTGCCAACTGGCAGTCCTTAATTCCACCCAGGTCGCTCTCGTTTTTGTCCAAGAGTTCTACCTTCCAACCCTTGGAGGCAGCAAACTGCGAATACATCCTCAATAAATCCGCTGCAAACAATGCCGACTCAGCCCCACCTTCGCCAGCCTTGATCTCCATAATCACGTCTCTGGCATCATCAGGGTCTCTTGGAATTAGAAGTCTGCGCAGTTTTTCTTCGGCGACAACAAGTTTTTCCTGGTTTTTCTCAAGTTCCTCTCGGAAACTTTCGTCTTCCGAAACTAGTTCCTTTGCGGCCTCAACGTCTGCCTCCAAAGCCCGAAGATTATCTTCCGCAGCAATTATCGAGTTCAACTCGGCATACCTGCGATTGAGCTTTTTACTCAATCCAGGGTTTGAGTGAATCGATGAGTCAGACAACTGCTTTTGCAGCTCGGCGTGCTCCTCCCGCAAGCCTTGCAAGGAGTCAAACATGTTTACTCCGATTCACCCTCGGAGGGCACTGGCATTGACTTCTCTAGTTGCAATAAGAACTCGACGTTGGACTGAGTGTCTTTCAGCCTGGTCATTACCAGTTCCAGCGCCTGCTGGGTTTCAAGTCCAGCCAAAGCTCTTCTAAGCTTCCAGATGATCTTGGTCTCCTGCGGGCTCATCAACATCTCTTCGCGCCTTGTTCCACTGGCGTTAATGTCAACAGCTGGGAAGATTCTCTTGTCCGCAAGCGCCCTTGAGAGCCTGAGCTCCATGTTTCCGGTTCCCTTGAACTCCTCAAAGATAACCTCGTCCATCTTTGAACCGGTTTCAACCAAGGCAGTTGCCAGGATTGTCAGAGATCCGCCATTTTCGATGTTCCTGGCAGCTCCAAAGAACTTCTTTGGTGGATACAAAGCAGATGAGTCCACACCACCGGAGAGAATTCTTCCACTGGCTGGAGCGCTTAGGTTATAGGCCCTTCCAAGTCTGGTGATTGAATCCAGAAGCACGACAACATCGTGACCCATCTCAACCAGTCTCTTGGCTCTCTCAATTGCCAACTCGGCAACTGTGGTGTGATCATCCGCTGGACGGTCAAAGGTTGAGGCAATGACCTCACCCTTTACTGTCCGCTGCATGTCGGTAACTTCCTCTGGACGCTCGTCAACCAAGACCACCATCAGGTGAACCTCTGGGTTGTTCTCGCTGATTGAATTTGCAATCGCCTGCAAGATAAGGGTTTTTCCAGCCTTTGGTGGTGAAACAATCAGTCCACGCTGACCCTTACCAATTGGGCTGACAAGATCAATGATTCTGGTGGAAATCTTTTTTGACTCAGTCTCCAGTCGCAGTCTGCTGTCTGGGTACAGAGGAGTCAGCTTTGAGAAATCAACTCGCTCGGTTAGGTCTGCAACGGCAATTCCATTCACCGAGTCCACTCTTGCGAGTGCGTTGAATTTCTGTCTTGAGTTCTGTGGCTCTCCCTCTTTCGGGGCCTTGATGACACCAACTACAGCATCTCCCTTGCGAAGGCTGTTTTTCTTCACCTGTCCCAAAGAAACATAAACATCGTTCGAACCTGGAAGGTATCCACTGGTTCTCAAGAACGCATAGTTATCCAAAACATCAAGGATTCCAGCAACCTGGATTAGCTCGTCGTCCTCACTGATTTCAGGATCGGCATCTTCTCCCCCGCGGCGACGGTCGCGATAGCGACTGTTGCGACGATTGCGATTACCGCCCCTGCGGTTGTCGTTATCGTCTCTTTCAGACCTGTCTGAATCGCGGTTTTCGTTCTGAGACTTATTCTCTGAGCTTGACTCTTCGGCATTACCCTCAGCAGGTTTCTCTGAACTCTCCTCGGCTTTTGCCTTTGATGTGGTTCTTCTGCGAGCGGGCTTTTTGGTTTCTTGACTTGCCTCTGAGTCGCCGCTTTTCTGCTCGGTGGCCTCAGCCTTTGGCTCTTCGACCTTTGAAGTGGTCTTGGTTGTTTCCTCTGCAGAATCGGTCTTTGGCTTTGTAGTTTTGGCCGCAGTTGTTCTTTTTCTTGCAGGTTGCTTCTGTTCGGTTTCTTCCATGAACTAAATAACTCTTTCTTTCCCCGGCAGAACGCCATAAAGGGGGTTTAGTTGAAATGCACTGTGAGCGAAGGCTCGTTTACTCGTGCACCTCTACGGTAGCACCTTTTGAGTCAACCGCCAACATTAATACACGCCAGTGGGGATAATACTTCTCCGCAAAACCCTGAACCTCAAGTCGTTTTTCAGGGTTCGGCTCCAAAATCAGCACTGACGGCCCCGCACCACTAACCACTGCTGGGTGTCCAAGCTCTCTTAGCTTGACTATCAGTTCCTGCGTTTCAGGCATGGCGCTGGCTCGATAATTCTGGTGAAGTCTGTCCTCGGTTGCCGGCAGCATTAGCTCTGGAGAAGAGATAAGGGCAGCAACCAACAAAGCTGATCTTGAAAGATTGAAAACGGCATCCTCGTGCGGTACAGATTCGGGTTGTAATGACCTTGCCAGCTTCGTCGACATCTGATTCGGTGGCACCATCACAATCGGTGACACACCTCTGTGAACACTTAGCTGCTTATGGTGAGGACCCTCTTCATCAGTCCAGGCAATGGTCATCCCACCAAACAAAGCGGGGGCGACATTGTCAGGGTGACCTTCCAAAACAGTTGCGAAATCCAACAGCTGCTGCTCGGTGAAACTGTGCTGCTTTCCTAAAAGGCCTGCCGCCAACATGATTCCACCAGCCACCGCGGCACCGGATGATCCCATTCCCCTGCCGTGCGGGATGAAGTTATTGGTAGTCAGCTTCAGCCCGGGTAGCTTCTCTCCCATACGCTCATAAACAAGACTCAAGGCGCGAAATACAAGATTTGTTTCATCAGTGGGGATGTCTCCGGTCCCTTCGCCATTGATCACAATCTCCAAGCCCGAATCTGTGGTTTCAACTTGATACTCGTCGTAGTAATTCAAGGCAATTCCGAGCGTGTCAAAACCTGGGCCCAGGTTGGCGCTGGTTGCGGGGATGCGGACGTTTACCCTCATGATTTTTCCAATCCCAAACTTACCGCCACACTCTCCGCGTTCGCACTGACTCGCTTCGGTCTAATTTTTCTGCCTCGCTCGTCCTTTAGCGCCCAGTCTGGGTCTTTCAGACCGTGACCGGTAACGGTTATCACAACAGTGTCAACCTTTGGTAGGTCACCCAGTTTTTTATGCTTGAACAATCCAGCAGCACCAGCGGCACTGCTGGGCTCAACAAACACTCCACACTCCTGAGAGAGGAATCTGTGCATCCACAGCAATTCTTTATCTGAGGCAAATGCGAAATTGCCCTCGGTTTCTTTTTTGGCCTGCTGTGCTAAGTCCCAGCTAGCCGGGTTACCAATGCGAATTGCGGTAGCGATTGTTTCTGGTTTCTGCACCGGTGCACCCTTGATAAACGGTGCGGCACCCTCCGCCTGAACTCCCCAAAGTTTTGGAAACTTTTTGATCCTGCCATCACGAATTTCTTCGGTGTACCCCAGGTGATATGCAGAGATATTTCCCGCGTTTCCTAGCGGCATTGCGTGCAGGTCAGGCTCTTTGCCCAAGACATCAACCACCTCAAAGCTTGCTGTTTTTTGTCCCTGCAATCGGTCAGGGTTTACCGAATTGACCAAGAACACGGGGTATTTTTCATCAAGCTCGCGGGCAATTCGTAAACAATCATCGAAATTTCCCTTGACCTGCAAAATTTGAGCTTTATGAGCAATTGCCTGACTGAGTTTGCCATAGGCAATCTTTCCACTGGGAACCAAAACCACACTCTGCATCCCAGCCTTTGTTGCATAAGCCGCAGCAGCAGCCGAGGTGTTTCCAGTGCTGGCGGCAACAACCGCCTTGGCGCCTCTACCCAGTGCCTTGCTAACTGCGGTGGTCATACCGCGGTCTTTGAAAGAGCCGGTTGGGTTCATGCCCTCAAACTTCAGATAAACCTCACCTACATCCAATAGCTTTGCAAGCTCTGGAGCGTCAATCAATGGGGTGCCACCTTCACCGAGGGTCACCACCGGATCGCTGTCAGTCCAATTCAATCTGTCTGCATATTCACGAATAACTCCGCGCCACTGATGTGCCATCTAGACACCCTCCACTCTCACTTGACCTTTAAACTCGGTCACCAAATCACTCTCGTTTAGCTTGCCGATCAATTTTTGAAGACTGCGTTCACTTGTCTCGTGGGTGATGATCGTCAGCAATACAGTTTCACCATCATCAATGGTTGATTGCTCCAGCGTTTCAACGCTTATCTCCAGCTCCGCAAACATAGTCGCAATCACTGCCAGAACTCCCGATTGGTCCTTAACCTCCATAGAAAGTTGATAGCGAGTGATGATGTCATCAATTGGCAGGATGCTCAGCTTCGCATGAGATGACTCACTCATTGTTGAACCACCACCCAAATGCCTCTTCGCGGCCATCACTACATCGCCCAAAACAGCACTTGCGGTTTCTAGTCCCCCGGCACCAGCACCATAGAACATCAATTCACCACTTGCCTCGCTTTCAACAAATACCGCGTTGAAAGCCCCTCTTACGCTTGCGAGTGGGTGGGTCTGCGGAATCAGGGTTGGGTGGACCCTGGCAGCAATTGAATTCTCATCAACCCTTTCGCAGACCGCTAGCAATTTGATTGTGTAGCCTGCATCCTTGGCAGCTTCGATATCCAACTGGGTGATCTTTTCAATTCCCTCTGTATACACGTCGTCAATATGGACCTCTGTGTGAAAAGCAAGAGACGACAAAATAGCGGCCTTTGCAGCAGCGTCGAAGCCGCCAACATCAGCGGTTGGATCCGCCTCAGCGTAGCCAAGTTGCTGAGCCTGCTCTAAGGCCGCATCAAAGCTCGCCCCGGTTGACTCCATCTGGTCCAAGATGAAATTGGTTGTGCCGTTGACGATGCCCATTATGCGCTTGACTTTGTCTCCCGCCAGAGACTCTCTGAGTGGACGAATAATGGGGATTGCCCCAGCTACGCTTGCCTCGTAGTAAACCTGAGCACCGACTCGCTCGGCAAGTTCAAATATTTCTGGTCCATGGTTTGCCAAAAGCGCTTTATTGGCGGTGACCACATCACTACCTGATTCCAGAGCCATTCGAACATAATCAAACGCCGGCTGAATTCCTCCGATTAGTTCAACAACAATGTCAGAGCCAAGAATCACTGATTCAGCATCTGTGGTCAGATACTGCCTTGGAATTGAGTAATCCCTGGAGGCATCCAGTGAACGAACTAAGACACCCGATATCTCCAACCTGGCACCGATTCTGTTTGCTAACTCATCGGAGTTTTCATCAATAAGCTTGAAAACCTGTGAACCAACAGAACCAGCTCCAAGCAGACCAATTCTGATTGGTCTGTAATCAGCTCTCATCTGAACTTCCCGTTCTGTAACCTTGGTCGCGAGCAAGCAGATCCTGCTCGGTTTCTCCTCTAACTAAAAGCTTTGATTCGCCGGCTTTCACACTTGCAACCGGTGGTCTTCCCAAATAGTTGTAGTTAGATGCTAGCGAAAAGCAGTAGGCGCCTGTTGCTGGAACGGCAATCAATTCATTGATTGCCAGGTCAGATGGCAGAAAGGTGTGGTTTACGACAATGTCGCCGCTCTCACAGTGCTTGCCAACAACCCGCGATAAAAGTGGCTCAGCAGCGGTTGCCCTGCTTGCCAGAGATGCGGTGTATTCCGCTCCGTAAAGAGAACTTCGCAAATTGTCACTCATTCCACCATCCACAGAAACATATCGCCTGATCGCACTCCCATCCTCGGTGCTAACTTCAACGTCTTTGATTGTGCCGACGTTGTAGAGAGTTACACCGCTTGGGCCGGCAATCACCCTGCCCGGTTCAAAGCAAAGATTTGGTGGTTTGATGCCAAGCTCTTTTGACAAAGTGACAACGTTTGTAATTATCCGTTGACCTAGCTCTTTGATATTCAATGGCTTATCGCTATCTAGATAGGCAATCCCAAACCCTCCACCTAGGTTTAGCTCTGGTACCTCTTGATCTTCGGAAAGCTTTGCGTGCAGTTCGAGTAACCTTCGGGCAGCCTCAACAAAACCATCCGCCACAAAAATCTGCGAACCGATATGGGAGTGAAGGCCTAGGAATTTCAGTGATGAGTGCGAGCGGATAGTTGAAACAAGATCCTCAACCTGGTCCATGGGAATTCCGAATTTCTGGTCTTCTCTGGCAGTTGCCAGAAACTCATGGGTTGACGCATGAACTCCGCTGTTTACCCTGAGTCTGACTCCTTGGATTATCGAATTGCTCTCAGCTATTGAGGCGATTCTTTCAATCTCCAGCTCTGAATCAATCACGATTGAATTCACGCCATTAGAAACCGCGCGGGAGATTTCACTCAGAGACTTATTATTTCCATGAAGTCCGATTTTTGAACCCTCGAAGCCTGCTGCAAGCGCAACTGCCAACTCACCACCACTTGCAACATCTATTGAATACCCCTCTTGCATAACCCAGCGAGCAATGTCGGTGGTCAAAAGAGCCTTGGCCGCGTAATACATTCGGACATTTATCCCGTGCTCTCTTGCAGGTTGACTGAATGCTCGGTTGAGCTGATTCAGTCTCGAGCGGAACTCATCCTCATCAATCACATAGAGCGGAGTTCCATATTTGCTCGCCAGTTCTCCTACCCCAACACCACCAATCTGAATCTCACCGGTGCTGTCTCGGGTAGCGGAAGACGGCCAAATCTTGTCATTCAAAAGATTCAGATCAGTTGGCTGGTTTAGCCACTGAGGCGCAAGAGGGTTTTTCAAATCACATCCGTTCCGGGGCACTAACACCCAATAATCTCAAACCGTTCGCCAAAACAACAGTGGTTGCACTATTGAGCACCAACCTGGAGTCATGAATTGGTTCAACCTCTTTGCCAGCCAAAGGAGTTACCCTGCAAGCGTCATACCAGCGGTGGTAGTTTCCAGCTAATTCTTCAAGATAGCGAGCTATTCGATGCGGTTCCCGATTCTCAGCCGAAATTTTCACCACCGCTGGAAATTCAGCAATCTTGGCGATAAGTTCAT
This sequence comes from Microbacteriaceae bacterium, assembly GCA_965657575.1. Classification (GTDB taxonomy): domain Bacteria; phylum Actinomycetota; class Actinomycetes; order Actinomycetales; family Microbacteriaceae; genus CAJXVY01. The sequence continues at coordinate 49,184 of CBFHOK010000007.1, read as the reverse complement.
TTTCGGTTGGGTGATCTAACAGTGAGGGGTCGAAACGCTCGGTGCTAATGCCAAAACTTTGCGCATTATTTTCAACCTGTCTGGTCCTAGCGTGAGCATATTGAACATAAAACACTGGGTTGTCATTGGTCTTTTTCGACAAAAGGTCTAGATCAACGTCCAAGTTTGAATTGGCGCTGGATCTGGTTAGTGCATACCTTGCAGCATCTGTTCCAACTGCGTCCACTAAATCTTCCAACGTGACCACCGTCCCCGCTCGCTTGCTCATCCGCACGGGTTTGCCATCTTTGACCAAATTAACCATTTGGCCAATTAGAATCTCGAGATTTTCACCAGGCTTGTCACCAAAGGCTGCACACATAGCCATTAATCGCTGAACGTATCCGTGATGATCTGCTCCAAGCATGATGATTGCCCGATCAAAACCCCGCTCGCGCTTATTTAGGTAATAAGCAAGGTCAGCGGCGATATAGGCAGGGTCTCCGTCGCTTTTGATGACAACACGATCGTTATCGTCGCCAAATTCGGTTGAGCGCAGCCAAACGGCACCCTCTTTGTCAAAGATGTGACCGTTTTCGCGCAGACGAGAGATTGCCTTCTCAACAGCCTTGGATTCGTGTAGCGAGTTTTCATGGAAGTAAACATCGAATTCAACACCGAAATCAGAAAGTGAGGATTTGATGTCAGAAAACATCAATTCCACCCCCTCCGACCTGAATACCTCGAGCGCCTGGTCCTCCGGCAACTCTAAAACCCCTGCTCCACGGTTTTGAATAACGCGGTTGGCTATCTCAGATATGTACTGACCACCGTATCCATCCTCTGGAGCATCTAGCCCCACAGCAGAGGCATACAGAGACTGAGCAAATCTATCTATCTGCGCTCCGTGGTCATTGAAGTAATACTCTCTGGTGACGTCTGCACCCTGAAATTGTAAAATCCTGGCCAAAGAATCACCCAATGCCGCCCACCTGGTGCCACCTAGATGGATGGGGCCGGTTGGATTTGCAGAAACAAACTCAAGATTCAGTTTCTCTCCAGCGTAAAGTTCTCCGCCACCAAAACTTTCGCCGGCTGAAACCACCTCAGGCAGGATTGATGCCGCACTAGCAGTGTCTAAAAAGATGTTTAGAAAACCAGGGCCTGCAATTTCTAGGCTCCTGATGCCTGCCTGGTTTCTGAGTTCAGAAACCAGCAATTGCGCGAAATCTCGCGGATTCATTGCAGCCTGCTTGGAGATTTGCATGGAAACATTTGTCGACCAGTCCCCGTGCTCACGACTCTTTGGGCGCTCAACCACAATTTTTTCGGGCAGAGTGAGTTCAAAGTCGTTTTTCTCTGCAAGTCGCGTGAGCGACTCTGCAATGATTTGTGAAAGTTGTTCGGGGGTCAAAATAATCCTCAGCTCGAGCACCTAAGTCTAACTTAGAACCCGCGATGTTAGAGTTTTCTCTGCCGGCCCCCATAGCTCAGGGGATAGAGCACCGCTCTCCGGAGGCGGGTGCGTAGGTTCGAATCCTACTGGGGGCGCCGCAAAAAATCAGCCAATTGAGAAAGAGCTAAAAATCGGTGGCTCATGGAGTTTTTCACCTCAGGCTCCATCTCCGCGGCAGTAATTTCAAAACCCTCAGGGATGAATATTGGATCATAACCAAAGCCTCCCGCTCCACGACTTTCCCTTGCAAGCTGTCCTTGCCAAACACCCGTAAAGCCGTATTCGCCATCCTCGCTAACCAAAGCAATCGAGCAGACAAAACTTGCTGCTCGAGAGTCCATATCGACCATTTGTGCCAAAACTAAATCACGGTTTTTAGCGTCATCTTTTTCACCACTCCACCTAGCGGAAAGAATCCCTGGAGAACCCCCCATGACTTCGATTGCCAAACCCGAGTCATCAGCAATTGTTGGAATGCCTGTTTCTAGGTATCCCGCTTTCGCTTTGATCAAAGCATTTTCAAAAAAGCTAACGCCGTTTTCAATCGGCTCCGCACCTGAGTACCCAACAAGCTCCACGAGATCTTCTCCAAGAATCGAACGTACTTCTTCAATTTTGTGTTGATTTCCGGTGGCGAGTTGTAATTTCAACGAAGCCTCAATTTGTCGCCAAGGGTTATTCGTTGGATATCTGTCAATTCAGCAGTTGCCTTTTTCGCCAGGTTCAACAATCCGGCAAGTTCTTCATCAGAAAATGGAGCACCCTCTGCAGTTCCTTGAACCTCTACAAACAACCCTCTGCCGGTTGTTACAACATTCATGTCGGTCTCGGCTCTGACATCCTCTACATATTCGAGGTCGGTTAGCAGGTTGCCATCAACCACTCCGACGGAGACGGCGCTAACTGTGTCTATCAGAGGAGAGTTGCCTGAAATCATCTTCTTTGAATACCCGTAATCGATAGCTTGAGCTAAAGCAACAAAACCACCTGTGATGGCAGCGGTACGTGTTCCACCGTCTGCCTGCAACACATCACAATCAATCACGATTGTGTTCTCACCCAGCGATTTGAAGTCGATTACAGAACGCAGGGCACGTCCAATTAACCTCGAAATCTCATGAGTTCGCCCACCAATTTTTCCCTTGACGCTCTCCCTATCGCTTCGGTCGTGGGTTGCTCTTGGCAGCATTGAATACTCAGCTGTCACCCATCCCTCACCGGAATCTTTTTTGAACCTGGGAACCCCAGGAGTAAAGCTTGCGGTGCAGAGAACCTTTGTGTTGCCAAAGCTAATTAGCGCTGAACCCTCTGCGTATTCGCTCCAGCCAAGCTCGATATTCACATCTCTAAGTTGGTCTTCGGATCTATCGTTCGGTCTTGGCATTAATTTTCCTTTCAATTTCCTCAACACCCAAAACTTCTGGGCCTAAGAATCTCTTTGCTAGAGCTTCAAACTCTTGTTTCTTTCCGGTGGCTAAAAACCTGTGATTCGGAGTCGTGTCGTTTGGGGCCAGCAGGTTGTGCTCGGTAAGCACTCTAAAGACATCTTTCGCGGTCTCCTCCGCGCTGCTCACCAGGTTTACGCCATCCCCCATCACGAAACCAATGGCAGCCGAAAGCAATGGGTAGTGGGTGCAACCAAGCACCAGAGTGTCAATGTCTTTGCTCTTCAGGGGTTCAAGGTATCCACGAGCGACTTCCAGTAAATCGTCACCGCTGGTTTCACCTCTTTCAACAAACTCAACAAAATCAGGACAAGCAGCGGTTGATATTTCAAGATTCAAAGCTGCGGCGAAGGCGTCTTCGTAGCTTTTAGACGAAATGGTGGCATTCGTCCCGATAACACCGACGCGACCATTTTTTGAGGTAGAGACGGCTTTTCTCACAGCGGGTTGAATAACTTCAACCACCGGGATTCCGCGGCCTTCGGTGTATCTCTCGCGAGCATCTCTCAAAACTGCAGACGATGCAGAGTTGCAAGCAATCACCAACATCTTCACACCCGTATCTACCAGCTGATCCATCACTTCCAGCGCAAGGCCTCTAACTTCTGGAATGGTTTTTGTTCCATAGGGCGAATTTGCTGTGTCTCCTAAATAAAGAATTGATTCGTGAGGAAGTTGATCAATAATTGCTCTGGCAACAGTCAGGCCACCAACTCCTGAGTCGAAAATACCAATGGGCGCCTGATTCACCGTCTCAGTCTATTGTTTGCGGAGACTTCTCCGCTGATTGCAGCGGAGTGTAATCTGTTGCAATGACCAGTGCTCTGAAAACAGACCGCTATGAACTGACAATGCTTGATGCCGCATTGAATTCTGGCATGGGAGACAAACAAGTTGTCTTTGAAGTCTTTACTCGCTCTCTGCCAGCAGGAAGAAGATTTGGTGTCTTTGCTGGAGTTGGTCGACTTATCGATGAAATAAGCAACTTCCGTTTCACAATAGAGCAGTTGAGATTTCTTGGGAATCAAAAAATAGTCAGCGAGAAAACATTGGACTGGTTGAAAAACTACTCCTTTTCAGGGTCAATCGAAGGCTTTGAAGAAGGAGAGATTTATTTCGGAAACTCTCCGGTTTTGACTGTCGTTGGAAGCTTTGCGGAGTGCGTGGTTTTGGAAACCCTAGTTCTATCAATTCTGAATTACGACTCTGCGGTTGCATCCGCTGCAGCTCGCATGAGGATTGCCGCCGGAGACAGAAAACTGATTGAAATGGGATCACGAAGGGCCAACGAAGACGCTGCAGTCGCTGCCGCCAGAGCCAGTTATGTGGCAGGTTTTGATGCGACCAGCAATCTTCTTGCTCAGTACCGATACGGCATTCCAACACTGGGAACAAGTGGACATGCCTTCACTTTGCTTTTTGATTCAGAAAAAGAGGCCTTTGAGGCCCAGCTGTCGGCAATGGGCAAAAACACAACTTTCCTAGTCGACACCTTCAACGTTGAGCAGGCAGTCGAGGCGGCCGTGGATATCACAGACGGGGAACTCGCCAATGTGAGAATAGACTCTGGCGACCTGGCTGAAACTGCTGCTCGAGTTCGAGCGCAACTTGACCAACTTGGTGCAAAAAACTCAAAAATAACCGTCACCAATGATTTGGATGAAGATGCCATTGCAGCTTTGGCGGCGGCACCTGTAAACAATTACGGTGTAGGAACCTCGCTGGTCACCGGTTCAGGGTTTCCAACGGCAGGTTTTGTTTTCAAAATGGTCGCAAAACTGGACGGCAAATCTTGGGTAAATGTTTCAAAACAATCTGCTGGTAAATCAAATATTCCGGGTAGAAAAATTGCCACCAGGGTTAGCGAAAATGGTGTCGCAGTACAAGATCGCATTTCAACCGATAAAGCTCCCACGGGTCGCCAGTTGCAGGTTGCATTCATCAGCAATGGGCAAATTATTTACAAGCCTGACCTAGCAGTTGCCCGTGACCGGTTTGCTCAATCTCTGTCAGAACTTCCAGCAACTGCAAAACGACTCAGTGATGGCGAGCCTGCGCTTGCCGTTGCTACTTCTTGATGCTCTCGTAAATTCTTTTGCAATCGGGGCAGACTGGAAACTTCTCAGGGTCTCGCCCGGGAATCCATTTTTTTCCACACAGAGCAATTACCGGAGTTCCCAAAACCGCACTCTCAGTGATCTTGTTCTTCTGAACATAATGAGAATAGCGTTCGTGATCACCGTCTTCTAAAAGCTCTTGCTTTTCTTTTAGTTGCTCTTCCATCAGTTAGATTCTAAATCCCTGCTATCGCCAAGACTTACTTCGAAACTCAAACGCTGTCCATTTCTAAGCGCTTCAATCTCCACCTCTGCACCTGCTGGTTGGGCCCTAACCGCTGCCGTCAGCTCACCGCTACCCTCAATGCGGTCGCCATCAAACAGCACCACAATGTCTCCTGGAAGTAATCCAGCCTCTTCTGCAGCACCTCCGGGGGTCAGCTCGACAATTTCAGCACCTGAGGCAAAGCTAGAGTTTGGGATAACACTGTCTGTCACCAAAGCGCCGAGAAGACCGTGACTCGCAAATCCCCTTTCAATGATTTCTTCAGAGATTCGCAAGGCGGTATTGGCGGGAATAGCAAAGCCAACTCCAATATTTCCCGACGACCCACTTGTTGCAATAGCGACATTTATGCCCACAAGCTGACCCTGCTGATCAACCAGCGCTCCTCCAGAATTTCCCGGGTTTATGGCAGCGTCGGTTTGGATGACCTGCAAATTGATTGGCCTGGTTCCAAAACCATCCCAAAAACGCAAACCAGTTGTATTCCCATCCTCGACTTCGCTACTAGCCACCTGAATCGTTCTGTTGAGTGCAGAAACAATTCCCTGGGTGACAGTTGAGCTAAGCCCTAATGGTGCTCCAATTGCAACCACCGGCTCGCCAACGTTTAGCGAGTCAGAATCCTTGATTCCAATCGGCTGAAAATCAGTCGATCCCTCGAGTTTGATTACCGCTATGTCATTAGTCGGATCGGTTCCGATTACTTCTGCTTCATAAATTCTTCCATCCCATGCCTGGGCTGTGACATTTACGTTATTTGTGGATCCTCCAAGTGTCACCACGTGGGAGTTGGTGAGAGCGTAACCATCTTCAGTGAGCATCACGCCACTTCCGTTACCACTTCCAGTTGGGCTGTTTACGCTGAGGGTGATAACCGAGGGACTGGCTGCGAGAGCTGCTCCAGTCACCCAGTTGACAGCCTCAGTGTTGTTGACCACCACTGGTGCAGGGGCTTGCATAGAACTAAAGGCCACTAGCGATGCTCCAGCGCCAATCGCCCCTCCAGTCAAGGCGGCAAAGGCGGCAATCACACTCATCGCAAGAGCCCGAGAGGATTTCCTTTTGGCTGCAGGTTTCGGTTTTGGTTCATTCTGGACTGGGTAATACAAAAACTGCCCTGAAGAGCGTTCATCCATTGCAGGCTCCTTTCAAAAACAGTCTTTAGCATGCCACCAGAAACTGAATGCTTGGTGATAACAACCTGAATATTTGCTCTATGCTTCCTAGTCGACCAGTCTTGACTCTCTTGGCAGAGGCAGTGCTGTGACCAACAAGGAATTGCTTCTGGCTCTGATGGATCCAGCGTCAACAACCCAGCTTCCTTCTATTGGCTTATAGTCAACTCGGTATGTAACTGTTGCCCTTGCTGAGAAGTCGCCCTTTTCGCCAAATGTGTGAGTTGCACTGAAACCACTTCCACCAAAGCTCCAACTTGCAGACATGGGCACAAATCTCACACTCACCGGCTTATCAAAAAGCCATCCTGATTTCGCTTGGGTGGTTTTTTCAACTGAAAAAACAAATTGTTCATCGTAATAGCGCTCAGCGGGGGTGACGTAGGCCCTAGGAGAGCTGGGCGATGTTTTGAACACTTCCTGCAAAGTCTCAGTGTCTGTAATTCGCTCAACCGTTTCACTTTTTACGGGCTTAGCGGGAATTGGAACATACTCTTTTTCATCCAGGCAAGCCCGTTCACCTTGCCGTATTTTTATCCAGACTGAACCAAAAGTCGGTATTTCCACCCCACCGCTTACATACACTTCGCAAAGAATCCAAGGAGGTGGCGGTGTCCAGTTGGATTCAGGACCGTCAACTCCCAAAACCCCATCAGACTCGTTTGTGAAATCCTGCTGCTCGCAGATAGTAACTTCAGATGAGCCAATAGTCGTCCCACACTCATCAGCGCATGACCCCAAAACAGCCCCGGCAACTGAACAACTTATAAAAACCTCGACTAGCAACTCTCGAACCTCCGGACATTCAATTCACTGATTTTTGTCAAATTTGCAAAAGTCTCGATTTTCATCGTCATTGGAACCTGCAAAGGTCGATCTGGGGGCGTCTGATCAACACCAGCCTTGTCAAAAAGTTTTGTTTTCGACACGTCCAGGCAGAATATAAATTCCGAATCAGATGAATTCTGGAACGCATAAAACCTGGTCTGTCCGCGTTGCTCAAGGCCTAAATCCGCCAACAGCGCATTTGCATCTTTAGCAGCCGTCAGGGCAGACCCCGCAAGCACCTGGTCAAATTCCTCTACCTGTCCCGTATCGCTTATCTGCAGGTAGTTTCCGAGTAGCTGCTCAGGATCAACCTGTTGGGTACAACCGGTCAAGAGAAGTGGTAACAAAAACAGAAGCAATCGCATAAAGAAAAAATAGGGATTTATCTTCAATTCCGAAAAAGTTATCCACAAAAAAATCCCTCCCAGCTATAGCTGGGAGGGAAATGGTTGCGGGGACAGGATTTGAACCTGCGACCTCCGGGTTATGAGCCCGGCGAGCTACCGAACTGCTCCACCCCGCGGCGAAGTTTCTAGTATAGCAAGCACGAGCCATTTAGGGAAACTAGCGGTTGATTGCCTCCACTGCATCCGCGATCGCCTGATTCAGGCGCTCATCAGCTTCACCAAACGCATTCCAGTCCCCGTTTGCCAAAGCGGTCTGCTTGTCCTGAATCGCCTGCTCGGCTCTGGCAAGCGCGTCATCAAGTGCAGGGTTGTCAGATTCGCCTGCATTCTGGTCTTCACCTGATTGGTCGCCTTCTGCTGGCTGTTCGCCAGTGTCAGGTTCAGTTTCACCCTGACCTACATCAGGAGCAATGCTGTCTCCAGCATTGGCGCCACTGTCTCCTCCAAAGAGTTGATCCAGGGCTTCATCAAGCGTGTCCTCGAATGCAATCCGGTCTCCGAAGCTGACTAGCACCTTCTGCAGAAGTGGGAAGGACGTTTCTCCAGTTGATTCGATGTATACCGGCTGAACATAAAGGAATCCGCCACCGACTGGAAGAGTCAGCAGGTTACCGTTCAGAACTCGGGTTGAACCCTGTCTCAGAATGTTCAAAAGCTGAGATACTTCGCTGTCAGCGTTGAAGTTATTCTGCACCTGTCCAGGTCCGGGGATGATTGTCTCTCTCGGCAAGCTCAGCAACCTAAGCTTTCCATACTCCGCTGAAACCACACCGGATTCGGTACCGGCCTCGGCGCTCGCGACTAGATATCCGGTCAAGACATTTCGAGAATTCTCACCTGTTGATTGAGGGATAAATGTTGTGTACAGCGAGAAGTTTGGGTCCTGCATTCCTGGCGCCTGCATTGTCAGGTAGTAAGGAGGCTGCAGTACTCCGATTCCAGGTCCGTCGACAGGGTCATTCGGCGTCATCCATGCGTCCTGCTGTGAGTAGAAAGCGCCGGGCTCAGTGACGTGATAGCGACCAAGAATCGAGCGCTGGACCTTGAATAAGTCTGATGGGTAACGAACATGGGACATCAGTTCTCCACTCATCTCAGAAACCGACCTAACGGTGTTTGGGAAAACCTTCATCCAGGTTTGCAGTACAGGGTCGCTCTCATCCCATGCATAGAGCCTTACTTCTCCGTCGTATGCATTCACGGTTGCCTTGACCGAGTTACGGATGTAGTTAATGTTGTTAGCACCGAAGCCCGCAGACTCGGTTGAAGAGTCGATGATCGCCAGGTTCATGCTCTCCGAGTTTGAATACGGGTAGTTGTTGTTGGTGGTATACGCATCAACAATCCATAGGACCTCGCCGTCAACCACAGCTGGGTAAGCTTGCGAGTCAACTGTCAGATAAGGAGCTACCGCCTGAATACGCTCTCTCGGGTCACGGTTGAACATAATCTGCGAATCTGGATTGATCGCATCTGAAAGCAAGATTTGCTCACTTTGGAACTTCAAAGCGAAGGCAATCCGATTCACCAGGGAACCGACGTTTGGCCCTCCAGAACCAGAGAAGGTTGTGTAGGTCTGGTTATCAGTTCCCTCACCCGCTGGGAAGTCAAACTCCAGATCCTCGCCATTGTCTCCTCCGACAATCGAGTACGCAGGTGAATTTTCGCCGAAGTAAATTCTTGGTTCAAATTCTCCCAATTCACCAACAGACGGGATTCCAGACTGCAAAAACAGCGGCTGGCCATCTGTATCACGCTTATTTCCATAAGCGGCGACCAATCCATAACCGTGGGTGAAGACAATGGTTGAGTTGTACCAACTGTTTGAATCTCCCAAACCTGCCTGGTCTAGCTCTCTAACCCCAAGCACTGCATCCTGAGATTCACCATTGATCTCATAGCGACCGACGTGAAGCCTTTCTGGGAAGGAGTAATACTGTCTGTACTGCTCAAGTTGCCTGAAGGCATCTGAGACCAGAGATGGGTCGAGGATACGAATAGAGGTGGTGGTCTCAGCATCCGCTCTCAAAGCTCCAGGTGTTGCCGTGGTAGTTGCGTCGTAATCAATAATTTCAACCTGATCTAGACCGTAAGCCTCTCGAGTCGCCTCGATATTTCTCTCCAGATATGGAGTCTCCAAGCTTCGCTCGTTTGGGACTACCTGGAAGGTTTGTATCGCCCAAGGGTAAAGACCACCGAGCACAACGGAGCTGATAATCATCAGACCGGTTCCAATAATTGAATATCTCCAAGAACCCATAATCGTCGTGACGATAAATAGGGCGGCTACCAATACGGAAATTAGTGCCAAGATCTGCAAGCCGGGAATTGTTGCGTTGACGTCACTGTAGCGTGCGCCGGTAAACAGTTCATTAGATGTGAAAACAGTCTCGTACTGGTTCAGCCACAAAGAAACACCCTGAACTAAAAAGTAAACAGCCGCCGTGATTGAGAGCTGAACTCGAGCAGCCTTAGCAACTTTTACGCTTCTTCCGTCAAATCGGATTCCGCCGTAAATCAGGTGTACCGCACCAGCTATCAATCCACCAAGTAATACTGCTGCGGAGACAAAGCTGACCAGCGCGGTTAAGAAAGGAAGCTGGAAGAGATAGAAACTGACGTCAAGGCCGAACTGCTGGTCTTCTCTTCCTGCAGGGGTGGAGTTTATAAACTGCAGAGCCGTTGTCCACTGGGCGGTTGCCGCTACACCTGCAAAAACACCCAGCACCGCTGGGACTCCAAACATAATTAGTCTGCGCAGGTTGTCGATAACTTGCTGGTAGTTCTCAAAAGGCGACTCGCCAGGCATGCGCAGGTAAACTGGGCGGTTTCTGTAGGCAAGCCAAAAAGAAACTAGTGAAACTGCAAACATCAATACAAAACCGGCTAGGAACAGCAAGACTTGGGCGATGATCTGTGTCAAGAAGACAGATTCAAAGCCAATCTGCAAATACCACAGCAGGTCTGTGTAGATACCGGCTGCCGAAATCAGAATGGTGGCAATAACAACCAGAATTCCTACGGCGATTGTCGCCGGTGATACTCTCCTGCGCTGGGCTGGGCTGGACTGTTGGCTCAAGTGTCAACTCCTAGTTTTCACAACTCGGAAACTCGGTGTTTCCGTCTTCATACATTTCAATGACCTCAAGGGCCTCTGTAAAGTCTGCCACGGGAACCACCAGTAAATCTTCAGGTTGGCTGGAAATTATTTCGAGGCAGTTTGCCTCTGGTGCCAAAAACAGATCAGCTCCGTCTCGTTTTGCCGCCAACATTTTCAGATCAATTCCGCCAATTGGCCCGACAATTCCACCTGTTGAGATCGTTCCGGTGCCGGCAATATGGGATTTACCCATAATTGAACCTTCAGTCAATGCGTCATATACGCCCAGAGCAAAAATCATGCCTCCGCTTGGGCCTCCTACATTTCCAAGCTGCAATTCAATCTCGAATGGAAAGTCGTAGGTGTACCCAACCATGACGCCGATAAGGAATCTTCCGTCAGTTTCTTGAGGAGTTAGTTCGAACGAAAGCTCTTCGCCTTCTCGGCTCACGACCACATCCACTCCTGCACCATTCGAGTCCTGTATCTTTTGCTGAAGTTGATCAATTGTTGTGATTTGCGCTCCATCAACGCTTTCGATGAAATCCCCTGCGGCAATCAAGCCACTTGCGGCGCCGCCTTCGGTGACCATCGAGACATAAACCTCTGGGGCCAATTCGTAGCCAAGCTGGTTCAGAGCGACAGCCACAGCCTCTTGCTGACTGGTCTCCATCATCGCCACGCTCTCAGCCCTAACCTCATCGGTGGATTTATTTGGTGGGAAAACTTCATCAACGGGCAAAACCAGTTGCTGCGGATCAATCCATGCAAGGAATATCTCGAGCCAGCCAGGGGTGGTGTCCTGATTTCCCAAGACGCTTACGGTCAACACGTCTAGCTCGGTGTCAGATTCAAAGGTCTCCACCTCAGAAATTGAAATGACCTTAGTTCCATCAACCTCACCATTGACATTGAAACTAACTCCCGGCCTCTCTATGACATAACCACTTGGCAGCATCACCCCAACACCTGCGGTGATGATGAATATTGCGAGAAAAATCCAACCAGTGGGTTTTCTTCTCTTTGGTGAGGTTTCAAAATACGTCATGACCTAAATGCTAAGCCCGTTCACCGACACCTTGTCTGGTACGGCTCCACGCCGATGGCGAACAAGCGCAATCTAGATTTCAAATTTCCAACTTTGGCAATTAGCCTCTTATCAGGGAGGTCTAATGACTGACGAAAATAAGGACCGAGATGAGTTTCAAGAATTTCTAAAAAAGTTTTTCTCATCATCTGAGAATTTCAACCCCGAGGACTTGGCTAACCAGGCGGGTCTGCCAATAGATCCTGCAAACTTGGGCATGATTATGGACCAATTACAGAAAGCTGTCAGTGGCCAGGGTGGAGGAATCAACTGGAAACTGGTTGAAACGCAGGCTCGAAAGGAAATCAGTTCTCAAAAAGTAGAACTATCAGAGCAGCTAGAGCAATCTTTCAAGCAGGCCTTCAACACCGCCTCCCTGTGGCTGGATGAAGTGACCGCCATCGGTCAGTATGAATACAACCCGCTGATGCTCACAAGACAGGGCTGGGTGATTGAATCCCTCGGTCTTTTCAAGGAAATTGCAGAACCGGTTGCCACCAAACTTGCTGAGGCTCTTGCGGACAACCTGCAGGAGAATCTGCCAGAGGAGCTATCGCAGCTTGCCGGACCCGCATCAAACATTCTCAAAAGCGCGGGTGGGTCGTTATTTGCAATGCAGTTTGGACAGTCTCTCGGCCAGCTGGCAAATCAATCCCTAAGTGGTGGAGAAATTGGAATTCCAATCTCGGACAGGCCAAGTCTTTGCGTGAAAAACATCGAGGAGTTTGCAGAGGGGCTGGGGCTTGATTCCCAAGAGGTGTTGATTTATCTGGCCGTAAGGGAGCTTGCACTGCAAAGGCTTTTCACTCAGAGCGGATGGCTTAAAGACCGGGTTGTCAACCAGATTTTGGAGTATTCAAAAGAAATTAGCATTGATACCGAAAAGATCAACCGCTTGGCGGAAAACATAGACATAACAAACCCAACCGAGATTCAGAATGCAATTAGCTCTGGGGCGTTTATCAATGAACCGACCGAATCTCAAAGAGTGGCTCTGGACCGAATCCGGGTAAACCTAGCTCTTATCGAAGGTTGGGTTGACACTGTCACCGAAAAGGCAACCCAGCGCCTGCCATCCCGGAACAACCTGGCGGAAGCAATCAGAAGGCGCAGGGTTAGTGATAACCCGAGTCAAAAGCTATTTGGAACGCTGATTGGACTTGAACTGCAACCGAAGATGCTTAGAGAGTCATCTGAATTGTTTAAGCAGTTGGAGCTAAAGCTCTCCGCATCGCAAAGAGATGAGCTCTGGCTCCACCCAGACCAACTGCCCACCGAGGAAGATATAGCTAATCCAGAGAAGTTGATTCAGAGACTGTCAAATGGCAAAGATGATTTGGATGCCGAGCTTAGAGGTCTATTGGGCGAATAGCTGTGGATAACAGGAACCTTGAAACCCATCCCCCTGTAAAACTTCTTGAGTGGCAATACGAATAAGAGATTCAGTAATCAAAGTCTGGTCATCGCAGACCGAGCGACAGTATGGGATCGATAAACCTATAAAGTTCACAATCAACTCAGCTGCCGAAGAAACCTTTCTAGCCATGATGGAACTCGGCATTGCCGAGGGTCAGCTCGAGCTTGCTGCCGAACTTGCCGGGTTGGCTGCTGAAAGGGCTTGGGAAATCGTTGAAAAGCTCTCGGAGATTATCGAAGACTTTTCGCCAAGGATTGCTAGAGCAGAACTGCACAGCCTCCCCAGTCCTCAGAGATTTCATTATGAACAAAGACAGAAATCGGTTGTCTATATTCAGCAGCTTGACCGCTTTGGAAGATTATTAGTTCACTCCCTCGCTCACGCTGGGATAGGAAAAATAATTGTTGGGGACAGTCAACTTATTGGCGAGTCCGATTGCGGAAGGCTGGGCTATTCGATAGCCCATTTGAATAAATCCAAACTTGGGGCAATCAGGTCGGAAACTGCCAACGCACCATGCGAGATAAAGCTTGATAACCGAATGAGTTGGGAGGACTACTCGATGGTTGATGTCGCGGCTGTTAGTGCCAGTGGAGCTTTTCAGCCAACTGATTATCAAAGATGGCTTTCGCTTTCAACGCCGCATCTGGGGGTTTGCTTTTCCGATAAACGGGCGCTGATCACCTCCATGATTGATGAACGCTCGGCTTGCTTGGGTTGCAGGGAGCTCAATAAGTGGGAGAAAGATGAAACTCAGAGAATGGTCTGTGGGCAAATAGCGGGAGTTGGAGGGATGCAAGATTCGATCTCAGTTTTGTTTGCTGCCTCACTCGCCTCGCAAAGGATATTGAGCTTCGTGGACAGCGCCCAAGTTTCAGATGACGTACATTTTTGGTCAGATGGGCAGATAGACGTTTTTCGAGAATCAGTCAACCTTAGTTGCGGCTGTCAGCAGGCATCCGGAGAAATCTCGACAGCTCACCTGAATGTTTTGAATGCGAAATGATTAACTGCTGCTTAGCTCTGGTTGTGGCAACGTAGCACAACCTTCGCTCTTCGTTGATCTGCTCTTCAGTGGTCGCCATTTTGAAAGGAACCAGACCTTCGCTGACACCAATGAAATAAACCTTTTTCCACTCAAGACCCTTAGCCGCGTGGATTGTTGAAAGAGTCACCAGTTGCCTAACCGGTTCAAATTGCTGAAGTTGCAAAGAATCAATCAGCTCGATGGTTTCGGAAATCGTCAGCTCCTGTTCAGTCAAGGCCTCATACAGAGCTTGCAGTGATTCCCAATTGGAGAGCTCACCGGAGGGTGAAAGAGTCCAGCCCAGACTTCTCAAAACGTCAGCTACCACTTCTGAGGCTGGCTTTTGCTCTATAAATCGCGAGGCCCTGATCAGCTGTACCGCCTGCGAGATGACAGGTTGTTGAAAAAACTTTTCCTGGGTTTTTAGTTGATGGCGGATGTGTAGCTCGCTGAGTTGTTGACTTATTGGCTCTGCTTGACTGTTGACCCTGAACAAAACCGCAATTTCACTCTCCGCAATCCCGTTTTCTATGTCCTCAGCTATCATCGTGGCTATAGAGCTAGCCTCTTTAGCCTCGTTTGGGAATTCTTTGAAGCTAACCGATCCAATACCTGAAATGGCTGACATTGGTGAAAAATCACTCATAACCCGATTGGCAAGTTTCACAACCTCAACACCAGAACGGTAATTGTTGCTCAGTTCAACCGAGACCGTGCTTTCAAACCTCGATTCGAATCCCGTCAGGTAACCCTGGGATGCCCCAGCAAATGAATAAATTGTCTGCCTCGGGTCTCCGACGACGCATAAATCTGACCGATCCCCCAACCATTGTTCCAATAAAGCGAACTGGAGAGGAGAAACGTCCTGAAATTCGTCGATGGTGAAAAAGCGATACTGGGATCTGACGTGTTCAGACACCCTTGGCTCTGATTGAACCATGCCCAGCGTCAATAGCAGAACGTCTTCCCAATCAATGAGCTTTTGGGCGGACTTCAACTTCTCGTATTCCATAACCACCTCTGTTGCCACAGAGTGATTTATTGACTCCAGTTGACGATTGCTCTCCGCGTACTCCTCGGGACTGAGCAGTGAGTACTTCCACCATTCAATTTCAGAGGCCAACTCGCGCAAGATACTTTGACTGGATTCGATTTTTAGGCTTTTGAGAGATTCCAGCAAAAGCTCTTTTTTACTTCCGATAACTCTTGGAGCATTGACCCCGGTTAGCTGCGGCCAAAAATATCTCAGCTGAGCAAGTGCTGCAGCGTGAATGGTTCTCACTTGAACTGCAGGAATTCCGAGAGCATTTATCCTTGCTCGCAACTCAGCCGCCGATCGAGCTGTGTAACTGAGAGCCAGCACCTTGTCTGGTGCATAGACACCAGTTGCCACCCCGTAGGCAATTCGGTGGCTAATAGTTTTTGTTTTTCCACTCCCAGCTGAGGCAATTATTCGAACTGGACCTAAAAGTGCTGTTGCTGCCAGACGCTGTTGCTCGTCCAAGCCCTCAAGCAAACTCTCTGCTGATTCCATAACGATTCCCTGCGTGGCATCAATGCTGGCAAAGATTGCCAAAATAGTGTTTGGCTATGGCCAAATCTCATTTGATTCTAGCGGCGCTGGCAGCGGAAGCCGCCAGCGGAAAAAACTTTATCTCCACTCGCCTCAGCTCCGACCAAACCCCTGGATTTGACTCAGCGGTTTTGGAATCAGAAATGGGTTATAAGTTCCAAGTATTAGTTCCGAAGGCAAAACAGTTTGAACAGGAGCTAAACACCGAACTGAACGCTCTTGAGCTGATTAGACCTTTAGCCTCATCAACGCTTTCGGTTCCAGAGTTGGTTGGCAGAACAATAGATTCCGAGGGAAATTCGGTGGTGGTTCTCAGCTTTGACGGATCCAAAGACATCAAACTTGGCTCAAAAAACAGCGAGACGATTGAACTGCTGGCTGCCGAGCTAGCTCGAATTCACTCGCTGTCTGCCGCAGATGCCCAAACACTGAGCATCCATAGTTATTCACCAACAGAGCTAAATACTGAGCTGGTAGAAGAAATAGACAGACTTGCTGATACTGGCAAAGTGCCGGGGGTGTTGCTGTCCAGATGGGAAAAAGCCCTTGAAGATATAGGGCTTTGGCGATACCGCCCAACTGTGATTCACGGTTCCATCAACTCTGACACCACTGGCACCAATGGAGACAGGCTGGTGCTTCGAGGCTTTGGTTCAATGCGAGTGTCTGATCCAGCCGAGGATTTTGCATGGATTGCTGGTGGTTGCACAGAAGCTATTCTGAATGCCTCTTTCGCTCAGTACCTGGAAATCCGCGAGGCTGATGAGAATCTTCTGAAGCGAGCGATTTTTTACTCGGAGGTCGAGATTGCTCGCTGGTTGATGCACTGCATCGAAATCGACGACACAAGAGCTGCAGAGGCAGCAGCCGCTGACTTGGAAAACCTGGCTGAGGATGCTCAGCGATCAGATCTTCCATCATTGGAGGCAATAAGTTTCATTGGTTTGAACCAACAGCGAGACGACAGCTAAGCTTTGAGCAATAGCAAGGAGAGACGTGCAGATCAAAATTGGCATTCAGAACAGCGGTAGAGAACTGATCATTGAATCAGAGGAAACCGTTGAGACAATCAATCAGAAAATTGAAAAGGCTCTAGCTGATTCAGCCTCGACGCTGACATTGACTGATGAAAAAGGTGGGACAGTGATTGTTCCGGCTTCTGCACTCGCATACATCGAAATCGCTGCAGAGCAGCCAAGAAAAGTAGGGTTTGTGAGCTAATGGACATCTCTCACCTAATAAGCCTGCCAGTAGTGGTTATTTACGGAATCCTGCTTGGACTCATAACTCCATACGTGATTGGCAAAAGCGATAAGCACGGCGCGCTAGTGCCGGGAGCAATCGCGGTTACGGTTGGCTCAGTTCTCTGGCTGGTTCTAACCTGGGTCGGACTCTCGCACTCAGGAGCTGCAATTTGGCTGCTGGTAATGCTTTTGACGCCACCGATTACCTTCATTGGCATTCGCTACTTGAGAAGCCAGCGAACACAGCAAGATGAGCAGCAACTAAAAGCGCTCTAAGCACTCATTCCAAGTTCATCCATTCGAGCAGAGTGATTACTAACCAGTTCGTTGGTCAAAGGTTCAATCTGCTTCAGCGCATTTCTTCTGAACTCCACATCAGACTGTTCTTCGAGATCTTCAAACTGCAACACTCTAAGAATGTAAAGAAGGCAATCAGCCACCAAGCTTCTGCCAAACATCGCCAGCAAATCCCTTAGTTCCTCATCGGTGGAGGTTTTTTCAATCAAGATGTTTTTGAGGAAATCCCTAAATGGGTAATCTTGCAGAGTTTTTGTAATCAAAGCTTTAGTTGATGAATTCTGAACGGTTGCGAGCCTCAGGTAGAAATCATCCAAAATTCCAAAAACGATATACAGCGCCATCAGGTTCTCATAAAAACCTTTTCCGACAACCCTGTTTGAGAGTTCTATGTAGTCATCTTCGAACCTAACCAGTTCGTCCTTCGCCCCACGGCCTTTCTTCGCGATTGTTCTAAGTACCGGTCTAAATCTCTCCTCCTGGTTTTTTGCCAGTGCTCGAATGCTCTCCGAGAGATTTTCATCGGGGGTTTGGAAAACGAGTTGTTCAAGCAAATCAGCTGCCAACTGCTGGGCTGAGGCAAAGTTGGCCAATAGGTCAAGCTCGGAGGGGGTAAGCTTAGAGAGATTGAGCTGCTGATTGGTTCGACCATCACTTGCTTCGCGAGACGGCAAAGTTAATTTGCGTGACGCTCTTCTTAGCCTACGAACCCAATCCAGCACAGACAAAGCATATGCCACTAGGCGGAAAGAAAAAGAATTTGACATTCAGAGAACTGGGCATCGATGAGGATATCGTTACAGCCCTTGAGACAAAGGGGATCACCTCTCCATTTCCAATTCAGGAACAAGCGATACCGATTGCCCTTTCAGGCAAGGACCTGATCGGCCAGGCAAAAACTGGAACCGGCAAGACTTTTGGTTTCGGCCTGCCGGTTATCCAAAAACTTGGGTTGCATCCAGAAAAGAAGCACCTTGCGCTAGTCGTTGTTCCAACAAGAGAGCTTGCTCAGCAGGTTGCGGCGGACTTGGTGTTGGCAACTAGCAACAGAGGTGTGCAGGTTGCCGAGATCCTCGGTGGAAAAAGTTATGAGCAGCAAATTGCCGAGCTAGAAGACGGCAGGCAAATTATCGTCGGAACCCCCGGCAGATTGAACGATCTTCATCAGAAAGGGCACCTGAAGTATTCCGAAATTGAATACTTGGTGCTGGATGAGGCGGACGAAATGCTTGACCTCGGTTTCTTGCCAGACATTGAGAAAATCTTTGCGGCAACCCCGAAAGAGAAGCAAACCCTTTTATTCTCAGCAACTATGCCGGACGTGATTCTGACTCTTGCCAGAAAACACCAAAACAAACCTGTCCATATCAGAGCAACTGGCGAAGATCAGCAACAGACCAAGGCTGATATTAAGCAGTTTGTTTTCAGAGCTCACAAACTTGATAAAGATGAGTTGGTGGCGAAAATCCTGCAGTCAAAGGACATCGAAAAAGCCATCATCTTCACCCCCACCAAGCGACAGGCTTCCAAACTTGGTGAGGTGTTGACAGAGCGCGGTTTCAGCGCCACCACCCTTCATGGAGACATGGGACAACCAGCCAGAGAGCGCTCGATGAAGGCTTTCAGGGAAAACAAGAAACGAATCATGGTTGCCACTGAGGTCGCAGCGCGAGGAATTGATGTTGACGATGTCTCACACGTAATCAACTACTCCACCCCGGAGGATGAAAAGGCCTATCTTCACCGAACCGGTCGTACTGGAAGAGCTGGTAAAAAAGGAATCGCTATCACCCTGGTTGACTGGGATGACATTAACCGTTGGAAGATGATCAATAAAGCACTTGATCTTGACTTCGATGAGCCTTTGGAGACCTACTCCTCATCACCGCACCTGTTTGAGCAGTTGGACATTCCAAAGGATGCCAAGGGTTCGCTTTCAAGAAAAACCGAGCCTCGTGGGCAAGAATCAAAACCCGGCGCGGCACCAGCAGAGCCAAAGAAAAGGCGCAGGACCAGAAGCTATAGCAACTCCAAGCCTGCTGGTAAGTAGTAATCAGCCCCACTGCTGGCCTGGATAAGCCTTTGAAAGTTTTCAACAGTGGTCGAATTCTCGCCAAGCTCATTTATCTTGCCCCCGACTCCGTGGTAATCACTTGATCCGGTAACAAAGAGATTCTGGACTTTGGCAAAATCCCTCAGCCACTCTCTCGCAGGCTCAGGAACCTGACGGTGGTCAACCTCAAGGCCGTCCAAGCCAGCCTCCACTAATTGAAGAAAATGATCAGGGGATAAATCGGACAGGGACTTCCCCGCTGGAAAATCCATCAGGGGGTGGGCAATTACGGTTGCCGCTCCTGCCTGCTTGGCAAGTTCAATTGCATCCACCGTCTCCAGCGAGTGCTCGCTTATGTAGTAGGGGCTTGATTTATGCAAAATTGAATCAAAAGCCTTCGACCTGTCCTCTACAACACCCGCTCTAACCAACGCATCAGCTATTGCTGGCCTACCAACGGTTGCACCGGGACGAATGTTCTCGGTGATCTCCCGCCAACTGATTGGGTAGTCCTTTTCAATCAGCGCCACCATCCTTTTGGCCCTCGAAACTCTGCTGTCTCGAGTTCTTGCCAATTCGTGAACCAATCTCGGATGGTTTCTATCGGGTCGATATGCAAGAACATGAACACTGATTCTTTTAGGGCCAGCGTCAGTCTGAATCTCAGAATGAGTGGAGATCTCGATGGCTGGAATAAAACCAATACCCAGCTCCTGGGCTTTTTCGCTTGCCTCGTTCCATCCGTCTGTTGTGTCGTGGTCTGCAAGTGCCAACACATCTACCCCCAGCTGTTTGGCTCGGGTTATCAAATATGCTGGTGTGTCTAGACCGTCACTTCGATTGCTATGGGTGTGCAAATCAAGGATTGGTTGGCGCATGGTTAGACACTACTGGATTGGAGATTGCCTTGGCTAAAGACAACCGAAGTCGAACCCCCAAAGACAGAGCATTTTTGGAGTTTATGAAAACCGGTTGGTCTGACATGCCCTCAAAAATATCTGTAAACAAAGAGGCAAACGAGGCTGCCCAAGAAAAAAGAGAGCAGCTTATGAAAGCTTTCCCAGATCAGCTGATCTTGATTGAATCTGGTAGCTCCAAAACAAGAAGCAACGACACCCATTACAGATTCAGGCCCTCCACCGAATTCACCCAGCTGACCAGCTGGGGAAGCAGCACAGTTGAGGGCTCGCTGCTGGTTTTGGATTCCAAAAACGATTCAGTGAAGCTATTTATTCGCCCAACAGCCGATGAAGACTCCGATGAGTTTTTTGCCAACACTGAGATTGGCGAATTCTGGGTTGGCCCCAGACCTAATCTGGAGCAGGTTGAAAAACAGCTCGAGATTGAGGTTGTGGACCTAAAGGACTTTGATGCCGATAAAAAATACCTAACTATTGAAAACGAATCCTTGGCCGAGTTTTTATCCGAGCAGCGGATAATAAAAAACTCTTGGGAAATCTCCGAGATCAAAAAAGCCGTGGATGCAACAAAGCAGGGTTTTGAAAACTTAATTTCTTCGATACCGGCTGCAGGTATCAGGGGTGAAAGGGTTTTAGAAACTGCCTTTTTTGAAAAAGCAAGATTGCTTGGACACGATCTTGGCTACGAAACCATTTCGGCATCGGGAAACCACGCAAACATTCTTC
Source organism: Microbacteriaceae bacterium (assembly GCA_965657575.1). Taxonomy (GTDB): domain Bacteria; phylum Actinomycetota; class Actinomycetes; order Actinomycetales; family Microbacteriaceae; genus CAJXVY01. The sequence goes on along the minus strand of CBFHOK010000007.1, from coordinate 28,107 downwards.
ACTGGACAAAAAATGATGGCGACATCAGAGCAGATCAGCTGGTGCTGGTGGACGCGGGAGTTGAGGTGGACAGCCTCTACACAGCTGACATAACCCGCACAATGCCAATCTCAGGAAAGTTCAACAAACCCCAAAGGGAGATCTACGAGATCGTCCTGGAGGCTGCCGATGCAGCCTTTGCCGTTTGCAAACCGGGAAACCTTTTTAGGGATATGCACAACGAGGCTATGAAGGTTATTGCTAGGCACTGTGAACGTTTAGAGATAATCCCAGTAACAGCTGAGGAATCACTGCTTCCCGAGAATCAATATCATCGGCGTTGGATGGTGCACGGAACCGGTCACCACCTAGGACTAGATGTTCACGATTGCGCACAAGCGCGAAAAGAAATGTATTTGGATACAGAACTCAAGCCAGGCATGGTTTTCACAATTGAGCCAGGGCTCTATTTTCACCAAAACGATCAGCTAGCACCGAAAGAATTCCGTGGAATCGGTATCCGTATTGAGGACAATGTTGCAATCACAGAAACAGGCCATGACTGGTTGAGCAAAGAAATCCCTCGAACAGTCCAAGAAGTTGAGGACTGGATGAAATCAATCTGGGATGGAAACTAGGCTGCGAGCTTTTGAAAGTTCAGTAGCTGGAACAACAACCCTGTAGGTTCTGGCAATAGTTTGCGGGTAGGAAAGAAACTCTCTGCGGTTTTTGCTAGCGGAGAATCTGATGATATTGAAGAGCATCCCAATTCCTGCTCCAATTACCAGAGCGGAAAGAAAATTCTGAGGTTGGTAGGCCACATCGCCAGCCGAGTCAACAACTATTCCCGCTCCAAAAAGCAATCCAAAAATCAAGCCAATCCAGGAACCTGTGAGTGCACCACTGAGAGCTACTCTGCCGTATCCCAGTTTTCCTCTTATCGTTTCAACAAGTTTCAGATCATCACCGATAATCGAAATCAAACTTGGTGGAAAATCATTTGCGACAAGCTTGTTCACAAGCTTGGTTGCCTGCTGATAGGAATCGAATTCTGCTACCGCTTCGCCCTGAGGAATCTGCGTCTCACGGGCGCGTCCGCGACTGTTCATCGGGTTACTCATGGAAGCATTCTGCCACGAGAAGGTTTTGAGAGTCTAAGGTTATCTCTGTGAGCGCAACAAGAGTATTCGTAGCCAGACTCGCAGGCTGTGGGGTGTTTGACCCGCAGGGTGACCGAGTGGGCAAAGTCGTAGACGTCTTAATGCTCTACCGAAAAAGCTCCGCTCCAAGAATCTCAGGAATGGTTGTTGAAATCCCGGGACGAAGAAAAGTTTTTGTTCCGATTGCCAGAATTACCGCTATTGCACCGGGGCAGGTAATGACAACCGGACTAATTGATCTCAGAAGATTCTCCCAGCGCGGTCAAGAGGTCAGGGCAATTGGCGAGATGCTGGGTCGAAGGGTGAAGATTATTGAAGACGGTGGGTTTGCAACCATCGAGGATTTCGCAGTAGAGCAAAACAGTCGAGGCGAGTGGACGCTGACCGAATTTTTCTTGAGAAGGCCAAAACAGGGAATCGCGTTTGGACGAGGAAAAACTTTATTCGCCGCTTGGAAAGAGGTTTCAGAGGCCCACCAGAGTGCTGCAGACCAAGAGGCTCAGCAACTTTTGGCAGCCTATGGAGAACTGCGCCCTGCGGACTTAGCGACAGCAGTGATGGACTTGCCGGACGAGCGAATGCTAGCGGTTGCGGGAGAGTTAGACGATGAAAAGCTGGCAGACCTTCTTGAAGAATTGCCAGAAGAGGAGCAGGTAGAAATCATTAGTCAGATTCCAAGCGAGCGAGCTGCTGAGGTTTTGGACCTGATGGAACCTGATGACGCAGCCGACCTGCTAGCCAGTCTGCCCGCCGAGAAATCAGAATCTCTGTTGGCAATGATTGATGCTGAAGAGGCAGAGGATATTAGGTCTCTTATGCAGTACGAGGCTTTGACAGCTGGTGGATTGATGACCAACGAACCAGTGATTTGCTCAGCTGAGACAACCGTTGCCGAAGCGATGGCAAAGATCAGGAACCGTCAGGTTTCGCAGGTGCTGGCAGCTCAGGTTTTTGTAACTCTTCCGCCATTCGAGGCAACCACCGGCAAATACCTTGGCGTTGTTCACTTCCAGAAATTACTCAGGTATCCCCCGAATGAGCGTCTTGGAAATCTGTTGGACACAGAACTTGAACCTGTAAGTCCAAATACCCCAATAGACCAAATACACCGATCCCTGGCAAGCTACGATTTAGTCTCGCTACCGGTGGTTGATGAGCAACACAGGGTATTGGGCGTGGTGACAGTAGATGACGTTTTGGACCATCTGCTCCCAGGTGACTGGAGAAGTGATGAGGGTGAGGTGACAAATGGCTAGAAAATGGGATGACCTAGAGGCCCCTGTTACCTCAAGGAGACGCTTTTTCTCAGGATTGAACATCTCTCAGGAAAAAATTGGTCGAATCAGCGAAAGCTTCGCTCGAGCAATGGGAACCGGTGCCTTCTTACTCGGCATGACATTTTTTGTCACCGTTTGGCTTAGCTGGAACACCCTTGCTCCAGAGACCATGCAGTTTGACCCGAGGGCTTTGAACTTCACTCTGCTGACATTGATTCTTTCGTTGCAGGCGTCCTATGCAGCACCCCTGATCTTGCTTGCTCAAAACCGTCAGGACGATAGAGACCGAGTGAAATTTGAGCAAGACAGGCAACGGGCGGAAAGAAATCTCAACGACACCGAATACTTGGCCAGAGAAGTAGCCGCCCTTAGGCTTGCACTAGAAGAGATTGCGACAAAGGATTTCGTCCAAGACGAGATGCAGCAGCTTTTGAAACACATTGACTCAAAACTTGAGGCGGGTAATGACGAAAAAGGTAATCGAAGCTCTAAGTAAAGTAATTGATCCGGAGCTTAGACAGCCGATTACCGAGCTTGGCATGGTTGGTGATATCTCACTTGACCCCGGACTGGTTCAAATCAAACTGACAATTGTTGGCTGTCCCGCATCCCACAAAATTGAGCGCGAAGTTCGTGAGGCACTGGAGCCCCTTGGGGATTTTGATGTTGACATGACGGTGATGACTGCAGATGAAAGAAACAAACTCAAAGACAAACTCCGAAGTGGCAAACCTGTCAAACACAATCCTTTTATCGAAGAATCCAACACCACCAGAGTCATCTTTGTTGGAAGCGGTAAGGGTGGTGTTGGAAAATCAACACTCACGGCAAACCTTGCGGTTGGTTTGGCTAATAAAGGCCTAAAGGTGGGCTTGCTGGATGCAGACATCTTTGGGTACTCGATACCCGGTCAATTGGGAATCACCGAAAAACCGACCAAGGTTGATGAGTTAATTCTGCCTCCGATTGCGCATGAGGTCAGGGTTATTTCAATTGGCATGTTTGTTGAAAATAACCAACCTGTCGGTTGGCGAGGACCGATGTTGCACAGAGCCATTGAGCAATTTCTGACCGATGTTTACTGGGGAGATCTCGATTTTCTGCTGGTTGATCTCCCCCCTGGCACTGGAGATGTTGCAATCAGCCTCGGTCAGTTATTACCTAAGGCCTATTCGCTAGTTGTCACCACCCCGCAACCAGCTGCCAGTGATGTTGCCGAAAGAAGCGGTGCTATTGGATTACAAACAGGCCAAAAAATTCTAGGTGTGGTTGAAAACATGAGCTATCTGATGATTGATGGCAAACGCCAGAACATTTTCGGCGAAGGTGGCGGAGATGCGGTTGCAAAAAGGCTCACCGAGGTTTCAGGATCAGAAGTTAGGGTGCTGGCAAGAATCCCGATGGATGAAAAACTCAGAGAGGCAAGTGACAGCGGAGTCCCGAGCAATGACCTCCCTTTCGCTGGCGAAGAGCTTTCAAAGCTTGTTGAGACAATTTCAAAAATACCCATCGGTTTGGATGGGAAGAAACTAAAGCTAAATCTAGGTTAGGAATTCCATGGCAACTAAAACCACCGCAATGACCACAGTCGAATTAGATGAAGCGTTCCAGCAGGCCAGAGAGGCCCAAACAGCTTGGTCTAAAACGAGCTTTAGTAAGCGCAGGGATTTATTTCTCAAACTGCATGACAGTGTCAATGAAAACCAGGCGATGCTGATGAACACCCTGCAGTCTGAAACTGGGAAATCAAGAAATCACGCCTTCGAGGAAATCACAGGATCACTTGCAGGAATTCGTTACGTTGCAAACAATCTCAAAAAAGCACTGAAACCACACTCTGCAAAGCCTGGAATCCCACTGGCTTTGAAGGTGAAAGTTGATTACGCCCCAGTTGGAGTTGTTGGTGTTGTAACACCTTGGAACTATCCCTTAGCACTGACAATGCTAGATGTGATTCCCGCCTTAGCTTCCGGAAATGCAGTTGTTCAAAAAGCTGATGACAAAACAGTCAAAACCATTATTGCAGCGAGAGACCTTGCCGAAAACATTGGCCTTCCAAAAGGTCTCTGGCAGGTAGTTCACGGCAACAACGAAGAAATTGGCAATGGTCTTATTGACCGTTGTGATTATTTTGCATTTACCGGCTCAACCCAGACTGGCAAAAAAGTAGCTCAGAGGGCGGCAGCCAGGCTGATTGGATTCTCAATGGAACTGGGAGGTAAAAACCCTGCAATTGTTCTGGAGGGGGCAAACAAAGAAAAAACCGCCGAAAGACTTCTTGCTTCATTTATTGGAAATTCAGGACAGCTCTGTGTTGCAACAGAGCGTGCCTATATTCCAAAAGCTGAATTGGAGCAGTACACAACGCTACTCGGTCAAAAAATCGAAAGTCTAAAACTAGGAAGCTCAGAAGTTTTTGACCACGACCTCGGAGCACTTATCAGCACCGAGCAAATCGAGAGAGTTGGCGGATTTTTAGACAGGGCTCGGGATGCAGGAGCAAAAATCATTGGAGGAAAAATCGAAGGCCGGATGATTCAACCAAGCCTGGTTGTGCAAACTGACCACAACTCAGAAATTGCAAGTCAAGAGGTTTTCGGACCCGTTCTAGCCCTAATCCCTTACAACACCGTTACAGAAGCAATTGAGATGGCCAACGACACTGAATACGGACTGAACGCAAGCGTGTTTGGAAATGTAGCTGAAGCAGAAAAGGTTGCCAGGCAACTGCAGGCGGGGACTGTGAATATCAATGAGGGATACCGTGCCAGCATGGCAAGCCTGGATGCACCAATGGGCGGCATGAAGCAAAGCGGGGTTGGCAGAAGAAATGGTATTCACGGAATCAGAAGATTCACCGAACCCAGAACAATCGCCATAAATAAAGGTTTTGTTGAGCTTCCAAGTCGAGGATCTCAATACAACCGAATGGCTCCACTGATGGGAGTTATTTCAAAGGTGATGAAGCGGGTCTAGGTTGCCTCAGAATCAAACGGAGGCATCTCGCCACGTTCGAGCCTAACGATTTGACTGGCTGTTGCAATCGTTGGCGCAGCCACCTGCGTCTCAGGCGAATCACTCAGCGCATCACGAATAATCCTGCGTGGATCGTATTGTCTTGGATCCATTTTTTTCCAGTCAACGTCTTGGAAATCCTCGCCAAGCTCCTGCTTCGCCCTATCCTGAGCTCCATCCAGCCAGACCTTTGTTCGCTTTATCCACTGAGCAAAACGGGCAGCATAAACGGGCAATCGCTCAGGACCCAGAACAAACACGGCAATCAAACCTATGAGTAATAGCTTCTCGCCGCTTAGACCAAACATGGTTCAAGGTTATAACTCAAAGCCAACTTTTTCAGAATTGCCAATTATGCTTATCTGACCATGATCGATAAAGTCTCCAGCTGGAAGTTTGCAGAGGATTTTGCAACCGAGCCAGAACACATCAGGCAAGCACGTTTTCGCGCCGAACAATTAGGGGTTGAAACCATCACCCCGGCGACAGGCGCTCAATTAGCATTCATTGTCTCTGCTATAGGCGCTAAAACCGCAGTTGAAGCCGGAACTGGAGCCGGTGTTAGCTCCTTGTGGTTATTGGAGGGAAGCGAAAAGTTAATCCTGACAACAATTGATTCAGAGCCTGAATATCAAAACGTTGCCAAAGAATCTTTCCAAGAGGCCGGGTATGACTCATCGAGAGTCAGAGCGATATCCGGAGATGCTCACAGAGTGATGGCAAACATGGCTGACGCAGCATACGACTTAGTTTTTATTGACGCCGAAGATCAAGACATTGATGACCACCTGCACTCAGCATCAAGGCTTTTGCGCCCGGGCGGTGTGGTGGCATTCGCTCACGCCCTCTATAGAGACCGTGTTCCAGACCCAGCCATCAGGGATGAGGCAACTGCCAATTTCCGCTCAGCGGTTAGATCGTTTAGAGATAGTGACATATTCCTCTCCACCGTATCGATGGTTGGAGATGGTTTACTGCTAGCGAGCAAGCGCTCTATTTCTTGAGGACTCCCTCTAGAACTTCATGAAGACTTGCGGCTTCTTCGTCGTTGACTGACACGACCAATCGGCCGCCACCCTCCAGCGGAACACGCAGCACGATAAGTCCTCTGGGCTCGCGTTCTGCTTCCATTGGACCGTCACCCGTGCGTGGTTTCATCGCTGCCATGAAAACTCCTTATAGTTGCAACAGCCTTTTATTATCCCACCTAATTGCTCAGATGTTAAGCCCCGCTTAGCCACTGGTTTAATGCTTCATAGCAATCCTGCAAGTGACCAACCGGCACCGACTCGTCATCAGCGTGTGCTTTTGATGGGTTTCCAGGTCCAAAATTCACAGCCGGAATCCCCAGCTCGCTGAACCGCGCCACATCAGTCCAACCGTATTTGGCTCTTGGCTCAACCCCCAGCAGCTCAATAAACTCCTGCACCTCTGGAAGATCTAAGCCCGGTCTTGCAGCGGCAGCCTGATCGGTGACAATAAAGGAAAATCCATCGAAGTATTGCTCTAGGTATTCAATTGCCTGCGGCAGGGTTTTGTCTGGTGCGAATCTGTAATTGACCGTCACAGTTGCCCAGTCAGGGATCACATTATTAGCAACCCCACCAGAAATACCAACGGCATTCAAGCTCTCTCGATAGTCCAAACCCTCTACGTTGACCTCTGTAGGCTCATAAGCCGTTAGACGGTTAAGTACCTCTGACATCGAATGAATTGCGTTAGAACCCATCCAGGGCCTTGCTGAGTGAGCCTTTTTACCCTTGGTGGAGATTTCTATTCGCAAACTTCCATTACAACCGCCTTCGAGCTGGGCGCTACTTGGTTCACCGAGGATTGCAAAATCGCCCTCAAGCAGCTCTGGTTGGTTTTTGGCAATCCTTCCCAGCCCGTTTTTCTCGCTCTCTACTTCTTCCTGGTCATAAAAAATCCAGGTCAGGTCGTATTTTGGCTCCCTAAGCTCCGCGGCCAGTTTCAAAAAAACTGCAACCCCGCCTTTCATATCCACCGAACCCCTGCCCCAGACAACCTGTTCGCGTTCGAAATGCATAAGCTGTGCTGGAAGGTTTTCAGCAACTGGAACCGTGTCCAGATGCCCTGCCAAAATGATTCTTTTTTTACGACCGAGGTTTGTTTTGGCAATCACTGCGTTTCCATCTCGTATTACCTCAAGGTGATCAAGCTTCAGAGAGTTTTCTACTAGGTCGGCAAGAGTTTTCTCATCACCGCTAACACTTTCGATATTGCAGACATCGATTGTTAGTTCAGCTAGCGACTGGCTCAAATCGAGTGAATTCATGATTTCAAGCGTAGCCTGTAAAGTTATGGCAGTTATGACTAGTGAACACATTGATTCAATGGCCTGGGGCCACGGACTTGCAACTTTTGACCGATCGGGTGAAATCTTGGACACCTGGTATCCAGAGCCAAAACTTGGCCCTGCGCCGGGCGATGACAGCCAGTGGTTTGCACCCGCCGCGATTGAGGGGATGAGCTATGAGGACAAACTCAGGGAGGTTCAGACCAAACCGATCAGAACTGAAATTGATCTGACACTTCCAGTAACAAGTGTTTCTGATGCATACCTCAGATTGCACCTACTCTCCCACTGCCTGGTAACCCCCAATTCAATAAACCTTGATGGTTTATTCGCAAATCTTCCAAATGTTGTTTTCACCAACCGCGGTCCGGTTACAAACCAGGTTTATCAAAACAAGCTTGCGGAGTTCAAAAAAGAGGGTGTTTTTGTAATCAACATGGACAAGTTTCCAAGAATGGTTGATTACGTAACACCGGAAAAGGTGAGAATTGGAGATGCCTCCAGGATTCGACTTGGAGCACACCTTGCACCCGGGACAGTTGTAATGCACGAGGGGTTTGTGAACTTCAACGCCGGCACACTCGGCACATCAATGGTCGAGGGTCGCATATCCCAGGGTGTAGTCGTTGGCGATGGAAGCGACATCGGCGGTGGGGCATCAATAATGGGAACCCTCAGCGGTGGTGGAAAGCACAAGATCTCTATTGGAAAAAGAAGTCTGCTCGGTGCAAACAGTGGTCTTGGTATCTCACTTGGTGACGACTGCGTTTTGGAGGCGGGTTTGTATTTGACTGCCGGAACAAAACTGTCACTGATTGCCGATGACGGGACTCAGCAGGTCAAAGCCAGCGAATTGAGCGGTAAAAACAATCTGCTGTTTAGAAGAAACTCTCAGACCGGTGCTGTTGAAGCTCTGGCCAGAGAGGGTGCCGGAGTTACCCTAAACAGCCTGCTGCACTAGCCTTTGATGAACTAGCCCCTGACCGAATCCCAGCCTGAGGGTTCTAGCGGTTTACCATCCAACAGCAACGGTGTTGTGAATTTTTTGCAGGTGCCAATTTTTTTGAAACCCCTTGGAATTTCCGCATCTCTAGGAAAAGTAACCAGCAGGGAGTGATCTTCGCCACCGTGTAATACCCAGGGAAGAGTGTCGGTATCAATGCTCTGTGCGGCCTGTTCCAACACAGCCTGGAAGCCAAGCAACGAAGACGAATCAATGTCGATTGTCACACCACTTGCCTCGGCTAAGCGATAGGCATCAGATGACAAGCCATCGCTGATATCCATCATCGCCGAAGCATTGGATTTGCTGGCAACGGCACCTAGTTCAATTGGAGGATTTGGCCTCAGTTGGATATTCACAAACTCGTCGTAGCTTCGGGCAAACTGCTCGTCTGGATGGTGCAGTAGAGCCAACCCAGCAGCGGCCTTTCCCAAGGTCCCTGCAACATAGACCCCGTCTCCCTCACTCGCACCGTCTCTTTTGACAGGACTTAGGCCTTGCATGTCCCCAAAGGCGGTGACTGAGATAAAACCATTCTCGGCAGTTGCTAAATCGCCACCAACTACGCTGGAGCCCGGCGCCAGGGAATGACATGCCGATTGCAAACCCTCAACAAAACCAATCAACCAATCAATCTCGGTCTCCGCAGCGACACTTACTGCAACAACAGCTGCTGTTGGAATTCCACCCATCGCTGCAATATCTGAATAGTTTGTGGCGATGGCCTTCCAGCCGAGGTCGAAAGCGGATGAAAAATCCAATCGGTAGTCATGGTTTTCAATCATCGTGTCGGTGCTGACCAGATAACTTCCGCTCTCTGCAGAGAGAAGCGCTGCATCATCACCGCTACCGATGACTGCATTGGCTGAGGGTTTGAGTTTATTCAGGGCGCGCTTTAGTGATTCTTTTTCACCTAATTCATAGATTGTTGGCACGCATTCAAAGGTAACCTGTTTCAGATGAAAATTTTGCTTCTGTTGCCAATATTGTTTCTCACCGCTTGCACTCCTCTGGTTTCGCTGGAGGCTGCCGATGATGCAAACAATCCGGCATGTGCGGAGATATCTGTGAGGGTTCCAGATGAGATTGGTCCACACGAGCGAAAATACACAAACGCTCAGGCAACCGCAGCCTGGGGTGACCCAACGGCAATTATCTACAGATGCGGGCTCGAGCCAGTTGAGGCGTCACTGCTACCTTGCGTGACAGCAGGTGGGGTTGACTGGCTGGTTGATGACTCACAAGCCCCGAGTTTTAGGTTTGTGACATTTGGTCGTGACCCAGCAACAGAAATAATCGTTGATTCAGAACAAGCAAGTGGGATCACAACACTCGAAGAACTCGCCCCAGCGATTTCTGTGGTTCAGGCCACAAAGTTCTGCACCGTTATCGAATAGCTAGCTCAATCAATTTAGCAATTAGCTCTCGGTAGTCCATTCCGGATTCCTCCCAGAGCTTTGGATACATCGAAATCGGTGTAAAGCCAGGCATGGTGTTTACCTCGCTAAGCACCCATCCGTCATCAGTTAGAAAGAAATCAACCCTGGCAAGCCCTGAACAACCCAGCGCCCTAAAGGCTTTTTTGGATAGCTCCTGACCTGTCGCTAATTGCTCTTCGGTTAGATCTGCTGGAATAGATAGCTTTGCCGCATCGGACAAATACTTCGCCTGGTAATCATAGATGCCACCACCACCGACGGTGATTTCACCAGCACTGGAGGTCAACAACTGACCATCGAGGTCTTCTAGAACTGCAATTTCTAGCTCTCTGCCGATAAGCCGTGGCTCGATAAGCACCTTCTCATCTTGCTCAAACGCGTCCCTGATTGCCCTCAATAACTCAGACCCGTTCTCAGCAACGCTCACCCCAACGCTGGAACCACTTCTGGCTGGTTTGACTACAACCGGGTAGTTTAAGTTTTCGGCAACGCTGTGAAAGCTTTGCTCAGGATTGTCTAGAAATTCGTTGTGATCAACTATCTGCTCATCACAAACTGGAATTCCTGCCTGCCTGGCAAGGTTTTTAGTGAGCTGCTTATCCATCGCAACAGCTGATGCAGAAATTCCGTTTCCAATAAATGGAATATGGCAAAGCTGCAACAATCCCTGAATTGAACCATCCTCGCCATTGTCTCCATGCAGCAGTGGTAGACAGACATCAATCTCACCGATCGGAATTAATTCTCGGTATTCAAAATAAGCAAGCTCTCCGCCACCCAATGGCCACAAAATCTCTAAATCGTTGTCTTCAAGTTTTGGTGACTCGGCAAGAGTCCAATCTTGAATTTCTGGAAGCAGGATGTGTTTTCCCTCAGGAGTGATGCCAACGACAATTACCTCGTGCTCAGGGTCAATTGCTTCTAATACTGCTCTGGTCGTTACCAGCGAAACGCTGTGCTCGGAAGATTCCCCTCCGCAAATAACCAAGACCCTCATTCGATTTCCGCCTCTTCGGTTTCGTGGGTCAGTTTATTGCCGAACTCCGCGACCGGCATCTTCCCATCGATTACCTGACTCAGCTGCTCGATGATGGGCAATGACAGATTATGTTCGCCAGCCAGGCTCAACACCGGCTGAACCGAGGATAAACCCTCTGCGGTCTGTCGCATCAGCTTCAAAACCTCTCGCTTGGAATAGCCCTTACCCAGCATCTCCCCGGCACGATGATTCCTTGACAGATTGGATTCACCGGTTGCAACCAGGTCACCTAGACCCGCCAACCCATACATCGTTCGGCGCCTCGCTCCCAGTGCAACAGCAAATCTGGTTATCTCACTGAGTCCTCTGGTCAAAATGCTGGCTTTAGTGTTTTGCCCGTGACCGACACCGCTAACGATTCCAAGAGCGAGTGCTATGAGGTTTTTCAAAACACCGCCCAACTCTGTTCCGATCACATCCTCGTTTGCAAACACCGTGAAGTACTCATTCGATGAAGCCTTTGCAACACTCATCGCGTTATCAATGTTTGAACATGCCGCAACACTGGCAGCCGGTTGACCCTGAGCAATCTCCAAAGCCAAGTTAGGACCACTCACAACCACAACACGATTGATATCCACCTCAGCAACCTCAGCGATTACCTCACTCATTCGCTTTTGGGTTTGAGACTCCAAACCCTTCATCAAACTAACTATCAGCGCATCGCCAAACATGCTGCGGGACTCAACTAAAAACTCACGCAAGGTATTCGAGGGTATTGCCAAATAAATTTGTTCGGCATCGGCAAGCGCAGATTGCAAATCACTGGTAGCGGTTATCGATTCAGGAAGCGTAATACCCGGCAGATAGTCTGAATTTCGTCGGTGAGTGTTTATCTCATCGGCAAGCTCAGTCCTGCGCGAATACAGTGTCACCTGATGCCCGCTGTCGGCCAAAATCTTTGCATAGGTGGTTCCCCAGCTACCGGCCCCGATGACGGCTAAATTCACTTTTTCTTCTTCCGATAGTTTCCATACGCTGCCTGACCGCTCTCCTTTGGGTCCCAGCGCTTGGCTGGTGGCTCTCCAGAGCGTATCTTTCTAAGCTCATCGGTGATTGCCTGCATGACTATCTCGGTGGCTTCAGCCATCTTTGCGGGCCCATCACTTGCTTCAAAACCCGAGAGATCTATTTGTTCCCCAATTTGGATAACCACCTTTTTGAAAGGAGAGGGACGGAAATTTTTGCTGTATCTAGGTAAGACCTTTTCAACTCCGTGATGAGCAACCGGATACACCGAAACCCCGCTTTCAATAGCCAGTCGGATTGCTCCAGACCTGCCTCTCATGGGCCAGTAATCAGGATCTCTGGTTAGTGTTCCCTCTGGGAACATAATGATTGTGTGACCAGCGGCCAAATAGGCCTTAGCGGCACTCAGAGAGTCTTGATTAGACCTGCCTTGACGGTATATCGGAACCTGGCCCAAATAAGGCAGCAATCTGCCGAAAACAGGAATTCTGAAAAGGCTTTCTTTGGCTAGGAAGTGTGGGGCCCTGCCCAGCTGAACAAAGATGAAATATGCCATGGCCAAGGGGTCTGCATAGCTGGTGTGATTACTGACCAGGATATAGGGGCCTTTTTTGGGAAGGTTTTCAATTCCTTGTGGAACAGTATTGAAAAACAACCTAAAAAGTGGCGCGAGGATGAACGCCACCGCCCATAAAGCCAGATTCTTTTCCCGCTTCTTGGGAATTGGCGGGAGTTTATGTTCACGCTCTGGCATCTTCTGTCACCACAAAGTCAGCCCCCAAGGCGGTCAGTTTGTCTAAGAAGTGTTCGTAACCCCGGCTAATTAGCTCGATATTTGAAACAGTCGATTTACCCTCTGCGGCAAGTGCTGCTACTACGTGCGAGAACCCTCCACGAAGATCTGGAACGGTAATATCCGCACCAACAAGTTTTGTTGGTCCACTAATTACCGCCGAGTGATAGAAATTTCTTCTTCCAAATCTGCAAGGGTGGCCCCCAAGACACTCTCTATAAATCTGAATCTCAGCACCCATCTGCCTAAGTGCTTCTGTGAACCCAAACCTGTTTTCATAGACCGTCTCGTGGACAATTGACAAGCCTTTAGCCTGCGACAGTGCAACCACCAAAGGTTGCTGCCAATCTGTCATAAAGCCCGGATGAACATCTGTCTCAATGACAACTGGCTTGAGCTCTCCGCCAGGGTGGAAAAACCTAATTCCATCGTCTTCAATATCGAATGCTCCACCGATTTTTCTAAAAACGTTTAGAAAGGTGGTCATCTTTGTCTGTTCAGCACCGGCAACAAAAATATCGCCGCCGGTGGCAAGTGCAGCTGCCGCCCAACTGGCTGCTTCGTTACGATCAAATAGGGACCGGTGGCTATAGCCATCCATTCGGTCAACGCCCTCAATGCGAATCACGCGATCGGTATCAACAGAAATAATTGCTCCCATTTTCTGCAAAATGGCAATCAAGTCAATGATTTCTGGCTCAACCGCAGCTCCGCTGAGCTCAGTAATTCCCTTAGCTCTGGTAGCACTGAGCAAAACCTGCTCAGTCGCGCCAACGCTTGGATAGGGAAGCTCTATTTTCGTTCCAACCAATCCATCCGGAGCACTCAGTCGAATACCATCAATTTGCTTTTCAACAGTTGCCCCAAATGCCCTGAGCACATCCAGGTGAAAATCAATTGGCCTGTCCCCGATTTGGCAACCGCCAAGTTGGGGAATGAACGCCTCGCCTAATTGGTGCAATAGTGGTCCGCAAAACAAAATCGGAATTCTTGAAGATCCAGCGTGTGCATCAATATCAACCACTCGAGCTTGCTTCACACCACTGGGGTCCAGCTTCATCACGCCATCTTCACCGTGCTCTACCTTGACACCGTGGAGGTTCAATAACCCTGAGACAACCTCAACATCGCGGATATGAGGAACGTCTTTGAGAACACTTGGGCTATCCGCCAAAAGTGATGCGACCATAGCCTTTGTCACCAAATTCTTGGCGCCCCGCAACTCAATTCGTCCCTTGAGCGGCTTGCCTCCATTGATGACCAGCTGGCCCATTAGTCTCCTTTAACCGGGAGTGTCTTGGGTCTCCAAGACGCTCGCCGGGCTTCGAACTCGGCAATCTTGTCCTCTTGTTGAAGGGTAATGCCGATATCGTCAAGACCTTCTGAGAGACGCCATTTAGTGTATTCGTCAATCTCGAAATCTATAGTCAACTCTCCGCAACGAACGGTTTGACTCGGAAGGTCCACTTCAAGCTCAACTCCTGGCTGGGCCTCCATCGCTTCCCAAAGTTTTACGGTGTCAGAATTTGCAATCTGACCAGCAATCACACCCTGCTTTCCGCAGTTAGATCGAAAGATATCTGCAAACTTTGGCGAGAACACTGCTTTGAAGCCGAAGTCACGCAGAGCCCAAACTGCATGCTCCCTGGAAGAACCTGTTCCGAAATCACTTCCGGCAACCAATACCTGTGGGTTTTTATAAGCCTCCTGGTTCAATATGAAATCAGGATCTTGTCTGAGCGTTGAAAACAAGCCATCTTCATAACCGGTCTTAGCGATGCGCTTTAGGTAAATGGCGGGGATTATCTGGTCGGTGTCGACATTGCTGTAACGAAATGGAACACCGACACCGGTGAAGTTAGAAATTTTTTCCATTGGCTAATCCTCCAAATCACTTGGTGCGCTCAAGGTGCCGCGAATTGCAGTAGCTGCAGCAACAACCGGACTGACAAGGTGGGTCCTTGCATTTTTACCTTGACGACCAACGAAGTTTCTATTGGATGTACTGGCGGCTCTTTTGAACTCGCCCACCTTGTCAGGGTTCATTCCCAAACAGGCCGAACAACCCGCAAATCTCCATTCAGCTCCAAAATCTTTAAAAATCTTGTCCAGGCCCTCAGACTCTGCCTCGATTCGAACCTTCTGAGACCCAGGAACCACCAACATGGTTAGACCCTCAGCCAGTTTCTTGCCCTTCAGAAGCTGAGCGGCAGCTCTTAGGTCCTCAATACGAGAGTTTGTGCAGGAACCCAAAAACACAGTGTCGACCCGAATGTCTTTCATCTTGGTTCCAGGCTGCAAGTCCATGTACTTCAGTGCCTGCTCAGCACTTTCCCTGTCGGATTCATCCTGGAAAGCCTCTGGAGACGGAACCTCTCCCAGCAGAGAAACACCTTGACCTGGGTTTGTGCCCCAAGTTACGAATGGATCAAGCTCATCAGCATTTATGAAGACCTCGGCGTCAAACTCTGCCCCCTCGTCGGTTTTCAAGGTCTTCCAATAATCGATTGCCTCGTCCCAATCTTTACCTTCCGGTGCGTGTGGGCGACCCTTTAGGTACTCGAAGGTGGTCTCATCTGGGGCTACCATGCCAGCTCTAGCACCAGCTTCAATCGACATATTGCAAATCGTCATACGACCTTCCATCGAGAGCTCTCTGATAGCGCTTCCTCGATACTCAAGGACATACCCCTGTCCCCCGCCAGTCCCAATTTTGGCGATGATTGCCAAAATAATGTCTTTCGCGCTAACCCCAGGACGAAGGCTTCCTTCAACATTGATGGCCATTGTCTTGAAAGGCTTCAGCGGCAGTGTCTGTGTGGCTAGAACATGCTCAACTTCACTTGTTCCAATTCCCATAGCCAGTGCTCCGAATGCACCGTGGGTTGAGGTGTGGCTATCTCCACAAACCACCGTGATTCCAGGCATTGTCAAACCAAGCTGCGGCCCAACAACGTGAACAATGCCTTGGTTTTTATCTCCAAGTGAGTGAATTCTTACGCCATACTCTTCAGTGTTTTCCCTTAGTGCCTGAACCTGCTTGGCACTGGTTGGCTCTGCGATTGGCAGGTGAATGTCTTTAGTTGGGGTGTTGTGATCTTCGGTGGCGATTGTCAGATCGCGCCTTCTAATGTCCCTGCCCGCCAGACGCAAACCATCAAACGCCTGTGGTGAAGTCACCTCGTGAATTAGGTGCAGGTCAATATAAATCAGGTCAGGTGCACCATCTTCACCTTTTACAACTAGATGGTCGCGCCAGAGTTTTTCTGCAAGCGTTAACGGTTTATCAGCCAATTTCACCTCACTGGTCTTAGCCTGCCTATTTTAGCGGAGTGATATTCTCCACGCATGGCATCTGCTCCAACCATTAATCGTCAGAGTGACTTCCCATTTGACCAGCTGCAGCGTCGAACAGTCAAGGTTTTAGCCCTTGGCCAGGTCATGGGTGGGTTTGGGCTTGGCGCCACCCTGTCGGTTGGTGCCCTGCTAGCTGCCGAGATTATTGGTGCGGAACTGAGTGGATTGGCAGCAACCCTTTCAACTCTTGGAGCTGCTGTCTGGGCGATGCCGTTAGCTAATCTTGCAGGCAGATACGGTCGCAGGGTGGCATTAGCAACCGGTGCAGCGCTCGCGGTCAGTGGTGCGTTTTTGATCGTTTTCAGTGCCGCTATTGAAAACCCTTTCACTCTAATGCTTTCGCTTTTTTTGTTGGGTTCGGCATCTGCAGTTCAGCTGCAGGCAAGGTTTGCTGCAACTGATTTGCCCTGCAAAAAAGCAACCGGTAGAGATTTATCTCTGGTTGTGTGGGCTACCACCGTTGGGGCGGTTATTGGCCCAAACATGTTTGGGCCGGGTGAGTGGTTTGGAGCATTGGTTGGCATGCCTGAATTAACCGGTCCCTTTGCCTTCACAGTTTTAGCTCAACTTATTTCAACTTCAATTTTCTGGTTTGGGCTCAAACCCGACCCATTGATTGTTGCTCGACGGGAAGCTGGAATTGAACCCAGCAGGAAATCCGTTAGTTTCAAAGCCGCCATTGAGGTCATCAAGCAGTATCCAATGGCTGGCTATGCGGTTATGACGATAGCTCTCAGTCATATGGTGATGGTCTCGGTGATGAGCATGACACCAGTTCATCTGCATTCTTCTGGAAGCGACCTAACCGCTGTTGGCTTCACCATCAGCATGCACATCGCTGGGATGTATGCATTTGCGCCGATTTTTGGAATCATGAGCGACAACATCGGCACTGTAAAAACCGTATTACTCGGCCAGGTTATCTTCCTAATCTCGCTCATAATTTCTGGATTTGGTCAATACGACTACTGGCTGGTGTTCATTGGGCTTTTCTTCTTAGGGCTTGGCTGGTCTGCTGCAACAGTTGCGGCATCCGCTCTGATCAGTGAAGTTTTGCCGACAGGTGAAAGAACAAAGGTTCAAGGCTTTAGTGACACGCTTATGAACCTGTCTGGGGCTTTGGGTGGTGCGGTAGCTGGAGTCATTCTGGTGAACTTCACCTTTGGTGGACTAAACGCCGCAGCCCTGATCCCAGTGGTGCTAATAGTGATTTTCAGTAGCGTCAGCGCACGCTGGCAAAAATAAAAACTCGCTCCCAAGCTTTTGGCGTTGAAAGCGAGTTTGGTGACCCCAGCGGGATTTGAACCCGCGCTACCGCCGTGAGAGGGCGGCGTCCTAGGCCGCTAAACGATGGGGCCGTGAACTAGGAAAGTATTCCATATATTTCACCCCAACGCAAAGGTTAGACAGCTATTTTCAGAGCTTTAGCGACAACCTCCACCTCAAACCCTCCAAACCCAAGCGGTTCGCCATCTGCATAAATCGGAACTTCTGCCGCAAGTGCTAGTTTTTTGACACTAGCAACCCCTACCGCTGGGTGGCTTAGGTGAGTTCCCTGATAAACCCTTGGAAATACCTTGAGCAGTTCCGATTTAGATATTTCAGAAACAGTAAATAGCTCCAGCGATCCATCGAAAATTTGCGCATTCGGGACAATTTTCATCCCACCGCCAAAAATGCCAGAGTTAGAAACCGAACAGAGCATCCCTCTAAAAACACTTTCTTTTCCATCAACCACCAGTTTGTAATCAACTGCCTCAAAAGCAGGTAGTTCCATGAGAAGACCGATGGGGTATTTCAAAAATCCACCAAAGCGATAATTATTTGTTCTTTGGTTTACCCTCGAATCCAATCCAGCTGAGATAGTCCCGGTTGAGAAAAATACGCCGTCAGCAACCGTCACCCGCATAACGTCAATCTCAGAAAACTTTTTTTCAATCAATCCAATGGCAAGTATTTGTTCTGCGGATTTATCTGTCAGGTCTAATTTCCTGGCACTGTCATTGCCACTACCCGCCGGCAGCAGGATAATTGGAACCTTTTGTTCTATCGCCAAGCCTGTCAGCGAATGAAGTGTTCCATCACCGCCGATTGCAACAATCAAATCTGGCGCAAGTTCACTAATTTCAGCTCGTGCCTGATCCGGGTTTTCGGCAGAAACCAAAGTGTGTTCAATGGAGTTTTCTTTCAAAAAGTCTTTGGCTGCAAAATATGCTCTGGCAACTTTGCCACCAGCATTCGGATTTACAACCAAAGCAATCATTTGCTCTCCAATCGATTCCAATAAATTTAGACTGTTTCTGGAAAGAGGGTCATGAAAATAACCAAATTCACTCACGCTTGCCTGCGATTGGAAACCCAAGGCTCAGTCCTTTGGATTGATCCAGGCAATTTCTCAGAGGACTTTGCGGCAACCAAGTCCTCGGCGGTGGTGATAACCCATCAGCATGAAGACCACTGTCACAGACCTAATATTGAAAAACTCTTAGAGCTCAATCCAAGCCTAAAAATCTTTTCAACCTTTGAAGTTGCAGAAAAACTAGCCGGGATTGACGTGACGGTGGTGCAGCACGGAGATTTATATGAGGTTGATGGCTTCAAACTTGAGTTTTTTGGAGATATGCATCAGGAAATTCACCGAAGCCTTCCTTTGGTTCAAAATACCGCGGTGATGGTGAACGGTAGTTTTTATTACCCAGGTGATAGCTACACTCCCCCTGAACATCAGCCGAAGCTTTTGGCCGTACCATCCAGCGCTCCGTGGTTGAAGATTGCCGATGTAATTGATTATCTAGAACTGGTGAGGCCAAAACTTTGCTTCCCAACTCACAACGCTCTTCTAAGTGACATCGGACACCAGCTGCAAAACTCAAGAATTCAAGAAATCGTTGAAAAAAATGGTGGGGAGTTTAGGTATCTGAAACCGGGCGAGAGCATTGACCTAGAGGGCGACAATTAGAGCACTGACAGCCATGACAATGGTTATCGGGCCCCAGAGCTTCCTCTCTGAAGAGGATCTCGAAATGTTATTCAAAACTGCTCCGATAACCAAAAGACCAAACAAGACCCAGTTGACAATCTCTCTCCACTGAGTTTCCAAAAGACTTGCAAGGACCCCCAGCTCCGCCAAATAATGTCCCGCCAAGGCAAGAGCTATGACAGCACTAAAAACGCTAGAGATGCGCAAATTGGTTGGAAGTTTCCCCTTATGAGATCCGCCATAGGCAAACGCTCCCCAACCAGCCCCGAATGCTAGAGCTGTCTGAAATAAAGAGAGTTTTAGAAAAGCAACTACGAGAATCCAAGTTGCAACCGTTTCAAGCATATTTTCCTTGCTGGGGTACCTGGACTCGAACCAAGAACAAAGGTACCAGAAACCTCCGTGTTGCCAATTACACCATACCCCAAGGGTTTGAACCCCTTGGGGTTCAGCCTCCCATCTTAGCGTCTAGCTATGACAGAAGGAAACTCTCTCAGACGTTCAAGGGTTTTTTCTTTGCCCAAGATTTCAAGCGATTCAAATAATGGAGGTGAAACCCTTCTTCCACTAACCGCTGACCTCAAAGGGCCAAAAGCAATTCGAGGCTTCAGCTCAAGCTTGTCTATCAAAGCGGTTTGCAGAGCACTCTGAATTTCCTCGGTTGTCCACTTCTCTAAAGCCTCCAGAGCCTCAATCGAAGCATCCAAAACGTCCAGGGTGTTACCCGGGAGTTTGTCCATGGCGTCGTCCTCATAGCTGACACTGTCGACAAAAAGGAATCTCAACATCTCGACTGATTCACTGAGAACTGTAATGCGCTCTTGAACCAACGGCGCGCTTGCTTTCAAAATCTCTAGCTGTTTATCCGTTGGTGGTGTTGCAACCAAACCTTGGGCCCTCAAATAAGGAATCAGTCTTTGTTCGAAGTCTTCCGGATCTAAAAGCCTTATATGGGCGGCGTTGATGGCTTCCGCCTTCGCCTGGTCAAACCTCGCGGGGTTTGGGTTAACATCCTCCACATTAAAGTTTTCACACAACTCATCGAGGGAAAAAATATCTCTATCTGGACCAATTGACCAACCCAACAGAGCTAGATAGTTCAGCAATCCCTCGTGAATAAATCCGCGTTTTTTGTGAACAAACAAATCACTTTCCGGGTCACGCTTGGATAGTTTTTTATTTCCCTCTCCCATCACAAACGGCAGGTGGCCAAATCTTGGAATGAACTTGGTGATTCCCGCTTCATACATTGCGTTATATAAAACAATCTGCCTTGGGGTGGAGCTGAGAAGGTCCTCACCCCTCAAGACATGCGTGATCCCCATCAATGCATCATCGACTGGATTCACCAGAGTGTATAGGGGCTCGCCGTTTGGCCTAACAACAACAAAGTCGGGGAAAGAACCCGCTGGGAAACTAATCTCACCGCGAACCAGGTCCACAAATTTGATTTCTTGATCGGGAACCTTCACCCTAAGAGCGGGAAGTCTCCCATCATTTCTATAGGCTTGCTTCTGTTTCTCGTCAAGTTCTCTTTCGCTGTTGTCATAGCCAAGTTGTTTTGGCCTTCCATTAGCTAAGTTTCTCGCCTCTATCTCTTCGCCTGTGAGAAAACTCTCGTAGATGTGCCCAGAGTCAATAAGCTTTTGAATGACCTCTTGATAAATGTCTTTGCGCTCACTCTGCCTGTATGGACCATGATCGCCCCCGACTCCGTAGCCTTCGTCCCAATTAATTCCCAACCAGTGCAATCCATCCATGATCTGCTTTAGGGACTCATCGCTGTCTCGTGCAGCATCGGTGTCCTCAACACGGAAGATAAACTTCCCACCCTGATTTCTGGCATAGGCCCAGTTAAACAGCGCAGTCCTTATAAGCCCTACGTGGGGAATTCCCGTTGGGGATGGAGAGAAGCGAACTCTTACGTTGCTTCCAGATGCGCTAGTAGTTGGTGCAGATAGATTTGTCATGACTGGCTTAGTTTACGAAACAGGATTGATTAGAGTGCCAACACCTTCAATTTCGCACTCAATAACATCCCCCGAATCTATTTTGGAAATCCCCGCGGGAGATCCCGTGACAATCACATCTCCTGGCAATAAAGTCACGTTTTCACTGACGTAGCTCACCAGTTCCAAAGGCTTGAAGTGCATATCCGACAGGCTTGCTCTCTGTCTCACCTCACCGTTTACTCGAGACTCAATCACCTGATCCTCTGGATCAAACTCAGTTTCCACCCATGGACCGATTGGACAGAAGGTGTCAAAACCTTTTGATCTTGCCCACTGCAGATCACTAAATTGCAAATCCCTGGCAGTCACATCATTCCCTACGGTGTATCCCCAGATGTGGTCTTTGGCTTCGGCGACGGTAATGTTCTTTGTCAGTTTTCCAATCACAATGGCCAGCTCAATCTCCAACTCAACCTGGTCACTCTGATGCGGCAGTTGAATGTGGTCTCCTGGACCAATAATGGCTGTATTTGGTTTGAAAAACATCAACGGTTCATCAGGCACGTCCTGACCAATTTCCATGGCATGCGCCTGGTAGTTCATACCGATGCAAACTATTTTCGATGGAAGAGTTGGCGACAATAGTTTCACATCTTTGATTGCCACTCGCTCACCAGTGGTTTCATAGCCATCAACTAGCGGATGACCCGTCAGAACAGACAATTCCGGTCCATCTACTACGCCATATTTGGGCGTGCCATTATCGCTAAATCTTGCAATTCGCATATTACTTGTCACCTAACTTGTGCATCCAACCGTGTTTGTCTTCTACCCTGCCGTACTGAATCCCGGTCAGCTCCTGCCTCAGAGAAACAGTTAACTCCCCCGGTTCGGCATTTTCATTACCAATGGTTTCTTCGGTTGAAATCAATTGCCCAATTGGAGTAATTACGGCCGCAGTGCCACAAGCGAAAACCTCCGTGATTTCCCCTGAGTTCATACCTTCTCGAACTTCAGCAAGAGTGATCTTTCGCTGTTCGACTGATATTCCCCTGTCTTCCAGAAGTGTCACAACACTGTCTCTGGTGATTCCTCGAAGAATGGTGCCTTCTAAAGAGGGAGTGAGAACAGTTCCATCTTTTCTTACAAAAAAGATATTCATGCCACCGAGCTCTTCGATGTATTCACCTGTTTCAGCATCCAAAAACAAAACTTGTGAGCAGCCGTTTTCCTGGCCCTCTTGCTGGGCAAGAAGGCTGGCTGCATAGTTTCCGCCAGTCTTGGCCTCACCTGTTCCGTATCTACCAGCCCTAGCGCTCCCCAGAGCAATCCAAATCTTGACTGGCTTTAGTCCACCAGTGAAGTAGGGGCCAACTGGAGAGGCGATCAAACGATATTCCGCTCTGTTTGCAGCCCTTACCCCCAAATAGTTTTCGGCAGCAATTTCAAACGGTCTGAAATAAAGCGTTTTTTCATTCTCTGGTTCCGGAACCCAAGCCCCATCAACAGCAATCAGTTCATGCAAAGACTGAATAAACAAATCCTCCGGCAATTCCGGTAGCGCCATTCTTCTTGCACTTTTTTGCAAGCGGCTGGCGTTTTCGTTGGGACGAAAAGTCCAGATTGAACCATCTTCGTGGCGATACGCTTTGATACCTTCAAAAACCTCTTGTCCGTAGTGCAAAACAGCGGCTGACGGATCCAGCTGAATTGGTCCGTAGGGAATCACCTCTGCCTGATGCCAGCCGCGCCCCTTTTCCCAATAGATAGCCACCTGGTGATCAGTGAAGTGGGTGCCAAAAGTTGGGTTTGCCAAGATTGCTTCCCTGGCCTCATCCGGCAGCGGATACTGATTAAGTGATTGATGAAACTCTACGGTCATGACTTCCTCATTAGATTTTGGACAAAATGCTTTCTGCAATTTTGTCGGTTGACTTCTCTCCCCGCCCCTGAGCGATGTAATCACTTACTGCCAGGTTGATTTGCTCAGCGGCAATGTTGTAGCCAAGCTGTTCGGCTAACAGACCCGCGGAGAGGATGGCCGCGGTTGGATCCGCCAGGTTTTTGCCAGCGATATCCGGAGCCGAACCATGAACGGGTTCGAACATGGATGGAAATTTTCCAGTGGGGTTTAGATTAGCCGATGCGGCCAGTCCTATGCCACCTCCAATGGCGGCGGCTAGGTCGGTGATGATGTCGCCAAATAAATTGTCGGTGACAATCACATCAAACCTGGACGGGCTTGAAACCATGTGAATGGTTGCAGCATCTATGTGCATATAGTCAGTTTCAACTGTTGGAAACTCTTCAGAAACTTCATCCACAATTCGCTGCCAAAGGCTTCCGGCAAAGGTCAAGACATTGGTTTTGTGAACCAGCGTAAGTTTTTTTGATCTTGCAAGTGCCTGAGCAAAAGCAAAGCGAACAACCCGCTCCACCCCGAAAGCCGTATTTACACTGACTTCATTTGCAATTTCTTGATCGGTGCCTACTCGAATGGCTCCACCATTTCCAACGTATGGACCCTCAGTTCCCTCACGAACAACTAGGAAATCGAATTTGGGATTACCTGAAAGGGCTGACTGAACACCCTCAAAGGACTTCGCAGGCCTTAGGTTGATGTGGTGATCAAAAGCAAATCTGAGCTTGAGTAGCAATCCACGTTCCAATACCCCACTAGGAACCCGTGGGTCACCAACAGCGCCCAGCAAAATTGCATCATGAGATGCAAGCTGGCTCATGTCTGCTTCAGTTAGTATTTCACCCGTTTTTAGATATCGCTCTGCACCAAGATCGTAGGTGGTGTGGGTGAGTTCAACGCCTTTGGGAGACAAAGCCCTGTTGAGCGCCTCCAAGGCCACTGGTGTGACTTCTTGACCTATTCCATCTCCAGGAATTACCGCCAAATTAAGCTTGTCCACCTGTCACCTCTCAGTTGATTACTCAACTTTAGTGCAGATGACCAGTAGCTGCTAAACCTTGAGTGCTCCCTCCAGAACAACATCGATGGCAATTCGCTCGCCAGCATCCGTTTGAACAATCCGCTGGCGGTTTCCAATTTCCAAATCTGACCACTGATAACCGCTGGCAAATTCTTCTAACTGCTCTTTGCTAACAAGTACGTCTTTATTCGGTGGGCCCCCGAAACCTTTTTCAAGATTCTCAACAGCATGCCAAACTCCCAAAACCCTTGCCCCAGGTTTTAGCTGTGAAAAAGCATTTTTCAGAGCTTCCGAAAGTGAATTGCTGTCCAGTTGCAAATATGCAATCAGCAACAGATCCGGGCTAAAAGAAAATCTTGCGGTGATCGCATCCGACTCATTGGTAAGGCATTGACCCGAGACTCCGGTGGTTTCTGCTCGCTTCAAAAACTGCTCGAGTGCAACTGCACTGATATCTACGTTTTCAACCTTTAGGCCTTGTGAGGCAAGCCATAAAGAATTTCGCCCGTTACCGCCAGCTAAATCCACTGCGGAAGATAAACCTTGAAGATCAATCTGGCTCAGAAAGATATTTGGTTTCTCGCCCCAGCTTTCGGGCTGCTCGCGATAACGGGCGTTCCAGAACTCTTTGGAGTTCAACTATTTGACAACCGCTAAACCGGTTTGACTGCTGGCGTTACCAACACTGCCGCCATTGACCAGTGACCCGGTGAAGCCCATTTCGCGCATGTCATTGATTGCCTGACCTGCACGGTTACCACTGCGACAATAGATGTAGTAATCGGCGTCTTTATCTAGCTCATTGATCCGCTGCTCAAAATCACTGTCAGCGATTCCAATTCTCTCGGCACCCTCTAGGTGGCCGTCATTAAACTCTTCAGGAGTTCTGACATCAATCACCATCGCATAATCTTCGACTGCTACCTGCTCAGGCTCAGCACAACCTGCAAGAGAGGTGGCGACAAATAGAGCGGCAATGGCCGCGACTGCCAATTTCAAAAACTTTTTCATAACTTCCTTTCTATACCCCCTAGGGTATGCTAACTTGGGTCAGGTAGTCAAGGAGACATCATGGATTTGGACGAAAAAGACCTAGAAGCTGTGCGCAAGCGACTTGTTCGAGCGCAGGGGCAACTCGGTGGTGTGGTTCGGATGATTGAAGAGGGCCGAGACTGCACCGACGTTTTGACTCAACTAGCAGCTGCGAATGCAGCCATCAGCAGAGCAGGCTTTGCGCTTATGAGTAGCGGCTTGGCTGCTTGTGCTCTGGATGAGAATGGTGAGTCGGATCGCAAGCGACTAGAGAAAGCATTTTTGTCACTGTCCTAGTGGTGAAATTATTGAAAGGAAATCATGGCTCAGGAAGTAACCGTAGATCAGTTGGAGCAAGCAATCGCCGCTGGCGAATACGTAATTGACGTTAGGGAATCATTTGAATTCGAAGACGGACACGTTCCCCAGGCAAAACACATCCCATTGAACTCAATCCCTGAAAACCTTGGAGAGCTTCCAAAGGACAAAAAGATTTGGATTATCTGTGCAAGTGGTGGAAGGTCGATGACCGCCGCTAACTTCTTGGAGCAACAGGGACTTGACTGTGTAAGCGTTGCAGGTGGCACTGGTGCCTGGATTGGCTCGGGCAAGACTGTAAGTTTCGACCCTTCAATCTGATGTTTGGGTTATTTAAGTCAAAAACCCCAAGCATCAAAGTCACTGAAGTTCAGCAGAAGCTGGATGAGGGTGCTCAGCTGATTGATGTTAGGGAAAGTAATGAGTGGAAATCAGGTCACGCCCCCGGTGCCAAGCACATACCACTTGGAAGCTTGGAAGGACGCCTAAAAACCATTGCTAAGGAAAGGCCAGTGATGGTGATGTGCCAATCAGGCATGAGATCAGCTCAGGCGGCGAAGATTTTGGCCTCGCAAGGGTTTGATGTCTCAAATGTCTCTGGCGGCATGGTGGCTTGGAAAAGAGCAGGACTAAGGACGGTTTGAATATGAAGGTAGTAATTATCGGTGGTGTCGCCGGAGGCATGAGTGCAGCAACTAGGCTTCGGCGACTGAGGGAAGATGCCGAGATCATCGTCTATGAAAAGGGGCCTTATGTTTCATTTGCTAACTGCGGTCTTCCCTATTTCATTGGTGGAGTGATTGACAAAAAGGAGAGCCTGCTTCTGCAGACACCTGAATCACTTTGGAAGAGATTCAAGCTCGATGTCAGGGTCAACACTGAGGTCACCGCAATTGATCGCGAGAATAAAAAAATTACCGCAGTCAATTCTGAAACTGGTGAACAGGTTGAGGATTATGACTACATCATCATCTCCCCTGGTGCTAACCCAAGGAAGCTTCCGATTGAGGGCATTGATCGAGCAGTAGTTTTGAAAGATGTTGAAGACAGCGTTCGAATAAAAGAAATGGTTGATGCCGGAGAAATCAAATCGGCCGCCATTCTGGGTGCCGGATTCATCGGTGTTGAACTTGCAGAAAACCTTGTTCACCGAGGAGTGAAGACCACGCTTGTTGAATTCAGAGACCACATCTTGCCGCAGTTTGACATTGAAATGATTGAACCGTTCCAAGCGCATTTGAACAAAAACGGCGTTGAGATTGCAGTCAGTGCCGAAACCGAAAGCATTGGCGAAAACACTCTGACCTTGAAAGACGGAAGAGTGATTGATGCTGACCTAGTGGTCTCCTCAGTTGGAGTTGTGGCTGATAGCAAGCTTGCTGAGCTGGCTGGTCTTGAGATGGGGAACGCTGGCGGCATCAAGGTGGATGACCACCTGAGAACCAGTGATCCAAACATCTTTGCCGTTGGTGACGCTGTTGAAAAACAAAGCCTGATTACTGACCAGCAGCAGATGATTTGGCTGGCAAACCTAGCCAACCGTCACGGCAGACTGGTTGCAGACGTGATTGCAGGCGAGTCTGAACCAGCTAGAAAATCAATTGGAACCGGAATCATCGGTGCTTTTGGGATGGCAGCTGCACTTACTGGAATCACTGAGGGCCTTGCCCAGAGAATGGGAATTGATTACAAAGCCATTCACCTTCACCCAGGTAGTCACGCGGGCTATTACCCAGGTTCGGAGAGAATCTCGCTGAAGGTCATCTTTGATCCAAAAACCGGCAAACTGCTCGGAGCACAGTCGGTTGGCAAAGATGGTGCCGATAAGCGAATTGACATCATCGCAACCGCTATTTATGCAGGACTGAGCGTAAATGACCTGATGAATCTCGAGCTTGCATACTCGCCACAGTTTGGTTCAGCTAAAGACGCGATCAACCACGCCGGATATGTTGGCAACAACGTTCTGGAGAACAAATCTCCAAATGTTCACTGGGACCAACTGGATTCAGAAGTTCAGCGCGGAGTGAAGATTCTGGATGTTAGGACCCAGGCTGAATTCGATCGAGGACACATTCCCGGAGCAATTTTGGCTCCTGTAGATGAAATTCGAGACAGGCTTGATGAACTGGCGGGTGATGAGTACGTCGTTCACTGTGCTGTTGGACAGCGCGCTCACACCGCAATTCAGATTCTGAAAAGCCGAGGAATCAAAGCAAGCAACCTATCTGGTGGATACACCACTTGGAAGTTTGCTCAGGATGCTTTAGCTCGAAACGAGCTCTAAAGCTCAGTCAGCGTTACAGCCCGAACGTAATCAGCCTGAATCTTGGATTGGATATCATCCAGGATTTCGGCTGATACCGGACTGTCAACAGTAACCACACTCAGCGCCTTGCCACCCTCGCTCTTGCGAGCAATCTGCATGGCTGCGATGTTGACATTCGCCTCGGCAAAAGCGCTTCCATAGACAGCTACGATTCCAGGACGGTCGTCATAGACCATCACCACAAAGTTGTCATCCATTGGAACCTC